>CAYTAH010000010.1:0-102819 GCA_964435785.1 uncultured Phycisphaeraceae bacterium | reverse complement strand
GTGCGGATGCCCCCGTCGCCCTGCCACGCGGGGACCGTGATCCGCGTGCCGCGCGCGTCGGCGGCGTACCACTGGTCGAGCACGCCGGCCTTCTCGGGCGTGTACGCCCCGATGTGCGCGATCTCGACGCCGACGGAGCGGTCGTTGGCGATGGTCGCGTGCCACGCTCGCTCCTTGACGTCGAGCGTCTGATAGATCGTGCCGTCGATGTCGATCATGAAGTGGACGGAGAGGCCCCGCACGTCGTGGAGGATCTTGAAGCACTGCCGGCTGGTGCCCGCGGCGTCGTAGTGGATGACGAACTGGTCGACGTGGCGCCGGAGCGCGTCCAGATCGTTCGGATCGCCGGACATGTCGCGGCGGCCGAAGCGGTTGGGGGTGGGCGGTCCCCGGCCCGGTTCCCAGGAGGCCTCCTCGGGCCGGCTGAATCGGCGCTCGGTGCGGTAGGCGTCGTACCCGCCGGGATCGGTCCAGAGCACGACGGGCGCGCCGGTGTGGAAGAGCCGGCCGCAGACGACGATCTCGTCGCCGCGCCGGGCGAGCTCGGCGCCCGGAGGCGGCGCCTTGTGCGGTGCGGCGCACTGCGAGAGGAGCAGGACGACCAGCAGCAGCGAGGCGGCGCGGGAGAGCCAGGGTGCGGGGGGGCGGCTCGGGCTTTCGCGCACCACGTCGAACCCCCTCGCGCGTCGGTCATTCGTCGCTGACGAGGTAGAACCTCGCGACGCGGGCGCGGAACTCGCCGCTCTCGGCGCGGAGGAGGTAGGAGCCCTCCATCGTGCCCCAGCGTGTGGGGAGCGGGCAGAAGCTCGCGTACTCGAAGCTCTCGCCGGGCTCGAGGGTCGGCTGCTGGCCGACGACTCCCTCGCCCTCGACGTCGCGCCGGTTGCCGGAGGCGTCGATGATGGCCCAGTGGCGGGCGACGATCTGCACTGTCTGGTCGCTCTGGTTGGTGATGACGATGCGGTAGCCGAAGACGAACTGCCTGCCGTCGGGATCGGACTGCTCGGACATGTAGACCGGGTGTGTCTGCACGAGCACGCCGCGGGTGAGCGCCACCGAGCCGCGTTCTGTGGCGGCGCCGACGCCCCCTGCGTTTGTCCTCAGCGGGTCCTGCATGTTCCGTCGCCTCCGCCTCGCCCCGATGGTAGGCCCCGGCGCCGGCCCGTGAGGGTACACTGGGTGCATGAAGCGTGCGCGGCCGATCCGGCGTGGGATCTGGTGCTTGGTCTCGCTGGCGGCAGCGGGAGGGACGCCCGCCGCATGGGCCCAGCCCGGGGCCGCGCAGGACGCGATGGGCGAGGTCTCGGCGAGCGCGCTGCGCGAGCACGTCGATGCGCTGGCCGGGTTCGGGACACGGCACACGCTGAGCGAGACCGAGAGCGAGACGCGCGGCATCGGGGCGGCGCGGCGGTGGCTGCGGGGGGCGTTCGCGGACGCGGTCGCGGACTCGGGGCGCGATGGGGCGCTGGAGCCCCTGGTGCATTTCGAGGTGCACCGCGTGGAGGCGGACGGCCGGCGGGTAACTCGAGACGTAGAGGTCGTGAATGTGGTCTGCGTGATCCCGGGGGCGATGCCCGAGGCGCGGGATCGCCACTACTACGCGGTGGCGCACTACGACTCGCGCGCGTCGGGGGCGAACGACGCGGAGGCGGAGGCCCCGGGCGCGAACGACGACGGGTCGGGGACCGCTGCGCTGATCGAGCTGGCCAGGGTCCTTTCGCGCCTGCGGCTCGACTCGACGGTTGTCCTCCTGGCGACGGCGGGCGAGGAGCAGGGCCTGCTGGGCGCTGCGGCGCACGCGGACATGGTGCTGACGCCGAACGAGCATCCGCGCGACGTGCGGGCGGTGCTGAGCAACGACATCGTGGGCGACCCGCGCGGGGTGAGCGGCCTGGAGGCGCGTGACCGGATCCGGGTGTTCAGCGAGGGCGTGCCGCGCCGGCAGGACACGCGGGGGATGGCGGAGCTGATGCGCCTCGGCGCGGAGAACGACTCGCCGAGCCGGCAGCTCGCGCGGTTCGTGGCGTACGTCGCCGAGCGGGAGGGCACAGGGGTGCGGCCCTGGCTGATCTACCGATCGGACAGGTTCCTGCGCGGCGGGGACCACACGGCGTTCAACGAGCGGGGCGTGCCCGCGGTGCGGCTTACGCAGGTGCACGAGGTGTACGAGCGGCAGCACCAGGACGTGCGCGAGGAGGGCGGGGACCGGTACGGCGATACGCCCGAATGGGTGGACACCGAGTATCTCGCCGACGTGACGCGCCTGAACGCCGCGGTGCTTGTGCACCTGGCGAACGCCCCGAGCGCTCCGGGCCGGGCGCGGATCGTGGTGGCCGATCTGGCGTACGACACGATGCTGCGCTGGGCGCCGAGCCCGGAGCCCGATGTGGCGGGTTACGAGGTGGTGTGGCGGGACACGTCGAGCCCGAGCTGGGACCACGTCACCGATGTCGGCGACGTGACCGAGGCGACGATCGATCTCTCGAGGGACAACTGGTTCTTCGGGGTCAGGGCGTATGACGGGGACGGATACAGGAGCCCGGTGGCGTTCCCGGGCGCGGCGAGGGAGTAGCGTGCAACGCGCCGGCGTGCGCGGGGTGGTGCGTCCATGAAGGCGAATCGCGTGGTGGCGGCGGGCGTGGTCGGGGTCGTTGGGGCCTGCGCCGCGCTTCAAATGGGCTGCCAGAGTCAGAAGAGGGGTGAGGTCGCGATGGCGGAGCCGGTGAGCGGTTGGGAGGGGGTGAGCAATCTCACCCGCGATGGAGAGTTCTCGTTCGCGGGTCAGCCCTCCGAGGGTGCGCTCGAGCGGTACGCCGGCGAGGGCGGGGCGATGGTGATCGACCTTCGGTCGCACCAGGGCAAGGACGTGCCGGGGTTCGATGAGCGGGCGAAGGTCGAGGCGCTCGGGATGAAGTACGTGAACATTCCCATGTCGCCGGCGACGTTCAGCGAGGGCGACGTCGCCCGCCTCGCCAGTGCAATCGGGGAGGCCGACGGTCCCGTGCTCATTCACTGCGGAACATCGAACCGCGTCGGGGGGATGTGGGCGGCGTACCTCGCCCGGGTTCGGGGCGTGCCGACGGAGGAGGCGATCCGCGCGGGCAAGGCCGCGGGGATGCGGTCCGAGGACGTGGAGCAGGCGGCGAGGAGGGTGATCGGGCAGTGAACGACCAGCCCGGGGGAGCGGGGCGTCGAGGGGAGGCCGGAGCCGCCAAGGGCGCCGGTCGCCGGGGGGGATCGGGGGTGCGGGCTTCGGCGGGGAACGCCCGGTCGGCGTGGTGGCCCGCGTGCGCGATGCCGGTGGTCGTGTGGGCATTCGCTACGCTCTTCCTCGGCGGCAATCTGGGGAAGCTGACCGACGATCTGTCGCACCACCGGTACGATGTCGCGGCGCGGGCGTGGTCGTGGCCGCCGTTTGAGCTCGGGGAGACGTTCTGGCGGCCGCTGCAGTCGATGATCCTGCAGACGCTTCAGACGGTGCTGTGGGAGCACGACGCGCTGAACCACGCGATCAGCGCGGCGGCGCACGGGCTGTGCGCGATCGTGCTGTGGGGAACCATGCTGGCGGCGGGGAGGACGAGGCGAGCCGCGGGGGCGGCGGCGCTGCTCATGCTGGTGTACCCGGCCCAGTGGGAGGTGGTGTTCTGGCCGTCTGGGCTGGCGATCGGGCTCTCGACGACGCTGCTCCTGGCGATGATCTGGCTGGTGTGCCTGTTCGCGCGCGGGCGCGTCGGGTGGTGGGTCGCGGGCCTGCTCCCGGTGCTGACGTTCGCGGCCTGCTGCCTGAACGAGCAGCCGGCGGCGGGGGTGGTCGCCCTGCCGCTGATCTCTCTCGCGGTCGCGTCGGGCGACGGACGGCTGGCGAGGCGGCTGGCGCGGGCGATCGTGCCCCCGGCGCTGGGCGCGCTCGGGGGGCTGGGGTACGCGGTGCTGTACCTCTCGACCTCGAGGCCGGGGATGCGCGGGACGCCGGAGTCGCTGGTCTCGTTCGAGGCGCTGCCGGAGCGGGTCGGAGCCTTCGCGGCGGAGGTGGGGGACTCGATGCTTCTGCGAGACTTCGGGCCGGGGGCCTTCGCCTTCGGCTGGCGGGAACTGGGCCTCCACGGGCCGGTGACGCTGCTGTGGCTCGGGGTGTTCGTGCTCGCGGCGACGCCTTGGATGCTGCGGTGGACGCGTCTGCCGGCGCTCGCCCCCGGCCGGACGGTGCGGGCCGGCGCGGGGTCGCTCCTTCTCACGCTCGCATTCGGGACGGCGCTGGTGGTCGCCACGTGGGCGCCTCTGTTGCCGATCGAGCGGTACGCGGCCCCGAGCCGGATGTGCTACGCGCCGTTCGTCGGCGTGCTGTTCGCGATGGGCGCGCTGCTGGACGCGGGCGCGGGCGCATCGCGCAGGCGACGGCGCCTCGCGCCGGTCGGACGCTGGATCGTCGCGCTCGGGCTGATCTGGCTCGCGGCGGGGGGGGCCGTGATGATGGTGGGGGTGCAGACGCTGCTGCGAGCGAGGTGGCGGATGGATTCGTCGCAGGCGTCGCAGCTCGCGGGCATCCTCCCCGAGCCGACGCCCGACACGGCGTTCCTGCCGCTGGCGCTCTGGGATCTTCCGGCGCGCACGGGGGCGCGGCGTTTCGACACCGCGGCGATCGGGGCGTTCCGGCTGCACTGGTCGGCGCCGCCGCTGGTGAAGTGGGTGTACGGGCGTGACGACGTCACCGCGGGGAGCTGCTACGTCGCGGAGGGAAGGACGCGGGAAG
This sequence comes from uncultured Phycisphaeraceae bacterium, assembly GCA_964435785.1. Classification (GTDB taxonomy): domain Bacteria; phylum Planctomycetota; class Phycisphaerae; order Phycisphaerales; family UBA1924; genus PNC22. Next base: position 98,069 of record CAYTAH010000010.1, on the reverse strand, counting down.
TGATCGACGCCGACGCGGAGGGGATCGTGTTCCCGCGTTGGCTCGGGCGGTCCTCGCGTCGCGTGGGGGAGGGAGCGTACCGGGTGCCTTGGTCGAGCCTGGCGCCCTTCGTGGTGGATGGGGCCGGGCGGGTGAGGCTGGTGAGCCGGGTGGTGGTGAGACGGGCCGGGCGCGAGGAAGTCGTGGCGGAGCCGGCCCAGGCTGCGGCGCTGGTGCGCGCGGGGGCGATCCCGGAGCGGGAGTTCATCCTCGAACTGCCCTGATGTCGGGGGGCGTCTCTCGCGCCCCGGCGGCTCACAGCGTGAGCCCGCCGTCGATGACGTGGATCGTGCCGGTCGTGTAGGAGCTCTCGTCGGACGCAAGGTAGACGGCGAGGGCGGCGATCTCCTCGGGCGTGCCGAGGCGCCCGAGCGGCTGGCGGGCGATGAAGGCGGCGCGGGCCCTCTCGGGGTCGCCCTGGGCGGCGATGCGCTCGTCGAGCGAGGGGGACTGCACGGTGCCGGGGCAGATGGCGTTGCAGCGGATGCCGCGGGAGATGAAGTCGGAGGCGACGGCCTTGGTGAGGCCGATGACGGCGGCCTTGGTGGCGCCGTAGGCGTAGCGGTTGGGCAGGCCCTTGATGCTGGAGGCGACGGAGGACATGTTGATGATGCTGCCGCGCCCGGCCTCGAGCATGGCGGGAAGGAAGGCGCGGATCGTGCGGTGCATGCCGCGGACGTTGAGGTCGAAGGAGAACTCCCACGCGCGGTCGTCGCACTCGAGCACGGTGCCGTGGTGGACGTACCCGGCGCAGTTGAAGAGCACGTCCACGGCGCCGAGGCGGTTGGCGGCCGCCTGGACGGACTCGGTGCTCCGGACGTCGAGGGTGAAGGCGTTGATACCGGGGCATTCCTTGCCGAGGGAGAGGAGGGCCTCGCCATTGATGTCGGTCGCGTAGACCTCGGCGCCCTCGTCGGCGAAGGCGAGGGCGGCGGCGCGTCCGATGCCCTGACCCGCGGCGGTGATGATGGCCTTTTTGCCCGTGAGGCGTCCGTCGCGTCGGATCTTCATGTGGCGGTCTCCCTCCGGGTGAGCCGGCGCTGCCATTGCGGTCCGTCCGGGAAGCGGAACTCGGCGAGCGAGGCGGGCTTCATGGTGATGCTGTACCCGGGGTGGGTGGGCGGCAGGTAGCAGCCGGCGCGGACGGAGCAGGGCGTCTCGAAGTGATCGTGGAGGTGGTCCACCCACTCGGTGATGCGCCCCTCCATCGTGCCGCTGACGGCGACGTAGTCGATCATCGAGAGGTGCTGGACGTATTCGCAGAGGCCGACTCCGCCGGCGTGGGGGCAGACGGGCACGCCGAACTTGGCGGCCATGAGCATGACCGCGAGCACCTCGTTCACGCCGCCGAGGCGGCAGGAGTCGATCTGGCAGTGGCTGATCGCGCCGGCCTGCAAGAGCTGCTTGAAGATCACGCGGTTCTGGCACGCCTCGCCGGTGGCGACGCCGATGGGGGCAACGGCGCGGGCGATTGCGGCGTGGCCGAGGACGTCGTCGGGGCTGGTCGGCTCCTCGATCCAGAGCGGGTCGAAGGGGGCGAGGTGGCGCATCCACGCGATGGCCTGGGGCACGTCCCACTTCTGGTTGGCGTCGATCATCAGGAAGCGGTCGGGGCCGATCTCCTCGCGGACGATGCGCAGGCGCCGGACGTCGTCTTTGAGATCCTGACCGACCTTGAGCTTGAAGTGCGTCCAGCCGGCGGCGATCCCCTCGCGGCAGAGGCGGCGGATCTTCTCGTCGCCGTAGCCGAGCCAGCCGGCGGAGGTGGTGTAGGCGGGGTAGCCCCGCGACATCAGGTGCTCGACGCGATCGCGCTTGGTCGGCTCGAGGGCGCGGAGCATGGCGACGGCCTCATGGGGGGTGAGCGCATCGGTGATGTAGCGGAAGTCGATGCAGGAGACGAGCTGCTCGGGAGACATGTCGCAGACGAGACGCCAGAGCGGCTTCGCTTCGGCCTTGGCGTAGAGATCCCAGACGGCGTTGACAAGCGCGCCGGCCGCGAGGTGGACCGCGCCCTTCTCGGGGCCGATCCAGCGGAGCTGGCTATCGCTCGTGACGCGGCGCCAGTAGCCGGCGAAGTCGGAGGTGATCTCCTCGAGGGTGCGGCCGACGGTGGTTGGGAGAAGGGCGCGCGCCGCGGCGGCGACGACCTCGTTGCCGCGACCGATGGTGAAGGTGAGGCCGTGGCCTTCAAGAGAGCGGTTTGGCGGGCCGTCGGTCTTGAGGGCGATGTAGACGGCCGAGTAGTCCGGATCGGGGTGCATCGCGTCCGAGCCGTCGCTCTGCTCGCTGGTGGGGAAGCGGACGTCGGTGATCTCGGCGTCGATGACTCTCATGCGCGGATCCCGTAGATGCGTGCGGCCGTGCCGCCGAGGACCGCGCCGCGCTCGGAGGGGGTCAGCTCGGAGAGCAGGGCCTGCGTGGCGTGCCACCAGCGTACGTAGCCGCCGGCGAGGTTGACGACGGGCCAGTCGGAGCCCCAGAGGAGACGGTCGGGGCCGAAGCAGTCGAGCAGGTGCGCGGCGTAGGGGCGGAGGGTGTCGGCGTTCCAGGCGTCGGCCGCCTCGGTCGCGAGGCCGGAAAGTTTGCAGGAAGTGTTGGGGAGAGCGGCGAGGTCGCGCAGGCGGGACGCCCAGCGGTCGAACCCCGCATCGCTCTCGCGCCCTCGACCGATCGCGGGTTTGGCGCCGTGGTCGATGACGATGGCAAGTTCCGGGCGAGACCGCGCGAGCGCGAGCAGGTTGTCGAGATGCACGGGCTTGACCAGGGCGTCGAAGACGAGGCCGAGGCGCTCCACGGCGTCGAGGGCGGGGCCGAGGGAGGGGCGGAGCATCCAGCCGGGGTCGGGGATGTCCTGGATCATCGGGCGAACGCCGCGGAGGCGGGGGTCTTCCGCGAGCGCGGCGAGGGTGTCGGGCGCGCCGGCGGATTCAAGGTCCACCCAGCCGACGACGGCGGCGATGAACTCGTGCCGGTCGGCGAGGGAAAGCAGGAAGCGGGTCTCCGCGACGGAGTCAGCGGCCTGGACGGCGACGGTGCGGGTGATTCCGGTGAGCGAGAGGTGCGGCGCGATGTCGGTGGGCAGATAGTCGCGATAGAGAGTGGCGAGGTCGGGGCTGAGCCAGCGGTAGTCGGCGCGGGTGAGGCGCCAGAAGTGCTGGTGGCTGTCGATATGCGCTGTCACGTCGCGCTCCTGGCGCCGGAGTCGGGGTGCGGGACCGGCGTGCCGCCGCTGTGGTCCGACATGTAGCAGGCCTCCACGAGGGCCATGGTGCGGAGGCTGTCCTCGACGGCTGTGAGGAGCACGCGGTCCTCGCCCGAGGCGAAGCGCTGGAGGTTCGACATCGGGCCTTCGAAGGCGTGGGGAAACCAGTTGCCGCGGAGCGGCACTTGTGCCCAGTCGCGGCTCTCGACCGCGATCCACAGCTCGTCGGGCTGACCCCTTGGATAGTCGAGGTTGACGCCCAGCTTGGCGACGGCTGCGCCGCGAGTACCCTCGACCCGGAGGTGCGAGGCCGCGAACCTCGGGCCCCATCGGTGGTGGTGGTTCACGCTGAGGCAGCAGCGCACGTCCTCGCCGTAGTCGAGGATGATTGACGAGCGAGTGCTGGCAAGGTCGGGGCAGTCGGGGTGCTTGACCGTGCGGGCCATGACCGAGCGGGGCTCGCCGAGGAGCATGCGGATCGTGTCGAGGTAGTGGATGGAGTGGAGGAGGATCTCCATGCGCTTCTGGGTCTTGAGGAAGGGCCATAGGTCCCAGGGCATATGGCAGTTGACGTGCACCTCGCACTCGACCAGTCGTCCCAGGAGGCCCCGAGCAGCCGCGTCGCGGAGGGCGAGCATCATCGGGCTGAAGCGGAGCTGGAAATTGACCGCGGCCGTGAGGCGCTTCTCGGCGCAGAGCCGCGCGATGCGGGCGGCGTCGGCGAGGTCCACGCCGAGGGGCTTCTGGATGAGCACCATCGCGTCGTCCGGTAGCGCGCGAAGCGTCTCGAAGACGAAGTCTGGCGGGATCGCGAGATCGAACACGGCGCCCGGGCTCGCCGCGGCGGCCGCGAGCGAGCCGAAGACCCGCGGGATCTCCCAGCGTGCGGCGGTCTCGCGCGCGTGAGACGTGTCCGTGTCGAACACGCCGGCGACCTCGAAGGCGCGGGCGCGATAGGCGGGCATGTGCGAATCGTTGACGATGCCGCCCGCGCCGATGATGACGATCGGTTGCGGCGCGCTCGGGCGGGCCCAGGCTTGCGAGAGTTTGTTGAGCTCGTCGGTCACGTCTGGCAGCGCTCCCGGCCGCTTGCTTACCCGAGAGGAATTCCGGTCGCGCGGGAGATCTCGCGCAGGTCGTTGACGACGGGCGCGACGACGGGTATGCCCTCGCGGGCTCGGAGTGCCTCCTGCTCGCGCTCGGGGTCGCCGGGGAGCAGAGGCCCACCCGTGCCGGGGGCTGGGCGGGTGTCGCGGAAGGTGCGGATGTAGTCGTCGATCTGGCGCTTGAACTCGTCGGGATCGATGAACGCGTCGATGCGCATCGCGCCGAAGAAGTGGCCGATGCCCTTGCCGACCGAGCGCGAAGGGATCTCCTGGCGGAGCGCGAAGGGCGGGGCGAAGGGGCCCCAGTTGGCCCCGCTCAAGACGCAGCAGAGGACATCGACCATCACGGCGAGGCAGTAGCCCTTGTGCCCGCCCCGCTCGCGCTGCGAGCCGAGGGGGAGGATCGCCCCGCCGTTGACCATGTCGTGCGGGTTGGTGGACGGATTCCCCTCTCGATCGATCACCCACCCGTCGGGCACGGGCTCGCCCTTGCGGATGGCGATCTCGACCTTGCCGTAGGCGGCCGCGCACGTCGCCATGTCGATGACGATCGGCGGCTCCTCCCTGCCCGGGAAGGCGATCGAGATCGGGTTGGTGCCGAGCATGCGCTCGGCGCCCCAGAGCGGCGCGACGAGCTTGGTGGAGTTGGTCATCGCCCAGCCGATCTGATCGCGCCGGAGCGCCTCGAGCACGTAGTAGCCCGCGGCCCCGAAGTGGTTGGTGTTGGAAACGCTGACCCAGCCGCTCCCGGCCGCGTCGGCCTTCTCCATCGCGATCCGGTTCGCCCTGGGGCCGACGACGAGACCCAGGCCGTTGCCGCCGTCGACCGTGGCGGTGCTGGCGGTCTCGCGCACGACCGTCAGCCTCGCCACGGGATTGATGCGCCCCAGCGTGAGCATGTCGTAGTAGGTGCGCAGGCGGGCGACGCCGTGGGAGTCGATGCCGCGGAGGTCCGCGAAGACGAGCACGTCCGCGGCCTCGGCGGCGTCGTCCTCGGGGACGCCGAGGCGCTCAAAGACACGGCGAGCGAAGAGCCGCAGCGCCTCAACGGGGAAGCTGGTATAGGTGATCTCGGCCATGGCTCGCCCTCGCGACCGGCTTACTCGGCCAGCATAGCAGCGATGGTCTCGCCGATGGCCAGCGCGCTGGTTGCGGCCGGGGAGGGGGCGTTGCAGACATTGATGATGCGCTCGGACCGGACGATGAGGAAGTCGTCCACGAGGGCGCCGTCGGGGGCGAGGGCCTGGGCCCGGACGCCGGCGGGGGCAGGGGAGAGGTCGCGCTCGCGGATCTCGGGGATGAGCCGCTGGAGTGCGTGGGTGAAGGCGCGTTTGGAGAGCGAGCGGCGGATCTCGCCCAGGCCCATCCGCCAGTGGCGGGCGGCGAGCTTCCAGAAGGCGGGGTAGCCGAGCGTCTCGGTGAGGTCGTCGAGATCGAAGTCGCGCCAGGCATACCCCTCGCGCGCGAGGGCGAGCACGGCGTTCGGCCCGCATTCGACCCCGCCGGCGATCATCCGCGTGAAGTGCACGCCAAGGAACGGGAAGCGGGCGTCGGGAACGGGGTAGATCAGGTTGCGGCAGAGGTGGCGGGCTTCGGGGATGAGCTCGTAGTACTCGCCGCGGAAGGGAATGATCTTCGCGGGCGGGGTCGCGGTCATGGCGGTGACGCGGTCGGAGTGGAGGCCGGCGCAGTTGATGACGGCGGAGGCGAGGATCTCGCCGGCGCTGGTCTGGAGGGCGGCGCCGTCGGGACGGGTCTCGATGCCGTCGACGCGCGCGCCCAATCGCACCTGGCCGCCCTCGTGCTCGATCCGCTCGACGAGCCTGGCGCAGACCGTGCGGTAGTCCACGATGCCGGTCTCCGGCACGTGGAGGGCGGCGATGCCGGCCGCGTGGGGCTCCAGATCGCGGAGCCGCCGGGCGTCGATCCGCTCGCAGGCGACGCCGTTGGCCCGCCCGCGCTCCTCGATGCGGGCCAGGGCCGGCAGCTCGTCCTCGCGGGTGGCGACGATGACCTTGCCGCAGGTCTCGAAGGGGACATCGTGCTCGCGGCAGAAGGCCTCGAGCAGGGCCTTGCCGCGCCGGCAGTTGCGGGCCTTGAGTGAGCCGGGCTTGTAGTAGGTGCCTGAGTGGATGACGCCGGAGTTACGCCCGGTCTGGTGGGCGGCGACGGCGGGCTCCTTCTCGAGCACGGTCACTCGCGTTCCGGGGCGCGAGCGCTGCGCCTGGAAGGCGGTGGCGAGGCCGACGATGCCGGCGCCGATGATGACGAGGCGATGCGGCATCCGAACGGGAGAGTAGGCGGGCACGGCGCCTGCGCGCCCTGCGGTGCGATGCGATCGGGGCGGTTGCTCCTACCCCGTCAGGTGCCGCCGCCCGCGGCCTTGATGCGGTGAACGAGCGTGGCGGACTTGACCTCGACGCCCTTCAAGATCGAGTCGAGCGCGTCGCGGTTGGGGGCGAAGCCGCGCGCGGTCTGGAGGTCGATCCACTCCTTCTCCACGAGGTCGGCGAGGGCCTGCGTGAAGTTCTGCATGCCGTCGGCCCGCGAGCCGGCGATGATCGCGGGCAGGTCGGCGTCCTCGTTCTCGCGGATCTTCTCGCGGACGACGGGGGTGTTGAGCAGCACCTCGCACGCGGGCACGACCTTGATCTCGAAGGTCTCGACCGCGGGGATCAGCTTCTGGGCGCAGATCGCCCGGAGCGTGTTCGCGAGCGAGGAGCGGATGAAGTCACGCTCGCTGGGCGGGAAGAACTCGAGCATGCGGTTCAGGCTCTGCATCGTGTCGGCGGTGTGCAGGGTGGCGAAGACGAGGTGGCCGGTCTCCGCGGCCTGGATGCCCGCGAGCACGGTCTCGGCGTCGCGCATCTCGCCGATGAAGATCACGTCCGGGTCCTGGCGCACCGCGTAGCGGAGCGCGGTCCTGAAGCTGTCCACGTCGATGCCGACCTCGCGCTGCGAGATGATCGCCTTCTTGGGCGAGAAGCGGTACTCGATCGGGTCCTCGACGGTGATGATGTTGACATCCTCGGTCTGATTGAGCTGCTCGATCATGGCGGCGAGGGTCGTGCTCTTGCCGCAGCCCGTTACGCCGCAGACGAGCACCATGCCGTCCGGGCTCGTCTCGACGATCCTGCCGTAGATGGGCGGGAGGTGGAGGTCGGCGTAGGTGGGGATCTCCGCCTTGACGCGGCGCACGGCGGCATGGATGTGGTTGCCCGAGCGGAAGAGGTCGATGCGGAATCGGTCGCCGTCGGGCAGGTGCCACGCGAAGTCGAGGTTGCCGCCGGCGTCGAAGCGCTCCTTCTGCACGGGCGTGAGGATCGGGTCGAAGAGGTGATCGCACTCGTCCTCGCTGAGCGGCGGGGCGTCGATCCGCTTGAGGCGCCCTCCGATCCGGTAGACGGGCGGGAGCCCGACCTTGATGTGGATGTCGGACGCGTCGAGCTTCTTCATCGAGGCGAGCAGGCGCTGGATCGTCAGGCCGCCGGAGATCATCGGCGCCCCCTTTCCGGATATGGCACTCCGGCAATGGTACAAAGATTCCGGCAGGCGGTCCAAGCGAACGAAGCGGAAGCGCCGAGGTTTGCCCGGGGGGGGGGGATTCGGGTTGGGTGAATTGTCGCGCGGGCGCGTGGAGAACGCCGGCGGAGAGAGCTAAAGTGGATATAAGAGTCCATTGTTCGCTCGCTGGCTCGGCTATCCGACCACGCGGGGCAGGTAGTGTCCCGGCCGTGGGGTTCATGCTGTGCGCTGACCCGGCGGAGCCTTGCGGGCGCGTGATTGGTCAGAAGCGGGGCCGTCATGAGAGCGGTGATGGAGCGTGGATCGGGCGAGCGGCCCGGGTCCGCGGGGCCGACAGGCGTGCAGATTCTCCGAGACCGCGTGCACAACCGGGGGACCGGTTTCACGCTCGAGGAGCGCGAGCGGCTCGGGCTGCGCGGGCTTCTGCCCGCGACGCCGCTGACGCTGCAGGAGCAGGTGGCCCTGGAGTTGGAGCACCTCTCCTCCAAGCGTGACGACCTGGAGAAGTTCATCGGCCTCGAGGCGCTGCACGGACGCAACATGACGCTGTACTACCGGCTGCTCATCGACAATCTCGCGGAGCTGATGCCGATCGTGTACACCCCGACGGTGGGTCTGGCGTGCCAGCGGTTCAGTCACATCGTGCGCCAGCCGCACGGGCTCTGGATCACGCCCGACGACATCGACTGCATCCCCGAGATTCTGCGCCACGCCCCGAACCGGGATGTGCGCCTCATCGTGGTGACGGACAACGAGCGGATCCTCGGCCTCGGCGACCAGGGCGCGGGCGGGATGGGCATCCCGGTCGGTAAGCTGGCGCTCTACACGGCCGGCGCGGGGATCCATCCCTCCCTGTGCCTGCCGATCAGCCTCGACGTGGGCACGGACAACCCCGACCTCCTCGGCGACCGCTTCTACACGGGGTGGCGTCACCGCCGCCTGCGGGGAGAGCCCTACGAGCAGTTCATCGAGGCGTTCGTCGAGGCCGTAGCCGACGTCTTCCCCCGGGCGCTGCTCCAGTGGGAGGACTTCGCCAAGACCAACGCGTTCCGTCTGCTGGACCGCTATCGCCTGCGGATCACCAGCTTCAACGACGACATCCAGGGCACCTCGGGCGTGGCCGTGGGGGGCATCCTCGCCGCGATGGAGCACTCGGGACGCTCACTGCGCGGGGAGCGCGTGGTGTTCGACGGCGCGGGCGCGGCGGGGGTCGGGATCGGCCGCCTGCTGCGCACGGCGATGCGCGAAGCGGGCGCGAGCGACATCGAGATCGCGCGGGCGCTGGTGTTCCTCGACCGCGGGGGGCTGGTCCGCGAGGGGCGGCCGATCGAGGATGCGCACAAGCGCGAGTTCGCCATGTCGGCCGAGACGCAGCGCCACTACGGCTTCGGGGCCGACTCGTCGTTCAACCTGGTCGAGGTCATCTCGCGCGTGAAGCCGACGATCCTCATCGGGACGACCGCGACGGCGGGGGCGTTCAGCGAGGCCGCCATCCGCGAGATGGCGCGGCATGCCGAGCGGCCGATCATCCTGCCCTTCTCCAACCCCACCTCCAAGGTCGAGTGCTCGCCCGCGGAGGCCATGGAATGGACAGACGGGAGGGCGATCGTCGCCACGGGCAGCCCCTTCGCGCCCGTCGTCTACAAGGGTCGCACGATCGTGATCGGTCAGGGCAACAACGTGTTCATCTTCCCGGGGCTGGGCCTCGGCGTGATCCTGGCCGAGGCGCACCAGGTGACCGATTCGATGTTCCTTGCGGCGGCGAAGACGCTGGCGTCGTGCGTGACGCGCGAGGAATTCGAGGCGGGCTCGCTGTATCCGAACCAGGGACGCCTGCGAGAGGTCTCCCGGAAGATCGCCTGCGCCGTCATGCGAGAGGCTCGCCGGCTCAACCTGGGCAAGCGGCTGCGCGACGAGGAGATCGAGGCGACCGTGGACCGGGCGATGTGGGACCCTCGCTACACCGCCGAGGCCGGGCGCGGATGAATCGCCGGCCGTGTGACGGAGGGTGAGCGGCATATCCTCACGGCCGCCGGCGACTCCGGCGGCCCGACCGATCATGCTGCTCACCGCTCGCGAGATCTCCAAGTCCCTCGGGGTGCGGACGTTGTTCCGCGGGCTGTCGTTGCGGATCGGCGAGGGGCACCGGCTCGGCGTGATCGGCCCCAACGGGAGCGGCAAGAGCACGCTGCTCAGGCTCCTGGCCGGACAGGACCAGGCCGACGAGGGGGCGATCCTCAGGCGGCGCGGCCTGCGGGCCGTGTACGTCGCGCAGCACGATGACTTCCCGCCGGATTGCTCGGTGCTCGCGGTCGTGACGGAGGCCGCGTTCTCCGGGGTGGGTGAGGTGGGCGTGACGCACGATCACCACGAGGCGGAGCTCCTCGCGGAGCAGATCCTCTCGCGGGTGGGATTCGGGGCCGAGACCTGGGGGGCCCTGGCGAGGGACCTTTCGGGCGGGTGGCGCAAGCGGCTGGCCATCGCGCGTGCGCTGAGCACGGTCGGCGGCGAGCCGGACATGCTGCTGCTCGACGAGCCGACGAATCACCTCGACCTCGACGGCCTCCGCTGGCTGGAGGAGTTCCTCTCCAGGCCGGAGGGCTCGGGCAGGTGCTTCGCTTCCGTCTTCGTCACGCACGATCGGGCGTTCCTGTCGAACGTCGCGTCACGGGTGCTCGAGGTGAGCGGTGCCCACGCGGGTGGCTCGCTCCTCGTCGAGGGGGGGTACCGCGAGTTTCTCCGGCGAAGGGACGAGATCCTGGAGGCGCAGTCGAGAGCCGAGCGGTCGGTGGCCGGGCAGGTGCGGAAGGACCTGGCGTGGTTGTCACGCGGGCCGCAGGGCCGGCAGACCAAGGCCAAGGGACGGATCGGGGCGAGCTCCGAACGGATGGAGGATCTGGCCGCCCTCAGGGCTCGGAACGCCGCGGGCGCGGGCGCCGGCGCTGGCGTGGTGTTCGACGACACGGGGCGCCGCACCCGCAAGCTGATCGTGCTCAGAGGGGTGGCCAAGTCGATGGGGGGGCGCCGGCTCTTCTCCGGCGTGGATCTCTCGCTCGGCGTTGGCGATTGCCTTGGCCTCCTCGGGGCCAACGGGAGCGGGAAAACGACGCTGATCCGCGTGCTGACGGGAGAGCTGGCCCCGGACGAGGGATCCGTTGATCGGTGTGATCCCCCGCCGCGGGTGGTCATCTTCAGCCAGCATCGGCGCGAGCTTCCTCCGACGATGCAGCTGCGCGAGGCGCTGTGCCCCGTGGGCGATCACGTGCGGTTCCGCGACCGGTCGATGCACGTGACGGCGTGGTCGCGTCGGTTCCTGTTCCGCGATGAGCAGTTGGAGCAGCCTGTGAGCTCGCTCAGCGGGGGCGAGCTCGCCCGCATCCACATAGCTGTGATCATGCTCGAGCCCGCGGACGTGCTCGTGCTCGACGAGCCGACGAACGACCTGGACATCCCCACCCTCGAGACCCTCGAGGAGGCGATCGAGGACTTCGGCGGCGCGGTCGTGCTCGTGACGCACGACCGCGCGATGCTCGAACGGCTCGCGACGGACGTGCTGGCGCTCGACGGCCGGGGTGGGGCGCGGATGCACGCGAGCCTGGCGCAGGCCCTGGCCGCCGGCGCGGTGGAGGGTCCGAGCGGCGGCGCCGAGGACGCTCGCGCCGAGAGGCCCGGCCGGGTCGAGCCGCCGCGCCCGCCGAAGAAGAAGCTCAGCTACAACGAGCAGCGCGAGTACGACTCGATCGAGGCGCGGATCACCGAGGCGGAGCAGCGCGCGGCCGCGGCCGAGGGCAGGCTGGCGGACCCCGCGGTCGTCGCCGACCACGTCGCCATGGCCGAGGCGTGCCACGCGCTCACCGAGGCGCAGCGTGAGGTGGCCTCGCTCTACGCGAGGTGGGAGGAGTTGGAGGCCAGGCAGGGCTGAGGCCGCCGCGCGAGGCGCCGTCGATGCCGCGCCTACTCGGCGTATTCGGGATCGGGCAGGACGCGGAACGAGCGGGTCATCTGCATGCCGTCGGCCTCCAGATCAACGCGGTAGGCGTTCGCCGGCACCGTGGGCGCACGGCGGAATCGACCCTGCGGTGCTCCCGCGGGTGCGGCACGGCGAAGATCCCACCGGACCGAGTTGAGCCCCTCGCGCACCTCGAGCTCCGTGAACTCTCGCACGACACGGCCCTCGATGTCGGTCACGCGCAGGCTGAACTCCCGGGGCGACTCCTTGACAATGAAGCAGATGTGCGCCTCCTGCGAGGGGTTCTCGCCCGTGTACCAGCCGTCGCCGCCGGCGTCGCCGCTGCTCGGCAGCGAATGCCAGAGAATGACATCATTGACCGGGAGCAGGAACGCCGGCGAGGAGAGTGCACGCTCGGTGAGGCCGCGGAGCGGCGTGACATCAGCCGCCCAGAGGCTGCGCCCGTGCGTCGCGAGGACAATCTCACCGTTGGTCGGGTGCTGGGCGACTTCGAACACCGCGACGGTCGGGAGTCTGCTCCCGAGGCCGGTCCACGTCGCGCCCGCGTCGATCGAGACCCACAGGCCGAACTCGGTGCCGAGGTAGAGCAGGCGCGGGTTGACGAGATCCTCGCGGATCACCTTCGCGGAGCCGTCGGGGAGGCCGTCGCCGATCGGGCGCCAGGTGAGGCCGTGGTCGTCGGACGTGAAGACGTATGGCTTGTCGTCGTCGTAGTAGTGGCGATCGACGGTGATGTACACGCGCCCCTCGGCATGGCGTGACGCTTCGATCGAGCTGAAACGCCCGGGCCCGGGGAGCAGCTCGCGCAGGTTCGGCTGCTTGGCCTCGGCGGCCTCCTGCGCCGGCTTGCGGCTGCCGGAGATCTCGGAGGTGAAGCGTCCCTCGCCGAACGTCATCGTCCCGGACAGCTTCTCCCCCTCGATCGTCGCCGCGCCGGTGGTGGCGCCGAAATCGGAAGTGAGGGTGAACGCGAGCGCGCCCGTCTCGGGGTCGAACGTGACGTCGCGGGTCGTCGCGTCGAGAAACTGCGAGGTCACGGACAGCTCGAGAGCGCCGCCCTCGAGTCGCTTGAAGAAGAGGACCGTCTCACGCTCTCCCCGCTCGCTGCGCGCGATGACCTCCCATTCCCCGGCGATGGGGTCGTCGGGGTCGGGCGCCGGGGCGGGGGGTTCCGGCTCGCCCCCGAGGGGCACGATGCGCCAGCGGGGCGAGGGGGAGGGTCGATCCTCCCCGCGGCGCTCGCCCGCCTGGCCGGGTCCGGCGGCTCGGGGAGCCCCCGGAGGACCGCCCTCGGCGCCGCCGGGGCGCCTGGTTCGGCGCTGGGCGGCCGCGACGAACTCGGTCTCGCTCAGGGCGCCGTCGCCGTCGGTGTCGATCGTCGCAAGGGCGCCGCGCATGCGCTCGGGGATCTCCTCGCCGGTGAGCTTGCCGTCGCCGTTGGCGTCGAGGCGCTGGAAGATGGCTCCGCGCCCGGCGGGTCGATCGGGTTGCTCGGTCTCCGTCTGCTCGGCCTGCGCCTCGCCCTCCGGCGGCGCCTGGGCCTCCGGCTGGGCCGGTTCGGACGGGGGACGCTCCTCGCCGGCCGCGTCGGGCTGCGCCTCCGTGGCCGGCTGTTCGGCCTGCTCGGTGGGCGGCGCGGGGGGCACCGGCGGGGCCGGCGGCTCGGGCGCGGCGGGCTCGCCCTGCGCCGCCTCCGCCGCGTTGGGCTGCTCTTCGGACTTCTCGGGCTCGGGATCGGGCTCGCGGGGGTAGACGATGTTCGACCACTCGAACCCGCCGTCGCGCGTCACCCAGAGCGAGCCGTCGTCGGAGCCGACGTAGATCACGCCGGGGTCGAGCGGCGACTCGGCCAGGGCCGTCGCCGAGCCCCGGTTGGTGCGGGTGATCTCGGGGCTGATCACCTCCATGTCGTCGCCGCGGTCGATCGAGCGGAAGAGGTAGTTGCCGGCGGCGTAGTAGATCCGGTGGTTGTGGTGGCTGAGCGTGAACGGCGTCTTCCAGTTGAAGCGGTATTCGGTGCCGCGGGGCGCGCGGGGGCGGATGCTCGACTGCTCGCCGGTGCGGATGTTGTAGCGGATGATGCCGCCGTTCTGGCTGGAGGCATAGACCTGATCGGGGTCGTCGGGGTCGACGTCGCAGAGGAATCCGTCGCCGCCGCCGACGCGGAACCAGTCGGTGTTGTCGGGGCCGGAGCGGGTGCGCGTGCGGTTCGGGCCTCCCCACGAGCCGTTGTCCTGCAGGCCGCCGAAGACGCGGTAGAGCGGCCGGTTGTCGGTGGCGACGTGGTAGAACTGGCCGATGGCGGCGTTGTTGCGGTGGTCCCAGTGCTCGCCGCGATCGTGCGTGACATACAGGCCCCCGTCGGTGCCGAGGATCATGTGCCGGCCGTCGCGGGGGTCGATCCACATGGCGTGGTGGTCGGCGTGGACCGAGTTGTAGCTCTCGCGGGTGAAGGTCTTGCCGCCGTCCTCCGATTTCTGCATGACCACGCCGAGCACCCACTGGTAGTTGGGGTCGCTGGGGTCGATGCGGACCTCGGAGAAGTACATCGGTCGCGGGTTGACGCTGTTGACGCGTGCCCATGTCTCGCCGGCGTCGGTGGAACGGAACAGGCCGCCGGTCTGGAAGCCGTCCTCTCCCTGCTGATTCATGATGTTGCCGCGCTGGCCGTCGAGGTCCTGGCTGAAGGGCTTCTGTTCCGGATTCGGGTTCTCCGCGAACGTGATCTCGAGCGTGAGGATCTCGCCCTCCCGCACGACGGTGACCGGGGCTGTCGTCCCCGCCGGGTGGACGCGGATCTCCGAGAGCAGGTCGTCGTAGTTGGCGACGTTCACGCCCCCGAGCTCGACCACGATGTCGTTCTCCTTCAGGCCGGCCTTGGCCGCCGGACCGTCCTCGACCACGGTGCGGATGCGGGCCCCGGCGTCGGCGTCGAGCCCCGTCAGTCCGGCGTAGCCGGCGTTGGGGATGCCTTCGCCGATCCGCTCGGAGTCCACGAGCGCGTAGACAGTGTGCTCCTCGGAGCGGGACCAGTCGATCCCCATCCGCCCCATGCTGACAGTGGGGAGTCCCGCGGCGATCCTCGTCCATGTGGCGCCGCCGTCGGCGGTGCGGTAGAGCCCGCTTCCGGGGCCGAAGCGCTTCGCGGGGTCGTTGGTGTCGAACTCGTCGCGCTGGCGCTCCCACATGGCGCACAGGAGGATGTCGGGGTTGTGCGGGTGCATCGCCAGCTCGATGGCGCCCGTCTTGTCGTCAACGAAGAGCACCTTCTCCCACGTGTCGCCGCCGTCAACGGTCTTGAAGACGCCGCGCTCGAGGTTTGCACCCCAGCACCGGCCCATCGCGGCGACGAGCACGACGTTGTTGTCCGCGGGATGGATGACGACGTCGCCTATCTGGAACGTCTTCTCGAGGCCCTTGTGCTCCCAGGTCTTGCCCCCGTCGGTTGACTTGTAGACGCCGTCGCCCCACGAGACGCTGTTGCGGGGGTTGTGCTCGCCGGTCCCCACCCACACGAGGTCCGGGTCGGTCTGCGAGACCGCGACATCGCCGATCGAGACGGTCGACTGGCGGTCGAACTGGTGCTCGAAGGTCAGCCCGTTGTTGGTCGTCTTGAGCAGCCCGCCTGAGGCGGTCGCGACGTACCAGATGCTCGGGTCAGGCTCGTAGACGGCGATCTCGGTGATCCGGCCGCTCATGTTGGCCGGGCCGATGGAGCGGAACTGGATCGCGTCCACCAACCCGGGGGGAAGTGTCTGAGCGCCCGCCCCCGGGCTCGCGCCGAGGACCGTCGGGGCAAGGGTGAGGAGGAACAGCGTGGGACGTGGGCGCGCCGGCGCGTTCGGCATGATCAAACCCCCTCTGGGATGACTCTCGCGGTGGTGCCGCAACCATGCTAACGGCAGCCGGGCCCAAGCAAGCCGGTGCGAGCGGTGTGAGGCAGCCCGCGCTCGGCGGGGCCGGGCTCGGTCAGCGGGGCTCGGGGTGTGCGCGGGCGGCGCCCGACGCTCCAGGCCTCACCCGGAGGGAGGCCGAGAGATCCCGGAACGGAGGGGACTTGGGGAACGTGGAGCGGAAGGGAGTCGAACCCTCGACCTCATCATTGCGAACGATGCGCTCTACCAACTGAGCTACCGCCCCGACACCCCCCGGGCCTGCCGGGAGGGCCACAAGTATACGCGGAGGCGCTCCTGAGGCCAGGCGCGGGATCGACACGCGGATCGACATGACGCGGCCGGAGGCCGGGCGGTGGTTGACACTGAGAATGCATTCTCATTAGGATGCTGGCGCGCGCTCCGAGGAGTTCCCGACATGGCCACGTTCGATCGGTTCCGGCGGCCTCTTCGTTGCGCGGCGAGCGTAGTCATAGGGATTTCCTTGGGGTTCGCGACCGGATGCGAGCCGCGTGATGGGGCCCAGCGAACGGCCGGTCCGGCGAGGATCGTCGTCAGCGTGCCCCCCCTGGAGGGGTTGGTGGAGGCCTTGGCGCCCGAGGGATCGGAGGTGGGCGTGCTGATCCCCGCGGGACGTTCGCCGCACACCTTCGAGCCCTCCCCCGGGGACCTCGCGGCGCTGGCGCGGGCGGACCTCGTCGTCACGATCGGCCTCGGGATGGAGGGTTCGTTCCCCGCGAGAGCGCTGGCGGACCGGGAGCGGGTCGAGATGGCGGGCGTGCTGGGGATCGGGGCGGAGGAGGGGCACGCGGCGCACGACCACGACGGCCACGACCACGCGCACGGCGGAACCGATCCGCACCTCTGGCTCGACCCGGTGCTCGTCGAGCGGTTCGTGCCCGTCCTCGGCGAGCGTCTGGGCGCCCTTGTGCCCCCGTCCGGTGACGCCCGGGCGCGCGCGGCGGAGGCGTCGGCCATGCTCCTCGAGCGGGTGCGCGCCGTGGACGCGTCGTACCGCGACCGGCTTGCGCCGTTTGCCGGCGCCGGCGTGATCACGCAGCACGCGGCGTGGTCGCGACTCGCGGAGCGGTACGGGCTGGTGATCTTGGGCGTGATCCAGGAGGCCGAGGGCGTGGAGCCCCCGCCCGGACATGTCCGTGCGCTGCTCGACGCGGCCAGAGAGCACCGGGTGCGGGCGATCCTGACCGAGCCGCAGCTCGACGGCGCGGTCGCACGCCGGATGGGCGAGGGCCTGGGTGTCCCCGTCGGCACGCTCGATCCGCTGGGGTCGGGCGACTGGGAGGCAATGATGCTCGCCAACCTCGACGAGCTGGTGCGCGTGCTCGGCTCCGGGGAGGGGCCGGACGAGTGACCCTGGCGCCGACGCCCACTCCGCCCCGCCCGGCCGCGCTCGAGATCGAGCGCGTGAGCTACACGTACGAGGGGGCGCCGTCGCCGGCGCTTCGGGAGATCTCGCTGCGCGTCGACGCGGGCGAGCGGCTCGGCATCCTGGGTCCGAACGGGGCGGGCAAGACGACGCTGGTCAGGATCGCTCTGGGACTTTTGGCGCCGACGACCGGGTCGGTGAAGGTCTTCGGCGAGCGCCCCGACGTGGCGAGGTCGCGCCGGTGGGTGGGCTACGTGGCGCAGAGGTCTTCGGCGGAGCTGGCCTTCCCGCTGAGCGTTCGCCAGGTCGTCGCGATGCCGGCCGTGGTGCGCGTGCCCCCCTGGCGCAGGGCGGGTGAGGGGCAGCGCGCGGCGGTGGAGCGGGCGCTGCGGCTGACGGGGTGCGAGGGCTTTGCGGACCGGCCCATCGGGCAGGTCTCGGGCGGGCAGCTCCAGCGGGCGATGATCGCCCGTGCGCTGGCGGCCGAGCCGCGCCTGCTCGTGCTCGACGAGCCCACGGTGGGGATCGACGTCACCGGGCAGCAGCGCTTCGCCGAGATGCTCACGCACGTGCAGGAGGAGCTGGGGGTCACGGTCGTGATCGTGACGCACGACCTGCGGACCATCGCGGCGGGGTGCGACCGCGTCGCGTGCCTCCACCGCACGCTCCACGCGCACGTCTCGCCGGAGGGGCTGACGCCGGCGGTGCTCGCGGAGGTCTTCAGGCACGAGGTCGCGGGGATCTTCGGCGACGTGCACGTGGACGCGCACCGGGCGGTCGAGTGCCACGACCCCGCGCACGCGCACGGGGCGCCGGCGCGGGCCGAGGAGGTCCGGGGCGGGGAGCCGGAGGGTGGCCGTGCGGACGATTGAGTACCTCTTCGGCCCCGACGCGCACCTCTACGGCTTCTGGCCGCCGGTGGTGGTGGGGCTGCTGGTGGCCCTGCTCTGCTCGGTGCTGAGCGTGGTGGTGGTGCTCAAGAGGATGTCGTTCATCGGCCAGGGGGTGAGCCACGCCGCGTTCGCGGGGGTCGGGCTGGCCATGGCGCTCGGGCTCGGGGGCGAGGCGGGGGGGTCGGGGTATTGGTCCGTGATGGCGGTTGTGGCGGCGGCGTGCGTGGCGGCGGCGCTCGGGATCGCGTTCCTCTCCGATCGCAAGGGGGTCAACGCCGACACGGCGATCGGCATGGTGCTGGTGGCGGCGATGGCGGTGGGGTTCATCCTGATCCAGCAGGCCTCGACGGCGATGCGTGCGCGGGGCGAGACGCCGGCGCCGGTGGAGTCGCTGCTGTTCGGCTCGATGTACGGCGTGGGCCCGGGCGACGTGGCGGTGGCGTGCGTGACGGTGGCGGCGGAGCTGGTGATCGTGTGGTGGTGCCGGAGACGTGTGCTCTACTGGGCGTTTGATGACGTGAGCGCGTCGTCCTGCGGTGTCAACGCCGCGGCGTCGCGCACGCTGCTGCTCGTCCTGCTCGCGCTGGCGATCGTGCTGACGATGCGCCTGGCGGGGGTGGTGCTGGCGACGGCGCTGCTCGTCCTCCCCGGCGCAACGGCGCTGCGTTGCGGGACGCGGCTGTGGACGGTGGTCGGGCTCTCCGTGGGCGCGGGCGTCGCGGCGGTGGTGGGGGGCATGGTCGCGAGCTTCGAGCTGAACTGGCCGCCGGGCCCGAGCATCGTGCTCGCGGGGGTCGCTCTCTACGCGCTGGCGCGGCTCATCGGCAAGCCCGCGCCGGCGCGCGGCGCGTAGGATGGGCCGACGCCGAGAAGGAGACCCGCATGAAGGCCGAGACGCTGCTGGCCGAGCTCAACCGCCTGCGCAAGGACCTCGACGAGGACCCGACCGACCTCGAGTGGCTCACGCTGCACCACGTCTTCTGCTTCGTGAGCTACAAGATGGGGGATTTCCAGAAGTATCTCGACGAGCAGGCGGCGAAGGGCGCGTTCGAGGAATTTGAGGATTAGGCGGGATGCGGCGGCTGCGCCGGCCGCTTTGGGGGAACAAAGCTCTTGCTCTTCCGTATCAATTGACGACAATACGGGCATCGCCGCGCGAGGCGTCGGGCGAGCCGCGGAGAACCCGCGGGGAGCAGGCGCCGGAGGCGGCGACGACCGGGGGCGTGTGCCCCCGGGCGATGGGCCCCGGGCGACGGCCCGGGGGGGAAGAGACCGGCGGCGGCTTGGTACAGGCCGCGACGGCTGGGACGGCTCTTTCTGAAGGAGGTGATCCAGTGAACAAGTGTGACTGTACGAGAGGGCTGCGCCGCTAAGCGGCAGCCGACGGGTGTGCCGTTGGTGCAGCCCGCATCGAAGTCAACTCCTACGGAGTTTGCAATCGAGGCCCCCGCTCGGGAATCCGGGCGGGGGCTTTTGCGTGAGCCTCGCAGCAGCGCAAGGCCGGAGTTTCACTTGTCGAAGGAGTTGTAGGCGTCGAGGTAGGTCTGGTAGTCGTCGGCGTCGATGTCGCCGTCGTAGTCCATGTCCGCGTTGGGCCATTCGGCGAGCCAGTCGCCGGTGTACTGCGTGAGGTCCTGCGGTTCGAGCAGGCCGTTGGGATCCGCATCGAGCAATTCCGGATTCGGGGCGACGCAAGCGTGGAAGGTCTTCACGCGGGAGACGTAGCTGTTGACGAGTCCGTCCTCGACCATCGCGTAGCAGGGATAGACCCACAGGCCGAGATTGCCGCGCTGCGCCGTGGTCAGCGACTGCCGCTCGCCGAGGTAGGTCGGGCTGGCCATCGTGCCGGCGGAGAAGGGCGTGCTCGTGAGACGCGCGGTTTCCATCGTCTGGTTGGGCGTGCCGAACTCGTCGATGAATGCCCAGTACACGTCGAGCACCACCTCGGGCGCGCCCGGCTCGTTGCGGATGGTGTCGTACCAGGAGATGTGGAGGCCGCCGCAGGAGTCAACGGCGAGTCCGGCGGGGATCTGGTCCGGGCCATCGTTGTCCCCGCTCACGCCGTGGAGCATCAATTCGGTCAGGTGGAGGATGTCGGAGTTGACGAAGCTGGCGCCAGCGTCGCGGCTCCACGCAATATACAGGTCGAGGTTGCTCGATCCGGGGCTCGACTTGGCGGCGAAGAGCACGTAGACCTCATCCGGGGACTCGAGATTGCGCTTGATGCCCGCGTACGGCAGCAGGGCCCCGCCGTCGATCGCGATGGCGTCGCCCGCCTCGGGCGCCTCGATCTCGGGCAGCGCCCCTTGGCCGATCCTCACCGGGTTCTGCGTCCACGTGACTCCGAGATCTTGCGACCATGTCGCGAACGGTCGCCCCTCGTTGTTGAGCCAGTGAGGCGGACCGCCGAACGCGCCGACGTCCACGTCGGCGGCGACGACGGCGACGCCCCCAGAGGTACGCTCCACGAGCACCGGACCGCGCCCGCGGTAGTCGCAGAAGGTGGGTTGGACCGGTGGCTTGACCTGTTTGTCGGTCCAGCTCTGCCCCAGGTCGGCGGAGTACATCATGAAGGCCGACGGCTGCTCGGCGTAGCAGTTGATGCAGCACCCGCTCAAGTCCTCGACGAACGAGGCGAAGAGGTTCGTCATGGCGAGGCGGGACGAAAGGAGCGGCCTATCGATCGGAGGGTCGTTGATCGTGTGTTCGATAGTGATCCAAGCGTCATCGAAGACCGTGCTCTGCAGCAGGCGCCACGCGAGGTAGACGCCCGTCGTGCCGTCGCTCTTGGTGCCGCTCGCGCCCAGCCAGAAGCGCCGAACCCCGCCGGCGTAGCTCATGTGCGCGGTGGGGTACGCCATGGCAGCCTGGTCGCTCCCGGGCGGGAGCGCCAGCGTGCCCGTGTATGGGTAGGTGAGGCCATTGTTGTGGCTGATCGCGTAGAAGACCTCAGTCGGCGAATCGATCCGCGTCGTTGCCGCCACCACCTCGAGCAGCGGCGAGCGGCTGCCGTGCACCGAGGCGACCGCGGTGTTGTAGTACGGCGCTTCGTCGCCGGGCAAGCGCGGGTTGATCCGCAGCGGCGGGTACACGGTCTGTGCAACGGCGGCTCCGGCGCAGAGAAGAACCGAGACGGCCATGCAGGAATGCCTTTCCATGAGACAGCTCCTCGTGTGCACCACACGATGTGCACACAGTGCGTGTACAGGTGTTCGTGGCGCTGCTCGTTGCGCTCGCGTGCGGCCGCGTGGTATTTCCTGGGCGGCGGAGAGGCGCGCCGGATGGAGACCAAAGGCGTGCGGGTCTCCGAGCAGCACGCTGGACGCTACCTTTCGCTGCGCCGCCGGTCAAGCGGACCCGGCTCACGACTCGAAGCCTGTGGCTTTCCCCGTTCGTCGAGAAACGCGCGCGCACAACCGGACGGCACAAGCGATTGCGCACGCGGCGCGATCTTCGATGTGGCGAATGATCTACTTGCATGTGCGCCATCGGTCACGTTCGGCACAACGGCGGATTTCCGGTGCCGAATCGATTGCGCTCACACCTGTCGAGCGGCACCCGAGGACGGACGCGCTGGGCGACGCAGACGGGCGCCTATCCGCGGCGCAGTCACCTCCGCGCTACGTCTGGCCTTGAAGTGCCCAGGTTCTGTGGTACATTGAGCATGGCCAATTCTCCAGCATTCTCCGGAGCAATCCGCAATGCGCATGCGCACCATCATTTATCGGGCCGCGAGTGCTACGGCCGCGTTGACCGGCGCGGCGTGCGGGCAGTATCAGTGGACCGCTGTCCCGCTCCACCCGGGTGGGGCCTCGTTCTCGCACGCCAATGCGGTATCAGGGTCGCTCCAAGGCGGCACAGTGAAGTTCAGCGGCGACAACGTGAGGCCGGTGCTTTGGAACGGTTCGGCTGACTCGTGGAGCGACCTCACGCCGTCGTGGGCTCTGGGTGGCGTGCTCAACGGCATGGACGCGAGTGCTCAGGTCGGCCAACTCGCTCCGGCGGCTAATGTGTATCACGCCGCGATGTGGCGAGGGACGCCGGAGAGCGCGGTGGACCTGAACCCCGATGGCTATAGGGCGTCGGAAGCATTCGCTGTCTCGGAAGGGATGCAGGCAGGCATGGCGACACACACCCAGTCGGGCCAACTGCACGCTGCCTTGTGGCGGGGCACGGCGGAGTCCTTCATCGACCTCAATCCTGTAGGGAGCAACCAGTCCAGGGCGTTCGCGACGGATGGAACGCTGCAGGGTGGATGGGCGACACTTCCCGGCGGCGGCCAGACCGAGGCGGTGATCTGGTCGGGGAGCGCCGAGAGCGTGGTGAACCTCGCGCCGCAGGGGGCCACCGATTCGTCAGTCAACGCGATGGCGCCGGGTGTGCAGGTTGGCAACTTCAGGTATCCCTTCCAGAACCGGCGCGCCGCGCTGTGGCGGGGCAGCGCCGACAGCCTCGTGGACCTGAGCCCGCCCGGGTCGATCGCCTCCGAGCTGTACGGCACCGACGGGTCGATGCACGTCGGGGCCGCGGCGTTCGGTTTCGACCACGCGGGGATCTGGCTGAGCGACGACCCGGCCAGCTTCGTTGACCTGCACACCCTGTTGCCGCCGCAGTACTACCTCTCTTGGGCCACCGATGTGTTCGTGGACGGCGGCACGATCTATGTCACGGGAACGGCCACCGACGGCCCGGAAAGCGCGTGGCTGTGGGTCGGCACGATCCCCGCGCCCGGGACCGGCGCCCTTATGGGGCTCGGTTTGCTGTGCAGCACGCGGCGTCGTCGCTGACCCGCGCACGCCGGGCCTGCGCATCATCGGCCCATCGCGCCGGCACACCCCCGGGTCGTCGGCTTTGCAGCGCGACGGATGCAGGCTGCCCGCGATCGTCGGGTCGCCATCGTTATCCAGCCCGTTCTCGCGACATGGTGCGAGCGCGAGGCATGCTATGGTTGACGCCATGGCACACGTCGAAGGCTCAGCCCCTGACCTGTCGCTGGCCGGCGCGGTTGCGCCGGGGGACATTCACGCGGCGGCGGCGCGGCTGCGCGGTGTGGCGAGACGGACGCCGGTGATGACCTCGCGCAGCCTCGACGACGCCGTTGGCGCGAGCGTCTTCGTCAAGTGCGAGAACCTGCAGCGGGTGGGGGCCTTCAAGTTCCGCGGGGCGTACAACGCGCTGGCGCAGCTCGGGGCGAAGGAGCGGCGCCGGGGCGTGCTCACGTATTCGAGCGGGAATCACGCCCAGGCGGTCGCCCTCGCGGCCTCGCTGCTGGAGATCCCGGCGGTCATCGTCATGCCCGACAACGCCCCGCGGGTGAAGCTGGAGGCCACTCGCGCATATCTCGCCGGCGCTCCGGCGGGCAGCGAGGTCGTCGTCTACGACCACGGCACGACCGTGCGCGAGGAACTCGGGGGGAGGATCGCCGGGGAGCGCGCCCTGACGATCGTCCCGCCCTACGACCATCCGCACGTGATCGCCGGCCAGGGCACGGTGGCGCTCGAGCTGCTCGAGGAAGTGGGGGAGCTCGACTGGCTGCTCACCCCGTGCGGCGGCGGGGGGCTGCTCTCGGGGTGCGCGGTGGCGGCGAAGAGCCTTTCGCCCGGCTGCCGGGTTGTGGGCGTCGAGCCCGAGCTTGCCGACGACGCGACGCGGAGCTTCCGCGACGGTGTGCTGCGGACCGTGCGCAACCCGCCGACGATCGCCGACGGCGCGCGCACGCCCTACCTCGGCCGCTACACCTTCGCGCTCGTGAAGTCGCACGTGGACAGGATGACGACCGTGAGCGAGCGGGAGATCGCCTCGGCGATGGCGCTGCTCATGGAGCGCCTCCGCGTCGTGGTCGAGCCCACCGGCGCCCTCGCGGCCGCGGGCGCGATCCGCTTGCGCGACGAGCTGAAGGGCACCCGCGTGGGCGTGGTGATCAGCGGCGGGAACGTAGACCTCCACGACATCCCGCGCCTGCTGCGCATCGCCGATTGAGCGGGTGAGCGGCCCCGTCACGAACGCGGCCCGCTCGTGCGAGCGGGCCGCGCTGCGGGCGCAGCCTTTGGATGGGATCAGCGCCGGCGCCGGGTCGCCGCGAGCGCGCCGATGCCGAGCATCGCGAGCGCGCCGGGCGCCGGGATCTGGTTGATGCCGGGGGTGCCTCCCTCGATGGTGCCGTCGGCGAGCATGGCGGTGTCGAAGTACAGGAAGACGTGCCCGCCGAGCGCGTCGGTGCGGGCGAAGCCGGCGGGGAGGAACGTGCCGTCTGGCCCGACGGTCATGTTGGGAGAGAAGATCGTGCCAGCGCGGTTCGCGGCGTCGCCGTCGCCGCCGTCGGTGACGAAGACCGAGTCCATCACGTTGCTGCCGGCGTCGGCGAGGATGGCGGTGTAGGAGCTGTTCTCGACGGAGTTGTCGGCCCACGCCTGGTCGAAGCGGTAGGGCGGCTGCGGGTAGCCGCTCATCGCCAGCCCGTTGCCGATGACGTATGTGTCGCCGGGGTTGAGCGTGACGCCGCCGAAGGCGTAGGGCGAGGAGCCATCGGCCCCGCCGAAGCCGGAGCCGGCGTCGCTGTCCCACAGCTCGAGGGTCCAGCCGGTGATGTCCACCGGCGCGGCGCCGAGGTTGACGATCTCGACGTACTCCCAGTCGGTGCCGGAGGTGCTCCCGAGGATCTCGCTGATGACGACGTCCGCGCTGGTCGCGGCAGCGATGCCCGCGACGGCGGCAAGGGCGGCGATTGTCCGCATGGTGACTCTCCTGATCTCTCGTTGGACTCTCGACCAATCCGTTGGCGGGCGAGCCGCCGCGGGCATTGTGGCCGTGCGGCGCCGCCGAGTCCAGTCGGGGAGTCCCCGGAGCGCGCACAGAGAGCGCGAAGAGTGGACCGAGTCCCGCGGCACCGCCGCGGCTCCCGGCGCGCTCGATCAGAGGATGAACATTGCCCAGATTGCCACGAGCACGGGGAGGAGCAGCAGGACCGAACGCAGCACGTACCCGAAGAAGGAGGGCATGCGGAGGCCGGAGGCCTCGGCGATGGCGCGGACCATGAAGTTGGGCCCGTTGCCGATGTAGGTCATCGCGCCGAAGAAGACCGCGCCCAGAGAGATGGCGATGAGCGAGGCGATCCCGGCCTCGGTGGCGAGGTATGCGTGCACGGTCTCCGCGTTGATTTCCTGATCGCCGAAGGAGACCTGGAGGAAGTTGAGGTACGTCGGCGCGTTGTCGAGGACCGCGGAGAGGGCCCCGGTGCCGACGTAGAACGCGCTGGGCGTGTTGAGGCCCAGGGCGTCGCCGTGGGACGCGAGATACCCCAGCGCGGGGGCCATGGTCGCGAAAATCCCCACGAAGAGCAGTCCCACTTCCTTCACCGGCCCGAAGCTGAAGTCGTTGGCGGCGTGGATGCTGCGGTCGGCGAGCGCGTAGGCGGCGCCCGCGACGAGGATCTGGAACGTCGGTCCGACCGGGAAGCCCTCGACGTCGGCGTGCTTCTTGAGGAGCGGGTCGATGAAGACGCCGGCGATGATCAGCGCGAGGCCGATCATGCCGGAGACGCCTCTGACGCGAACGCCCCGGGGGTCGGAGGGAGCGGTGTCGGCGCCCTCGAACGGGTGCGACCGTGCGATGAACGTGTCGATCGCGAAGAAGATGCCCAGGAGCATGGCGATGCAGGCCGCCCACATGGGCCAGAGGTGCACGATCGTCCAGGTGAAGGGGATGCCCTTGAGATAGCCGAGATAGAGCGGGGGGTCTCCGATCGGCGTGAGCGCCCCGCCGCAGTTGGAGACGATGAAGATGAAGAGCACGACGTGGATCGGCCTGAGGCGCCCCTTGTTGATGCGGAGGAAGGGCCTGATCAGCAGCACGGAGGCGCCCGTGGTGCCCATGATGTTGGCGATGACGGCGCCGACGGCGAGCAGCGCGGTATTGACCAGCGGCCCGCCGCGCCCGCGCACGTCGATGAGCACGCCGCCCGAGGCGACGTAGAGCCCGCCGATCAGGGCGATGAAGGAGTAGTACTCGAGCGCGGTGTGCATCATCTTGTACTGGCCGTAGCTCTCGCCGGGCAGGTACCCGGGGCGGCCGAAGGCGAGGAAGTAGTACCCGACGATGAGCCCGCCGAGGAGCAGCGCGAAGTCCGGGTAGTGACGGTGCCAGAGCCGCTCGTTGATGAAGGGCATGACGGCGATGCTGAGCAGCAGCAGCCCGAACGGGACGACGAGCCAGAGCGGGATCGTCGGCGCCGGGCCGTGCGGGTCGTGCGATGCCGTTCCGTCGCGGTCCACCCCGGCGTCGCCTTGGGGCTCCTCGTGGGCGGGAGTCTCGCCGGCCGGCATGACGGGCGGGATCGATTCGTCGGAGGCGTCGGCAAGGGTGATGGGCGCCGGCAGCTCGCCGTCGGCGGCGCCCGACCCGTGCCCGATGTCGGAGGCCTCGACCGTGCTCGGCCCCTCGTGCTCGTGCGCGGTGGTCCGCCCCGCCGCCGGGTCGTGCGCCTCGTAGCTGGCGGGCGCGAGGAAGCTGACGATCGCTCCCAGCACGAGTCCGGCGCACGCCGTCAGCACCCAGCACTTGGGGCCATGGAAGCCGCGATGGTCACCCTCATGCCCGCTCATGCAGTGTCTCCCGCCGCTCTGTGGCTGCACCTCGGTCCGACGCAGGAGCGGTATCGGCTGAGCGGGATGGGTGGTGCAGGCTGTCCGGGCATCGGAACATGTGCGGGATCCGAGACGCGACGCTTCTGCCGCCCGCGCCGGTTATGGGGCTTCGGCCCGCGGAGTACGGAGCGCCGCCACGACCCAGAGGCCGGCCAGTGCGAGGAGGATACCCGTGCCGTTGGCCACCAGGTCGGCGCCGTCGACGGTCCGTCCCAGGCCGGGGATGCCCTGTGTCAGCTCGTCCACAAGGGCGTAGGCCAGCGCGAGCGCGGCGGAGACCACGAGGTTCCGGTGTCCCAGGGGCTCGCCGAAGAAGCCGCACATGGCCAGGAGCACGCACCACAGCCCGAACACCCCGGCGTGGATGAAGATGTCGAGCCGGATCGCGCCCGGGGATGCGATCGCGAGGCGGGGCCAGTGCGTGAGCGTGACGAGCGCCAGGGCGTAGAGGACGAAGGCCGCGCGTCGGGCGGCGAGAGAATCCCACCAGGCTCGGATCAATCCGCGACCTCCGCGCCGCGGGATTCCCGGGGGAGCACGGCGATCTCGGGCAGGTCGGGCTCGGTGCCCGGCTCTGCGGGGCTGACGCGTGCGTCGGCGCGATCGGCGACGGGCTCGGCCGGGAAAACCGCATCGGCCAGCTCAAGGTAGTCCTTGGCGCCCGCGGCGTCGGGGGCGTAGCGGAAGATGCTCTGGCCGAAGCTGGGGCTCTCGGCGAGCTTGA
Source organism: uncultured Phycisphaeraceae bacterium (assembly GCA_964435785.1). Lineage (GTDB taxonomy): Bacteria > Planctomycetota > Phycisphaerae > Phycisphaerales > UBA1924 > PNC22. The sequence goes on along the minus strand of CAYTAH010000010.1, from coordinate 70,685 downwards.
TGTTGCGCCGGACATGGGGCCGGAAGACGACGGCGTCCGCCCAGGGCAGGCCGGAGGCCCGCTGCTGCTCGAAGAACGCGTCGAGGTCCGCCACGACCTCCTGGGTGTGCGTCGTCTGCGCGTCGTGCATGCAGAGGATGGCTCCGCGCACGCGGAGGGAGGGGTTGATCGACGCCGTCAGCAGGCGCACCGTCTCCAGGAGCTTGCCGACGCCCTGGAGGGCGAGGAAGTGGGCCTGCATCGGGATGAGCACCTCGTCGGCGGCGGCGAGGGCGTTGATGGTGAGCAGGCCCAGCGATGGCGGGCAGTCGATGAGCACGAGATCGAAACGGGGGGCGAGCCGGCGGAGCACTCGGAGCAGGCGGTGGTGGCGGTTTGGGGCGCTGGTGAGCTCGGTCTCGGCGGCGGCGAGATCGGTCTCGGCGGGGAGGACCCACAGGCCGCGCTCGACCTCCACGACGGCGTGCTCGGGGCCGGCCTCCGGGTCGAGGAGGAGCGGGTAGACGGAGTGCTCGACTGCGCCGGGATCGATGCCCAGGTGGAGGGTGGCGTGGGCTTGGGGGTCCATGTCCACGAGCAGCACCCGCCGGCCGCGCTGGGCCGCGGCGGCCGCCAGGTTGACCGCTGTCGTGGTCTTGCCGACGCCCCCCTTTTGGTTCATCAGGGCGCAGATGCGGGGGCGATTGTGGCTCGTTGCCTCCATGCGGGGGCAGTATACGGAGGGGAGCGCCGCAGGGGGTTCAGGCGTGAGAGACGGTCTCCTCGGGCTTGACCGCAGCCGGTGTCGGCGTGTCGGGATCGCGCCGGGGCGCCGGGGCGAGCGGGCCTCCGCCTCCGCGCTTGCGGGTCGCGGCGGCCTCCTCGATCTGCTTTCGCCGCGCGCTCTTGATGGAGATCACGGCGATGTAGGCGATGAAGATGCCCGCGAGGGCGAAGGTGACGCGGGCTTTCCAGAGGCTCATGATCACGCCGAGCGCGCCGAAGAGGATGCCGATCCCGTAGAGGGTGAAGACGGCCCCCTTGACCCCCAGGGAGCGTTTGAGCATGTGGTGCAGGTGGTCGGAGTCCGGGTCGCTGAGGCGCTTGCCCGCCATCTTGCGCCGGACGATGGCCAGGCACGTGTCCATGATCGGGATGGCGTAGATGGTCATGCCCGCGAGGACGAGGTGGGTCTTGCCGGTGTCGCCGAGCGTCAGCACGATCACGATGGTGGTGAAGCCGAGGAGCAGCGAGCCACAGTCGCCGAGGAAGATCGTGGCGGGGTTGAAGTTGTGGGGCAGGAAGCCGAGGCACGCGCCGAGCAGGGCCATGCAGAGGACGACACGCTGGGCGTCGCGGGGGCCGTCGTCGGCGACGGCGAGCGAGAGGGCGATGATGAGCAGGGCCGCGGCGCAGATGCCGGTGACGCCCGAGAGCAGCCCGTCGAGGCCGTCGATGAGGTTGGACGCGTTGCAGGCGCCGAGCACGAAGATGGCGATGATGACGGTGCCCGTCCAGTAGACGAGGTCGAGCTGGAGATAGGGCTCCCCGGCGCTGACATTGGTCACGAGGGGTATGGAGATGCCGGTGGGTATGAGGAAGATCAGGTCGCGGTTGTTGAGCCACTCGCCGAGGGTGGGGGAGAGCACGCCGCGGGCGACCTGGACGCCGACGTTGTCGAATGCCAGGGCGGCGGCGGCGAAGAGCTGGCCGGCGATCTTGAGCCGGGGCTCGATGCCGACCACGTCGTCGATGAGGCCGACGAGCATGATGACGGTCATGCCGAGCAGGACCGATGGCGGGACAGGGAGATGGTCGCCGGTGAGGGTGAGGTGCACCGTGCGGTGCCAGCCCACAAAGCCCAGATCGGGGAAGATGAGCCCCACGTAGCTCAGAAGGATGCCGGCGACGAGCCCGAGGAAGACCGCGGCCCCGCCGAGGTACGCGATCGGCAGCTTGTGGACCTTCCGCAGCTCGTCGGGGCGGTCGATGATCCCGTGCGAGACCGCGAGGCGACGCATGATCGGCGTCGCGAGAAGCGTCACGACGAACGCGACGACGAAGACGCCGATGTAGCCGTGGAAGACATCGAGGCGAGAGAGCCTCTCGCCGCCCTCCAGGCCCGCGGTCTGGGCGAGTGAGCGGTACTGCTCGTCGAGCCGCTCGATGCCGCGTCCGAGGCTTTCGATCTGGTGCTCGAGGGCGGCGCCGTGCTGCGGAGTCGCGGGGATCATGCGCGCACCTCCCCGGCCCGATCGGCCTCCAAGGCGGCGGCGACGTCGCGGATTGTCTGCTCCAGCGGGCGCCTCGGGGCGAAGCCGATGGCCTCGCGAATCCGGGAAAGCTCGGGGCGTCGGCGGGGCAGGTCCTCGAAGCCCGGCGGGAACGCCTGATCGTAGGGGACGGTGCGGATGGTGGAGCGCGAGCCCAGCGTCTCGATCACCGTGCGGGCGAGCGCGAGGATGGTGATCTCCTCGTCGGAACCCAGGTTGAAGACACGCCCGGCGCAGCGGGGCTCGGAGAGCAGGCGGGGGAGGGCCTCCGCGACGTCCCGGACATCGCAGAAGCAACGGGTCTGGGCGCCGGTGCCGTGGACGGTGATGGGGGCGTCGGCGAGTGCGGCGCTCACGAAGCGGGGGAGCACCATGCCGTACTGGCCGACCTGCCGCGGGCCGACGGTGTTGAAGAACCTGGCGACGACGACGGGGAGCCCGGTTCGCCGGTGGTGGGCGAGCGCGAGGTGCTCATCGATGGCCTTGCTCATTCCGTAGGACCATCGGGCGATCGTCGTCGGGCCGTAGACGACGTCGTCCTCTTCGGCGAACGGGTTGCGGGCGCCCTTTCCATACACCTCGGAGCTGGAGGCGATGAGCGTGGGCGGCTGGGGGACGCTCTCGGCGGCGAAGCGGAGCAGCGCGATGGTCTCGAGGACGTTGGTCTCGATCGCATCGATCGGGGCGTCCATGACCAGCTGCACGCCGACGGCCGCGGCGAGGTGGTAGATCTCGTCGAAGGGTGGGGCGTCGGCGCGGAGCGAGGGAAGGGCGTCGCCCACGCGGGCGCCGATGACGGTGAGGCGATCGTGGAGGCGGAGGTTGGAGCGGCGGCCGGTCGAGAGGTCGTCGACGACCGTGACCTCGTCGCCGCGGGAGAGGAGCAGGTCCGTGAGGTGGGAGCCGATGAAGCCGGCGCCGCCCGTGACGAGCGCACGACGCCGGCCCCTCGCGGGGCCGGTCGTGCGGGTGTTGCTGGATGGCTCTCTCGTGCTCACACGGCGCGCTCGTCCCCCGCGGGGGTGATCAGGCGGACTCGCTCGCGTAGCTCTGCGAGGCACGGATATTGCCGCGGAGGTAGCCGCCGGCGGAGGCGCGGACGCCGTTGACGACGACTCCGAGGAACTCGGCCTTTGCGTCGGCGAGCTCGTTGCGGATGCGTGAGACCAGGCCGCGCTTCTCGGCGTAGGCCTTGACGACGAGGATCGAGGCGTCGCACTTGTTCGCGATGGTCATCGCGTCGCCGGCGACGATCGCGGGCGGCGCGTCGATGAGGACGAGGTCGTACTCGGCGCCCGCGGCGGCGAGAACCTCGGAGAAGGCGTCGGTGGCAAAGCGCTCGACGACGCGGTTGCGGGCCGAGCCGGCCGGGAGGATGCTCAGGTTGGGCGAGTTGGTGGGCTGGGCCGCGGCCCTGAGCGTGCTCTCGCCGGCGAGCACGTCGGAGAGCCCCGGGGCATCGCCGGACCCGAAGAGCTTGTGCTGGGCGGGGCGCCGGAAGTTGGCGTCGATGACGAGGACGCGCCGATCGGAGGCGGCGCAGGCCTCGGCGAGGTTGCTCACGACGCTCGAGGCGCCCGACGCCGGCAGGCCGGAGACCACCATGAGGGTCTTGTGACCGGCGAGCTCGACGCGCTTGAGGACGGGCGCGCGCAGCTGGCGATAGCTCTCGGCGACCACGCCCCTCGAGGCGGTGCGGAAGGCGCGGGAGACCTGGTCGGCGGCGGTCGCCGAGTCTTCGGAGGCATCCGGGACGAAGCCCAGGACGCGGGTGCGGGGAATGATCGCGACATCGCCGGGGCCCTTCACGCGCTGGTCGAGCATCTCACGGAGGAAGACCAGGCTCGCCGTCATGCCGAGGAACAGCACGACGCCCGCCGGGACCATCAGCAGGATGTTGGGGAAGACGGGCTTGTCGGGAACGCGCTCGCGCTGGAGCTCGAACACGCGGCTGGAGGTCTCCAGCTGCGCCACGCCGACCATGCTCTTGAGCGCGACCTCGAGGTCCTTCTTGCTGTCGAGGATGCCCGCGATCTCGATCTCGAGGTCCTTCACCTTGACCATCGTCTTGGTGAGATCGATGAGGCGCTTGACCAGGCGCTCCTGCTCGGCGGTCAGGTCGGCCTCCTGGGCGGCGAGCACCGAGATCATGTTGCGGAGGCCGTCGAGCGTGGCGTCGAACGTCTTGCGGAGAAGACGCTCGCGCTCCTGGTCGATCCGGACCTTCCACGAATCGATCATGTTCTGCATCGAGATCATCTGGCGATGATCGGGCCCGTACTGGATCTGCAGCGCCGACCGCTGGGCCTCGAGCGAGGCGATGGTCTGGTGGATGCCGCGGATGAGCGGGTCGTTCTCGACCACGTTCCGCAGCTCGTCCGAGTACGTGGGGCCCCCGCGGGCGTTGAGATCCTGCTCGTAGCGGGCCAGCTGCGTCTTGGCGCTCTCGATCGAGCTGCGGACGCCGTGGAGGGTTCCGATGACCGTGAGGAGCGCCTGGTTGTCGGCGGCGTACCGCTGCTCGATGGAGTCGATCTCCTCGGTCCTGAGGATCTGGTCCCGCTCGTTCTGCTTGTCCCGATATGCGGTCTCCAGCTCGCGGATCGACTTCTCGAGCTGGGTTCGCTGGGGCAGGTCGCGGGCGGAGCTCTGCTCCCGCACGATGTTCATGTAGGTCTCACGCACCAGGCCGACGATGTTCGTCACCTCGGGCGGATTGGTCCAGCGCAGGCTCATCTCGAGGTAGTCGGTGTTGGGGATGACCCTCGCGTTGAGGTGGTCGTACAGCCATTCGGCGGCCTCCGCGGACTGGAATCGGCCGCCCTCCATCCACTTCTGCGACCAGCCTCCGCCGATGGTCTGGAGGCGGGGGTCGGTCACGACGCGCTGGATCACGCCGTCGGACTTCATCAGCGCGACCTGCGTCTGGGCGAATCGCTCCTGCTCGTCCTCGTCGCGCGAGGTGATGGCCGCCTCGTCGAGCGAAGTCTGGGGCGGGAGCACCTGGAACAGGACGTTGGCCTGGTAGAGCGGATACAGACGGAGCAGGACCACGTGGGCGACGGCGCCGATCACCGCGCCGATGACGGCGGCGGCGATGAGCAGCCACATGTATTTCTTGAGCGTCTTGACGACGTCGATGCTCGGGGCCGCCGGCCCCGCGCCGGGCGTCGCGATGCCGGGCCGGGCCGGGAGGGACGGGGCGGTCTTCACGGGGGTTGCGGTGGTCATCTTCGGGATCCCTGTTCATCGCCCTCGCGGCGTCGTGTGGCTCGTGGTACGCGGCCCGGCTCCGGCTCGTTCGAACCGGCGGTGGTGGTCACTCTTGGAGCCCCTGGCGGACACGCTCAAGGAGCGCTCCATACTGATCGTCGAGTTGGCCCCCTCTGTCCAGCCAGCCTTGGACCTGGGAGACCAGGTCCTCTGCGCCGGTCCGGTCGCCGCTCTCCAGGCGTGCGAGGGCGAGCCGGACGCGGTAGCGGGCCCCGGCGTCCGGCGTGCGGGCGGCGCTCACCGCCGCCTCGAGCGGGGCGATCGCCTCGGCCGGGCGATCGAGGGCCAGATAAACCGCGCCGAGCGTGTCGTGCGCCTCGGCACTATTCGGACTGTGTTTGGATGCGGAAGTCGCGTAGGGGAGCGCGTCCTCGGGCCGGTTGAGATCGATCGCGAGGGTGTAGGCGATGTTGTTCTCGACCATCCAATCCTCGGGCCGGAGCTCGAGCACCTGGCGCCAGATGTCGAGCGCGCCCTCGAAATCGCCCGTGCCATAGCGGTGCCCCGAGAGGCGGCGGAGCGCGGCGTAGCGGACCTGCGGGTTGCGGGTCTGCGGGATGAGCGCCTCGAGCTGGGCCAGCCCCTGGGCGGCGGTCTGCGGCTGCTGGAGGAGGACGCGAGACGTGAACAGCGCGGCCCACTCCGCGGCGTCGGGCTGTTGCCCGAACAACCGGAGGAAGGTCAGCAGAGATTGCGCGTCGGGGTAGGCGGCGACGAGGAGCCCGTACCAGCGGTCCATCGACTCGGCGTCGCGCCCGATGAGGCGGTACGCCGCGATGCTGTCGTTGTTGGCGGCCTCCATGCGGCTGGTGCGTGCGAGCACGGCGGCGCGGGCCATGAGCAGGGGCGGCGAGGCGGCGACGACCGTCCTCGCGCCGTTGAGGACGCGCTCGGCGTCGGCGAGCCTCGGCGGGTCGGCCTGGAGCAGCAGCTCGGCGAGGCGAAGGACCATCTCGGGCTGCTGCTCGATCGCCATGGCCTCCTGGTAGATGCTGATCGCCAGGGCGGGCTTGCCGACCTGCACGAAGGTCTCGGCGACGCGGGAGCGCAGGTTCACGTCGCGGGGGCGGAGCGCGAACCACTCGTTCGCGAGGGAGAGGGCTTCGGTCTCCCTCCCGCGCTCCACGAGGATGAGCAGCAACGAGTAGCGCAGCTCCTCGAGATTCGGCCGGAGCCGGACGGTCTCTCTGAGGGCTTCGATCGCCTCGTCGTGACGCCCGAGCCGGATGAGCAGTGAGGCGCGCTGTCGGTGGGTGTCTGCGATGTCCGGACGGAGCTTGGCCGCGTGCTCGACGTCGGCGAGGGCGTCGGGGAGGAGATCATCGGTGAGCGCCTCCGCCTCGGCCCGCTTGAGCCAGACTCGGTAGTCGTCGGGCCATTTCTCGACGGCGGAGTCGAGCATGGCCCGGGCGCTGCGCCCGTCGCCGCGGGCGAGGACGATGTCGGAGCGGAGGAGGACGGCCGTCACGTCCGCCTCTGCGTTCGGGATGGTGGCGAGCAGCCTCTCCGCCTCCGAGAGTCGATCGACGCGCACGGCGGCCTCGACGGCCCGCTTGGTGATCGAGAAGTCCTCGTCGTCGCCGTCAGTGAGGATGCGCCTGTAGACAGCGAGAGCCTCGCCTTGACGCCCGGCCTGCATGAGCGCGTCCCCCAGCACGGTGTCGATCGAGTGGTCCCCCCCGGCCTGGTGGCGTGCGGCCTGCTCGAGGGCGACGATTCCCGGTGCGGTGTGCCCCCGCCTGATCATGAACTGCGCCAGCCCGGTGTAGATCGGCAGCCTGGCGTCGGGGTGCGCGCGGGCGATGGCGGCTGCGAAGACGCGTCGGGCGCTCTCGAGGTCGTTTCTCTCCGCGTGCCAGCGGGCATCGAGCTCGGTGAGCGGGAGGCTCTCGCCGAACTTCGCGCGAGTCTCGTCGATGAGCGCGCGGGCCTGGTCCCACTGTCCCAGCGAGACATACAGGTTGCCCAGTCCCAGCCGGTTGACCACGTCGTCGGGACGGATCTGGAGGATGCGTTCGCGCCGGTCGCGGGCTCCCTGCTTGTTCCCCACCGACGCCTCAAGCCCGAGCAGGATCTCCATGAACTCGGGGCTGTTGCGTCCGTAGACCTCGCTCCGGCGGGCGAGCTCGAGCGCCTCGTTGGGGCGGTTGAGCATGATGAGCGCGCGGCAGTACTGGTTGATGATGCCGAGGTCCTGGGGTCGGATCTCGAGCGCACGCTGGAAGGACTGGATCGCGTCGAGGGCACGGCCGACCTCAAGCTGCATGCCCGCCAGTGCGCGCCAGTGCGACGCGTTGTTGGGGCTCCTCCGGACGACCTCGCCCAGGGCCGCGAGGGCGTCCGCCTCCCTGCCTTCCAGCATGAGCACGCGAGCCCTGTAGCTGAGGCCGCCCAGCCGATCGAGGTCGGCCGCCTTCGCCCGATCGGCGAGCCGGCGCGCTTTCTCCAGGTCGCGTGCCTCGAACGCCCGGTTGAACTGCACCTCGATCACGAGGGAGTTCGAGGGGTCGAGCCGCTCCGCTGCTTCGAGGGCCCGTTCGGCATCCTCGGTGCGCCCGGCCGCCGCGTAGATGGAGAACATGGAGAGCTGCTTCTCGAGCTCAGGCCTGTCGGACTGTTGGATGAAGGCGATCCGGTCCTCGAGCGAGCCGGTTGCGGCGAGGTTGTACTGCTTGAGCTCGGGGTCGTCGGGGAAGTGCCGGAGGCCTTCCTCGGTGATCTGCGCGGCGGCGTCGTGGTTGGACTGGTTGAGCAGCAGGCGGGCCATGTACGCGTAGAGCCGGCGGTGGGGGCCGTGCTTGTTGAGCCCCTGGCGCAGCACCTCGACCGCCGCGGCGACATCGGGGATCTGGCGCTCGCTGCCCGTGGCGAGCAGCTGGGCGTCGATGATCACGGCCTCGATGGGGTCGTCGGACTTCCTCATGCCGAGCTGGATCTCGACGGCCCGGATCTGCTCGAGCAGGCGCTGGTCCTCCGGGCGGGCCTTCTGGGCGATGAGGTAGTGGTCCCTCGCCGCTTCGAGGCGGTTGAGCTGCACGAGCACCGTGGCGAGGGCGATGTGCGGCGCGGACTGCGTCGGCTCGAGCTCGATCAGCCTCTCGAGCGCGATCTGGGCGTTGCCCAGCTGGTTCAGCCTGTTGGCGATGTCGGCGGCGAGCCAGAGGCCCTCCGTATCCTTGTTGTTCATCGCCTGGTTGAACTGGTCGATCTTCTGCTGCGCGGTGTACGCGTCCCCCTCAAGCAGGGCCAGTTTCGCGTCAAAGAACTGCACCTTGGGGGCGCTCTCCGAGATCATCTGGGTGAGCTGCTCGCGGGACGCCTTCGCCCGCTGGATCCACGCGGTCCGGGCCTGCTCGTCGGCGCCGGCGGCCATGGCGGCGTCGATGGCGTAATCGGTGTGGTCCACCGCCGCGAAGGTCTTGTACACGATCTCGCTCATCCCCTCGATGCCGATGGTCCGGCGCGGGGCTCGGATGAGCGTCTCGAGCGTGCTGATCGCTCCGTCATGCTCGCCTCGGCCCGCCAGGAGCCGGGCCTTCGCGAGGATCAGCTCGGGGTCTGCGGGATGGGCTCCGAGAGCCCGGTCGGCCAGCCGAAGGGATGCGTCCATGGCGCCCGACGCGTCGGTCATGGATTCGAGCGACTGCAGCCGTGACACGACTCGCGCGCTCAGCGCCTGCGGGTCGGCCTCGAGAAGCGTGTCGGCGATCTGCTGCGTCTGGGCCCGATGGGCCTCGGCGATGCGCTCGAGCTCGGGGAGGACCGCCGAGCCCAGCCGCGCGGCCGCGGCGGACCGCTGCTCAATCAGAGTGTCGCGGGTCTTGAGGATGAGCGCCTGCGCCCCCGGGACGGTGTCGGCCCCGTTGGCCGCGATGAAGCTGTCGATGAGCTGGCGAGCGCCGTTCTCGAGGTCGGTGGCCTCTGTGCGCCGGCCCAGCTGGCGAGCGCGTTCCGCGGCCGAACTCCTGAGAACGATCATCGCCTCCAGCGCGTCGATATCGGCCGGGTCGGCCTCGAGCGCCGAGGTGAGGTCGGCCTCCGCGCGGGTCATCTGCTCGGGCGTCAGCTCGAACTGCTGGGAGGCGATCCTGGTCCAGGCGAGCCCGCGCTCGCGCCGGAGCTTGGGGATGTTGGGATCGTCGGGTCGCACGGTCTCCAGATGCTGGATGTACCCGTCGCACTCGGCAGCGAGCCCCTCGTAGGAACCGCGATCGAAGCCCCCGAAGCCGATCGCCTTGGCGAAGAGCTGAACGTGCTCGAGCTGATACTCCGAGTGGATCCGGTTGTCGGAGATCGCGAGCTGTCTATGGAGGGGCATGTAGGTGGCGCGGAACTCGGTTCGGTACTCGCTGTCGGTCTCCGGGGTCCAGCTGTGGAGCGAGTCGCGCCACTTAAGCAGGTACTCGGAGTTGTAGGGGTCCTTGTGGACGGCCTTGGAGTAGAAGAGCTCGGCGGCCTTGTGCTCGCCCTCGGCCATGAGCGCATCACCGCGCGCGACCAGGTCCTCGGCGGACTTGAGCAGCACCATGAGGGCCAGGGCCGAGGCGCCGCCCGCCACGACGACGAGCACGGTCGAGAGCAGGACGACGAACTTCACGTTCACGCGAGATGCCATGATCGGTTCCTTCCCGCGGGCGGGGGTCGCGAGGGGGCGGCAGTCTAGGACGGCTCGGCGGCGGCGCCGCGGAGCGGATTGTCCGGCGGATATGCGCCCGTCTGAACGTCGATCCAGTCGGGGACGCAGTGCATGAGCTCGCCGAAGATCTCCCCGAGCAGGCTCGCGGAGAGCGCGGCCAGCTCCTCGACCGAGCCGACGGTCGAGGAGTTGAACTGGACCTTGAGGTAGTACGCGTAGTCGTCCTCGAGCTTGAACGCCAGCAGGCGGACGCCGTTGGCGCTGTCGGTGTGCCCGCCGTTGGCGATGAAGAAGTAGCCTGCGTAGAGCCTCGTGTTCTGTCCGAGTTCGTACTCGCTGGCCCGGATCCGGATCGACTCCGGCTCCCGCGGGAGGCGCACGCGCTGCCCGCCGGCGGTGCGGACGCGGTAGATCGGGCCCAGCGCCTCCGGCACGTCCGGGTCCTTCACCCACGCCGAGGAGCTCAGCGGGAGGGGCAGGCTCACCGGGCTCTGGCCCATCTGGAGCCCGCCGCCCACGAAGCACCGCTCCGGCACGTGCGGGACCGTGTCGATCATCCCGGTGTAGTACGCGACGTGGAGCTCGATCAGGTTCGGGCGCGACGGGTCGGCGGGGTTGCGCTCGCGGTACAGGCGGGTGAGATAGTTCTCCGTTCCCAGCTGCTCCTCGACCTCCGCCGCCTCCTGCCGATCGAGCACCTTCTCCCAGGAGGCGGTCTTCTCCGGGAGCGAGGTGAGCGCCAGCCCGCTCTCCGGATAGATGGCTTCCTTCTTGAGATGCAGCCCGAGCATCGGGACGATCGTGTGCACGCCCCCGGCCGCGGCGGCGAGCGTGAGCCCCATGGCGCCCATGGCCGCGAGGCTCGAGCCGCCGAGGCGGGGCCAGCGCATCGGCGTTCCGGAGGGCGCCGCGTCGCTGCCGGAGGCCGAGTCGGGGACGGCGCGCTTGAGCGCCCAGACGACGCCCATGAACAGGGCCAGCGAGGGGACAAGCAGGATTGTCCCGACGACCATGTGCGCGTCACCATGCGCGAGGTCGGGGTCGATGAGGCTGAGCAGGCCCAGCGTCGCGACGCGGACGACGTTCATGAGGAGCGCGACCGGCGCCGCCAGGATCACGACCGCCACGCGCTGCCACCACTCCCGGCATCCCAGCATCGCCACCGCCGCCGAGAGGGCGAAGAACGCGACGAGCATCCGCATGCCGCTGCACGCCTCGGCCACGTTGAGCGGCGGCAGCTCTCGCCCGTCCGAGGTGATCATCGTCAGCGTGTTGCCGTCAAGATCCACGGTGTAGCCCAGGAGCGGGCCGATGATGTTGAGCATGATCCACGCGCCCTTGCTCGCCAGAAGCTGCAGGGGGAAGGTCAGCTCGATCATCACCCGTTCGGAGATCGTCACCGCGAAGGCCAGGAAGAGCACCGGCACCGCGGCGATCCTCATGACGCCCGGGCCGAAGGCCGTGAGCAGCGCGCCGAAGAGCGTGCAGATCATGGCCGCGCCCTGGAGCATGTGGTTAGGGACGGCCAGCATGAAGAAGACGTAGCAGGCGATGCCGAGCGGAACGAGCGCCAAGCCGGGCCAGAACGCGCGGGTCGAGAGCGACGCGAGACGGTGCCGCTGCCTCCAGACCATGTACGCCGAGAGCAGGGGGATCACGAAGGAGTGACCCCAGTCCTCGATGTACTTGGCGCTCATGTGCCCCTGGCGGGCCAACCACCCCCAGTAGAGCGCCACGAGGGCCCCGAGCGCGACGGCGCTCAGCGACGGCCCGAGCCCGCCGCTCCCGGCGGTGATTGGCTCTCGCGGCTTGATGGCGACGCTCTGCGTGGTCATCTCTCGCCCATTCCCGGCCCCCGCACCATGCCCCTACGACCTGGGATGAAGGCATGTTCAGACGGCCCCGGTCGTCCGGGGTGCCGCTGCGAACCGCTGGCCCGGTCGGCGAGTCACTGCCGCGGCCCCCGCCTCAGATCCAGGGGCTGTCAGCGCCCCTGCAGGTTGGAGGGCGGAGCGCCGAAGACATCGTTGCCGAAGTTCCGGTCCATCAGGAAGCCGAAGCCGTACGTCGTGCGGAACCCGCCGCGGATGACCGCGAGGGGGTACGCCCAGAAGTTGGTGCCGACGTTGATGATGTCGTTGGCCCTGAGCACGACGTCGGGCTGGGTGCCCTCGACGATCGCGCGGTAGTTGAGCATGATGGTGGCCTGGCGGTTGTCGCCCACCATGCGGGTGAGGTCGCAGCGCTCGGGGATCGCGTCCGGCGCGAGGTCTCCGGCGCTGACGATCGCCCGGCGCAGCGTGTAGGGCCCGACCGGGGGCAGGTTGTAGGAGCCCGGCCGGAGCACGTGCCCGCTCAGGTAGATGTACCCCTGCTCGGCCGGGGGCACGCGGATGACGTCTCCCGGACGGATGATGAGGTTGTAGCGGGCGTCGCCCGCCAGGAGCGGCTTGATCGGGACCCGGATCACCCGCTGGGTCACGATCAGCTCCGCCGAGTCCTGCCCCTCGACGCCGGAATCCGACCGTGCCGCCCGGACCCACTGGCCGTTCACGAAGATCCACGCCGAGGTGCCCTGCGCGGCGTCGGCGGGCTGGCCCCGCTCGGCCTGGCCGTCGCCCTCGACGAGGTCGACCGCGGGCTGGTCGGGCTGCCAGGCCGGGATCCCGGCCCCGACGATGCCGGGTGAGCCGCCGCCGTCGCCCGTCAGGTCATCCAGGAGGTCGATCAGGCCCTGACCGTCCTGGCCGCCGGTCCCCGCTCCGCCCCCTTCGCCTTGCTCGGTGGACTGGGCCTCGAGCGGGATCTGCCGGATGACGTAGGCATGCGGCACGGTCTCGGCGACGCCGCCCGCCGTCGTGAGCGCCTCCAGGAGCCGGTAGTCGGGGGACGGGATGAAGTACTGACCGGACGCGCCGACGGCTCCCAGGATGGTGAACGTCTGCTTGCGGCTCTGGACGACGGTCACCTGCACGAGGGGGTTGCGGACAAACTTGGCCGTCGATTCGGCGATCTTGGCCCGCACCTGCTCGGCCGTCAGCCCCGTGACCGAGATCTCTCCGAGCTGCGGGATCGTGACGTTGCCGCGGGTATCCACCAGAAGCGGATAGCTCTCGACCATGCCGGGCGTGATGATGTCCCAGATCCTGACCTCGAGCTGATCGCCCGGGGAGATGCGGTAGTCCGAGGCTTCGGGACGCAGGTCGTCGGGCCGGATCGAGTCGTGCTCCACGAACTCGTCCGCCGGCCCCTCGATGGCCGCGATCCGCTCGATGATGGGCGTCGCCGTGGGGGTGGGCTCCCAGCGGCCCACGACGCTGGGATCGAGGAAGGAGTCCACGTCCGTGCCGCACCCGGTGAGCAGGCACGCCAGTCCAGCGGCGGCGGCGAGGTGGAGTACGCGGCCGGGCGTCGGGATTCGGAGGGCGGACAATGCGCTGCTGCTCTCGCTCTTCATAGATGCCAAGGCTGGACTCCTTCACCCGGCGGTCGGCTCGGAGCCTGGGGCTCCGCTCTCTCACACAGTTCAGCAAAGACGCTCGGACTGCGAGTTCGGTTCGAGTCTGGAACGCTAGCAGAACCCCAGTCGGTGTCAATCTGGGGAGCGGCCAAGGTCTGTACGGGCGACCCCGCCGTCTTCGACGATGGATCGACCGCCCGCGAGGGGTCGGTTGAACGCGGTCACGCACTTTTCGGACACGAGTCGGGGTCGAGTGCGCCCGGCTCCAGACCGACGGCGGGGGCGGCGTCCCTAGAGTTCGCGGCATGGCCGCCGCCACACCGACCATACCCCCCACGGGTCCGCGCCACCCCAAGCCCCCGGGCGGCGACCCGATGAAGCGGGTGGATCGCCCGCTCGTCAGCCTCACGTCGATGGTCCTCAACAACGGGGCCGACTCGCCGCACAACCTGGCCATCAAGCGCAAGCCCCCGTGGCTCAAGGCGAAGGTACCGGCCGGACCGGGCTACCAGCGCACCAAGGCGATCATGGAGGAGCACAAGCTCTTCACGGTCTGCCAGGAGGCCTCCTGCCCCAACATGGGGGAGTGCTGGGCCCGGGGCGTCGCGACCATCATGATCCTCGGGGACACCTGCACCCGCGCCTGCGGCTTCTGCAACGTGAAGACCGGGCGCCCGCCCGTCCTCGACAAGGACGAGCCGCGCCGGGTGGCCGAGAGCCTCAAGCTGATGCACGAGGCGGCCGGCATCAAGCACATCGTGATCACGAGCGTGGACCGCGACGAGCTGCCCGACGGCGGGGCGGGGATCTGGGCCGAGACGATCCTGCGGGCGCGCGACGCCTGCCCCGGCATGTCGATCGAGGTGCTCATCCCCGATTTCGAGGGCAACTGGCCGGCGCTTCAGATGGTGATCGACGCGCAGCCGCACATCATCGCGCACAACATCGAGTGCGTGCGCCGGATGTACCCCGCGGTGCGCCCGTCGGCGAAGTACGACCGGTCGATCGAGCTGCTCCGGAGGGTGAAGGAGCAGGGGACGATCGCCAAAACCGGAATCATGGTCGGGATCGGCGAGCGCGACGACGAGGTGCTCGCGCTCGTCGACGAGGTGCTCGCGGCGACCGCGAGCCACCAGGGGCCGAGCCCCGGCGACCCCTGCGACATCCTGACGATCGGCCAATACCTCCAGCCCACGCGCAACCACCTGCCCATCGACCGGTGGGTGACCCCCGAGCAGTTCGCGAGGTTCAAGGAAGAGGGCCTCCGGCGCGGGTTCAAGGTCGTCGAGAGCGGTCCCCTCGTCCGGTCGAGCTACCACGCCGACCATCAGGCGGACGTGCTGAGCACGATCGAGGCCCAGCGAATGAACCGGGCCGAGATCGGCGGCTGAAATGCCGTGAGTCGGCCGGCGCAGTTGATTGTCCCCATTTCAGTCCTGTATGCTTTTGATGTCGCTCAACGGCGCCGCTGAGCCGCCTGCCCGGAAGCTTCGGAGCGGCTGGCGCGGGACTCGTGCAGCAGCGCCCCCCGAGCGCGCGGCTGGAGGCGTTTTCTCGCCGCCAATTCGCGACGGGAGCGCCCCTCATGTGAGAGGAGCACTCCTTATGAGGCGGCTCAAGACGTGGGCGCTGGCTGTCCTGACAGCGTGCATGTGGTTGGCCCCTGGAGCCTCGTGTCAGACGACCGGCTCGATCGCCGGCTGGGGCCAGCAGGTGGTCGTGACGCAGAGCGAGCTGGCGGGCCTGGCGAAGCTCGCGTGCGGCGGGAATCACAGCTTCGGTCTGCGGCCCGATGGCTCGATCATCGCGTGGGGGTGGAATGACTCACAACAGTGTGATGTTCCGGAGCCGAACACCGGATTCGTCGCAGTCGATGGCGGCTGGTCTCACACCCTCGCCTTGCGGGAAGACGGTTCGCTTGTGGCATGGGGGTCCAACACCGCCGGCCAGTGCGATGTTCCGGCCCCGAACAGCGGGTTCGTGGCCCTTGCGGCCGGCAGCGCGCACAGTCTGGCAGTCAAGTCCGACGGCTCCATCGTTGCATGGGGGAGTAACTGGGCTCACCAATGCGAGGTGCCGAAGCCGAACACCGACTTCATCGCCGTCGCGGCCGGAGGTGCGCATAGCTTGGGTCTCAAGACTGACGGCTCGATCGTCGCGTGGGGCTTGAACTTCCGGCATCAGTGCGACGTTCCGGTGCCGAACAGCGGTTTCGTGGCCGTGGCGGCGGGGAGCGAACACAGCCTGGGTCTCAAGTCGGACGGCTCGATCGTCGCCTGGGGGGACAACGCCTACGAGCAGTGCGACGTGCCGCCGCCCAACACCGGATTCGTGGATGTCGAGGCGGGCTCGACGCACAGCGTGGGCTTGCGGGCCGACGGCTCGATTGCAGCGTGGGGCAACAACAGCGTTGGCCAGTGCAACCCGCCCGAGCCGAACACCGGGTTCGTGTCGATCGCGACCGGCTGGTATCACGGCTTGGCTTTAAAGGCCGATGGGAGCCTCGAGACGTGGGGATACAATGCGTACGGCCAGCGCAACGCGCCCGCGCCCAACGCCGCGTTCCGCGCGATCGCGGGTGGCCTGTATCACACGCTAGGCGTGCGAGCCAACGGCGTCATCGCCGCGTGGGGCCCCAACAGCTATCGCGAGTGCGACGTGCCCGAGCCGAACAGCGGGTTCGTCGGCGCCGCGGCGGGCGTGTTCCACAGCCTGGGCCTGCGGGCCGACGGATCCGTGGCCGCGTGGGGATGGAATGAATCGCGTCAGTGCGACGTGCCCGGGTCGGCCACGAGCATCATCGCAGTCGGGGCCGGCTTCGATCACAGCCTCGCGCTGAAGTCGGACGGCAGCATCGTCGTCTGGGGAAGCAACAAGCACGGCCAGCACAACGTGCCTCCACCCAATGCCGGCTTCGTGGCGATCGCGTCCGGCGGCTACCACTGCGTCGGTCTGAGGTCCGACGGCTCGATCGCCGCGTGGGGGTACAACTCCTCGGGGCAGTGCGACGTGCCCGAGCCGAACGTGGGATTCGTGGGGGTTGCTGCCGGGGGACTCCACAGTCTGGGTGTGAGGTTTGACGGCTCAATCGTCGCGTGGGGGAGCAATTCGTCCGGGCAGTGCGACGTGCCGGATGGCAACTCCGGATACGTGGCGGCGGCCGCGGGCTTCTATCACAGCCTGGGCCTGAGGGCGGACGGGTCGGTCGCCGCGTGGGGCGACAACGACTTCGGCCAGTGTGACGTGCCGGCGCTGACTGCGGGGACCGTGGGCATCGCGGGTGCGGGACTGCGGAGCCTGGGCCTGACGCTCGGTTTCTGCCCAGCGGACCTCGACGGGGATGGGCGTCTGGATACGCGCGACCTTCTGCTGTTCCTGAACGCCTGGGGTTGGCACGATCCACTGGCCGACTGGGACCACAACCACGTGATCGATACGCGCGATGTCGCTGCGTATTTGGATGACTGGCGTGCCGGATGCTGACCGCGAAGGAGCTGATACGACCGCTGCGGCTCCATGCGCTGCGAGCCGCCGGCGGTCGCGAGCGGATCCCGTTGACCGTACATTGAGCTCGATCGCGGCGCCGGTGCCCGACCCTAATGCCAGTGCTTGATCTCCGCCAGCACCTCGCCCGCGGCCCTGAATCCCGACAGGCACGCCCCCTCCATGAAGCCCTGCCACGAGTAGAACGAGTCCGCGTGCTCTCCCGCAAACTTCAGCCTGCCTGCCGCTTGCCCCTCGAGGCCGGCGATCCCCGTGAACTGGCCGGGCAGATAGCACGTGTACCCGCCGCGTGAGAGCGGGTTCGACGGCCAGTGCTCGCGGAAGGCGAGCACGTCCCCGTTGCCGGTGCGCAGCGCGGCGGCGGCCGCGCCGGGCACGATGCCGTCGAAGTCACTCAAGAAACGCCCGACCTGCTCCTGGAGCGGGAGCGAGCCGATCGCGACGCCCCGATCGCCGCCCGCGTAGTCGGTCAGCACCGATGTCTGGCCCGCGAGACTCGGATTCGTCTCCCAGGTGGTCTGCACGTGCGGCTTGTCGGAGTAGAACGAGCCGTTGCCGCCGACGGCTTCCCACGGCCGGCCCTGGAACCCGACCATCGTCTTGGCGTTCGTGCCGTAGCCGAGCGTCTGGATCGCTCGAACTTTGTCCGCCGAAAGCCCGAGGCTCGCGTCGAGCTCCAGCGTACGCAGCACGGAGGAGGGCAGCGTCATCACGACGAAGTCGGCGAGATCCACCCGCCCGCTGGCGAAGCGCAGCTCGTAGCTCCCGTCGCCCCGGAGCCCCATGCCGACGAGCGGGTCGCCGAGCACGATGGGTCCCGGCAGCCGCGCGGCGATGTTCTGCGCGATCGCGTCGTTGCCCCCCACGAGATGGAAGCGCTCGTCGCTGAAGACACCGAACGGCGCGAACTTGCGCCGCCGGTCCGCGTGCAGGAACAGCAGCATGTTCAGGCAGGACTGCTCGTCCGACTCCAGGCCGTACTCGGCGACGTACGCCTCGTCGAGCACCGCGCGGATCAGCGGCAGGTCGGCGGCCCGCGTCGCCAGCCAATCCCGCAGGCTCACCGCGTCGAGGGCTTCGTCCTCGGGCGTGTGAGAGAAGAACGTGGGCTCCTTCGAGAGCGTCTTGGTGTCGTGCCTGATCCGCGGCACGAGCCGGCGGTACTCCTCGACCACCGCCTCCTCGTCCCAGAGCGTGCCGCCGAAGTGGTACAGCACCTCCCCGTCGACCCTCCTCGCGTCCTCGCGCGCAAGCCCGAACTCGACCGCGTACGAGCGCATCGCGTGGTGCGTCGTGTCGATGAACTCGCCCCCGCGCTCGGCCACCTGGCCCGGGAAGAATCCGCGGAGCGAGAAGCACCGCCCGCCCACGCGGACGGACGCTTCGTAGATCGTCGCGGCGTACCCCTTGGCCCGCAGCGCGTCGGCGCAGGCAAGGCCGGCCAACCCGCCCCCGACGATCGCGATCCGCGGCCCGGCGCGCGTGCCGGCGAGCGTCCGCCCCGGGAGGGAGAGCACCGCCGCGCCATACGCCGCCGCGCCGAGGAATCCGCGTCGGCCGACCAACCGCCCGTCTGCCTCGTTCGCCTCGCGCAACGCCTCAGCCGAGGAGATCCCCCTCGCCTCGGCCCACTCGCCCACCCTCATCAACCTCGCCGCCCGCCCGAACAACTCGCTGTGTGGCATGGTGCTCTCCTCGGCGGGCATTCTACAGGAGAATCGACCGGATCCCGCGCGCCCGCTCCCAGGGGTGGGTCGCGGCTCCTTCTCCCGGGTAGCGCGCCCCACCCGGACAGAGGCGCAGGTCGTGTACATTCCCCGCCATGGCCTCCCGCCGCGACCGCGACGTCTTCTGGTCCATGATCCCGCTCCGGGGCAAGTTCCTCTTCTTCGGGGCCGTGTTCTGCGTCTTCGCCCCGGCGATGGTGCTCCCGGCGCGCCTGCGGGAGCCGGAGCCTTCGGCGGTGCTGTTCGCGCTCGCCGCCTCGGGGCTCATCGGCATGTTGTGGGCCATGGCGTTCACCCGGAACATGTGGTTCCTGGCCGGCGCTCTGGGATTGCAGGCCCTCACGGTCTTCGGGTTCGCGGGGCTCGCACCCGGATCGGTCTGGCCGGTGGCGGCGGGCTTCAACGCCCCCGGCTTTGCCGCGCTGGCGCTCATCGTCGCCGGGTACACGCTCTTCGTGCTGTTCATCAACACCGAGGGCAAGCGCAGCATCCGCGAGCGCACGGAGCTCGCGCTGGCCCAGCAGATCCACGCCCAGCTCGTCCCCCCGATCGACGTCGTGAAGCACGGCTACCACGCGTACGGCCGATCGATCACGAGCACCGAGGTCGGCGGCGACCTGATCGACGTCCTCGGCGGGCCGGATGCGATGGACCTCTACCTCGGAGACGTCACCGGGCACGGCGTGCGCTCCGGGGTTGTCATGGCGATGACCAAGGCAGCCATCCACACGGCCCGACGCTCGGGCGCCGACCCCTCGCGCGTGCTCGCCGAGGTCAACGACGTTCTCGCCGACCTCACCGACCCCGGCACCTTCGTCACCTTCGCCGCGATCCGGGCCGAGCCCGGCGGCCGGGTTCGCTACGCCCTCGCGGGGCATCTGCCGATCCTCCTCGTGCGCGCGCGAGACGGCTCGATCGCACGCCTGGAGAACGAGTCGCTCCCCCTCGGAGTCGTCGCCGGCCAGGAGTTCCCGATCCGCGAGGCGCGCTGCGAGCCCGGCGACCTCCTCGTCCTCATCACCGATGGATTGACGGAGGTGGCCGGGACCGATGGGCGCCAGCTCGGCCTAGCGGGCTTCGAGCGCACGCTTGTCGAGATCGGTGAATGCCCACTCCCCGCGCTCCTCGAGGCCGTCATCGCCCGCGTCGAGGCCATCGGCCCCCGCGCCGACGATCAGACACTCCTGCTGGTGAGGGCGCTCTAGCGAGAACCGCCCCGGTCCACCCCGGTCGTCCCACTGACCGGGCTGAAGAGGTCGAGGATCAGGCACTCCTCGATCGCGCGGCACCCGTGCGGCACGTTCGGGGGCAGCGTGAGCACCTGGCCGCCGCGCAGCTCCACCGTTCTCGACGTCCCATCCTCGACGATCTCGAAGGCGGCGTGCCCGCGGAGCATGACCACGAATTGCTCGTTCTCATGATGATGCACCGGGACCTCGAACCCCTGGGAGAGAACGACCTCCGAGATCATCATCCGCTCTCCGATCACCCGGCGGCGGGCGATCCGCGGCATGGGGTGGTCCTGGGACAGCTCGTCGAGCGTGTGCAGCGTCGCCTTGGGCATGGCCGGCTCCTTTCCCCCAGCAGCGTATGGTCGGGGGGTGCGAGGGGCGGTTACCCTGAGACATGCACCCCAGCGAGATCCATCTCGTCGCCCCAGGCTCACGCGTGGACCTGCAGAGCATCGACGCGGGGGCCACCCCGGGGCTGTCGGGGCCGGGGGAGCAGGAACGCGCGGCCGCAGAGACGCTCCACAGCCGGAACGTCGCGGCTCTGCAGGGCCTGCAGGAGCGGTTGTGGGCGGAGGGGAAGCGCTCGATCCTGGTGGTCCTCCAGGGCATGGACACCTCGGGCAAGGACGGCGTGATCCGGCACGTCTTCGGCCCGCTGAACCCGCAGGGCGTGGGGGTCGTGGGCTTCAAGCAGCCGACACCCCCGGAGCTGGCGCACGACTTCCTCTGGCGGGTGCACGCGCATGCTCCTGCCCGCGGACGCATCGTCGTGTTCAACCGGTCGCACTACGAGGACGTTCTGGTCGTGCGCGTCCACGGCCTGGTGGAGCGGGACGTCTGGTCGGGGCGCTACGAGGAGATCAACGGGTTTGAGCGGCTGCTCGCGCGGAGCGGCGCCACCATCCTCAAGTTCTTCCTGCACATCTCCAGGGAGGAGCAGCGGGAAAGGCTGCAGGCCCGCGTCGATGACCCGGCCAAGCGATGGAAGTGGTCCCACGGCGACCTCGACGAGCGCAAGCGGTGGGGGGACTACATGGTCGCGTACGAGGAGGCGCTCTCACGCTGCTCGACGGACCACGCCCCTTGGTACGTCGTCCCGGCGGACAGTAAGTGGTACCGCAACTGGGTGGTCTCGTCGATCGTGCGCCGGGCCCTCGAGTCCATGGATCCGCGACCCCCGGAGACGGAGCTCGACCCGGCCACCCGCATCGAGTGATGGGCAGAGGCCCCTTGCGGGCGGGCTCCGCTGCCCTGTACCGTGGGCGTGCGCCGGAGGCGGTGGTCTCTGGTCCGGAGGCGCCAGTGGAGCGGGCACGAGTGGAGCAGCTTGTTCGCGCGATCGAGGGCAAGGACATGTCCACGGCCGCGCACACCTGGCGGGTCGTCCTCTACACGCGCGCGGTGGCGGAGGAGGCGGGCATCGACCGGGGGCTGATGCGCGAGCTGACGCACGCCGCGGCCCTCCACGACGTCGGAAAGCTCGACATCCCCCGTGAGATCCTCACCAAGCCGGCCAAACTCACGGCGTCCGAGTTCGAGGTCATCAAGCAGCACCCGGTGACGGGATTCGCGCGCATGGTCTCGCTGGAAGTCGAGGACCCCATCGTCCTGGACCTCATCCGGTTCCACCACGAGCGGTGGGACGGGCTCGGCTACCCGTACGGCTACGCCGGCGAGCGCATCCCCGTGGCGGCGAGGTACTTCGCGGTGATCGACTCGTTCGACGCGTTGACGAGCGTGCGGCCTTATCGGAGCGACGTCGGCGAGGACGCCGCACGCCGGGCCATCATCGAGCTCAAGCAAGACGCCGGGACGCGCTATGCCCCGGAGGCGGTGGACATGTTCACCCGCCTCTTCGAGACGGGACGCCTCGACTGGATTCTCCACTACTTCAACGACAGCTCGCCCGTGCCCGCGTTCGGGGATCTGGACGCGGCCGATACGGCCTACCAGCGGCGAAGACACCTGTGAGGGGGCCGCTCAGAGGCCCGCAAGCTCCCTCAGCGCCTTGTCAAGCTCCGGCGGGACGGGCATGACGCTGAGCCGGCTCTGCGTCACGAGCGCGAAGCCCGCGAATCGACCGTCCTGGCGGATCGCCGCGAGCGTCGCCCCTTCGCTGGTCGCGCCGCGGACAGGGGCGATGTCCACGAGCGTGGACTTGGGATCCCTGGCGGCGGTCCGATCCGGGTTCTCGGGGTCGGGGTACGGTCCCTTCACGACCTTGGCCAGACCCACGACGCGCCTCTCGTCGCCCGTGTGGTAGAGCAGGACCTCGTCTCCCGTGGCGACCGAGCGCAGGTGCTTCTGCGCAGCCGCGTTGCTCACCCCCGTCCACGCTGTGCGCTTCTCGCGACGCAGGTCTTCCCAGCTGTACTCGCTCGGCTCGGTCTTGAACAGGAACGTTGCCATACGGCGGCCCTCTTGTAGCAGCACCCCCCCAAACACAAGGAGCCCCGCAGATCTGTGCGGGGCCCCCTGGAAGGAACGTCAATCGGTGGGGCGGCTCAGCCCTTCCCGTTCTCGACGACGGGCGTCCCGGTCTCGGCGACCTGATCGGCCGGCGCGTCATGCGGGCAGTTCGTCTCGCAGTCCATCTGGCAGTCCGGCGGGCACGCGTCCGGATCCATGTCCTCGCAATGGCCCGCGCCCGCCATCGGGCACCCGGAGGCCGCAACCGGCTTGGCCATCGCGCAGTGGTCGCTGCCCTCGCTCTCGCATGCCGCGGAGGCGTCGGCGGGCGAGGCGGTCAGGACGACCGCGGCGTCGGCTGAGTCTGAGCACCCGCCCATCGGGCAGCCGGCCGCGCTGTCGCGATCAGCGGCCGCAGTGATGTTCGTTTTTTGTGCGGATGTCGAGCAGCTGCCGAGGGGGCACCCGGTGCTGGCGAGGTTGTATCCGCCCATTCCCACGACGGCCAGGCCGCCGACGACCAACAGGGACTTCACCACTGAAATCGACAGCATGCGGCGACTCCTTATACCTTCCCCGGACCCTCCGGTGTGGGAGTATACCGTCTCGAACGGTCGGGTATTCATGGTCTTGAGCAATGCTGCGCACGTTCCCGGACGGGCAGGTTTAGCCGCCCCTCCTGCCGGTCGATACACCTGCGAGCAGCCACGCCGGTGCGGGCCGGCGGCCGCTGTGTGTTCCGGAGGCGTGATGGCGGCTCGCGACGAGGCAAGCAAGAGCCCCAATGGGGATCAGGTGGGGCCTCCGGCACGGGCGTCTCCAGCGCGCGGGAAGCCCGGCAACGAGGCCGTGCTGCGGGCACTGGCCGAGGTCGAGCAGACCCTGGCCCGCCTCAAGCAGGCCCGGGCCGAGCGTGCGGAGGCCGAGGCCCGGTACAAGGCGGAGCTGGCCGAGCGAGACGCCAGCGAGCGGACGCTGGTGGCCGAGAGGGACCGGCTCGCGGCGGCCCTGGCTGAGGCGAGCGGGCGCATCGACGCCCTCCAGGGTGAGATCTCGGGCGTTCGCGGGCTGGACGCCTCGCACATCGAGGCGCTCGGCGCCGAGCGGGACGAGGCCGTGGAAGCCGGTCGTCGGCTGGCCCGGGAGAAGGCCGAATGCGAGGAGGAGCTCCAGCGCGAGCGGGCGGAGCGCGCGCGGCTCGAGGCGGCCCTGAACGAGGCGTCGGCCCTGCACGAGGAACTCGCGCGGGCGAGGGCCGCCGAGGGGGAGCTGCGCGCGGCCTTCGAGAAGCTCCAGGCGCGCGCCCAGCAGATCGCGGCCCAGCTTTCTGACACGAGCGCCGATGCCGACCGCTGGCGGAGTGAGGCGGAGGCCGCCGCGAGCGCCGGCCAGGAGCTCCTCGCACGGGTCAGCTCTCTCGAGTCCGAACTCCGGGAGGCGCGAGAGAGGAGCGCGAGCGACGCCGAGGAAGCGCGGGCCGCGTTGTCCTCCCGCGATCAGCGTCTCGCGGAGGTCGAGGCAGAGCGAACCCGGCTCGAGTCGGCCCTGGCCCATGCCGGCGAGCGCCTCGCCGAGCGGACCGCGGAGGCGGGCGAGTCCGCCCAGAACGCGGCGATCCTGGCCTCAAAGGTCACGGAGCTCGAGACACGCGTGTGGGAGATCTCCACCGCCCTGGAAGAGGCGAGGCGGGACGCCGCGGCGCTGCAGAGCGGTGAGGAGTCGGCCGCCGGCCGGATATCAGAGCTCTCCGGCCTGCTCGAGGAGACCCGCGCCGAAGCGGAGCGGCTCCGCGCGGACTGCACCGCCGCTCTGGATGCCGCGGCCAGGGCCGGGGAGGAGGCTCAAGCCGTCGCGGCCCGACATGAAGAGCAGCTCGCATCCGAGCGGGCGAGCTTCGAGGCAAAGCTGCACGAGGCCGGGCTGCGCATGGAGCAGCTCGGCGCGAGCGCCGGGGAAAGCGCGGCCGCCATCGAGCAGCTGCGGGCGTTGCAGGAGCAGCTGGCGGCTATCGAGCGCGAGCGTGACACGTTCCGCGCCCAGGCCGAACAGGCCGGCGCGATCGCCGAGGAGAAGCAGCGGGACCTTTCGTCGCTGCACGCGAAGCTGGACGAGGCGGCCGAGCAGCTCGAGGCGCTCCAGGCGGCGCTGGCCGAGCGCGACGAGCAGCTCGCCGGCGGAGGTGACCAGGGCGCCGAGATCGTGAAGCTCCGCGCGGAGCTGGAGCGGGCAAAGCAGGACCTCGCCTCGGCCCGCGCGAGCGGCAAGCGAGGCAAGCGAGCCGCCTCCCCGGAGGCGGCGGAGCGATGGAGGCTGCGTCGCGACCGCCTTCGGCGGGTTCGACTCGCGCTGGACGAGCGGCAGCGGCAGTTCGATCGGGCCTCGTCCGTCCTGGCCGAGCGGGTCAAGCTCTGCGACGAGCTGCTCTCGCGCCGGCGCGAGCTGGCCGAGGCGAGGGAGATCGTCGAGCGCACGCACCGGAAGATCGTCGGCGGCCGGGCGAGGACCAGCGCGGCCGCGGTCGTGTTCTTCGCCACCAGCCTGCTCGTCGTGCTGGCGGGCGCGTCGTGGACGATCGTCAACCAGTTCTTCCCCGCCAGCTACGCCGCGAACGCGGTGCTGGCGGCGGACTTCCGCGGCGTCACTCCCGAGCCCGGCGAGCCGGAGTCGTGGCAGTCGTTCCACGAGCAGCTCCTCTTCGACCCGCAATTGCTCGGCCGGGTCGCCGAACGGATGCGCCAGCGAGGCTTCGAGGAACTCGGCGGCGCCGCGGTCGTCAAGACCAAGCTCGAGCAGGACCTGAGCTGGTCCTCGCCTGAGCCCGGCAAGCTCGTCCTCGAGCTGCGCGGCGTCGGCCGCGAGCCGACGGCGCGCATGCTCGACGTTTACTCGACCACGCTGGAGGTCGAGGCGAACTCGCTGCGACCGAAGCGCAACGACTCGGCGCAGACCATCATCGCCGAGCGTTCCCGCGCGGGGAGCGAGCCGATCGCCGACGAGAGACCCGAGCGTGCGGCGATCGGGCTGGCGGCGGCCGCGGCATTCGCCACGCTGCTGTGGGGCGGCATCTGGCGGCGGATGGTCAAGACGAAGAAGGCCTTCGAGCACGCGACGGAGATCGACCACCTCCTGGAGGAGGCGCGGTGGGCCGATCCGATCCAGCAGATCATCGATTCCCGGAACGAATCCGCGACGGGCAAGGCCGCCTGAGCGCGAGGCTCAATGCGTGCGGAGCAGCTCAGGAGCGCTGAGGATCATCCTCCCGGAGCCCTCGGCTTCGTCCCCGAGAATCGCCAGGCGATCACCGGAGAGGCCGACGGTCACGGGGACCTCCTCGTTCAGCAGCCCGTTGCCGCGGAAGGTGAACTCGGCGATCACGCTCACGGTCTGGCCGGCGTCGTCGACCACGACGAGCTTGTAGTGGTTGTCCTTGGCGACGGGCAGGTTGATGCCGAAGAGCTTCGCGGTGCGCCAGTCCGGGTTGTACCAGATGGCCGCCTGAGCGTTGCTCCCGGCCGAGCCCGCCGTCGAGGCGAGCGTGATGCGCTTCGTGGCATCGTCGACAAGGGCGTCGAGCAGGTATTCGGGCCCGAACTTCTCCTTCATCTCCTCGAGGAGGAGGTCCTGCTGCGCGTTGAAGTCGCCGACAAGCCCCTGGAGGTTCATCGTCACCACCCCGAGGACGATGGACGCCGCGGCGCAGGCGAGCGCCACGCCGCGCCACACCGCCGCGACGCGCCTCCCGTGGGCGACCGCCGGCAGCCTCGCGATCACGTCGGGCTCGTGAAGGATCAGCCCGGAGTGGCGCTCGCTGGCCACGCGTTCGCTGGCGATGGCCGCGCGCACCGCCTCGAGGACGCGGGCGCGGAGCGAGGCCGGGGGCGAGACGTCGGGGAGGAGCGACTCCATCTTGACGAGCCTCGTCTGCTCCCGCCTGATCTGCGCCTGGACGTGGGGCGGCGCAGCCGCGAGGGCGAGGTCAAACTCCTCCCGCTCCTCCTCGTCCAGGAGCGAGAGCGCGTCCAGCAGGGCGTGCTCCAGCAGTTCACGATGTGTCATGTCGAAAGCTCCTCGCCTGCTCTCTCACGGAGGCGCACCAGCGCGCGGCTGAGGGCGGACTTGATCGTGCCGAGGGGCGTGTCGAGCTCCTCGCTGATCTGGCGCAGCGTTTGGCCTCCGAGATACGCCCTCGTGACCACTTTCTGCTGCAGCTCCGGCAATTCGCCGATCCGCTCCATCACCCGGGCGAACCGCTCGCCCCGCTCCATCCCGATCCCGACCGACGCCGCCTCCCGGTGCTCATCCCGGACGGCGCCCTCCTCGATCGCCCCGGCGCTGATTCGCGCCCTCGTTCGCCTGAGCCTGTCCACGAGATGGCGTCGAGCGATCAACATGACCCATGTCACCAGTGCCGCGCGCTTTGGGTCGAAGCGATCGGCCGTCCTCCACAGTCGAACAAATACCTCCTGCACCGCGTCCTCCGCATCGGCGCGGGTGGGCATGGCCTGGTAGGCCATGCGATAGACCAGTGAGCCGAAGCGGTCGTACATCTCCTCGACCGCGCGCTCATCATCAGCCGCGACCCGTCTCATCAGATCCAGGTCGACGGTGTCCTGCTCTTGCCTGGCGACCATGCCTGGGTGGCCTCCGGGCGCAACGCCCCGCGAGAAAACGCGATTCCCCCTAACATACGCGGGGGCACGGAGATGGATCCCCGGACCCGAGGGGAGATTTCCTGCGGGCGACGCCCGATTTGATCGCAATATGTTTGGGTGTTCCGGGAATTCTTCCCTGTTCGAGCGAACTTGTTGTGATCCGAAGGGATTCTCTGGTAGGATTTATGTGGTCCGCGCGGACCTCACCCGCCCATCCCAGAGGCTCTGAGGTCCCGCGCGTGAGACACGTGGGAGACCGCGGTGCGTGACCGGCGCCCATCTCGTGGATTCACCCTTATAGACGTGCTCGTCACGATGGCGGTGGTCGCGCTGCTCATCGCGATGCTGCTCCCGGGATTGGACCGCGTCCGTGAGTCCTCGCGTCGCGTCGTCTGCACCTCGAATCTGCGCCAGATCGGCCTGGGGCTGGTGCTGTACGCGGACAGCAACCGCGATCATCTCCCCTACAGCATCTTCATCGATCGGACCGTTGAGAAGGGGAGCAACCAGGACAAATACACCCCCGAGAACATGATGACCCTCAGGCTCTCGAGAGTGCTGAGCCAGCGCACGCAGCGCACCTGGGATGGTCTCGGCCTGCTCTACGCGACGGAGATCCTCCCCGAGCCGCAGATCTTCTACTGCCCCTCCCACCACGGCAGCTACGCCTTCGATGAGCTGGCCGACGGCTGGCTCGAACGAAGGGGCGAGCTCGTCGGGAACTATCACTACCGGGGCCAGGGTCCGACGGGCGTGCGCCTGCTCACCTACGTCGAGCCGAGCCGGGCCGCCATCGGCGCCGACGGTCTGCGCACGGTCGACGACTACAACCACCGGGTCGGCCTGAACGTGCTCCGCGCCGACCTCTCGCTGCTCTGGGTGCCCGATCCGCTCGGGCGCATCGGCCAGTACCTCGAGGACTACGATTCCGCCAACGACACCTTCGACAAGCTGTGGAAGCAGCTGGACGACCCGGAGAACGAGGAGATCCTCGACTTCAATTCCTGATCGGCGTCTCCGGGCTACAGTCCGACCATGAGCATATCGAGGCTTTCGGCGCCGTTGCGTCTGGGCGGGTTCATCGCGGCCTGCTGCGCGCTCTCTCCGGGCGCGCGAGCGCAGCTCGTGCCTGAACGCGAATACTACGGGATCGACCGCACCATTCCTATGACCGCGCAGCTGCCCGCCGGCGTGGCCGGCGAGGTCGAGATCGCCCTCTATGCGCCGGACGGGCGTGAGGTTGCCACGGCGGCGGCGGCGCCGGGGGAGATCGATCTCGCGGGTCTCTTCTCCATCCTCTGGACGAGCGAGAGCCCGACGATCATGTACGCGCAGCTGCTGGTCGATGATCGGCCGGTCGGATCCCCCGTCGTGCTCGCGCCGATGCTGACGCCCAATCTGGCCCGCGTCGACCCCCGGCAGGGCGTCGTCTTCCCGGAGGGCCAGCGCGACGCGGCGACCTACTCGGGCATCCGCGCATGGACCGACAGGCACGTCGTCTTCACGACCTCCGTGGGCGAGATCGAATTCCGGATGCGCCCGGACCAGGCGCCGAACACCGTGGCCAACTTCATCGATCTCGTCGAGGGGGGCTACTACACCGACATCATCTTCCACCGGATCATCCCGAAGCTGCCGTCCACGGGCGAGCCCTTCATGGCGCAGGTGGGCGACCCCACCGGCACCGGGACCGGCGGCCCCGGCCGGTTCATCGACCTCGAGCAATCGACGCTGCCGCACGACTTCGGCGTGCTCTCCATGGCCCGGACCAACGATCCGAACACCAACGGGGGCCAGGTCTTCGTCTGCTTCAGCCGCGCCGGCACGGAGTTCCTGGACAAGCAGTACTGCTCGTTCGCGCAGGCGGTCGCGGGCGCCGAGACGATCCTGGCGCTCGAGGCCGTGAAGACCGGGGCGCAGGACCGACCACTGGATCCCCCCTTGCTCAAGTCGGCCAAGACAATCCCGGCGCCGCCCTTCGGCGAGAGCCCCGAACCCCTGAAGCGCCCGACCGAGAGCGGCCGCTAGAACCGCACCGACAGCCCCAGCCAGCCAACCAGCGACGGATCCGCGTCGACATCAACCAGCTCGTCCCCGTCTGAGTCGAGCACCTCGTAGCTCGACCAGGCGTCCACGCCCGCGGCGACCTCGAGGCTCGCCTGCGGGGCAAAGGTCCAGGTGACGCCCCCGAGGACCGGCACGCGCTGCTCGCGGAACACGCCGCCCGGGTTCGCCCCGTCGTCATCGAGCCGGAACTCTCGCGATGCCCAGCCCGCGAGCACGAACAGCTCGAGCGCTTCCGTTGCCTGGTAGGCAAGCTCGAGGCCGCGGATGTCGATCGTGCGATCGACGGTTCGCAGCCGCCAGCTGTCGCTGATCTGCCAGTCGATGACGGGCACGGGGATGAAGCGCACGTCGTCCTCGAGCCTCGATGACACACCCACCCCCACGCCGACCCGCACGCGTTCGTTGATCTGGTACGTGGCCCCGACGACGCCGCCCCACATGACCGCGTCGTCCCACGAGGCCCCGCTCGCGGCCGCGAACGTCACCGTGCCGCCGGCGAACATGCTCCACGTGTCGTCGAACCGACGGGAATAGAGCAGGCCGAGGTCGTACTCCGACGCCTCGTCGAGCGGCTCCACGCCGCCGGGCATCAGCGTTCCGACATCGCTGAAGTCGTAGAACGAGAACGCGGCCCCTGCCTGGAACGTCAGGCTTGAGCGCTCGTCGGGCCGTCCCGTGATCGCGAGCGAGGAGCCGAGCCGCGTGATGGCCACCGACCCGCCATCGTCCTCGAGGTCCGCCTCGGCGATGTACCCCGCCCCGCCGCGAAGGCGGAACGAGATGTCCGAGAGCGGGTCCCGCGGTGCCGCATCGTCCGCCCCCGCCTCGGGCTGCTCGCGCCGCGGCTCGAGCAGCGCATCACGCACAGCGCTCCCCGTCCCAAGCTCCTCCCCGGCGCCGAGCGCCGCCGCCGCGACCCACGCCACGCTCCCCGCCGCCATCCACACCGCCTGCCCCATCGCCGCGCTCCTTGCCGCTCCGACCCGGATCGAGCGGGAGTATACGGGCGGGGGCCGGGACGGTCGGCGGGCGAGGCGGGCGCTAGACTAGCGTGCCCCCGGCCGCCGCCGAGTCGAGGGGCGCAGCATGGGGCGGTAACTCAATTGGTAGAGTGCCAGCTTTGCAAGCTGGAAGTTGCCGGTTCGAGTCCGGTCCGCTCCACTTCGCACGATTCTGCTCCGGTCTGCACTTCGTCGCGTTCCGCCTTGGAATCGTGTGGTTTCCGATGGCGCGCGCCACGCCGGTCATCTCGCAAGCCGGGGTGTCGAGTTGCGTCGTTTGGAACCGGATCGCGGCCCATACACCCCGAAGTACACCCACCCCCGTCCGCGCCCGTTGCCAGGTCGGCGGCCTCGACGGCGGGAATGCCCGGGAGTGCGTCCATCGCCCGCGACGTGTCGGTGAGCCCGAGGATCGTGTAGTGGCGCAGGGTCGTCTCGTAGGTCTCGTGCCGCATGATCCGCTGGGCGATCTGCGGGGCGACTCCGGCACGCGCGAGCATCGTGCCCAGGGTGGTCCGCAGCGCGTGGAGGTCGATGACGCGGCCCTCGTCGTCGGTCGTGACGATCTTCGTCTTGGGACGCGGCTTCCGCTTGCCGACCATGATCGGCTCGCCATCGGGCCCGAGGACGACTTCCTCCCGCGCCAGGCCGGCCCGAAGGAAGTCCTTGAGTCGCGTGGCGTCCGTGACGGTGGTCGGGAACACTCTGGCCGCAGGGAGCGCGAGAGTGCGATCCCGGAGTGCCCTCAGGGCGGTGGCGAGCTGCGGGTGCATCGGGAGCACGTCCACCCGCTTGGCCTTGCCCTCGCGGACGGTGAGCGTTTCAGTCTCGAAGTCCACGTCCGACCATGTCAAGCGTTGCAGATCACCCTTGCGCAGCCCCGCCAGCGCCGCTGCCAGATACCACTCGGCCCGCCCCCGTTCCCCAGCCACGGCGAGCAGGCGTGCGAGCTCGTCGTCGGTGAGCGGCCGGCGTACGCGGCGACGATCACGCTGCTCGTCCAGCTTGGGGACGATCGTCAGCGGATTCGACAGGACGCGCCCAGTCCTTCTCGCCCAGTTCATGAACGCGACCGCTGTTTGCCTCCGGAAGTTGATCGTTCTCGCCGATCGCTTGGCCAACTTCATGGCGCCCAGGTTCTGCTCCAAGGCGTCGATGGTGAGCTGCGACAGCCGGGCAGCCCCGGTCTCGGCCAGCAGCCGGTTCAGATGCCGCCGCTTCTCCTTGATGGCCTTGGGGGCTTGCTCGGCCCGCTCGCAATGCGCGAGGTACGCCGCCACGTGCACGGACAGGGGCACACGCTCATTCCGGGCATACCCGTCGGCGGTGACGTCGATGATGCCCTCGCGCCTCTCGGTCGCGGCCTTCACGTGTCCGGCGAGGATCTGCGAGGCCAGGGCCTTGTCCGTGGTCCGGGTCGAACGCCGGTGCTTGGCGCCGGCGTGGTCGTACCACTGAGCGATCCAGACGCCTTCCGGGACCAGGACCCTGTCCCCCGCAGAGTTGAGCGGGTACCGCCGAGAGCCCCTGAACGCACGGTCGCCCTCCGCGTACCGACGCCCCTTCTCGTCGCACCGGATCCGCCAGCCATCCGGAATCGGGTACTCGGTCCGCTTCTGGTACAGGCTGCCCGTGTCCTTTGTCCGTCGCTTCGCCATCAGCGTTCCTTCCGCTTCCGCAACGCCACTTCAAGCCCAAAGTGGTTCGCGAGCGCCTCCAGGTAATCCACGCTCATCGATCGATCCCCACTCAGGAATCGAGAGAGGGTCGCCTTGTGAATGTCGGCCGCTCCGGCTACCCGGGAGAGCCCGCCGCGGTCGCGCGTGGCGTCTCGCAGCCGATCCCTCAGCTCGGTCACGATTGGGTGCTCATCCAACATCGCTGCACACGGTACCATTGATGTTACCGAAAGTCAACAACCAACAGCACGCACTCGCCCTACCCGCCCGGCATGGCAAGCTGCGAAGGACGCGGGGGAGTCCGTCCGGGACGAACTAGATCGGCAGGCCCAAGTCGTCTTCGTCTCCTCCGGTCACGCACCCGACCAGTTCGCCGTTCTCGGTCCTGGAGCAGTCGCCCGGTGGTTCAGGGACGGCGCCGGCAAGGATGTCGCTGGGGGACGCGAACAGCCGGTACTCCGCGGCCTGCGACCCGTACTTCTCCTCGCCCACCTTACGGATCAGGCCGGCCGGTCGAAGTTCGCTGCGGAAAGCCGTGTTGATGATCCGCCTGGTGTATCCGAGCGCGTCCACGATGTGGCGCTCCGGCATCCAGAACTCGCTCCCTCCATGCAGCCGCGCGTTGTGAACACCCATCAGGAACACGAGACGTGCCGGTTCGATTTCAATGGACCGCAAACACGGAAGTGGCGTGGTTGCTTCCATCTCCCTCGCCCAAATTGCAGCGGCTCCGATCGGGTCTTTGTCGATGTCGTACTTGCACAGGGCTGCCCTCAACTCCATCTGGGCCTCCAGTTGTCCGCCCGGCCAGTCCTCGGAAAAGTGGTCGGCCAGCACTCGCCCAACAAACTTGGCTGCTTCACGAGCCGCCTCCACCGAGCCCAACTGTGCGACGAGCAGTCTCGCAACTGCCCAGGTTGCCAGCAGCCACGAGGGTGATCCCGAGCCAACCGTCTCCCCGCGTCGTCTCCAGTACACGTCACAGCACGCAGCGTCCAGTCCTGAGTCCGGTGCCACATCTACCACATCTACCACATCTGCCTCATCTCCTCCTCGCCCCATCACACACATCCCCACGTCTGTCTCATCGCGATTCCTGACGCGAGGTCGATCCAGGCACGAGAGGTCGTACGGTTCCGCATCCGCTGTTTGATCCAGGATGTTGCGGCTCATGCGTTCACCCCCACGCATCCAGTCGCCAGCAGCTGCACCCGCCTCCTGACCCCTTCCACGTCCCCGCCCAAGTGCTCGATCAGGTCCGCGATGTCGCCACGGACCGGGATCTCCGGCCACACGTCCACCAGTCGGGCCACGGTCACGGAAGCGGCCCCGGCCTCGGTCAACAGGCCGAGCACAGCCTGGGCGTACAACTCCCCGCCCTTATCGTGGTCAGGCAGCACGACCACGGGGCGTCCACGCAGCGGGCTCCAGTCGGTCCGGGAGGCGGATTCGGCTCCGTGTGAGCTCGTGGTCGTCAGAAGCCCGCAGGCGGCTCCGGCGTCGGCCGCCTTCTCGCCCTCGACCACGAACACGGTCGTGTCCAGGGCCGCTCTCAGAAGGCCTGGGAGGCCGTACAGCGGTCGTAGGGGCGTCATGGCGCGCTTGGACCATCGACCAGTCCGGGGATCGCGAGAGATCGGCCGCAGGACCTTGCCGGCCCCAGAATCGTCCCAGCGAAGGACGACCCCGACCGCGGTCCCGTCTGCGTCGAAGTAGACCCACTGGTGGTCCGGCTGCTTGCCCTGGATCCTGCTCCAGTCGGCGATGGCGCCCTGAGGCGTCTGATGCGTGCGAGTCGGTCGAGCGGGATGCGTCGTGGTCTGGGTTGGACGGGTGGACCGCGAGACGTGTTCTCGGCGCCGGCCCGGACCGGGGCCCGGGAACAGATCGGACATGGAGAGGCCAACAGATTCAACGATCGCCCGAACGGAGCAGCTAGGCTCACGGTGGCAGCGGAGCAGGACCTGCCCAGTTGCTCCTACTCCGATGGTCAGGCTGGGCCTCCGGTCCTCGTGCGCCGGGCACAGGCTCTCCCAGCCATTCGTGGTGCGTCTCGGCGCCGTCCCGGCCGTCCTCAATGCCGCAAGAACCCTCTCAATCACATCGCTCACAACAGGTACTCCTATCTGTCCACACCGCGGCCCCGCGCCCAACTGCGAGCGCTGGCCCGAGAATCCGCGTCATCTCACTCGGTCCCCGACGACTCAGTTACGGAGGACGGCAGCCTGGTCTACCTGAGAACGCACCCACGCTCGGAGCGATTCGACCGGATAGAGGACGCGGCGGCCAAGGCGAACGTGCGGGATCCTTCCCGCGCTGGTCCAGCTCCAGAGAGTTCGCGTTGAGATTCCGAGCGTGCGGGCAGCGTCGTCTGCCCCAAGGTTGATGGGCTCCGCGGCGGTGGTCGTCATGCTGTCTGGCCTCCTGGTTAGGACTGAGCGCGACACGCTCCGTGTCCCTTGTTACCGTAGTGCGTTACAGACTGTCCCTCTATGGGCAAACGCGAAAAAATGCTGACGCCCGCGGCCCCCTGCGGTCTCTGGCACGGCTGCCCGTGCGTACGAAATTGCATAGTTACAGAAGATGGATGGTCGCGGCAGTCACCTTTCCGGTGCCGACCCGCTCACCATCGCATCGACAAAAGTACATTGCTGCCAATATAGGAGAAGGCAGGTAATCCGCCGCGTTCCCCGAGCCGAGCTTGTGCCGCGACTCCCACGGCTGGGGCGGCCGGTCCCTGGGTCCACACCGGGCTCCGGGGGCCGGCCGTGCGCGTGCGGTCCCACGTGATTGGAACTGCCCCGCGATCGGCATTTTTTTCTCCACAAGGACCGTCTCGCATGAGCACAATGGATCGTCGGATCGCTGCCCAGGCCGGTTCCCTTTTCCGGTCGTTCCGTGACGCAGCCGCGAGGTACAGCGTGCCGCGCATGCACCAACCGGCTGCGGCACTGATTGCCGCCACGCTCTCTCTGCGTGCCGGGGTGTACGCGCCGGAACGAGAGTGGGAGGCGTTCGTGGCCGAGCACTGCCCGTCGCTCTCGCTGTCGGAGCGGAGGGTGATCCGGGCCGCGGCCATGGCCACGTCGGTCAGGTTCGATTACAGGCAGTGGTCCCGGATCTTCGTGGTCGAGCCGGACGAGTTCCGTTCCGGCACGCGTCCTCGCGAGCCTCGTATCACAGCCGAGGTGATCGGCTTCTTTCGTGCGAACCCAGACTTGGCCTCCGTCAGCGACTACGGCGCCTTCCTGGAGCGTTGGAAGCAACATTACCCGGACCGGCCCGCGCCGAGCAGGCAGCGCGTCGCAGCCGCTCGCACGTCCATCCGCAGGCTCGGTTCCGTCCCGGCGCCGGCCGCCTGCAAGTAGCCTCGCCGTCGCCAGACCCACCCACCAACCCACGTAGGAGCTGCACTGTGCCACGTACCGGCTTTGAACTGTCGCAGTTGCGGCGGGTCAGTAACTCGCTCGACTCCCCTGGTCTCGTCGGGCTTCCCACCGTCACCGACTCCACAGGCATCGCCGAATCAGTGCGAGAAGTCCTCGCCAGCGCTGGCGAAGCCGCGTTCATCGTGGGCCGCCAGCAGCGCATCGCTTCCGACGAGGAGAACGCCGAGAACATCGGCATCGCCCGCACCGAGGCCGGGAAGCAGAAGGCTCTCCTGGCCGACGACCTGCTCCAGACGATCCGGTCCGAGGTCGCGTCCGGCAACGTCGGCGTGCTCGGGGACGAGGCGCTGTCCGGGCTGGTGGAGCAGCGTGTCTCTGGCGTGCTCGGCCGGATCGGCGTGAACGAGGCCGGAGAGGAGGCGTTCAGGGCCGCCGTCGTTCCCGAACTCATGGCCGTCGCCACCGGGGCCCGCGCCACTCTGCGCGAGGAGGCGATGATCGAGCGGCAGACCAATATGTCTGCCGGATTCATCGGCGTCACGGCGCCAGAGGCTTACGACGAACTGTCGGCCCAGCTCAAGTCCAACAACCCGGAACTGACCGACGCCGACGTTGCCCGACTCGCGATGGACTCGCTGGAGACCGCGGCAAGCACCGGCAACGAGCCAGTGTTCAGGGCCCTGTTCGCCAAGATCCCCGACAGCCCGGACAAGAAGCTCCAGGAGTTCGTGTTCTCGCAGCGGATTGCGGAGATCGACAGGCAGACCAAGCAGTTGGCCTTCGAGGATGCTCACGGCGCCATCGACGTCGCCCTTCGCTCCAACAAGTTCGCCGCGGCCGACGCCGTTGCCAGCGCCGCGAACGTGACCGAGTCCGACCGCGGCCGACTCCTGGCCAAGATCGAGGTCGCACGCAACGCCCGCCACGACGCGCTGCTCAAGAAGTCCCAGACCGACTTCGAGAATGAGCTGTTTGACGCGATGATCGCAGGCGATACTGTGGACGGCATCGTGTCCAAGTATGTCGGGCTTGCGTTCGAGCGCGCAGACATTCCGGCGATCGCCGGGCGCGTGCAGAGCCACACTGCTCGAAAGATGATGGGTCGTCTGGCTCAGCTACAAGCGGGGATCTCCGATGCAGCAGATCCCGCCAACCCCGCGGTGATCGCGGAGAACCTGGCCAAGATCGAGCTCTTGGCAGACGTCGCGGAGCGGATGCACGATCGGTACGTGGCTGACCCGACGGCGCTTGATGGACTGGGAACCGCGGCGTTTCAGACCATCGTGGGTGCTCAGGCCGAGATCGCGATGCGAGTGCTAGATACGCAGCAGCGGGTGGCGATCGTCCGAGACCTCGCCTTACAAAAGGGGCCGGTGACGGGCATCGTTGATTCCGAGACTGCGCTGGGTACGTTCACCGCCCGGGAGAAGCTGGATGCCCTGTACGAGCCGATCTGGGAGAGCATCCAGTCGCAGTACGCCACCCGTGACGAGCAGATCGTGGCGTTGGCAGCAGAGGTGCAGAACCACCCCCAGTACGAATCTCCCGTGCTCGCGTCCGAGTTCCAGAACATCCTGACCGTAGCAGTCGCCGTAGCCAACCAGCCGACCTCCGAGAACATGGCCGCATTGAGTGGCGCGATGCGTCGGTATAGGGCGGTCAAGAATGTGAACCAGGGCGTCGCGATCAGACACGTCCCCGATGAGTCACGAGACCTGCTCGAAGGCATAGACCTCGCCCTTACCGTGTGGGGAGAGAACAACATCCTCGCGGTGCAGGCTGGTATCAAGCGGCTGTTGCAGCAGCAGGTGCCGGCGGCGGGTGGCGACCAGAGATTCGCAGACACGGTACGCGGCACCCTCACAGGCATCGAGGGACTGAACGAACAGAGCGACGGCTACGCACAGGTGTACTCGTACGCGAGCGATGTCATTACCACTATGCACGCAATGGGCATCGGCACCGAGAAGGCCGCCGCCCACGTGAAGCAGGTGTTCGACCGCGACTGGCTATTCTACCGCGGACAGGCCATCAGGTTCCGTTCTGCCGACGACAAGGTGCGGTACGACGTGCCCCTGCTCGATCGCGCGGTCCGCAAGGTATACGAGAACCTGCCCGAGAACGAGAAGGTGTTCGAGGCCGACGATCTCGTGCTCAAGCCCAACGAGTTCAACGGGCGGTGGATGCTGCACTCGGTCTCGACTGGGTTCCCGATCCAGTGGCCGCCCGAGGGATTCACGGCCGAGGAGCTGTTGCAGATCCAGGGCGCGAGCCAGGACTTCAACAACCGTGCGTCACTCGAATCCGCGACCGCCAACGTCGAGATGCAGCGGGACCGCGACCTGGGCACCGTCGCCAACCTCCTGCGTGCCGGCCGTGACCCCGCGCTGCGAGTGCCGGCGGTTGTGCTGGAGGGCCTGCTGAACCGGGTGCGATCGAGCACGCTCAAGAACGAGCTCAGGCGCCGGGCCGACACTCGTGCCCAGCAGATCGCGGACTCGCTCCGGGCCCGCGACACGAGACTGGGCAGGTTCCAGGCCGCGGCACTGGAACTGGCCAATGGCCTGCACCCGGAGGAGTCGTTTGTGAAGCTGGACCCGCTCGGGTTCGCGGTGGGGGGTGGGTTCTAGATGCGTACGTCACAGACAGGAGTTCGCCAGGTGAGTAGATCAGGCTTTGATGCGCCACGACTTCGCACGTTGGAGATCGACGCCCCGTCTCCTCGCGCGCTGCCTCCAGTCTCTGCCGACGTCGCAGTGGCCGACCAGGTCCGTGACGTGCTCGCGGCGGCCGGGCAGGCCGCGTTCATCGTGGGCCGCAACGCCCGCATCGCCAGCGCCGAGGAGGACGAGCAGAACCGTGGCGTGGCCTTCCTTCAGGCCCAGCGTGACCTGGCGCCGCTCGGGACCCAGATCGAGGAGGAGGTCCTGTCCCGGGCCGCGAACGGTGACGCCATTGATGACGACGCCCTGGCCGCGCTGGTCGAGTCCAAGATCGCGTCCGGTCTCGGCAACCTGACCGTGAACGAGGCCGGGGCCGAGCAGTACCGCCGTGCCCTGACCGACAATCTGACCGGGGCCGCGTTCCGGGCTCGGGAGCAGGCCGTCCTCAAGGCCCGCGCCGACTCCCTCGCGGACGCCAGCAACGCCTTTGCCAGCGTCCGTTCCGCCGACGACTTCGCCCGGGTCAGCTCCAGCCTCAAGGCCATCGACCCGACCATGTCCGAGACCGAGATCCGGTCCCGCGCCGTGCCCGCGATGCAGGCCGCGGCCCAGACCGGAGACCGCGAGGCGTTCGAGGCCCTGTCCGGGAGCATCGGGGACACGCCCGAGGTCCGGGTCGCACGCTGGCACCTGGCCAACGCCGAGGAGGCCCGCGAGGCAGAACTGCGAAGGGCCCACTACGACGCCGCCCAGGACGTGTACTCGTCCTACCTGACCGCCGAGAACTTCACGGGCGCCAGGGAGTTCCTGTCCAAGGCCGGGATCACGTCCTCGCAGCGACGCAGCCTGCTCGATGACCTGGACGCCCGCGAGGCCAGCTTCGAGTCCGAGCAGGAGAAGCTGGCCCTGACCGAGCTCGGGGACACGCTCACGACCCTGTCTGCGGCCGGGGACGAGGCCGGGTTCCAGTCCGCGGTCAAGCGGGCGTTCGACTCCGGGCTCGTGACCCAGACGGACGTGGCGGGGTTCAACGCCAGCTACGGCTCGCAACTGGCACGCACGCTGGAGTCCCGCGCCCAGGTGGCCGTGAACCAGCTCCGGGGCGCGACGTCTGACGAGGAGCGGAAGCAGGCGTTCCAGTCGATAGGCGATGTCCTGTCCGCCGCCGACGCCGGCCTGGCACGAGAGCCGGGCACGCTCGGTCGCATCGAGCAGGACCAATACTCCGAGATCGTCCGCATCGCAGAGCCTGTGCTGGAGGAGATGCAGAACATCGACTTCAAGCAGCAGGCCGCGGTCCGGCTCCTGTCCGAGTCCGAGACCGCACGCGGCGCCGAGTTCGGTGACGTTAGGCTGGGCAGCGACGTGTGGACGGCGGCGGAGCAGGCCAAGCTCGTGGCCGATACGAAGTGGCAGATGATCCAGGCCACGGTCGAGGACCCCGCCGAGCGCGTGAAGTCCATGACCGACTGGCTGTCCAAGAACCCGGCCGCGACGTGGTCCGACCTGGAGCGGCAGTACCAGGGATTCGTGGGGCGGGCGTTCGGGGCGGTGCTGGCCACGGATGACCCCGCCCGGATGCGGAATGTGCTTGACGAGATGGCCTATCTCGCGACGATCGCTCAAGAGAACTACGACGTCGCCGCACGGCACGCCGGCCCAGCGATCGATCTGCTCGATGTCGTGGGAGTGCTGCACTCGACGCTGCCCATGGAAGACTCCGACGCCGTCGCCAGCGCCCTCAGGTATCTCATGGCCGAGCAGAGCCCCGCGGGCGCGTACAAGCTTACGGCTGCGGACGAGCAACTGATCGATGAGGCGCTGGCCAACGTCGGACTCGGAGATGATGTCGAGAACGTCCGCGCGATCAGGTCGGAGGCTTACGCAAGGGCCAAGACCTTGGCGACCGCGACAGGCGCCCGTGTCGATTTGATGGCGAAACAGATCGCGGACGGCTACCGGGCCACGCACCGGGTCTCACACGGGTGGGCCGTCAAGGTAGGCGATCTCGGCTTGGCACAGAGCATCGACTACGAGATCGTGGACAAGGTCGTTCGCGGCGTATACCGGGAGCAGTACGGTTCCGCGGACGGGCTCGTGTTCCGACCGCACTTCGACGGTCGCTGGCGTCTGTTCGAGCGGCACGCGATCGTGCCCGTGGAGGGCTCGCCCAACCTGAACGGCCGCGACCTGCGACGGATCAGCGGCACGTACAGGGACGCAGCTCGCATCATCGCAGAACACGAGGGGTTCGAGAACGCGCTGCTCGAACGGACCCAGATCGAGGTCGGCAACAACACCGGGCTCCGAA
This sequence comes from uncultured Phycisphaeraceae bacterium, assembly GCA_964435785.1. Classification (GTDB taxonomy): domain Bacteria; phylum Planctomycetota; class Phycisphaerae; order Phycisphaerales; family UBA1924; genus PNC22. Next base: position 30,430 of record CAYTAH010000010.1, on the reverse strand, counting down.
ACCTCGGCGATCGGATCACGAGCCTGGATCCGGTCGGCGCCGTCGCAGCCATTCCCGGCGCCATTCGCAGTGCGGTTGCCCGCATGACATCGTCCCGCATCCTGGCCGACCGACACGAGCGGTGGGCCAGGCAGTTTCTCGATCAGAACACGCGAGAGCTGGACGAGTTCGAGCGGTTTGCGTTGGAGCTGCATCGGAATCCCGAGCCAGATCCGGGCTTCAACGAACGCCTCCGAGAGTCAGACGACGTGCCCAACGTGGCGAAGGCGTTCCTGAGGCCATGACGCTCCGGACGGATCCCGGAGCCGACAGTTCATTACAACCGTAGAGGGGGGGGTCGCGCGTGTGAGTACCACCACGGCAACAGGATCATCGGCTGAGTCAGTTCCGGCGGGCGGTCTCGGGACCGTAGCATGGACGAACCCGACTGACGCACTCGTGAGCGACAACGTGGCCGCCACCGCCCTTCTCAGCGCGGGCAGCCCGTCGACCGAAGCGCTACGCGTGACCGGCTTCGACTTCGGCGCCGTGCCCGATGGCGCAACCCTGGACGGGATCGAAGTCCGGGTCGAAGGCCGGTTTGGGAACCTCGGATCGACGGCGAAGGTGGACTGGGTCGAACTCGTCCTGGACGGGGCGGCAATCGGCAGCCGGGACGGCACCGATCACGCGCTACCCTCGGGGCAGGATCAGGTGTTCGTGTACGGCTCGGCCACGAGTCTGTGGGGCGCATCGATCACGCGGCAGACCTTGGCGGAGACCTCGTTCGGGGCCCAACTCGTGTGTGCGAGGACTTCGGGCTCGCCCCAGGCCCAGATCGATTCCGTGACTGTGACGGCGTACTGGACGGGACCGGGGCGGCCGTATCGGATGTCGCTGTCAATCGGGATAGGGCTGTAGGTGCGGGGAGTCGGCTCCAAGTTGCCGACCATTCCACGCTATGCTGATCGGATGGGAAAGGCTGTTGAACGTAGAGGAGCCGGCTTCGCAGAGAGCATTCGTCGCTGGCCCGAGGCAAGTCACGAAGACGTCAAGGCGGCACGCCGCTATCGGGAGCAGGGCCAGCGTACGGTGTTCTTGTGCGGCTGGGCGGCAGCCATAGCACTGTTTCTGTTTGTGACAGTGTTTGAGCCCGTTGGCCTACCCCCGTTCGCGATCCCGTTGTCACTGTTGCTGGACTTGATCGTGTGCTTGGGATGTCGCAGGCACATGGACAACGTCTACTCCGCAACGTACAGCCGCGCTGCTGCACGAATCGGCGCGATCCAAGACGAGTCAGAGCGGCAGCATCAAGCGGACCGGCTTCATAAAGTTGTCAGTGTTGTGAACGACCATTGGGAGCGAACATGAACTCGGTGCTGCCCCAACCGCGGCCCAAGCGGTGCGGCAATCAACTTGCAGGGATCAAGTACTTGTCACTGACGAAGTCAGAACTATCGGCACCGTTCAGGATTCGATAGATCAGACTCTGCAAGTCCTGCCACTCCAGCTCAGAGAGTTCTCGCACCTGCCGCTCTCCCTCGCTACGTTGTGTCCATATAGAGACGGATGCGGCGCTTACGAACAACGGGAGTTGGTCGGGAAGAAAGTATCGATGTATTACGGGGTGCTCCTCTCCGCCGATGAGCATCGTGCCCTGAAACTCCTCCTGAGGTTCAATGAACTGACCGCCGCCCAGCCGGACCGTGACGCGTGGGAACAGGATCTCGTCTCCGCGTCGAGTGTCGGCGTTCCAGAGGGTCAACTGACCGCTGTCGAAAGCGAACGCTACCGAAACGCGGCTACTTTGCTCGCCGCAAGTCCAGATGATCGTCTCGTCAGCAGGAAGCACTAGACGCTCGATGACTGTAGATGTGTTGCGGCTCTGGCTTGGGCCATTCCGAAGCGTCCACGTCACGACCACGCCGCCAACTCCCAGAATGAGCATGGCCGTCACGAGCACACCCGTCCGCACGTGCGCATTCACTGCACCCCTCCCCTCGCACTTGCACTTGCCCACTGCTCTACCTTCCCCTCACCGCCGGGGCTGTTGCACGACTCCAAGCTGGAAATGTCCCAATCTGGGAAATCCCAGGCCACAGTTTACCGTCTCGCCCGATGGCAAGGAGGCGTCCAAAGCCCCAACATGACCCTGGGTATCGGCGGTTGTGCCGGCTGCTCAGGGAGTGGCGCATCGCCGCGGGCCTGACCCAGCAGGAACTCGCCGACGCCTTCGAGCGCCCGCACACGTTCGCCCACAAGGTCGAGTCCGGAGACAGGCGAATAGACCCAGTCGAGTTCGCGCGGTGGGCGGTCGCGTGCGGTATCGAGCCGCACGAGGCGATGCGTCAGTTCGTCAGAGGGATGAAGCTGCGGTAGTGGGCGTGTGCTCAGGAGGCTGAGCCGAGCTTGGACAGCAGCACGAGCACCTTGAGCACGCGATAAACCAGGAACCAGAGCACGACACAGGCGTAACGGGCAACCACGAGAGCGGCGAGCCACTTGCGACCGACCGGACCGACGCCGCGGCGCGTAGCCTCGTCGAGTGTGGCCCAGAAGTCGCCTTCGACCTCGTCTCGATGGCTCTGTGGCACCACGAGCCAGATCACCTCGGCTGATGCGCAGACAGCACGACGGAAGGAACCCCAATGCAACCAAGCCGTCTGGACCAGCAGGGCTGCTATGGCGACTGTCTCAAACCAGGCGGCTGGTCGACCAGGCAGGTCTCCGACCATGGTGACAAGCATGAGGCTGGAGACGATCACCACAAGCCAAGATTCGATGACGACCTGGCGCGTGTACTGGGCTCGTGTGCGCGACATCAGTGCCCCCCAACCGTGCCGGGAGCGATGATGCCTCGCGCCGCGAATTCCCCGGTCCCCGTAATCCTGTACCACCTCTGCGGCTTCCCCCGGCGCCGTTCCAGGTCCTCTTCTCGGTAGTATCCCTTGAGGAGCCCGGAATCCACGAGCCGGGCGAGCTGGGTGTAGATGCCGGCCTTGGACAGCCGCAGTTCCTCCGCGATATGGAGGGCGGTCTTGTCCTGGTGGAGCACGGCGCCGAGGATGGCCAGGGTCTGGTCTCCGAGTCGTCTGGGCATGCGGACAGTGTACGCGACCTGACACTGTTGTCAAGGGTCTCTGTGGCCAAGAGACGTGAGTGCCTCTCGGGAACGATTCCGGTTTGACGATGGTGTCGGGAAATGCTAGGGTAGATCGAAACCCGACCGCCGGAACCTCCTCGGAGGGAAGATTGGTGGAAGCCGATCCCGTGATTCAACAATACGGAGACTATCGCGCGCAACTGCACAGCAGCGCCATGGAGATGGCCAAGGCGTTCGATCAGTGGATCCTGACGCTATCGGGCGGAGCGATCGGGATATCGATGGTCCTCGTCGAGAAGCTGTCTGCCGGTCTACGCGGTGGGCCTTTGGTCTTGTTGTCGATTTCGTGGCTTTTGCTGATCACGTCGCTTGTTACGGGGCTTTGCAGCATCCACGAGAGCTACCGATTGCACTTGAAGCAAATGTCTCTCTTGAACGAAGAGGCCGCCAATGGATCGACACTGCTATGGACCAGGTTCGGTAAACGATGTGACGGTTTGGGCAAGGCAATCGATGTACTGAATTGGTGCTCGCTCGGTGCCTGCATCGGCGGCATTCTCTTGTTGGCGGCCATGGCCCTGATCGCTATATCGGAGAGATGAAATGCAGCATGACAGATCAAGCGGTTCTCGTAGCCAGCCCATTGACACGCGCGGGCTGAGTCGCATCCCGCCACCCGTGGACATTGTCCCCGCCGATCCCGGAGCGCCCGGCAGCGTCAATGCTGGTGCACGTCCCGCGCCGCCCCCAGTGGACATCGGACCACGCGGCCCGGTTGATGCAGCGCCCGCACCGACTCCGATCCCCCCGCCGGCAACGGGCGGGCAGTAGGGTACTGGCCACTCACCCAGTGGCGCAGGTCCGGCCGGAGCACTCATGTCCAGACGCCTGCCAAAGATTCTGTTCAAGTACGTTGGCGCAGATGGCGCCCTGAACATCCTTGAAGGGAATCGATTGCGTTTCTCTGCGGCTCTGATGCTGAATGACCCATTAGAGTTCGCAATAGATCGCTTTGCCATACCGTCACCCGAGGTTATGCGTCCGGCTCTTGAGCAACGACTGCAATCAATTGCGCGTTGTGACGCGGGACCAGCGATCGTAAGGCGCGACAACATCAGTGAGTCTGTGCTTGACATTCATGCGCGTGCTCACAAAGGGGAATCAATCGATTCTCACGTGCAGGAATTGAGCGATGTACTCTGTTGCTCCGACGTGAGGCCACGCTGGGAGGAACTGTCGCTAATACTGTCTGGGTGTAAAGTGTGCAGCATGACCGAGACCCCGGACTGCCCGGCAATGTGGTCACACTACGCACAGAGCTTTTGTGGTGCAGCAGTGGGATTCGACTCGCTTCGTCTTGGAGGCGAGGGATGTTCGCCGGATCCCGTGCACTACTCAGATGTCCCGGATGATTTTGTCGCCTTCCCGGTTCACGAGTGGGTGGATTATATGCTCGGGCTGGCACTGCCAAACCGAAAGCAAATGGAGATTCGCACGCTGCTCACGAAGCCGACGCGGTATCGATATGAACGCGAGTGGCGATATACCGCTGTGCCGGCAGATGCGCGTGCGACGCTCGCACCCTCCGAGGCTATATATGTACCCATTGATATCTCCAGCATCAAGGTCGTGATTCTCGGATGTAGAATGGACACCGCCGTCGCCAAATCGATTCATCAAGTGATTAAGAACCAACTGCCGCATGTGGAGATCAAGCAAGCCCGAGCATCTGTGAGGTCGCCAAGTCGCGTCGAGATGGTGCCCCTCAGCACTCGGACTTGGTAGGACACGAATAACGAGTGACACCCTATATCAATCGCACGCCGCTCGCTCTTGGCACCAACCGTCTTTTAGATTATCAGCACCCCGTGACCCACTCGTTCAGATACGCCAAGAAGTCCAGCGTGTTAACCGCACCGTCTCCGTTCCAGTCCGCCATCGGATCCCCCTGTGACCACGCGCCGAGGAACAGCAGCACGTCAAGCGTGTTCACGACCCCGTCGCCGGTGAGGTCCACCTCACACAGATCGCACGAGAACGCCCACGTGTCGCCCAGGCGACCGTCGGGATTGACGCCGCCGAACAAGATGGTCTCTTTTCGGCCGGGGTCGTACGCCATCGCGTGACCCGTACGTCCCGGCGGACTCATGCTGGGCGCCAACTCCTCCCACGTGCCGTCCCAGAGCCAGGTCTGGTCCATGTAGTTCCCATACCGATCTCTGCCACCAAACAAGACGAGGCGGTTGATCGCGTCATAGGACACCAGCGCTGGCTCGTCATGCCAGACCGGCCCGACGTTCGCGCGGAGTTCCCATTCCCCGTTGTCGAACGCCCAAGTCTGCGTGTCGAACGCGATGTCGCCGCCACCGCCGAACAGGATCGTCTCGCCAGCGTCCGGGTAGTACGCGAGGCCGTGATTCGCGCGACGATCAACGAAGTAGCCCGCAAAGTCCCAGCCCGTGCCATCCCAGGTGAACGTATCGGCCCGAGTTGGAGCGCCGCCGACGGACAGGACGGCGCCGAGGGAGAGGTCGTACGTAATCCCCGCGTGCGCTGCCTTGCCGTAGCCGGAGGTGCCGCGCTCTGTCCACTCCGTACCGTCCCAGGTCCAAGTGTCACCTAGAGCGTTGCCATTCGAGTCCGCGCCCCCGACCAGAACGACGCACTCCCGCACAGGGTCATAGACCATCGAGAAACCCTGACGTGGGGATGGGCCGGTGGTGCCAAGTCGCGCCCACGCTTCACCATCCCACGCCCACGTGTCGCCGTAGAACTGATTCCCGTTCTGGCCCCCGAACAAGATGACCTCGCCGCGGGCAGCGTCATAGGCCATCGCATGACCAAGCCGGGGCGAGGGGCCGGAGTCCGACCGTAGTTCCCAGCCGCAGTCGTCCTGGGCCGCAACCGGCGCGACAGAAGCGAGGCACCAACAGAGTGTGGATGTCCCGATCAGCTTTCGGATCATGTTGAGGCTCCTCGCGTCAGGGTTCCTGCATCATGCCGGCAGTCGGATCAATGCCAAGAACGCTCGTCCACGTTCAGTCGTACGTTGTTGCAGAAGGCCACGTCCCGTCATTATTCCATGCAGTGAGTCAGTCCCAACCAGGCCGCGTGAATGCAGCTCTCGCCAAACCTGGTCGTAGAGCGGCCTCCGGTCCCTCAGCTCTGCAAACGCTTCGAGGAGAACGGAGTCCAAGCCAGCGCTCATGTACTCCGGCGTGCGTCTATTCCTGGACGCGAACCACCGCGGAGGATCGTCGAACAGGTCTAGGATCCGCAGGTGCCAGGGCGTGAACTCATCGATCATTCGCAGAAACATCTGCCGGTCTGCGTCGGACGGCGAGTCACCGGTCGCGGAGTTGATGATTGCATTCCGCAGGGCCTGTCGATTCTCCTCGTGGCTGTTGCGCATTGCAATGTGCGTAGCCTGCATCACGGTGTCCACGAAGCCATCGTTGTTCTGGAGCGCCTCCAGGTCCGCGCCGCGGCTCTCCTGTAGCTCTCGCAATGCCGACCCGATCTCCTCGCGCCACGCGTCGCGGCGTCTCTCAAGAGGAGACTGGACGAAGCGGTCAAAGAGTTCGGCTGCGGCAGCACCCACGATCGGAATGGAGCCGACACCGGCCTTCGCCAGCATGTGGAGTGTGTCGCCGGCCTTTGGCTGCGGAGGCAGCAGTGATGCTCGTCTCAGTAGAAACGAGATCGCCTCATCGAGCTGGTCCGGGCTTCGCAGCTTAAGCACAGCAGCCTGACAGCGATCGGCCAGCAGGGGAGACGCAGCCTCCAGGTTGCTGTGTCGGGATCGGCCCGCGGGGTAGACCTCTGCGAAATCGGGCAGCGACTCTCCCTCGCGGTGCGGTACCCAAACGTTCGCCATCGTCACCGTGTCGAGCTGGAGGGCCACGGCGAACGTGTTGCCGATACGCCAAGCGACGAGCTTGTCGGTCGTATGGGCGGGGCTACCAAGCGCCGCGGTAAGCCGTTGTGACAGTTGTTCCGGAAGGGTCAAGGATGGTCCTCTCGTTCGCGCACCACTGCTGCGGGAATGCCGGCTAGGGATCAGCGCGGTCACCGCGTTCGAGCTCGACTCGGCCTTTTCGGGGTCACCTCCAGTCCACGCCCGCCCGGTCCAGAGATCGCGACTACCTCTTGGGTCGCGACCGATAGTGACCGCGGACGTACGTACCGTCCTTCCGATAGTATCCGCGCACGTGTACCGTCTTGGGCACACCGTAATCGTTGAGTTCCCCGTAGTATGAGCCGTTCTCCGCGACGAACGGTGTCGCAGATCCACGATCGACGAGTAGCGGCGGCCCGCGAGCAGAGACGGTGCCGAGGGGCAATGAGCGGTAGTGGGACCGAACGTACGTGCCGTCCTTTCGTAAGTAGCCGTTGACGAACACGACCTTGGGCTGTCTGGTGTCATCACTGATCTCGCCGAAGTACGAACCGTTCTCTGCGACAAGCTGTCCGGCATCGTCGCGGCGCAGCACTGTTCGATCGCTCGACGGCATGCCAGGAAGCGGATCGGGGGCCACCTGGCGGAGCAAGTCGTCGCTGGTTGCGTGTGCTGCAAAGATGATCTCGACGGCGCCGCTGCCCGCACATGTGGAGCACGTGCCCCCGTTTGCAGCCTTTCCCTGGCACAGATAGCAGGCGCTGGACGTACCTCTGCCGCCGCACGCAAAGCACGGACTGCGGGTCCCCGTGCCGCCACAGGTGTAGCACGGACTCCGCTTGCCAGTGCCGCCGCATGTATAGCACGGCGAGTTCGTGCCCCGACCGCCGCAGGAGTAGCAGGGCGCCCTCCTGCCGCGTCCTCCGCAGCTATAGCACGTGCCGCCGGACACTCTACCCGAACCCGAGCAAGCGGAGCACGTGAGCTTCGTCTGATCAACAGCCTTGCACGTGCGACACGCCTGCCGTGTCAGATCCGCACCCTTGCACGAGCGGCATACGAGAGTGGTCTGATCGACGCCTCTACAAGTCCGGCACGCGAGCTTGGTCTGATCGACGCCTTTGCAGACAGAACACTTCGCTTTGGTCAGGTCGGCGCCCTTGCATACCCGACAGGTGTGGTGCCCGGAGCCGTCGCATTCCGAGCATGTCGCCCCCTTTGCCTGCCAGTAGAGCTTCTGGAGATCGTTGATCGTCGGGGTCGAGGCCGGGGCCGAAGTGACCGTCTGTGCCAGGACTGACGGAGCGATACACGCCACCGCGCAAAGAACCCATCGCATTGCGTCTCGCCAGTTCATGCAACCCCTCCTATCTCGGCGGACTGCACCGACTACAGGCCCCGTAGCGCCCCTTGGCTTCCTCAAGGTCGATCGGGATAGAACTGCGTCTCAGATAGCTGCACCCAGCGCGGTGGTACTTGGAGCCGGTCCTCGTGATGTAGACGGTCACCTTCTGCGGGACGGGCTTGACTTCCTGCGTGGGCGGAGCGGTCTGCGGCGCCGGAGCCGGTCGAGTAGGCGCGGTGGCAACGTCTTGCTCTGGTTGCCCGTCTGGCTCTGGCCCCCACAGTCCCTTCTCGGCCTCGCGTGCGCGTCGCTGATAGGCCAGGAACAGGTCGATGTGCTCGAACGCCTCACCGGTATAGACCTGGGCATAGCCCTGCCGCACGAGCTCAAGGTTCACCCAGAGTCCGTCCGGGGCCCTGTAGATGTGCGCGAGCGAGCGCCCGTATTTGTCTGCGTGACCGGGCCGCTCGTACGCGACGTAGACCTCCTCGCCCCGGAGGAGGTTCGACAGGAACGCACTCGCCTCGCGTCCATACCGCTGGACCGGCTTGCGTGGATCGACGGTCTCGGGCGTGTCCACACCTACCAGGCGAACGGTTTCCGGGTCCCCCCCGCGGTCGAGCACGATCGTGTCGCCATCGACCACCCTCGCAACGGAGCATCGCTCGGCACCGGCAGGATCGAAGCGGGGCACAGGCGGGGCCGCGTCGCTCGACGATGACCCGTTCGTGAGAGTTGGCTGCTCCCGCGAGTCGGGCCGTTGGTCCGGATTTGCCGCTTGCAGCGGAGTCGCCGAGTCGCGTTCGATTCGCACGATCTCGGTGGCGCCAAGGAACGACTTCTGCTCCGCCCCATCGACCTCGTGCACGAGCCAGACGGAACCATTGTGCTCGCGTGCGATCTCGCCTTCGAGCACACGGCCGTCCCTGAGATACACACGATCGAACGATTCGGCGTGGGATGGCGCGAGTCCCAATGTGGCCGCACAGAATGCCAGCGCCGCAAAGAGGAACCCGGCCACTCTCCCGCCTCTCACTTGCATGTCACACCCCCTGTCTGTCCCGGCCGATAACGGCCTGGCGAGCATACAGGACGGGGACGATCCTGTGCAAGGCCCCTCCGCAGCGACCGAGAACATTCCGGTCAGGCCCGAGATGTCGCCCCCGGCCGACCGTGGCGTGGGTCTGGGGTTGCCGCGCCGTGACCGCTGCGGTATGCTGTGGCCGTACGGCTGCTTGGGAACCTGTCCCCCTCCCGAGCGGCTGTCTTAGGCGGCCGGGCTCCTTTGCGGGTCCGGTCGCCTTTGTCGTTCTCGGGGGGACGTGGGGGTGGGCTGGCCGCACGTCCGCCGGACCGTGTCCCGGGTCACAAACGACCCCCGCTTGCAAACCGGCCCCGGATCTGATACCGTGACGTTCATAAGGGGAAACGCGACCGCTATAGGAGCGCTCCCCTTGGACCAGAAACTGCAACAGATTGTTGACATCGTTCGGCCCTTCCGCGATCGCATCCAGACCGTGCAAGACGTGAGGCGGCACTTGGTCGCGCGAGTGATCGGGGCTCTAGGCTACGACGTCTCGAACGAGTCCGAGGTCGTGATCGGGTTCACGCTGGACTGGATGGTGCGTTCGGAGGCGATCGACTTCGCGGTCCTCCGGTCGGGCACGCCGGCGATCCTGTTCGAGTGCAGGTCGCCCGGTGAGTCGATGCGCAGGAGGTCCAGCCTGCTGGGACACTGCTTCGCGCAGACGGGAGCCACCGTGGCGGTCGTCACCGACGGCACGACGTACAGGTTCTACACCGACTACACGACGCCCGGGGTTCTGGACGCGGGCTCGTTCGTGAGCCTGTCCATCGACGCGCCAGACCCAATCTCGATCCGGCTGCTGAACGTTCTCACGCGAGAGCACTTCGATGCGGACGCCGTTCGAGAGATCGCCGCCGTGTCGTTCGTGCCAAAGCCCAGGCGCGGCCCGGGTGGGCGGCCAGCGTCGAAGGGCGGCGGCGGAGATCGGTACTCTGTTGCGCTGCGTGGCGAGTATCGCGATCGGGTCGAGACGTTGCGACTCTTGATCCGCAAGGAGCGAGGAGTCGATATCCTGGACAAGAACCGCGTCGTGCAGTGGAGCATTGACGAATCGATACGTCGGCTGAGTCAGTAGTCGCTCTGGCAAGCAGACGCGTCACTCGGATGGCGACAGAGTACGAGCGCGGCCCGAGAGACTCGGTCTACACGCATCTGCGAAAAGGTCCTGGGAAAATGTGGCGGACCGGTGTACGGACGGTTGACTCAGAAAGGACTCGCGACTTCCCCCCGTACCCCCCATCGGCCGCGGCTCACCCCGTCCGGGTACCGTCCCTCGGCAACAGATCTGCTCACTCCGTTACCACCCCGTGCCGAAACCTGACGGCCAGTGTCTCCGCCGGCATCTTCGTCAGCCGCTCCACGATGCCGGCGTTCACAAGTCTGCTGAGATGCAGTGTCACAACGCCTGGCTTAACGCCCATGTCGGCCGCGAGCTCTGGTCGGCGCCGACGTACGCATCCGTCCGGGGATTCCTCGGCGAGCTTAATCAGAAGCGCGAGCAGCCTCATGGTGTCGCGCGTGACCGGGCGTTCGGCGAGTGCAGAGACCAATTCGGGCGTGAGAATGACTCGCATCGGTTCCTCCTGCGTTGTGAATGCTCCGCGCACGGTTCCCCGCACGCGAGCGAATCCCCCTGCCGAGCGGGGCTGTTAGCGGGCAAGGCACAGACTGAGACGGATCGGTCCAGAGACGTACCCAGCGCTGTCCTGCTCCTCGACCCGGACCACCAGGAGCACGGTGGATCCGTCATCGCAGCGTACGATCTGGAGCGAGTGGCCGAATGCGCGATAGTCACGAACGACGAGACCAGATGCGATTCCGTTCTTCATTGTCCTGCTCCGATGTGGCCGACGCAGCTCCGCCAACATGACTCGTCTGCGTCGGCGCCTTGGCGTCGATGCAGCGTACACGATCGTTGCCAACTGTCAACATAAATCTGCGGCGATCTGAGAATTTCTTGTCGAACCGGACAGCATCAAGTGGGATTCCTGCGTGGACGCGGAGCTGTTTGGCGCCACGATCTCGCAGTATCGGTGACACGCAGTAACACCAGGGGTGTCCCTAGGCAAACGGAGCGCGACCATTGGGGTGCCCGTCACGATGATCAACGGAAAGGGCGGCGCCGTGACCGCATGTCTCTCATGCAGGACCCTCGGTTCCGGTGCTCGGACGGCGATGCGTTGCCAGCGCCAGCAACAGTGCCTTGATCACGTCCGGTCCGAGTTCGGCGGGGCAGGAATCGAGCCAGCTCCGGACGTCCTCGGACTCGCCCGGGTGAACGGATACACCCCCGGACACACCCTCCCCCGAACCGCCGACGTCGTAAGTGCCTGGAAGTGCAGTGCTTTCGTCGGTAGAGTGCCAGCTTTGCAAGCTGGAAGTTGCCGGTTCGAGTCCGGTCCGCTCCACTTGGTCGACCTCGGGCCCGCATCGCCCGCCGGGCGAGGGGCGCGGGCGTTCACGGCTGCAGTTCACCGCTCCAGCAGAAGCTCCGCCGACTTCCGAAAGCTCGACGCCGCGCCGGCGCAGTCGCCGCGGCTCTCGAGGATGAGCCCGAGCAGGAAATGGGCGCGCGGCGACCTCACGTCCGATCCCAGCACGCGCCGGACAAGCGACTCGGCCTCGTCCAGAGCGTCGCTCCCGCGGTCGATGAGCACACGCGCGAGCCCGAGCCGCGCGTCGACGAGCGTCTCGTCCCCGGACGCGAGCCCGCGGAAGTGCGCCTCGGCCTCGTCGAGCCGCCCCCGCCTGCGGAGCATCTCGCCGAGCGCCATCCGCGCGGGGAGGTAGTCGGGGGCCAGCGCGAGCGCCTCGCGGCAACGGGCCTCGGCCATCTCGTTCAGGTCGTGCGCCGCGAGTTGCTCGGCCAGATGCACCAGACGCTCCGCCCGAAGGGTGTTTTCATCGGGCTCGGGCGCCCGGGCCGCCCCGAGCAACCGCTCGAACTCCGCCTCTGGCGCCTGGCCGGTGGAGACCAGCAGCGCCTCGGTGAGAAGCTCCCTGAACCGCGGCAGGAAACCGGCGGCCGCGTAGACCACCGTCCCACCCCCGTTCACCACCACCACGCTCGGGATGACGACGATCTCGTACGACCCGAAGGCGGCACGCTCCGCGTCCTGGAGCACGATGGCGGGGAAGCGACCGCTCGCGGCCTGGCTCCGCAGCGAGTCGGTCGATCCAGCCTGCGCCGTGAGGAAGATCGGCACGATTTCCTGGTGCGCGAGCCGATCATCCTCGAGCACGTCGAGCACCTCGGCCGCGGCGCGCCGGGCGCCTTCGTGCAGGAGGTCACCGAACACGAGCACCACGGTGCGCCCCGCGAGGCCCGCCGTCTGGACCTGCGTCCCGTCCAGCGCCTCGAGGGAGATGGGCGGGGCGATCGAGCCGCGCGGCGGGACGGAGGCTCCCGGGGCAACGGCCGCGCCAAGCAGCACAGCCGCGATGACAGACAATCGAAGGATCCCTCGTCGGGTAGAGATCATTGGTTGCCCTCCGTGCCTGGCGCGCGCGTGGCCGCGATCGGCGCCGGCGCCGCCACGCTGTCGCCCCGGTCGTACGAGCGCTCCTGGTGGCAACCCGGCGTGCAGGCGCCGCCTCTCTCGGTCTGCGTGAAGTTGATCTCCAGCAGCCAGCCGCTGTCTCCGAACGGCACCGACTCGCGGATGTGCGCCGGATGCTTGGACGCATGCACCTCGTGGCATGCGCGGCACGTGCGTCCCTTCTCGCGGTTGACGTGGAGCCAGTGGAGATTCTGCGTCCCGTTGCGGAAGTCGGTGAGCCCGCGCCCCTCTTCCTTCAGGACCAGATCGGGGATGTGGCAACGGAAGCAGAGCTTGAAGCGATCGATGCTGAAGGGGGCGTAGAACTCGGGCGGATAGTCCTCGACCAGCAGCCGGAAGCGATCGGCCGAGTGCGGCTCGTGGCACACGGTGCACGCGCCCTCGCGGATGGGGCCGTGGTGATCCGGATTCTCGTCGAGCAGGCGCGCCATGTTCGGGAGGATGTCCCCGCTCTGGGTCTTCAGCTCCCTGTCATGGCAATCAAGGCATTGGGTCTTCTCCGACTCGCGCTGCAGGGACGGGAGCACGGAACCGTGGGCTTCGTGACACTCCGTGCACCCGCCCGGCTCGTTGAGCGCTCCGTGCACCAGGCTCGCGCCGGCCAGCTGCTGGTGAAGCCTTTCGCCGTGGCAGGAGAGGCAAAGGTCGGGCGCCGTGGCCTTCAGCTGGAACGGGTGGGGAGCCGCGTGCGGGTCGTGGCAGCCCGTACAACCCTCCCGCAGCGCCCCGTGCGTGTGCCAGCCGGCCTCCTCCGAGCGCTCCACCTCCCCGTGACAGGTCAGGCACATCTGCGGCTCGGGCTCTCGCGTGAGTGCCGGCTCCATCGAGGAGTGGGGCTCGTGACACACCACGCACGCACCGACGACCACCGGCCCGTGCACGTAGTCGGCGCGGAACATGGAGCGCTCGTGGCAGCGCACGCACAGATCGGTCTTCGGGTCGGCGAGCAGCATCGCCTTGTGATCCGAGCCGTGCGGATCGTGGCAGGACATGCACGCGCCGTTCTTGACCGGCAGATGGCTGTGGTTCCGCTGGGGGATCGCGTGGCACTTGCGGCAGAGGTCCTGCTCCTGGGCGACGAGAAAGAACGTGTGCTTCTCCTCGTTCCCGAGGACGTGACAGTCCTCGCAACGCTCCTCGGCCGGCCCATGCATGAACGGGTAGTTCAGCACGTCCTGGTGGCAGGCCCCCGCGCAGGTCTGCGACTCCGCGGGCGCTGCCGGTTCTTCGCCCGGCTGGATCTGTGCCGCACACGGCGGGACGACGAGGACGCCGACGAACATCGCCATGTTCCGGCACCGTCCGAGCCGGCGCTCCGCGCTGGGCTTGTCTGTTCGGGATCTCATGCGGCCGTCCTGCGTGGGAGACTCAGGCGGGCCCGGGCGGCACCCCGCACCGGCTATTTCGGAGATTCACATCAATATAGCAAATAGTGTCCCGTCAACGCGGACCTTTTTTGGGATCCGGCCGCCCGGGGTCCCGTTACGGGGTCAGTCACCCAGACAAATTACGAATATCGAGACCCCTCCAGATACAGAAACTGGGGAGTTGACGGAGAATTATGGACATCATTATGTTAATACCGTGATACACTCCATTCCCGTGATGGGCGATCAAGGGCCAGATCAGGCTCCTCCTCGGCCGCCCCGGCCTGCGCACGGGTGGTGGGTTGGTCCCGCCTTTCTCCTCGTGGCCCTCTGGCTCCACGGTCTCGACCCCGCGCCCTCGATCCCCGACGCGGCAACGCCGGAGGTCGCCGCGGATCGCCTGCGGCCGACCGTGCGGACCGCACTGCTCCAGGATCCCCCCCTCATCCCGGTGGGCGGCTACTCCCACCGCTGCAGCGAGTGTCACCGCCTGTTCTCGTCGGCGAGCGACCGGCCGGAACGTCTCTACCAGCACACCGCGATCCGCTTCGACCACGGCCTCAACGACCGCTGCTTCAACTGCCACGACCGGGACCAGCGGGAGAAGCTCGTCCTCCGGGACGGCAGTCTCATCCCGTTCGCCGATTCGCCGCGCCTGTGCTCGCAGTGCCACGGGACGACGTACCGCGACTGGCAGACCGGCGCCCACGGCAAGACCCTCGGCGGCTGGGATCCCTCGCGGGGCGAGCGGCGCCGCCTCGACTGCACCGAATGCCACGACCCCCACGCGCCGGCGTTCGATCCTCTCGAGCCGCTCCCCGGACCACACACGCTGCGCATGGGGAGGCAGGCCTACCCGGATGCACACCATGCTCCCGGACCACTGGCGCTCCCGCTCGAACACCACGGGGGAGATGGGGGGACAGATCGCCGCGACGGCCCGCACGCGCCCGAATCCGAATCGCCCGCACCGAGCACGGAAGGGAGCGCAGAGCGATGACGATCCGCATCTGGGAAGGCGCTGCCGACGGCACGCCCACGGACGATGGCGAGCTCCCGCCATCCACCCGCAGGGGGTTCCTCCGCATGGCGACCGGGGTGATCGGGGGCGCGGCCGCCGTCGCGGCGGCCGTACGCCCGCTCACCGAACTCACCGCCGACTCGATCCCCTCCGTCGAGCAGTTCCTTCAGAAGCATTTCAAGGAGATGACGCCCGAGGAGAAGCAGGAGGCCCTGCAGCGCATCGCGCGCGATGTCGAGCGCAAGTACGGCGTACGCGCGAACGTCAGCGCACCCGACCCGATCCCCGGCGTGCAGTTCGTCTACGCGCTCAACCTCAGCCGGTGCATCGGCTGCCGCAGGTGCGTGCACGCCTGCGTCGCGGAGAACAACCAGAGCCGCTCCCCGGAGATCCAGTACATCCGCGTGATCGAGATGCCGCGGGGCACGCTCGACCTCGAGCAGGGCAACCACCACTACGACCGTCCCACCGTGCCCGACGAGAACCACTTCTACCTCCCCGTTCAATGCCACCAGTGCGACGACCCGCCGTGCGTCAAGGTCTGCCCCGTCGAGGCGACCTGGAAGGAGCCCGACGGCATCGTCGTGATCGACTACGACTGGTGCATCGGCTGCCGCTACTGCGAGGCGGCCTGTCCCTACTGGGCGCGACGCTTCAACTTCGCCGAGCCCACGATCAAACCCGAGGACATCAACCGGGACATGTCCTACCTCTCCAACCGGCCCCGCCCCCGCGGCGTCATGGAGAAGTGCCATTTCTGCCTGCACCGCACCCGCAAGGGCCTGATGCCCGCCTGCCTGGAGGCGTGCCCCGTCGGCGCCCGCAAGTTCGGGAACATCCTGGATCCCGAGAGCGAGGTCTCGCAGATCCTCAAGACCAAGCGGGTCTTCGTGCTCAAGGAGGAGGTCGGCACGCTCCCGAGGTTCTTCTACTACTTCGACGAGCGCTACCCACGGAGTGAGAGCGACGGCCTCTCCGCTCCCGCAGCGCCCGCAGAGCCGACGGGGGCCCCGGCATGAGACGCTACCTGGTCTTTCTGAGCCGCTGCTTCGCCGTGAGCTTCGTGGGAGACTGGAAGTACTACGCCTGGATGTTCGTGCTGTCGGTCATCGCGCTGCGGGGGCTCAACGCCTATTGCCAGCAGTTCGTGCACGGCCTCGTCACCACGGGGATGACCGACCAGGTCTCGTGGGGGTTCTACATCGCCAACTTCACCTACCTCGTAGGCATGGCGGCGGCCGCGGTCATGCTCGTCATCCCCGTCTACATCTACAAGAACCACGACCTCCACGACCTGGTGATCTTCGGGGAGCTCTTCGCCGTGTCGGCCATCATCATGGCTCTGCTGTTCGTCACCGTGGACCTCGGGCGTCCGGACCGCTTCCACCACCTGCTGCTGCGGTTCAACTTCCCCATCTCGATGCTCACCTGGGACGTGATCGTCCTCAACGGCTACCTCCTGCTCAACCTGCACATCTGCGGCTATCTGATCTACTGCGCATACCGCCGGCGTCCGCCCGGCAGGCTGTTCTACATCCCTTTCGTCTTCATCGCGATCGTGTGGGCGATCAGCATCCACACCGTGACGGCGTTCCTCTACGCCGGCCTCGGCGGGCGCCCGTTCTGGAACTCGGCGGTGATCGCCCCGCGCTTCCTCGCCTCCGCCTTCGCGGCGGGCCCGGCCTTCCTGATCCTCACGCTCCAGGTCGTCTCCCGAACGACGGACTACGGCGTCTCCCGGCAGGCGCTCATGACCCTCCGGAACATCGTCACCGTCGCGATGACCATCAATGTCTTTCTCCTCGGCTGCGAGGTCTTCACCGAGTTCTACACCGACTCGGCCCACGTCGCGTCGGCACGCTATCTCTTCTTCGGGCTCGCCGGGCGCCACGCCCTCGTCCCGTGGATCTGGTCGGCCATCGCGCTCAACCTCGCGGCGCTGGCGTTGCTCTACACCCCCGCGAGCCGCAACCTCGCGTGGCTCAGCGCCGCCTGCGTCATGCTGATCGTCGGCGTCTGGATCGAGAAGGGCATGGGGCTCATCGTCCCCGCGTTTGTTCCCACCCCGCTCGGGGAGATCGTCGAGTACTTCCCGACGCTCAACGAGGTCTTCGTCACCCTCGGCATCTGGGCCTTCGGGCTGCTGCTGTACACCATCTTTGTCAGGGTCAGCGTGCCGGTGCTGACCGGTCGGCTCACATGCGACCAGCCCTACCGGGAACGCGCCGCCCCCGAGCATGAGAGCGACTTTGCACCGTCAGAAAGCGAGGATCATTGATGAGCGCCTCCTTGATCGCCGTCTGTGCCGCGGCCGCGCTGGCCCAGGTCTTCGGCCCGCGCGAGCTGAGCGAGGAGTCTCTCCAGTGCGCCCAGTGCCACAAGGACCGGAACCCGGGGCTGGTGCAGCAGTGGGGGGAAAGCCGCCACTACCGCGCCAACGTGGGCTGCTTCGAGTGCCACGGCGCGCTGCGGGAGGACGCCGACGCCTACGAGCACTACGGGCAGATCATCGCGAACCTCGTGACGCCCAAGGACTGCGCACGGTGCCACGCGAAGGAGACCGAGGAGTTCACCGCCTCGCGCCACTCCAAGGCCGCGCGGATCCTCGGCTCGCAGGACAACGTGCTCGCGGAGGTCGCCGAGGGCAACCACGGCTTCAGGTCCGCGGCGTTCCCGCAGGGCGTCGCGGCGTCGGCGGTCAGCGGGTGCTGGCAGTGCCACGGCACCGAGGTCCGCGTCCTCGAGGGTGGCAAGCTCGACCCCGCCACCTGGCCGAACTCCGGCGTGGGACGCATCAACCCCGACGGCTCGGAAGGATCGTGCAACTCCTGCCACGAGCGGCACAGCTTCTCGATCGCCCAGGCCCGCCACCCTGACACGTGCGGCAAGTGCCACCAGGGACCCGACCACCCCCAGAAAGAGATCTACGAGGGGTCCAAGCACGGCATCGCCTTCGCCGCCAGCATCGACCAGATGAGGCTCTCGAACGCCAAATGGGTCGTGGGCGAGGACTACTGGGCGGCGCCGGCGTGCGCGACGTGCCACATGTCCGCCACGAAGAAGCAGCCCGTCACGCACGACGTCGGCATGCGCATCAGCTGGAACAACAGGCCCGAGCTCTCCATCCGGCCCGAGGTCGCCGACGCCCGCATGGGGCTCGCCGGGGGCATGGTGCCGTGGACCGTCCGCCGGCAGAACATGATGGACGTGTGCGCGGCCTGCCACGAGACGCAGTGGGTCGGCAACTTCTACACGCAGTACGACGAGCTGGTCGAGCTCTACAACACCAAGTTCGGCGCTCCCGGCAAGGAGCTCTACGAGCTCGCCGCCCCGCTGAAGCCCGCGCAGGCGTTCGCCAGCGAGCTCGACTGGACATGGTACGAGCTCTGGCACCACGAGGGCCGGCGCGCCCGCCACGGCGCCTCGATGATGGGCCCGGACTACACGCACTGGCACGGCACTTACGAAGTGGCGAAGCGGTTCTACTCGGAGTACATCCCGCAGCTCGAAGCGCTCGTCGAGGACAATCTCGGATCAGAGGATTCGCGGGTCGCGGGCGCGGCCGAGGCGCTCAAGCGCAAGCTGGAGGAGGTGCTCGCCTCGGACGACCACAAGTGGTACATCGGCCTGATGGACCCCGCCGAAGCGGAGCAGCGCGCCAAGGCCGCTGCCGAGTTCCGCGCACGCTACCAGAGGAAGTAGCAGGCTTCCCGGATCGGTGTGCCCAGCCGGCGCTCCGGCCGGACGCGGCAGCGAGATGCGTCTGCCGGCGTTCAGTGTCCTCCAGGGGACTCTCTCTGGTCGATCTGACCCCGGGCGCGCCGACGCTTCCGCGAGCGGGCGGATCACGTGCTCGCTCCCGGGGCCCGGCTCCGCGCGGCTCACGCTCTGGTCAGCTCGGGCCGCCCGCCGCCGACCTCCCCGGCGCCCTCGCCCCCGGCGGCGCTGGGCGGGCGCAGCAGGTGCTCGGCGCCGACCACGTCGAACCGCGCCTGGAAGAACCGCAGGTGCTTGGGCTCGTGCATGAAGCGCAGGCCCGCGACGCGCTCGGGCTCCTCGAAGAGCGCCTCGACCGACTCGGCCGTGACGTCCATGTGGGCCTGCGTGTAGACGCGCCTGGGAATCGTCAGACGCACCAGCTCGAGCCTGGGGTAGATGTTCTCGCCCGTCTCGTGGTCCCGTCCCGCGGAGACGGCGCCGCGCTCCATCGCGCGCACGCCCGAGTCCACGTACAGCGCCGCCGAGAGCGCCTGGGCGGGGAACTGCTCCCGGGGGATGTGGGGGAGGAACTTCGCGGCGTTGAGGAAGATCCCGTGCCCCCCGATCGGGCGCACGATCGGCACGCCGGCGGCGATCAGCCGATTCCCGAGATACTCCACCTGGCCGACGCGGGCATGGATGTGGTCGTACTGCACGCTCTCGCGCATGCCGATCGCCATCGCCTCCATGTCGCGACCCGCGAGCCCGCCGTAGGTGTGCAGCCCCTCGTAGATCACCACCATGTTCCGGGCGCGCTCCGCCAGGTCGTCGTCGTTGACGGCGAGGAAGCCGCCGATATTGACCAGCGAGTCCTTCTTGGCCGACATCGTGCACCCGTCGGTGTACGAGCAGATCTCGCGCAGGATCTCCGCGATCGTCTTGCGCTCGTATCCCGGCTCGCGCATCTTGATGAAGTACGCGTTCTCGACGGCGCGGGTGGCGTCGAGGAACACGTCGATCCCGTGGCGGTGGCACAGCGCGCAGGTGTCGCGGATGTTCGCCATGCTGCAGGGCTGGCCGCCGGCCATGTTCACGTTCGTCTCGAGGGAGAGGTAGGGGATGCGCTCGGCGCCGACCCTGTCGATCAGCCGCTCGAGCTTGGCGAGGTCCACGTTGCCCTTGAAGGGGAACTCGCTGTCGGGGTCGTGCGCCTCGTCCACGATCACGTCCTCGAAGCGCCCGCCGGCCAGCTCCTGGTGCACCTTCGTCGTGGTGAAGTACATGTTCCCGGGCACGATGTCGCCAGGCTTGATGCAGAGCTGGCTGAGGATGTGCTCGGCGCCGCGCCCCTGGTGGGTCGGGATCAGGTGCTTGTACCCGTAGACCTCCCGCATCGCCTCCTCGAGGTGGTAGAAGTTCTTCGAGCCGGCGTACGCCTCGTCGCCGAGCATGAGCCCGGCCCACTGGCGATCGCTCATGGCGCTCGTCCCCGAGTCGGTGAGCAGGTCGATGTACACGTCCTCGCTCTTGAGCAGGAACGTGTTGTAGCCGGCCTCGACCATGGCCCGCTCGCGCTGCTCGAACGTCGTCATCCGCAGCGGCTCGACCATCTTGATCTTGTAGGGCTCGGCCCAGGAACGGTTCTTGGCGGGCATGGCGGGCTCCTCTCGTACGCTCCCGCCCCCTCCGGGCGGTGCTGGATCATAATAGACATCAGCATCCGATTATAGAGCGTGGCGAGAAAGAAAGCCCCCGGTCCCGGGACCGGGGGCTCCGGTGATTGCCTTGGCGGGGAGCTACTCGCCCGCGTCGAGCTTCGCCAGGTACTTGGCAGGATCCTTCTTGAGCTTGCTCAGGCACCGGTCGCAGCACAGGCGGACCAGGCGGTTCCCCGCAACGACCTCGTACGCCTCGCCCATGGAGCCAAGCTCCTCCCCGCTGACGACGCACGTCTTCAGCGGATAGCTCGCGCGCTGCGCATCGGCGTAGCCCTTGTCGATCTTCGCCATGGACGCGTGCGGATCGGCGTGGAAATCCTCGAGGCACCCATCGCAGCAGAACCGCACAAGGCGGTTCTCGAAGACGATCTCGAACGGCTCGCCCATCGAGCCGAGCGCCTGACCCGAGACCGGGCACTCGCTCAGGGGGTACGACTCCCGCTGCGCGTCGGCGATCTGCTTGTCAAGCTCGGCCATCACCGCCTTCGGGTCGGCGGCCAGGTCCTCCTCGCAGTCCTCGCAGCAGAGCCGGATGAGCCGGTTGTCGTACACCACGTTGACCGGCTTGTGGTCCCCCTCGTCCAGAAGCTCGTGCCCGCTGATCGGGCACGTGTCGAGCGGGTAGTGCATCATCTGCTCGACAATGATCTGCTCGTCAACCTTCTTCCAGTACCCGGCCGGGTCCGCCTCGAACTTGCCCACGCACTTGTCGCAGCAGAAGCGGACCTCGCGCCCCTCGTACACCTTGATTACCGCGTCTCCCATGGACCCGAGTTCCTCGCCAGACACCGGGCACGTCGCCAGCGGATAGGGCCGGGGCGTAGGCGTCTGCGGCCCGGCGCCCGGCGCAGTCATGCCCACCAGGCCTCCGAAGAGCACAGCGCCGAGCGGGACGATGCGAGTGAAACCTTGCAGCATGGACAGACTCCTCCATTCTCGATGCGTGCAGCCCGCCGTGGGGGGCCCGTAGGCTTGGCGCCCGCGTGAAGGCGGGGGCTCAGCCCCCGCCGGGTGCGTCCTGTTCCGCCGGTGGCGTCTCGCCCTCGGGGGTGGGCTGCTCTTCCACGAAGTTCGGCTTGGGCCTGACCGACTCGACGTACGCAGCCACATCGTGGAGCTGGGCGTCTTTCAGGACACCCTCCCAGGCGGGCATGCCGCTCTCGATCCGGCCCTTCTTGATGTAGCTCACCAGCGCCTCCAGCTCCGATCCCGCCGCGGCGATGTCCACGAACTTGTAGGGCTCGGTCGTGAGGTCGCGAGGCTTGACCGCCAGCCCGGCCGCCCCCGCTCCGTCGCCCTTGCCCGTCTCGCCGTGGCACACCGCGCAGTACTGCTTAAACAGGGCGGCGCCTGCGGCGTTCGCGCTCGTGCCCGTTCCGGGCGAGGCCGGCCGAGCGGGCTCTGATTCACCACCCCCGCATCCGGTGATCCCGAGGACCAGGGCCAGAGCGGCAGCGCCGCCCATCACAACGCGACGAAGCCTGTTCATCGTGCGGCTCCTCCAGATTGGCGAACTCCCGAGAAGCGCACTGTATGCCGCGCGACGCTCCAGGCGCCGACTCCCCGTGCTCGAGCCGGATCTGGTGCTGACTCGGCGGAACGCGCTGGCGTGGTCCCCCGGCGCGGGCGCTTGCCCGCTTTTTGTCAGCGAATCTCCGCCCCCAGGCTCGGCCTTTCTCGCCCTACCAGGTGTCGCCCACCGGGCGACGCTTCCCGTTGACCAGAGGAGAACGCCGATGCCGCGCAGCTGTCCCGTCCGAGTTGTCCTTGCCACCCCGCTCCTGGCGGGTTGCCTCCTCGGATCTTCCGTGCTCCGTGCCCAGCCGCAGCGCTCCGCCCCGGGCGGAGAGCCCGAGGTCAGGCCCGGGGAGAACCTCCCGGATGTCCGGCCCTTCCTCGACCCGGACCTCGTCCCGCCGATCGAGATCGACGCCGTGGGCCCGGGGGGCGTGAGCCCCGACCCGGCCGGCGGCCTGGTCGTCTACAAGAACCTCGAATCGGGCGTCGTGAAGGAGTTCACGCCGGGGCACATCCCCGACGGGGCCTTCGACGAGGACTTCGAGATGGGGAGCTTCGACCTCGGCGAGGACGAGCCGTTCATCCGCAATTTCGGCAGCCTCTCCCCGGTGGACAACCCGACGGCCCACCCCTGGAAGGTCAACTGCCGCCTCATCATGGAGTGGTACACCGACGGCGGCACGTTCCTGGGCAGCGGGTCGTGCTCGGGCACGCTGATCGACGGACGCCACGTGCTGACGGCCAACCACTGCACCTTCGACCGCGACGGGTGGGGGTGGGCGGACAAGATCTACGTCTACCCCGCCTACGACGACTCGGACACGACGCCGTTCGGGGTCTCGGAGGCCGTCGGCGTCATCGGCTGGACCGGCTACGTGAGCAACGGCGACTGGAACTACGACATGAGCGTCGTGATCCTCGGCCGGCCCATCGGCGGGATCACCGGCTGGCACGGCTACGGCTTCAACTCCGGCTGCTCGTTCTTCACCGACAACACGTTCCACAACGCCTCGTACCCGGCCGAGAGCGCCTACGGGTTCGACGGCCGGCAGATGTACTACCGCTACGGCACGTTCGACGCGTGCACCGAGACCAATCTCAAGAAGTACAACTCGCTCGCGTACAAGGGCATGAGCGGCTCCTCGGCCTACTACATCGACGGCAACAGCAACCGCTACGCCTACGCGGTCACGAGCCACCGCCGCCCCTTCGGGAGCGCCGACTGCAACGCCACCTGGTGCTCGTACCTCACCGCCATGTGGGACGACTTCTTCTACTACACCCGCGACACGCTCATCCCCGACACGTACGGCAACTCGGTGGACTTCTACCCCATGTGGGTCCAGACCTCGTCCTCCACCGTGACCGCCGGCGTCCCGATCCCCAACTTCTCCTACTACTGCTACAACAACTCCGACGCCTCGTTCAGCGGAACCGTCAGCGCCGACATCTACCTCTCGGTCAACAACATCATCTCGACCAGCGACAAGAAGCTCGGCACCCTCGCGTTCAACTGGAGCACGGGCGGGTGCGGCAGGGCGTTCCTCTCCTACGACGACACGCTCATGATCCCCAACGATTTCGCGACCCAGGGCGACTACTACCTGGGCCTGATCATCACCAACTCCGACGCCGACAACGGCAACAACGACACCTCCGGCCAGGAGGCCATGGCGATCCACCTGGACGCCAAGCCCGATCTCACGCCGACCGGCGTGAACGCGGCGGGCGGCGCCTACAACCAGCTCGAGACCCTCCCCGTCGACGTGACCATCAAGAACCTCGGCGGCGACTCGAGCTCCCACTACACCTTCGACATCCGAGCCTCCACCAACACGATCATCTCCACGAGCGACCCCCTCATCGCGGTCATCGACGGCGGCTCCATCGGCGCCTTCGCCACCGAGAGCTTCTCGGTGACGCCGGTCATCCCGCAGTCCGTGCCCGCCGGCGAGTACTACATCGGCGTTATCGTCAACTCCGACACGGGCGAGTTCTCCACCAGCAACAACACGGCCTACGACGCCGGACGCATCACCGTCACCGACCTCGCCGACCTCGAGGTCTCGGCGGTCGTCGCGGCCGACGGCTCCTACTCGCAGGGCGATACGCTGCCGGTCAGCTTCACGGTCAAGAACATCGGCACCGAGCCCTCCAGCTCCTACGGCTACAAGATCCGCGCCTCGCTCAACACCATCTTCTCCGATTCGGACTACCTGCTCGACGAGCTGACCGGCGTCGGCGGCCTCGGCATCGGGCAGTCGCGCACCATCAGCCGCGACATCTCCGTGCCCGGCGGCATCGACCCCGGCCAGTACTACATCGGTGTGACCGTCGAGCTCGCCGGCGACAGCGACTCCACCAACAACGTCGGCCACGACCCCGTGCGGGTGGGCTTCGGCGACGACTGCACGGCCGACTTCAACGGTGACGGCGTCGTGAACACGCAGGACTTCATCGCCTACCTCAACGCGTGGTCGGCGAGGGAGCCCGAGGCCGACATGGACGGCAACGGCGTCGTGAACACGCAGGACTTCATCGCCTTCCTCAACCTCTGGAACGCCGGCTGCTGATCGCCGCCCGCTCCAGACCGAACGCGCCAACAGCGCGGGCCCTGCAGGGAGGAAATGCGGGGCCCGCAGATCACGGGGCGGGGCCGACTCGGCCCCGCCCCGCTCGTTGCGCCCGTCCGCGCCGGCGCCGAGTCAAGCCCGGCCGCGCCTACGCTCTGCACCCGATGAGCGCGTCAGCCTCCCAGACGACGGGCGAGCGATGGACCGGCATGCTCAGCGTGCTCATGGCCCTGGTCGGCTGGTCGAGCATCCCCCTGTTTCTCAAGCACTTCTCCCACGCGATCGACCCTTGGACGAGCAACGGCTGGCGGTACGCCTTCTCCGCGCTCTTCTGGTCTCCCGTGGTTGTCCTCGGCCTCGCGCGGATGTCGCTCCCGGCCGGTATCTGGCGCGCCGCCTTCTGGCCCAGCGTCATCAACTGCTGCGCCCAAGTCGTCTTCTGCTGGGCCCACTACAAGATCGAGCCCGGGCTGCTCTCCTTCGGGCTCCGCTCCAACATCGTCTTCACCACCATCGGCGCGGCGCTCTTCTTCGCCGCCGAGCGCCGCGTCATCCGCACGCCGGGGTTCCTGCTGGGCGTGGCCATGGTCGTCCTCGGCACCACCGGCACCGTCCTGCTCGGGAGCGGCCTGCCGGCGGGCTCGACCCTCACGGGCGTCATCCTCGCGATCTCCGCCGGGGCGGGATTCGCCGCCTACGCCCTCGCCGTCCGCAGGTGGATGCACGGGATCAACGCCATCCAATCCTTCGCCGTCATCAGCCTCTACACCGCCATCGGCATGGTCGCGCTCATGCTGCTCTGGGGCGAGCGCTCCGGCGCAACGGCCCTCGGCCTCATCGGTGTGCCGCTGAGCCGGGAGGCTCCCGGCGCCACCTCCGTGTTCCCGTTCGACCAGTTCGGCATGCTGCTCCTCAGCTCGCTGATCGGCATCGCGCTGGGGCACGTGGCTTACTACTACGCGATCGCCAGGCTGGGCGTCGCCGTGTCCTCCGGCGTGGTGCAGCTCCAGCCCTTTTTCGTCAGCCTCGCGTCGCTCATGATCTTCGGCGAGCGTCTTACGCCCCTCCAGTGGACCAGCGGCGGCGTCGCCGTCCTCGGCGCCACGCTCATCCTGGCCGTCCAGCATCTCGAGCGACCCAGCCGCCGACGCGGGCTCCCCGAGCCCGTCGAGTACGCCGACCTGCCGCCGGACCATGTCGCCGCCGCGAGCGCGTCGGAGTGTGAGCGGACCGGGGACGCACGCGCCGGCGTGACCCAGTAGCCGGGGCCCGGCCGCGCGGCCTCCAGCCCTTGGTTCAAGCCACCGGCCCGGAGGCGCGTCACCCCCGCGTCCAGAACTCGCCGCGCGTCGGCGGCGGGGGCAGGCCGTCCACCAGCCAGAGCATCGCCAGCGGGCCGCGCAGGTGAGGCGGCAGGAGCATGCGGACCATGGCGCGCGCGATCTTGCGCCCGAGCGCCAGCCCGACCACCATCGCGCCAAAGCCGATCGCGGCCGCCGCGAACGCGACCGGCAGGCCGTACGCCTTCGCCGCGATCGTCGCCGCCGGCACACCCCAGCCCCAGCCGTAGGAATACAGGCCCAGAGGGCCGAGGACGCCGCCGGCTCCGGTCGCCGGGAGCGCGTGGTTGATCGCCAGCATCGCCGCCGCGATCACGACGATCGCCCCCGTGATGATGACCCGTGCGCGCAGCCGGCGGTGCAGCAGCACGACCGACCAGACGACGCCCCACGCCGCGCCCGCGAGCGCCAGCGGCGTGGCGGCGGCCAGCGCCCGCCAATTGATCCGCCCGCCCCGTGTGAGCGCGTCGATGTCCTGCCCCCCGAGCCAGCCCGGCTCGATCCAGATGTACGCCGGCTCCTCGTTGGTGATGGTCCACGACATGTCCTGCGCGTACACGGTCCCCGAGCCGGCCGGCTCCTGGTGCGCGAGGGCGTACGCCCGGAACGCCTCCCCGAGCTGCCGCGCCGCCGGGCGCGTCGCCTGCGCCGCGATCGCCTCAGACGCCCCGTAGAACGTCAGCCCCGTGAGGAACGAGAGCAGCAGCACCACAAACAGCCAGGCCAGCGCCAGGAGCAGACCGATCCGGGCCGCCCACCGCCCCAGCACCGGGTACTCCTGCAGGGAGGCGAGCGTGGAGCACTCCGGGCAGCGCACCGCGAGCATCCCGTAGTGCGGCTCGCGCACGATCGTCTGCCCGTGCAGGTTGAACCCGCACGTCACGCACAGGCGGTCGCCGAGCAGGACCGACACGCGCTGCTCGCCGATCGGGCGCGCCCTGCTCGCGCCGGTCTCGTCCGTTGCGGGCGGGTCTGTCATCCCTGCCTCCGTCTTGCACGGGCCTTCCTGAGCCGACGCGAGCGAAGGCCCCGCGACGAGAGCCTCCGTCCCACCCGCAGCCCCGCCGGCATCGCCGCGGCGGAGATCGCGACCCCTCCGGCCACCACCGGGAGCGTCAGGATCAGGTCTCGCTTCCCGGGCAGCTGCTTCTCCCAGGCCGCCAGGAAGGGTGTGCCCCGGTACGCATAGTCGCTGCACGCCGCGATCGGCGGCGTGAGCACGAGCAGCGCGAGCGTCGCGGCGCCGACCCCGAGCACCCACCGCCAGACCCGCCAGTGGGGGAACGCGATGCCCACGAGCACCCCCACCGCGCCGGCGGAGATGAGCCACGAGGGGATGAGCCACGTGCCCTCGGACTCCAGCCATCCGGAGAGCCTCGCGCGCTGATGCGGATCCAGCGAAAACAGTGCTCCGGGGCCTGACGCGCCCAGCGAGTAATCCAGCCCCTGCGCGATCCCGACGGCCGTCGTCGTCGCGATGCCCGGCAGAACGAGGAGCAGGAGCGCCCGGACCGCCCCGTGCGTCGCGGACGCCATCGCGCGCCTGGCCGATCGCCACCTCGCTTCGCCGCCGTAGGGCCGGCGGACCGACGCCGTGGCGCACGCCGGACAGACGACCACCGGCAGCCCGTAGTGCGGGTCGGGCGGGGCGCGAAGCCGGGCAAGATCCGCCCCGCACCCGATGCAGACGTGTGAACGCGCCACGCCCCCGAGCATACCGGGGACCGCCGTGAGCCCGATGGCTCGCGCCCCCCCGGCTAGACTGCGACGCATGAGACTCCGCTTCTTCGGGGCGGCCGGTGAGGTGACCGGCTCTTGTACGCTCGTCGAAACCTCGCGCGCCCGCGTGCTGGTCGATTTCGGCATGCACCAGGGCGGCCCGCACGCCGAGGCCCGCAACCGGCGCGTGCCCCCGTTCCGGGCCCGCCAGCTGGACGCCGTGGTGCTTACCCACGCGCACATCGACCACAGCGGCCGCCTGCCCATGCTGGTCCGCGACGAGTACGCGGGGCCGATCTTCGCGACCCCCGCGACGATCGACCTCTGCGACATCCTGCTCCGCGACGCCGCGAACCTCCAGCAGATGGAGGCCGAGCGGCTGACCAGGGGCCGCCTGCGCCGCGGGCGCGCCGACGTCGCGCCGCTCTACGGGACCGCCGAAGTCGAGCGCGTCATGCCGCTGTTCCGGCCCCGCGCCTACGGCGAGCCGATCGAGGTCGCGCCCGGCATCGAGGTCACCTACCACGACGCGGGCCACATCCTCGGCTCGGCGTGGGTCGAGATGAGGGTGGAGGACGGCCCAGAGCGGAGGACGGTCGTCTTCTCCGCGGACATCGGGCCCTACGGAGCGCCGATGCTGCGGGACCCCGCCCCGCCGCCTGCATGCGACGTGCTGATCCTCGAATCGACGTACGGCGACCGCGACCACCGCGACATGGCCACGACGCTGGAGGAGTTCGTGCAGATCCTGCGGAGCGCTCGCACGCCCCGCGGCAAGGTGCTCATCCCCGCGTTCGCCGTCGGACGCACGCAGCAGCTGATCTACTACATCGGCCAGCTCAAGCGGGAGGGGCGCCTCGAGCGTCCGAGCGTGTATGTCGACAGCCCGATGGCCATCGAGGCGACGGGCCTCTACCGGCGCCACCGCGACCTCTTCGACGACGAGAGCTGGGCGATTCTCAATACCGGCGATACGTGCCTGCACTTCGACGGCCTGCGCTTCGCACGCACGCCCGACGACTCGCGGGCGCTCAACCCGCTCGGCGGCGGCGTGGTCGTCATCGCCGCCAGCGGCATGTGCACCGGCGGGCGCATCCTGCACCACCTCAAGCACAATCTCTGGCGCCAGGAGTCGCACGTCGTCTTCGTCGGCTACCAGGGGGAGGGGACGCTCGGACGGAAGATCGTGGACGGGCACGGGCTCGTGCGCGTCATGGGCGAGCAGGTCAAGGTGCAGGCGCACGTGCACACGCTCGGCGGGTTCTCGGCACACGCGGGCCAGAGCCACCTCGTTCGGTGGGCGTCCCCCGCTCTTGAGCACCGGCCGCGCCTCGTGCTCAACCACGGCGAAGACCGCCAGCGCCGCACCCTGGCCGGCGTGATCCGGGAGCGGTTCGGCGTCGAAGCGCAGCTGCCCCGCTACGGCGGCATCGTCGACGTGTGATCGGCACTCTCCCTACGAGTCCCGAGCGCAAGCTCGAACGAAGCGCCATCGAGACACAGGGAACGCACGGCTGGGGGCCGCCCGTGCCGGGCCCACCAGCAATCCCGAGCCCGCGCTCGGGGCTCGTCGAGGCGCACCCGGGATCCGCTCGCGTCCTATCCTCGTACAAACACCCGCGGCCCGGAGGGGGCCGCCCAAGGAGAGTGCTCCCCCATGCATCGCAAGACCCTTCCCGGCGTGGCCGCCGCGTGCTGCCTCGCCGCCGCCGCCGTTGCGCCGGCCCTCGGCGACGTGACCACGTTCGACTTCACCGAGCCGGGCACGACGTACACCGGCTTCATCTTCCCGGGCGACGAGCGGATCGACGGGCACATCGAGGTGGCGCGGATCCACCTCTACGTCGAGGTCTTCAGCGGCGACGCTGCCGGCTACGCCCACGACATCACCTTCCCCACGATCCCCGACCAGGGCTCGAGCCAGCTGCTGAATTTGATCGGCGCGGAGATGGGCTGGACGGGCACGGGCACGTTCAGCTTTGAGTGGGAGACGACGGACTTCAACGGCACGTTCATCTCGACGATCTACGGCGCCTCGAGCGCGCCGCTGGACGCGATCCTCCTGCCCGGCTCCCGCATCGAGTTCGAGTACACGCCGGTGCCGGGGCCGGGTGTGATGTCTCTCGGCGCGGTGGTGCTCGCGGGGCGCAGGCGTCGTCGGCGGCGGTGAGGCGCGGGGATTTGCCTCTACGAGCCCCGAGCGCAAGCTCGGGACGAATGCCGGGGCGACAGCCCGCGTCGACGGCGGCCGCACGTCGTGTGAAACCTCGGGCGATGGCCGCGCTCGTCGGGGACCCGCCAATGGCGGGTGCCATCAACACACCCGAGCTTGCGCTCGGGGCTCGTAGAGGCTGCGAATCCCGAGCTTGCGCGCGGGGCTCGTAGTGACACGCGCTCACGATCGCAGGACATCCGGTGGGACGCGCACATAGGGTCGCACCCTTCCGTTGCACCCGCACTCGGGGCACGTCTGCGCCTCCAGGCCGGCCATGTCGTAGCCGCA
>CAYTAH010000009.1:0-106326 GCA_964435785.1 uncultured Phycisphaeraceae bacterium | reverse complement strand
GAGCGGAGAAGACCAGGATCGCCCCCGGCGGCGGCTCCTCGACGCTCTCGACGAAAACCACGCCCCGGTCGCCGAAGCGCCCCACGACGTGGCGGTTGTGCACGATCTCGTGGTAGACGTAGATGGTCTCGCCCGGGAAGAGGTCGAGCACCCGGTCCACGACGTCGATCGCCATGCGGACACCGGCGCAGAAGCCGCGGGGGTTGGTGAGGAGGATTCGCATCGGCCCGGCATCGTAGGGAGAATGATCGTGAGTGGGTGAGTGGGTGAGTGGGTGAGTGGGTGAGACTGGGAGGTGCGGATGTCGAGGATCGTGCTGCCGGTGATCGCGTTCGTGCTGGTCGCCCTCGCCGCGGCCGGGGTGGTTCTGGGGCTCCGCGTGCAGCGCGGCGAGGCGTCCCTCCCGGGCGATGGCGGCTCGGACGTCTCTGCTGCGCCCGGCGACGGGGAGGCGGCCGCTCCCGCACAGGGTGAGGGCGAGCGTTCCCCGCCGGGTGCCGCCCCCGCCTCGCCGCGGACGCCCGCCTCGCTCGTGCGCTTCGGCGTGACGGAAGCCCCCGCGAAGCGGGAGGGCACGATCCGCCTCGCGACCTACAACGTCGAGAACCTCTTCGACGGCGTGGACGACCCTGCGCTGTCTGGGCGCTACGAGGACATCGACGACGAGAAGCCCGAGGCTGAGCTCGTCGCCGTCGCCGCGGCGATCCGCGCGCTCGACGCCGATGTGCTCGCGCTGCAGGAGATCGAGTCCGAGGCGGTGATCACGGGCTTCCGCGACACCTATCTCTCCGACATGGGCTACGAGCACCTCGCCTCGATCGACGCCGGCGACGAGCGCGGCATCGAGCAGGCGGTGCTGAGCCGGTTCCCGATCACGAAGGTCGAGAACTGGCCGCGGCGCGAGCTGGGCGGCGTGCACCCCGAGCAGTGGGGGGACGATGTGAACTACAACGCCGGCGCGCCGATCCGCTTCCACCGCTCCCCGCTGCGCGTGGACGTCGAGGCGCCCGGGACGGTGACCGGCGGCGAGCCGTACGGGCTCACGCTCTACGTGGTCCACGCCAAGAGCGGCGGGCCGGGCGAGTACTGGCGGCAGGCCGAGGCGGCGGCGCTGACGGAGATCATCCGCGCGCAGCTCGCCGCCGAGCCGCTCGCGAACATCGCGGTCATCGGCGACTTCAACGCGCTCCTCAACGATCGGAGCGTGCAGTGGATCGTGTGGACGGGTTTCCACGACGCCCTGGGTGCGAGCGGCGTGCCCGGGCCGGCGTTCGTGACCCACGAGTCCGGGCGGAAGATCGACCACATCCTGGCGCACCAGAACCTGCTCCCGGAGATTGTCCCCGGGAGCGGCTTTGTCCTCGGGACTCCGGCCCTGCCGGAGGGGCTCGACTGGCGGGAGAGCTGGCGGCCCGAGGGCTACGCCAGCGACCACTACCCCGTGGCGGTGGACATCCGGCCGCTCGACCGCGCAAGCGATTGATGGGCAGGGCGTTGCGCCTGCCCCGCGGGCTCGGGCGGAGGGGGCGCGCGTCAAGTCCCCGTGAAGACCGGGCCCGTCGGCCCCGACAGCCGCCTGTTCGGGTATAGTGTTGGCGTCTCGGGCGCATCGTCGCCGGTGGTGGAATCGGGGGACACGCAGACGGGAGCGGGGTTGGATGCGACAGGTGAAGCTGTGGCAGATCGTGCTGTTCGTGGCCGCGGCGGGGGCCATCGTGCTCACGGCGTACCGCCTGTGGCGCGGCGACAGCGTGGAGGTGGCCCACGATCTGCTCGTCGCGGACATCGCTACGGGTCAGGTGTTCGAGATCGACACCAACGGCAAGGGCATCGCGCTGCCCGCCAAGCACCCGGAGACGGGCGACCGAACGCTCTACCCGATCTTCCGCGGCGAGGGCGGGCAGTGGACGCTCGAGAGCCGCGCGCTCGCCGCGATCAACGCCCGCGAGTTGGAGACGGGCGGAGCGATCGACAAGGAGACCGGCGTGGTCACCGTCGAGAGCAGCAAGATCAGGCGCATCAACGCCAGGCGTCTTGTGAAGCGATAGAAAGGCGCCGCGCCGTTGCGCGGCGGGGAGGACACATCGATGACCAGGACTGTGTGCAGAGCGGATTCGAAGACCGGGTTCACGCTGATCGAGCTCCTCGTGGTGATCGCGATCATCGCGCTGCTCATTGGCATGCTGCTCCCGGCGCTGGGCAAGGCCCGTGACGCGGCGCGCTCCGTCGTCTGCTTCTCGGCGCTCCGTTCGATGGGTCAGGGGCAGGCGCTCTACCAGTCATCGAACGACGGCTTCATCGCCGGCCCGCACACGTCCAATTTTCAGTACGCCCTCCGTGTCGCGCGCGGACAGGACTCGCGCAGCCAGCTCTTCACCTACGAGACCTCGGGCGACACGCCGACCACGATCTGGGACTGGATCAGCCCGGCCGTCGGCGAATCGGCCGGGCTGCCGGCCAATCGGGCGCAGAGGACCAGGCAGATCTTCGACGACCTCGGCTGCGCGGCCGCGACTGAGTATTCCGTGCCGTGGGCGGAGGGCGAGGGCGCAGACCTCGATCAGTTCGACACCATCGCCGTCTACGAGGGATTCCGTCAGGTCAGCTACCTCGCCCCGTCGTCGTTCCTGCTGATGTCGAACGAGCTGCGCACCTCAACATTCCTTGAGTATCTCCGGAGGGAGGGGATCTCGCTCAGCGCGGAGATCTTCCCCTCCAACCCCGGCGACGGCTCCGGCGGCCAGGTGAGGCGGCACCGGACGTACAGGCCCCGCGAGGACATGGTCGGGATCGAGCCGAGCAGGAAGGTGCTCGCGGCCGACGGCACGCGGTTCTACAGCTATCAGACGAAGATCCTCGATTTCGATCCGAGCCCCACCGCGAGCTATTTCAGCTCGTTCAGCGACGGAGGACCGATCTACGACGCGTCCACGGCGTACGGCCGCCGCGCTCCGTTCAGCGACGGCACCGAGACGAACGTGAAGCTGAGCGCGAGGCACGGCGGGAATCTCAACGCCGTCTACTGGGACGGCCACGTGGGAAGCATGTCGATGACCCAGGCGTGGACCGATCCGGTGCCGTGGTACCCCGGAAGGACGATCTTTCAGGGCACCAACGCCACGCCGGAGTCCAAACAGTTCTTCCCGATCGGGGAAGAGATCCCCTAGAAGCGTGCGGCGACGCGCGGAGGAGGCTGCGGTGAACGAGCAGGGAGCGCTGAAATGGCTCGAGACGCACGAATCGGATTCGCTCGGCCGCCTCTGCGACTGGCTCCGCATCCCGAGCGTCTCGACCGACCCCGCGTACAAGGCGGATGTGGCCCGCGCCGCTGAGTGGGCCGCGGCCCGGCTCCGGGAGGCAGGCCTGACCGTCGAGGTCCTCCCCACCGGCGACCCGCCGGGGAGCGGGCACCCCGTCGTGCTGGCCGAGAGCCCCGGCGCGCCGAGCTACAAGGGCCCGCACGTCCTCTTCTACGGCCACTACGACGTGCAGCCGCCCGAGCCGCTCGAGCTGTGGGAGAGCCCGCCTTTCGAGCCCGCAATGCGGCCAGCCCAGGGCGAGGTGGGGGAGCGGGTCGTCGCGCGCGGCGCGGTCGACGACAAGGGCCAGGTCGCGACCTTTCTCGAGGCCCTGCGCGCGTGGAAGGAGGCCGGCGACGAGGTCGCCGGCGGCGTGCGCTTCACCGTCATGCTCGAGGGCGAGGAGGAGTCCGGCTCGGTCAACCTCGAACGCTTCGTCGCCCAGAACGCCGAACGCCTCGGCAAGTGCGAAGTCTGCCTCATCTCCGACACCGGCATGCTCGGGCGGGGAAAGCCCGCCATCACCTACGGCGTGCGCGGCCTCTCCTACACCGAGGTCGTCCTCCACGCCGCGGACCAGGACCTGCACTCGGGCATGTGGGGCGGGCGCTGCCCCAACCCGATCTCCGAGCTGGTCAAGGTGCTCGCCCAGCTCTGGGACAGG
Source organism: uncultured Phycisphaeraceae bacterium (assembly GCA_964435785.1). Lineage (GTDB taxonomy): Bacteria > Planctomycetota > Phycisphaerae > Phycisphaerales > UBA1924 > PNC22. Next base: position 102,363 of record CAYTAH010000009.1, on the reverse strand, counting down.
GACCGGCGCGTCACCATCCCCGGCTTCTACGAGAGCGTCCGCGAGCTGACCCCCGCGGAACGCGAGGAGTGGAAGAAGCTCGGCTTCGACCAGATCGACGCCCTCAAGAAGATCGGCCTCGGGCCCGAGGCTGACGTCGGCGAGAAGGGCTACACGCCCCTCGAGCGGGAGTGGGCCCGCCCCACGGCCGAGATCAACGGCATCGTCGGCGGCTACACCGGTAAGGGCGCCAAGACCGTCATCCCCTCCCACGCCGGCGCCAAGGTCAGCTTCCGCCTCGTCGCCGATCAGGACCCCGCGGCGATCACCGAGAGCTTCTTCGCCTGGTGCCGCCAGCGCACCCCGCCTGGGTGCCGCTGGGAGTTCATCGACCACAGCGGCGGGGCGCCGGCCACCGTCGCGACCGACTCGCCGGTGCTCGCGGCGGCCCGCCAGGCGCTCAAGAAGGCCAGCGGCGCCGAGGCCGCACTGATCAAGACCGGCGGGTCGATCCCGGTCGCCGGCATGCTCAAGCAGCAGCTCGGGCTGGAGACCATCTTCATGGGCTTCGGCCTCGACGACGACCGGGTGCACTCCCCCAACGAGAAGTTCGAGCTCGACTGCTTCCGGCTCGGGGCGAAGGCCCACGTCCTCCTCATCGACGAACTGCGCTCGATGCCGCGGGCGTAAAGGCTCAGGCGGCGGCACGGGCGGGAACCGGGGCCGCGACCGCCGGTATGGTCTTGGCGACCGGGAGGCACGGCTCGGCGTGCAGGGCGAGCACCTCGCGGGCGTAGTCGTTGCGGAGCACGACCGCCCGGGTTCGGAGGGCGTGGAGGTCGAGCGCTCGCTTGGCCTGGGCGGTGAGAATGCTCGAAGCGGCGAGGGTGAAACCCAGCGTGCCGAATCCGACCACAGCAAGGATGGGCCCCGACACAGGCATGCGGGCAGGATCGGGCCGCGCGGCCCGAGCCTTGAGGCCAGTACAATGCTCGCCGATGTTTCGCCGACCCCGGGGGACCTTCCTGCTCTGGCTCGCGCTGCTCGCGTCGCTGGTTTCGGTGCGCACGGCCCGTGCACAGGTCGACTTGCTCGGGGGCTCGGCGGATCAGGGCGTCCAGATCAGCGAGGTCGGCATCACCGTCGAGAGCGTCGGGCTCAACAACATGGCCCGGCCGGGGGAGTGGAGCGGGATACGCCTCCGCCTGGTGGACCGGGGCGACCGCCAGCGCGACGTGCTCGTCCGGGTCTCGATCACCGACGCCGACGGGGACGACGCCCATTATCAGACCGTCGTCACCACCAACCCCGGCATCGAACAGCCGGTGTGGACCTACGCGCGCCTGCCCTTCGACATCGCCGGGCTCGGCGGCTTCCGCGTCCAGGCCTTCGCCGCCGAGGAGGGCGAGGGCGAGACCGGCTACGTCGCCGGGCGCCTGCTCGGCATGGCGGACCACCGCTGGTCGCAGCAGGGGTCGGCGGCCTCCGGGCTCATCGCCGTCCTGGGGCTCAACCCGGGCGGCCTGGCGGGCTACCAGCAGCAGGAGCCGGGCACCGACTCGAACCCCCTCGGGCACGAGGCGAGCCGGCTCATCCCGCTGCGTCCCGAGTCGATGCCCGACCGCTGGATGGGGCTCACCATGGTCCGCGAGCTCGTCTGGAACGGGGTGAGCCCGGGCGAGCTGCGCATCGAGCAGGTGCGGGCGCTGCGCGAGTGGGTCGAGCGCGGCGGGCACCTGGTCGTCGTGCTCCCGGCGGTGGGTCAGGACTGGCTGGCGATCAGCAACCAGGAGCTGGCGAGCATGCTCCCGGTCGTCACGGTCTCGCGCCTCGAGGCGGTGCCGCTCGACTCGCTCCGCCCCCTGCTGACCGACGCCTCGCCCGAGGACCTGGTGCTCGGCGCCACGCCCGTGACGCTGCACGTCTTCGAGCCGATGGCCCAGGCCGAGCCGGGGGAGGCCGACCCCATCCTCAACGACGCCGAAGGGCGGTGCGTGGTCGTCAGCCGCACGATCGGCATCGGGGCCGTGACGCTGGTGGGCGTGCCCGCCTGGCACCAGGCGGTCGCGAGCAAGCGGATGCCCGAGGCGGACGTCTTCTGGCACCGCGTGCTCGGGCGGCGCGGGCACGTCGCGACCGAGACGGAGCTGGAGGCGCGCCGGCGGGACGAGAGCCTCTCGTTCCGGCCGGGGGCGCGCCAGCTCGTCCGTCTCGACGCCGACCTCGGCCAGGAGATCGCCAAGAGCGGCCGCTCGCTCGCGGGCGTCATGCTGGGGCTTGTCGTCTTCATCATCTACTGGATCGTCGCGGGCCCCGGCGGCTACGCGCTGCTCAGGCAGAAGGGGCTGACGCGCCACGCCTGGCTGGGCTTCCTCGCGGCGTCGCTGGCCTTCACGGCGCTCGCCTGGGGCGGCGCAACGCTCCTGCGACCCAAGCGGGTCGAGGTCTCGCACCTGTCGGTGCTCGACCACGTCTACGGGCAGCGTGTGCAGCGGGTGCGGAGCTGGATCAGCGTGCTCGTCCCCGTCTACGGCGATGCGACGGTCGCGCTCGAGAGCGACGACGCGGCAACCGGCGGCAGCCGCTTCGTGCAGGCGGTGGCGCCGTGGGAGCCGCCGGCGACGGTGGGGCTCGGGGGACGCGGCTCGTTCCCCGACAACCGGACGTACGCCATCGACGCCCGCTCGCCCGACTCGCTGACGTTCCCCGCGAGGGCGACGGTCAAGCAGCTCCAGCTCGATTGGGCGGGCGGGCTGGCGTGGGAGTCGATCCGCCCCGTGGTCGCGGGGGAGGAGAGCCCTTTCGCCGCCGTCGCGCTCGGGGCGCAGGGGAGCGGTTCGCTCCTGCAGGGCCGGCTCGTGCACGACCTCCCCGCCGCCCTCGAGAACGTGCACGTGATCCTCTTCCAGGAGCAGACCCCGGTCCGGCGGGCCCTCGGCGAGGGGCCGCTGCTGGCGAGGGCGAACGCGTGGGCGCTCACGGGGCCGTGGGAGCCGGGTCAGGTGATCGATCTCCAGTCTCTCTCGGTGGTCTCGGCCAATCCCGAGCGGGCGGACATCGTCCGGAAGCTCACCGACCTCGCCAAGAGCGGCGAGACGACGGTTGGGGGAAGCACGTCCTGGGCGCGTCACGAGCGGCTGGAGTGGCTGGCCTTCTTCAACCTCATGCAGCCGCCGGACTACCAGTCTCGCCTGGGGTCGTTCGAGGGCCCGGCGCTGGGGAGGCGCGAGGCGACGCATTCGCTCGATCTCAGCCGCTGGTCCACGCGTCCCTGCGTCGTCGTGCTGGGGACGCTGCGGCTCTCGGGACAGGACGCGATGCCCGAGCCCGTACGCGTCTGGACGAACGGGACGAGCCGGCGTCCGTATTGCTCGGGGACCACGGTCGTGCGGTGGGTGTACCCCCTGGCTCCGAACCCGCCGGACGTGGTCGTCGAAACGCCCGAGGACGAGGGAGCGGCGTTGCCGGCCGGCGCGGGCGAGGGCCTCTAGCCCGCGAAGGGAGTGTCGTGTCGTGCGGATGATCGAGACGATCAACCTAACCAAGCGCTACGCCGACCTCGTCGCGCTGGACAACCTCAACCTCACCATCGACGAGGGGGACTGCTTCGGCTTCATCGGCCCCAACGGCGCGGGCAAGACCACGACGATCAAGATCCTCGCGACGCTGCTCAAGCCCTCCAGCGGCCAGGCGCAGGTGTGCGGGCTCACGGTCGGCTACCAGAACCGCCAGATCCGCCCGCTCATCGGCTACGTGCCCGACTTCATGGGGGCCTACGAGGACATGGTGGTCACCGAGTACCTCGAGTTTTTCGCCGCGGCGTACAACATCAACGGCGAGGCCCGGCGCAAGGTCGTGCGCGACGTGCTCGAGCTGACGGACCTGACGTACAAGGCGACGGCGGAGGTGAACTCGCTCTCCCGTGGCATGCAGCAGCGGCTGAGCATCGCTCGCGTGCTCTTGCACGACCCGAAGGTGCTGCTGATGGACGAGCCCGCCAGCGGCCTCGACCCCCGCGCCCGCATCGAGATCCGCGAGCTGCTCAAGGAGCTCAAGCGGATGGGCAAGACCATCCTGATCTCCAGCCACATCCTGCACGAGCTGGCCGAGCTGTGCAATGTCGTGGGCATCATCGAGCGGGGCAAGCTGCTCTACAGCGGGCCTGTCAGCGACATTCTGCGCCGGGCGAAGGTGGGGCACGTGCTGCACGTGGGCGTCGCCGATCGATTCGGCGAGGCCGCGGAAGTGATGGCCCGTTTCCCCGGCGTGAGCAAGGTGAGCCGCGTCGAGGGCGGCCTCACGGTCAACGGCAAGCCGGCTCCCTTGTTTCACGTCGCCTTCGAGGATGGAAAGGGGCACGCGTTCACGGACCTTCCGAACGTGCTCGTCAACCAAGGGTTTCGGATCGCGCAGTTCACCGAGGAGCCGGTGAACCTGGAGACGGCGTTCATGCGCCTGACCAAGGGGCTGGTGCAGTAGGGCTCTGCTCCCGCGGCCACGCTCTCGCCGCGGGCGTGCGACGTCGACGCCTCGTCCCATATGACTCGGGCGAGCTTCGCCCGCCTGGAGAACCCGCGGCGCCCGAGCCCTGGGGCTCTCTCATCGTCACAGCCGCACCCGCATCAGCCTCGGGCGTGAGCGCCCGCTGGCCGCGGCCTTCGTGGTAATTGACAGTGGTCGTGGAGTTCCAGGCAGGAGGCTCCGGCCGCGCCGTTGCGGCAAGCTGGGAGGGGCATCACATGATGGCAGATCGCGTCCCGATGGCGTCGCACCGTTCCGTGTGCATGGTGGTCGCCGTGGCCGGTGTGGCGACGGGGCTGTCCGCGGCGGAGGTCCTCGGCGCGGGGATCGCCGGCCCGGGGGACGATGGCGGCGGGCGCGACCAGATCGTGCTCACCGGCCTGGTGCGCGACTTCCTCGAGCACAGCGAGGAGCACGGGCATCCCGACATGGAGCGAGATCCCTGCGGGGGCTTCGGGCACTACGCCGGCATCGTCCAGGACGAGCTCGACGCGGACGGCAAGCCCGCCTTCGCCAGCACCGGGTGCCTCGTGCTCAGGCAATCGACCGACGCGCAGGGCGAGTCCATCATCATGCCCCGCGACTACATCGACAGCCTGCCTGGCGACATCGTCGGCTCCCTCGATTGCTTCGGCGATCCCGGGCACGACTGCGACGGCCTCCACGGCGTCGCGATCTCCGGCGAGGTGAATATCAACCCCAACAACCGGCACGACACCGAGTTCGAGATGATCCTGCCCGACGGCAGCGCGATCACCCGCGACGACCTGCACCGCAACTACCGGGGGTACAGCGGCCCGGCGACGCGCATCCGCTTCAAGCCCAAGGGCAACGGCAACCAGAACGGGCTGATCGTGGACGGCGAGCCCTACCCCGTCCGCAACGGCTCGCTCTACATCATCTCCGCCCCGTCGATGACGGTCGAGCTCTTCAACGACAACATCGTCAAGGGCAGGGCGATGGGGCACTGGTGGTTCCGGATCGACGACGCGGCCGGGGCGACGATCTCGGGAGACGAGTCCTGCCACGACGACGACGACGGGTGCGACAGCGAGTACCCCGGCGGAGGGGCGGTCTACTCGCCGCGCTCGCTGGAGCAGTGGTTCAGGGACGTGCCGGGCGTCAACCTGGCCAGGCAGGTCGCGATCACGCTGTCGTACGAGCCCCGCACCGGCAACTACGTCTTCGACGACCGAACCGACGGCGGCTACCGAGCCAAGGGGGGCTTCTTCCCGATCGACGCCGAGCTCTACGGCAACCCCCCAGGCGACGAGCACAACTACCACTTCACCTACGAGATCCGGAGCGAGTTCACCCACCACGCCGGGGAGGGGCGGACCTTCACCTTCGAGGGCGACGACGACGTGTGGGTGTTCGTGGACGGGAGGCTGGTGATCGACGCCGGCGGCGTGCACGAGGCGGTCCGCCAGACGATCAACATCGACCGCCTGGGCTGGCTCGAGGACGGCGAGGACTACGAGCTGGTCTTCTTCTTCGCCGAGCGGCACCGCACCGACTCACACCTCCGCATCGAGACCTCGCTGGACCTGGAGGGCATCGAGCCGCCCGTCTCCTCGGCGCTGTACGACTGAGGACGGCACAGATATCTGCTCCTGCGCCCGGGCTCCGCGAAGCGGCCCGGGCGTTTTCTGCGCCCCCGGACGGCAGGCCCGCCGGCACGAGGCCCTGAGCCGCGCCGGAACCGCCACCCTCCCCCGGGCGGTACGATGTGCCGTGCAACCTCGGGAGCAGACACGATGAGCACGCAGCTTCGGGCGGGATGCGGTTGGTGCATGGCGGCGTTCGCGGTCTTCGGCGGCTCGGCGGCGGTCGGGCAGGCGATCGAGTACCCACCTGCCGAGCGGCAGATGGTCGTGGACGACTACCACGGCGTGAAGGTGCCCGACCCCTACCGCTGGCTCGAGGACGAGGAGTCCAGCCAAACGCAGGGCTGGATCAAGGCCCAGAACGAGATCACCTTCGCCCAACTGGACGCGATCCCGGCGCGCGACAGGCTTGTTGAGCGGATGACCGAGCTCTTCAACTTCGAGCGGTACGGCACCCCCTTCGAGGAGGGCGGGAAGTACTTCTGGACCCGCAACGACGGGCTGCAGAACCAGAGCGTCCTCTACGTCGCCGACTCGCTGGACTCCGAGCCCCGGGTCCTCATCGACCCCAACACCTTCAGCGCCGACGGCACGGTCGCGCTCGCGGGCGCCTCGGTGAGCCCCGACGGGCGCTCCCTCGCCTACGCGATCTCCGACGGGGGCTCGGACTGGAACATCTGGCGGGTCATGGACGTGGACAGCGGCGAGCTGCTCGAGGACAGGATCGAGCACACGAAGTTCACGGACATCTCGTGGGAGCGCGACAGCTCCGGGTTCTACTACAGCCGCTACCCGCTCGGCGCCGACGGCAAGGCGGACGACAAGAAGTCGGTGATCGTCTACCACCACGAGATCGGCGAGCCCCAGGACGCCGATGAGCTCGTCCACCAGGCGGAAGACCCCGAGCACAATGCCTACGCGCTCGTGACCGAGGACGGCAGGTTTCTGATGATCTTCCACTCGCGAGGCTACCTGGCCAACGCCGTCTACTACCGGCGGCTCGAGAACGGCGCTTCGCCCGACGTCATGCCGCTCTTCGACAAGTGGGATGCGCGGTACGACTTCCTCGGCAACGTCGGCGAGACCATGCTCTTCTCGACCACGCTCCAGGCCCCCAACCGCCGCGTCATCGCGGTGGGGGCGCCGAACCCCGGGCGCATCCGCGAGGTCGTCGCGGAGCGAGAGCAGCCGGTGCAGGACGTGAGCCTCGTCGGCCGCCACCTCGTGATCCAGTACCTGGAGGACGCCCGGAGCGCCGTCAAGGTCTTCGACATCGCCGGGCAGCACGTCCGCGACGTCGACCTGCCGGACATCGGCTCGGTCTCGGGCTTCGACGGCCACCAGGACCGGACGGAGACGTTCTACTCCTTTACCGGGTTCACGAGCCCCGGCGCGATCTACCGCTACGACGTCGCCACCGGCGAGAGCGAGCTTTTCCGCCGCCCCGAGGTCAAGTTCGACCTCGACGCCTTCGAGACCCGGCAGGTCTTCTACGAGAGCAGGGATGGCACGCGCGTCCCCATGTTCCTCGTCCACCGCAAGGGGCTCGAACTCGACGGCGACAACCCGACCCTGCTGTACGGCTACGGCGGGTTCAACATCTCGCTGACGCCCTCGTTCAGCGTCTCGCGCCTGGCGTGGGTTGAGATGGGCGGCGTCTACGCCGTCGCCAACCTGCGGGGCGGGGGCGAGTACGGCGAGGAGTGGCACCTGGCGGGCACCAAGGCGAACAAGCAGAACGTCTTCGACGACTTCATCGGCGCGGCCGAGTGGCTCATCGCCGAGGGCTACACCTCCACGCCAAGGCTCGCGATCATGGGCGGGAGCAACGGCGGGCTCCTCGTCGGGGCATGCATGACCCAGCGCCCAGACCTCTTCGGGGCGTGCGTGGCGCAGGTCGGCGTGCTCGACATGCTCCGCTACCACCTCCAGAGCGCCAACGCCCGGCAGTGGTCGGACGACTACGGCCTGTCCGAGGTCGAGGAGGACTTCCGCGCCCAGTGGGCCTACTCGCCCTATCACAACGTGCGCGACGCGATGTGCTACCCGCCCACGCTCATCACCTCCGCCGAGGGGGACGACCGTGTGATGCCGTGGCACAGCTACAAGTTCGCGGCCATGCTCCAGCACGCCCAGGCGTGCGAGAACCCGGTGCTCATCCGCGTCGAGACGCGCGCCGGGCACGGCGGGGGCAAGCCGCTCACCAAGGCGATCAAGGAGGCCGCGGACGTGTACGCGTTCCTGATCGAGCACCTGGGGATGGGCGTGGACTGAGCGGGACGCGCCGGCGGTAGTTGCCCGGGGGACGTCCCTCGCGCGCCGCTCGCCGATGCCGGGTCGGCGGCCGGAACCGGACCACCAAAAGGGACCGGCCGTCGCGGGTGCCTCAGCGAGCGCTTCCTCCGGGCGCTCTCCAACGCACTGGCGCGACGGCCGGGGGAGGGGTCACGGCTCCCGACCGCCCTGTGGCGGGGCTTGGCAACACACGTCTTGCGTGTTCCTCGCCTCTGCGCGATCGCGGGTCCTGACTCCGGCGTCACCGCGCACGCGCTGTGCGCAGACTACCCCAAGAGCAGGAATTGTGCAAGACGGCCGGCGTTGATTGTTGCGCGAAATCGCACACGCGCGGAGTGAAATGTGAAACTGGGTAAACTGCGCGCCGATTCGTCGCGAGGTTATTCGTCGGCCGTACGCCTCCAGCCCACCGGCTGTGTCCAGGCCCGCTTGAGCAGGCTGTCACGCGTCGGTCGATCGGGCGGCGCGTCGCTCTCGACCACGGCGCGGACGTAGAGCTCGTCCCCCGTCAGCGTGTACGACGGGGCCTCGCCCCTCACCTCCGCGAGCACCTGACCGATCTCGGGCGAGTAGCGGCGCGTGACGGGGAGCGCGGCCCCGTCCGCCCCCGCGACCGGCTCGCTCTCCAGGGATGCGCGGCGACGCGTGCCGATGAAGCGCGTGGTGTAGCTCTCGCCCTCGCCAGCCGCGATGCGAAGGCGGAGTATGCCCGAATCGGCATCGAAGGCGACCTCGTCGAGCGTCACGCCCGTCGAGGCGTAGAAGTCGCCGGCCCGCATCGCCCGGATGATCGACTCGGGGGTGAGGTGGCGGGCGCGGACCATGACCCAGCCGCGACCCGGGATCGAGACGTTGCTGTGCCCGTGGTAGCTGTGGCTGTCGTCGGTGGCGAGGCCGCAGAGGGGCGGGGCGGAGAGCTCGGCGATGCGGAGCGTGTTGACGATGTCCCAGATGCGCTCGGTGGGGGCGTGGTGCTCGTCGCCCGAGTTGTTCACCCCCGTGTGCCCGTTGAAGACCTCGAAGAAGCGGTCCTCGAGCACGGGGACGATGTCCTCGGCCGTGACGCCGTAGCCGAAGTTGGGGTGGTTGAGGTGGCCGAGCACCTCGCGCCCGTGCTCCGCGGCGTGCGCCTCGATCGCCCGGAGGTTCCGCCGGATGGTGTCCTCGACGCTCTCGCCGTGCTGGGCTTTGATCACGCCGGCGATGTTGGTCGCGTTGATGTGGATGGGCCGCTTCTCGAAGCTGTCGGAGATCTCCTCGGCCTGGAACATGACGAAGCGGCCTCGCTCCTCGACCAAGGCGCGGTACTCGTCGAAGGGCTTGAGGCGGACCTCGAGGGCGTCGCCCTCGCCGCGGGTCTCGGCCCAGGAGTCGCCGAAGCGGGCGAGGTAGGCGGGCAAGGCGGACTCGCGCGAACGCTCGTTGACGGTCTTGATGGAGATCCAGCGTTCTCCCTGGCTCACGACGTTGTGGTCGGAGAGGGCGAGGAAGTTGTAGCCGTTGTCCGCGTACCACTCGGCGACCATCTCGGGGAAGCCGTCGCCGTCGGACCAGAGGGTGTGGGTGTGGAGGTTGCCCTTCCACCAGCGGGGCTCGGGGTCGGCGGGGATCGCGGGCTGGGCGAGGGTGGGGGCGGCGAGCGCGGCGACGGTGAGCAGCGACTTAAGCATGCGGGTCTCCTGGCGGAGCGTAACCCGGTAGGCGGTGGGCGTCGAGTGGCGGGATTGGGGCTGGCCGCGGGCGCGTTCTCGATCGGGCGCGGCCTGGCCCGATCCGCGAGATTCACCAGATCAGCACCCACTCATCACCGCGCACGACCTGGAAGGACTCGTATCCGGAGTCGTCGGCGACCATGGCAAGGACGCTGCCATCCACGAGATCGACTGACAAGCGCCTCTGGTCGGTCAGCCGAAGTCCGAGGGCGCGCATGCCGATGCACCGGAGCAGAGGAGCGGCGCCTCGTCCGCCGGTAATGGTGCAGCGATATCCGGCAGGGTCGGTGAGGATTAGTTCCGTCTCGCAGAGCACGCGGATGCCGTTGTCCCAGTGGAGCTGTATCTGGTGCTCACCGACCGCGACCTGGATGAGGATCGCATCCCGCAATGAGGTCTCATCGAACGAAGGGTCGCGGTGGGGGAACCCCGATACGTGCGGCATTGAACAGAGTGTACTCGCGTTCGTCGAGAATCGCGGCGGGCGCGGGGCACGCGGCGCCAGTCAAGCCCTCAGAGCAGAGCTTCACTGGCGGCACAACTCGGCGGCGTTCAGGCGATCTGCTCGGGGCGCTTCCAGAAGATGTAGTCAGTGTCCACGGCCTTGCCGCCGAGGTCGGCGACGATCGTGGCGATCTGGCCGCGGTGGTACCAGGCGTGGCCGAAGACCTGGACGAGCAGCGGCTCGACGGTCCAGCGCCAGCGCTTGCCGTCGATGCCGGTCCATTCGAACGGGCGGGCGAGCTCGGCCTCATCGATTCCGGCGAGGTAGTCGGTCCAGGCCCTCTCGATCCGCGCGAGGTGCGGCCGGATCTCCTCCAGCGTCCCCAGCCCCGGGAACCAGTCGCGGTTCGGGGGGTGGTCCGGCAGCCGGCCGAGGCGGTGCGCCCAGAACCAGCGTGCGGCGATCATGTGCGCGAATTTCCGAAGGGCGCGGGTGTAGTTGGGGTCGGAGCGGCGCTCGGCGGGGACGGACTCGAGCATCGCGACGGTCTTTGCGTTGCAGTCGCGCTCGTAGTCGTACCACTCGCGGAAACGGTCGGGCATGGATTGGTGCATGAATGCTCCGGGTGTTCGAGGGCGTGGCTGGTGGTCGAGCACGGGGCAGCCGCTCAAAGCCGCGGCTGACCCGTGGCACCCGTTCAGGAGAGCCAATCCTCGGCCTTCAACCGCTCGGGCACGTACGTCTCGGTGACGTAGCTGATGTCCTTGGTGATGAGGCCTTCGACCTCCATCTTGAAGCCGTTGGCGAGCATCTTGTCGATCTCGCGCTGCCAGGCGCGGTTGTCCGCGAACCAGGGGTACTCCTTGATCTGTTTGGCGCGGGCGATGTCCTTGTCGTTGAGGGCGATCTGGACATCGTCGGAGAGGTTGCACTCTTTGTAGTCCTTGGCGCGGATGCCCAGGAACTTGGCCTCGGGGATCGCAAGCCGCTCGCTCTCGAAGGCGAGGGAGATCGAGCCCTGCTTGATGACGCTGTAGATGTAGTGCCCCCAGGGGTCGCAGTCGAGCAGGCAGATGACGGGGAGCCCGTGCTCCTTGTGCAGGCGGTGGAGGAGGCGGCGGACGCCGCGGGTGGGCTGGCCGGAGCCCTCGGTGAGGATGCAGTTGTGCGTCTCCCAGAAGCGGTCCTCGTTGAAGCGCTGCCAGACGGTGTCCTTCTCGACGTGCAGGATGAAGTCCGCCTCCACGTTCTTGAACTGGAGGACTTCCGGCTCGCAGATCGAGGGGATGGCGTAGCCGCCCGAGCCCATGCGCCGGCAGTTGATCTCGTCGCCGGAGTCGATGACGGTGATGTTGCCGACCATCGTGCCGCGCTTCTTGGCGAAGATGTGGAGCTCTTCGCGCAGGGCGCCGAGGGTGACCTCGAGGTCCTCGAGGACCTTGTCGGACTCGGTCTGGTCGTCGAAGGTCTTCTCCTTGGTGCCCTGGATGGTGTGGAGGCCCTTGTAGAACATGCCGCGGAGGCTGGAGGTCTTGCCCTCGGCGATCAGGGCCTGGATGCCCTGGCCGTGCAGCAGCGTCTGCATGAAGCTGCGGGCCTGCCCGAGGTTGAACAGCTCGCGGCTGGAGACGCCGGGGCCCATCTGCAGGATGCCGCGGGACTTGTTCCACTTGGTGTTGGAGGCGGCGCGGGTGGGGACGTCGAACTTGGGCTCGCGCCCGGAGAGGGCGGAGCGGACGACGCCGTCGGCGAGCTTCTCGAGCGACGCGGCAGTTTTGGCGTCGCGGTGGGCCCACGGGTTGTCCCGCTTCGCGGCGGCTGCGGCGGCGGGCTTGGAACGGGCTTGCTTCTTGGTCGACTTCTTGGCCATTGATTATGCTCTTGCGACGCGTGCAACTGCGTCAATCGCGGTTTTCAGGAGGCCCAACGATGAGAGGAGTCGATGCCGTGCTTGCGATGCTCGATCACGCTGCTCCGGGGATGCTGTTCCCGGAACACGACGCCGCGGAGGCGGGAGATCGTGTGTACCTGACCCCGCATCGAGCAGGCGCCCCTGCCGGATGGTGGGGGCTGCGCAAAGCCCGACGGCTGGCGGCGAGGGCGCCCGACGCCGCCGCGTCGCTCCTCGCCTTGTACCGGCGCCACAATGGAGTCGCGTTGTGTGAGATGCCGCCGATCCGGGAGTTGCAGAGCGCCCGCCCCGCATACGCGGTGAGCCTCCTTCCGGTCGACCAGTGGGCTCGGGCGACCCAAGACTGGCTGCCCGGTGGCGAGAAGGCCTCGTTTATGGAAGGCTGTGATCTCTACCGGAACGGAACGTGGCGAGTCATCGGTGGCATCGCGGATGAAGGAATGAGCATCGTGATGTTCTTCGATGGTGAGTTTCGGGGCGTTCCCCAGGCTGGTAAGTGCTACTGCATCGGCTTGGACGGGATCCTCGGATTCGAGGAGGTGTTGGCTGACAGCTTCGATGCACTGCTGACGAAGATCGGGACTGACATCGTCGGCTTGCTGAACACAGTGGGGTTCACGTGGACGGTGAAAGGGAGAGATGGCAGCTTCTACGGCGATCCGCCGGGCGAGTACCTCGCCGATGCACGGTCGCATCCGGCGTTGATGACCTGACGACTGAGGGCGTACGTGCGCTTCCTTCGCCCCTCCGGGGCTCTGGTGAGCGGGGGATCTCTGTCCACGGGTTCCGCTTCGTCCGCCTGCTGCGGACTGCGCTCCACCCGTGGCTACATTCAGGCGCCCCTCCGGGGCTGAGGAGACACGGCGTTCCAGCGCGAGCGGCGTGCCGCGGCGATCGGAGTGGACGCGGATCACTCGGTAACCTCGAACAGCCCACCCGCCGGGTTCAGCCGCATCCGCGGCTTTGCCTGGCCGGCGCGCTTGGGCGGCATGGGTGAGGCCGCGCGTTTCTCGCGCTTGGGCTTGTCTCGCCGGGGCTTCTCCGGCGCGGCGGGGGCCGGGCGCTTCGCTCGCTTCTTCTTGCCCGTGCCCGTGCTAGCTCGCGCTGGCGCGGGCTCCGGCTCGTCGGCGGTCGTGCTTGACGCTCCGCCCGAGGCAGGCGGGTTCGGCGGCTCGCCGCTCGGATCCACGATGATCACTCCGTCGTCGTCGTCCAGCCTCCCGTTGCCGTCGGCGAAGGCGATGATCTTGCCGTCCTCGTCAAGCACGGCGTCGGCGATCTCGGTCCGGCGCTTGGCCTGCTTGAGGAGGGCGTCGTAGACCTGCGCGGCTTGGGTGCCAGTGAGGGCCTCGCAGCTCTTGGCGATCTCGCCGATGTAGCGCTCGAAGACGTCGCGCTTCTCGCTCTCGCGCTTCATGCGCTGGCGCCGGCGGACGTACGTGCCGAGCTTGCGGCCGCACTCCTGCAACGCCAGCTTCATCTCCTTGCGGATCTCGTCGTAGTCGGCGATGGCCTCCTTGCTCTCGCTCGTGAAGGGCACCCACACGCTGGCCATGTGGATCATGACCACCAGCGGCCCGACCGGGGCCGAACCCCGCGGCTGGCTCAGCCCGTAGTTGCGCCACGCCGTGTCCACGATCGCCTTGAACGACGAGCACGCCGACTGCTGGTAGAGCAGCGGCACGCGGTTGGCGAAGCGGATCACCCGCGCCTGCTGGTCGCCCGGCAGGTCGCCGCCGAAGGCGATCGCCGCCTCGATCTGGAACGGGTTGCCCCGGTACACCGCCGGGCTCCGCGTGCTCGCCGCGTAGAACTCAGCCTTCACGCCCTTGAGCATCCCCGCCAGCATCGTGCGCACACCGATCGGCGCCAGGCAGTCCGTCGGCGGCGCCCGCAGCTTCGAATCCTGCAGCGCCCGGTACAGTCGCTCGGCGTCGGCGTGGTCCACCGTCTTCACCCAGCTCTGGCCGCTGAGCGACTTGCCCTTGCCTCCCGCGGCCTTGGTGATCTCCGAAACCACCGCCGGCGGCACGCGGCAGAACTCGTTCTTGAAGAACCCCGCGAGCTGCTTCTCCTCCGTCTGCTTGAGCATCTGCAGGAACCGCCCCAGCTCCACGCCGTACGGGTGCGGCTTGATCTCGATCGTCTCCGGCGGCAGCTCGTTCACTGTGCGCGGGTAGACGATGCGGTCCGGCAGATCGGCGGTGCGCACGACTCCAGTCTCGTCGCTTGAAACCGCGGAGGCCGCGGAGTTCGCGGAGTCAGAATTGGAAGAGGTGGTCGAGAGCAGCGCTTCCTGATCCCCCTCCGCGCTCTCCGCGTCCTCCGCGGTTGCCTTCTCCGGCGGGATGAACACGATCTGCGCGTGCGGGTTTGCGATCGCCGTCTGCTCGAGGTAGGCCTCGACGCTCGCCTTGCCCCGGACGTACCGCCCCTCCAGCTCGATCGCCACGCGCGTCCCTGTGCCGGAGCTGGTCTGCGGGAAGTCGTCGGTCTCTATATCGACCGTCACCTCGGGCTTGTTCTTGCTGGTGTCCATCGCCAGCTCGAGGTGGTGCGCCGGCTTCTTCGCGTGCGGCTTGGAGTTGATGAGCATCGGGCGGCCCGTCGTCATCAGGCCGTACATGCCGGCCGCGGAGATGCCGATGCCCTGCTGCCCCCGGCTCATCTTCAGGCGGTGGAACTTCGAGCCGTAGAGCAGGCGCCCGAAGATGTTCTCGATCTGCCGGCGCACGATGCCCGGGCCGTTGTCGAGGATGGTCACGCGGTACCGCCCCGGCTTGGTCGGCGAGGGGGGCGCGACCAGCTCCTCTATCTTCACCTCGATGTCCGGCAGGATCCCCGCCTCCTCGCACGCGTCGAGGCTGTTGTCCACGGCCTCCTTCACCGTGGTCAGCAGCGCCTTGCGCGGGTTGTCGAAGCCGAGCAGGTGGCGATTCTTGGCGAAGAACTCCGAGACGGAGATCTCCCGCTGCTTGGCGGCCATGGTCTCGGCCGTGGCGCGGGGCTTCCGCGGGGCCGCCCCGGCCGGGTCGTCCGTCGCGGCTCGCTTGGTGCGCTTTCCCTTGGGCGCGTCGCTCATGCCCACCCTCCGTGGTGGTTGTCTGGGTTCGTGTTCCGGGCAGGATAGCGGCTCGCGGACTGGGGCGGGCGTGCCGTGCGGCACGGGCTCGAACTCCGCCGCGGGGGCGGAGGTATGGTGGCCTGCCATGGTCGAGCGGGTTGCGGCCGGTGAGGCGGCGTTGGCGGAACCGCCCGTGGACATCCCCCCGGGGCATCTTTGCGCTCGCTGCGGGTATCCCTCCGGGCGCTCCGGTTCGCGCGTCTGCCCCGAGTGCGGCTGGGCCGCCACCGCGGCCGACCTGCGCGCGGAACTGACCCGTCGCGAGGCGGCGGCCCGATGGCTCGGTGGCCAGCGGTCGCGGCACGCCGCCCGATGGGTGGCCGTCGCCCTCGTCTACTCGCTCGGCGCAGGGGTGGTGGTCAGGAGCGTCGGCGCCCTGACCGGATCGCTCGTTGCGATGCTCCTCGGCGTCGCGGCGACGTGGCAATTCGGGCGATGGGGCGCGTGGCGGTGCCGACGCGACCGGCGGGAGTACCTGGGCGTCGTTTGGGCGAGATCGCTCTGGCTGCTGCACCTGCCGTGGCTTGTCTCGCCCCTGTTCGTGCTCGTCGCGCTCTTCGTCGGGCTCATCGATCTCTGGGCCGGGCAGTGGGGGCGCGGCGCGTACCACTGGGCGGTCGTCGCCGGCTTCTTCCTCTGGCTCATCGGGTGCGTCGCGGCCTTCATCGTGTGGTGGCGACGCCGCCTGGTCACGGTCGCGGCCGGCGGGTATCGGCCGGGACGGGCCGACGCGGTGGCGTTCCTGCTCGGCGGTGTGGTCGCCGCCGGCGCGACGGGGCTGGGGTTCGTCGCGGGCTTCGCAACGGCGGTCGGGGTCGCGAGGTGGCTCGGCCTGTCGGAGTTTCTCTGGGATTAGCGAGGCCTCTCCGCGGCGCGCCCCTGCGCCTGCCGGCCAGTATGCTGCCGAAATGGACGGGGGATCGCCGTTGCCGGATCCGTCGGGCATGCCACCACCCGTGGAGCGGGGGATCGCCTCGGCGCTGTGCCCCTACTGCGACTACGAGCTCGCCGGGCTGCTCGGCGACCGCTGCCCCGAGTGCGGGCAGGCGATCACGCGTGAGGACGTGCTGCTCGACGCCAGGCGGCGCGTCTTTCTCGATCTCACGCGATGGCGCGTGTGGGGGTGGAACGGCGTCGTCCTGCTCCTCGTCATGTACGGCACGTTCGGGCTGGGCGCGATCGCGGTCGGCCTGGCGATCGGGAGCGCCTGGCTGCTCCCGCGCGGGCGGGCACGCGCGGGTCTGGTTCGCCGCGTGCAGCGCCGGGTGTGGCTGCTCTCGGTCTGGTGGCTGCAGGCGCCGTGGCTGATGCTCGGGCTCGCCCCGCTCGCTGTGAACTGGATCTACTGGAACACCTCCTGGCTCGATTGGATCGGTGACTGGGCGGAGATCGGATACCACGTCATCCGATCCCCGTTCGGCGGAGCGGTGCTCCTGGCCGTGCACATGGGCGCCATTCTGGTGTGGAGGCGACGCCTGCGCTCGCTCGGTCGCGCCGCGGGCATCGGCGCGACGGGAGCGGATGACCCGTTCCCCCCGCTCTCCGGGGCGACGATCCTGGCCGTCTGCCCGATCGTGGCGCCGGCGATGTGGACGGCGCTGGTCGGGCTCTTCGCGCTCCTCGACAACCTCTACCCGAACTGGGGAACCGGCTTCTGAGCCCCGCAGGGAGCACTCCGCCTATCGTTGGCCCCGCGGCTGAACGGGCTCCGGGAATTCGACAGGAGCTGATCGATGGAGACGACGCTGATCATCTTGAAGCCCGACGCCGTGCAGCGGGGGCTGATGGGGCGGATCATCGCCCGGTTCGAGGATAAGGGCCTGCAGATCGTGGGCTGCAAGCTCATGCAGATCTCACCCGAGCTCGCGGCCAAGCACTACGAGGCGCACCAGAGCAAGGGGTTCTACGCCGGGCTGGTCAAGTTCATGACCAGCTCGCCCGTGCTGGTGATGGCCGTGCAGGGCGTCGGGGCCATCGGCGTCTGCCGCAAGATGATGGGGGCCACCTTCGGCTCGAAGGCCGAGCCTGGCACCATCCGCGGCGATTTCGGCGTCTCGAACAGCTTCAACCTGATCCACGGCTCCGACGGCCCGGAGGCGGCGGAGCGTGAGATCTCTCTCTTCTTCAGGCCGGGCGAGGTGCTCAACTACGCGCGGGCGAGTGAGACCTGGGTGTACGACCTGACCAGCGGGACGCCTGAATGACAAAGGCGGCGCGGGCGCTGTTCACGCGCGCGTCCCCCGGGTGGCATGCTCAAACGACAGCGGCGGGCTTGATCGAGCCGACCACGACCGGAGCCTCGCTCACGATCTGATCGGCGATCTCGCGCCGGTGGATCTCGACGTCCCGCGGGAAGTCGAACGCGACGCGCACGCGCTCGCCCTTGATCGACGCTATCCGCACCACCCCGATCGGGTTGCGCGGATCGCCGATGACGATCTCCTCGCCCTCACGCCTGGTTATGACCAACATCCTGCGCCTCCCTTGCACCCGTCCCGATTCCCACCGAAGGCCACTATACCCGAACGGGTCGGGGTCACAAGAGAATTCGCGCCGACAATCCGGGAAGTCCCCTGGGGCGGCAAAGGTTCGGAGAATGATCGGCATCACTCGCGGACACAGACCTGCCGTACCTCGGGCACGTGCTGCCGGAGGTTCCGCTCGATGCCCAGCTGAAGCGTGATGTCGCTCGAGGGGCACCCGATGCACGCACCGTGGAAGCGCACATACACCGTCCCGTCGGCGGTGGCCTCGACGAACTCCACGTCGCCGCCGTCGGCCTGGATGGCCGGACGCATGAGCTCGATCACCCTGCTGATGCGGGCGAGCGTCTCCTCGTCGAGCGGGGCGCCCGTCTTGGGCTTGCCTGGCGTGCTCACGGCGGATCATAGGCGATGCCGTCGCCGCGCCCCTCGCGCCCCGGCCCGATCGACGGCCGCGAATAGACTCCCGCCATGCTGAATCCCGGCCGAGTGTGCGGCGTGCTGCTGACCTCCGTGATCCTCATTCTCGTAAGCGTCGGCTGCGCATCGAGCCAGCGGGCCGTCCCCGACGATCCCATCGTCGCCTCGCGGCGCGCCGACCTCCCGGCGGACGATCGTGTGGCCGCGATCCGACGCGCGAAGGCCGATGCCGATGCGGGGCGTGCCGATCCCTCCATCCTCCGCCTGGCGATGAAGGACCTTGCCTGGTCGCTCGAGGCGCCCGACCCGGTGCGGGTGGCGGCGCTTGAGGTTCTGCTGTGGGACGAGGCCGAGCAGGAGGACTCACTGACGCTCGTGCGGGAGATGCTCCCTACCGAGCCCGGCCGGGGACCGGTCGCGGTGATGGCGACGGCGTCGGCCGACCACCGGTGGCTGGGAGCGACGCCCGCCCTGGTGCGGAGCCTCGCGCGTCCGCTCCCCGGCGTCCGGGACGCGGATCGCGCCGAGTACAAGGCGTTGCGGACGCTCTACCCCGACGAGCCCCCCGAGGGCGTCGCGCTGGCCGTGTTCCTCGACCCGCAGACCGACCCGGGCCCGGCGGGCCTGGCGCTCGACATGCGGGTCCGCGAGGCGGCGTGGGATCTGATCGGGCGCCTCTCGCCCGACCCGCGCGCCCGGGCCTCGCTTCTCGACAGCGCCCCCAGCGGCGACGGCGCGGGCATCCTCGCGGCGCTCCGCGAGGTGCGCGACCGGCTCGGCGCCGTCCCCGCGACGGGCGAGGAGCTCCGCTGGGCCCTCCGCCTTCACGAGCAGCGCGAGGCGGAGCTGCGGGTCTGGTGGGAGCAGGCGAGCGCGGCCGTGCTGGGGGTCGGCGGCGAAGGCCGGGAGACCCTCGCGCTCCGGCACGTGGAGCCCGTCCGATGGGCTGGGCAGAACCGCTCGGAGTGGCTCGGCGCCGGAAGGGGTCAGCTCCTGGACGAGCTCCGTGAGCGGCTGCGCGGGCGGCAGATCTATCCACGCACCCAGTCCGTCCGCGGCACGGCGACGGCCAACGCCGAGCGGCTCGCCGAAGCGCGCGACGCGCTCGTCTGGGGCGACGCGCTCGCGCTGCTCGTCGTGGACGAGGCGCTCGCGCGCCCGGAGGTGCGCGCGGCGCTCTTTGAGGCCGCGGACGCCGACCACAAGGACTCGACGACCGAGCACGGCGGGATGCTGTGGTCGGACGCGCGCGGCTTCCACGTGCAGAGCTTCCCGCCCCGGGGCTCGACGACGCCCGACGACCGTCGGTTCACCGCCCCCCGCGAGATGATCGAGCACAGCAGCGCGGCGGCGGCGCACTTCCACATGCACGTCTCGCAGCGGCGCAACCGGGACTACGCGGGCCCCAGCCCCGAGGACCTCGACTACGCCGCGAGGTTCGGGCGGACCTGCATCGTTCTGACGTCGCTGGATTCCTCGACGCTCAACGCGGACGTCTACTTCCCAACGGGCGCGGTCGTCGACCTCGGCGAGCTGGAGCGGGCGTCAAGCCGGCCATGACGCACCTGCTGATCATCGCGATCATGGTGATGGGGGCGCTGCGGGGGCTGCACGAGCCGCTGCTCGGGGCCGAGTGGGCCCGCGCGAACCCGGTCACCGGTTCGCTGGCCGCGCTCGCCCCCTTCGCGGCGCTGCTGCTGCTCCACGCGGCCGTATCGTGGGCCTGTCTCAGGCGGATCGATCGACGGGGTGATCCGCGCGCTCTCGCGCTGCACGAGCGCGTGGCGGCGCTGGTCCGGGCCGGCGCGGTTCCGGTGCACGGGCTCGCGGTGCTCGTCTTCGGCTGGCTCGACATCGTGCGCCTCTGGATGGGCGACCTCGTCGCGGTCGATGAGCTGCTCGCGACGCTCCCTCCGCTCCTGGTCCTCATGGGATCCTGGGCCCTCACGGAGCCAGTCGAGCGGAGAGTTCGAGAAGCGCTGCTCATCAGACGGCTCGATGAGGGGCTCTCCATCCCCCCCATGCCCGGCGCCTGGGCCTGGTGGTGGAGCGTGGTCCGCCAGCAGCTTCTCTTCGCCGCCGTCCCTGTCGTGGCGATCCTCGCGTGGTCGGAGGCGGTCGGGATGATCCGCGATGCACTCTGGCACCGGCTGCTCGCCGACGGTGGATGGCCCGCGGCGCCCCCGCCCTGGACGGCCGGCATGCCGGAGTGGATGCTCGACCGGTCCCTGATCACCTACGGCTCGGCGGCCCTCCAGATCGGCGGGGTCATCGCGATCCTCTCGCTCCTGCCCATCGCGCTGCGGTACCTGTGGGACACGGCGCCCCTGGCGCCCGGCCCGCTCCGCGACCGGCTGCTGAGGCTCTGCGAGGGCTACGGCGTGCGGGTGCGAGGCATCCTCGTGTGGCGCACGCACGGCGCGATGGTGAACGGCGCGGTCGTCGGATTCCTGCCGCGCCTCCGGTACATCATCCTGACCGATGCGCTGCTCGAGTCGCTCCCCGACGACCAGGTCGAGGCGGTCGCGGCCCACGAGATCGCGCACGTCAAGCACCACCACATCCCCTGGCTGGCGGGCTCGATGCTCGCGGCCGCGCTCTGCGTGGGGTCGGGGCTCTCGATGGTCTGGCGCGCGGCCGGGCTCGGTGAGGTGACCGAGGGCTGGACGCCCGTGGGCCTGCTCGTCGCCGCCTTCGGCGTGGGGCTGCTTTTTTTCGGCTGGGCGAGCCGGCGGTTCGAGTGGCAGGCCGATGCGTTCGCCGCGGAGCACATCACGGCGCGCGCCGCGGCCCCGGCGCCGGCGCTGACGATCTCCGAGCGGGGCGTGGCCTCGATGGCCGGCGCGCTCCGCTCGGTCGCCCTCATCAACGGCTTCCCGCCCGAACGCTTCACCTGGCGTCACGGCTCTATCAACGATCGCCGGCGCCGGTTGGCGGCCGCCGTAGATGTCCCGCTCGATCGCCTTCCCGCCAAGCGGACGGCGCGCAGAGTCAAGCTCGCGATACTCCTGGCACTGGGCGTCGGCGTCGCGATCGCGGTCCTCGAGTCGTTCGCGGCCGGCGGTGCGATCACGTAGAGCCGGCTAGGCTACCGCCATGGCCGAGCTTCGCTGCCACCGTCTCTCCGCCGCCGAGCAGCGATTGTGCTCCATCATCGCCGGTCGAGAAGGCGACTTGCTCGAAGACCTCCGCCTCCATGTCTCGCTCCCCACCGGCGGGCGCAACACCGCGGCGCTCGACGAGACCCGCGAGCGGCTCACCCGACGGCTGGCGGCCCTCGGAGCCGGCGTCGAGCTTGTGCCGGGCGACGCGGCCCCAGGCTGGCTCTATGGGCGCGAGCCGGACGAGCCCGCGCCGCCGACCGCGGTGTGCAGGCGCGTCCGGCCCGGGCTGCCCGCGGCGATGATCGCCGGGCATCTCGACACCGTCCACGACCCCCGGGGCGAGTTCCGGGTGCTGCAGGTCTCGCCCGACGGCACGAGCGCCACCGGCCCCGGGTGCGTCGACATGAAGGGAGGGCTCGTGATCGCCGTCGCCGCGCTCGAGTGCCTCGAGGAGGCGGGCGTCGACTGCGCCTGGTCCTTCCTTCTCAACAGCGACGAGGAGACCGGCTCGTACCACTCCGACCGGACGCTCGCCGACGAAGCCCGCCGCCACGACGTCGGCCTCGCCGTCGAGCCGGCGCTGCCCGGCGGCGAGCTGGCGATCGAGCGGATGGGGAGCGGGCAATTCTGCATCCGGACCTTCGGGCGTTCGGCCCATGTGGGACGCGACTTCGCGTCGGGGGTTTCGGCGGTCACGGCGCTCGCGCGAGCAGTCGTCGAGGTGTCGCGCATGCCGGACTCCGCAGCTGGGCTCATCGCCAGCGTCGGGCCGGTCGTCGGCGGGCACGCCACGAACGTGGTGCCGGACACCGCCGCGGCCTGGGGCAACGTGCGCTTTGCCGACGGGGCCGGGGCGGAGCGCCTGGCCCGGTCGCTCGACAGCCTCGCCACCGACGCCGGCGCGATGCCCCGCGTCGAGGTGCTCCGCAGCTTCAATCGCCCGGCGAAACCCATGACCCCCGAGACCGAGCGGCTGGGACTGCTGGCCCGCTCCGTGGCCGAGGACCTGGGCCAGGCGCTGCCTTTCGCGAAGACCGGCGGCGTCTGCGACGGCAACCAACTCCAGGCGGCCGGGCTGCCGACGATCGATACGCTCGGGGTTCGCGGGGGAGGGCTGCACACGGGAGCGGAATGGATCGATCTGAGCAGTCTGGTCGAGCGGTGCCAGCTCCTCGCGGTGCTGCTGGCGAGGCTGGCGGCCGGGGCGTGGTCCGCCGGGGCCCGATAATCGCGGTGGACCGGGGGGCTCCCTCCTCCCAACGATCCGTGACTGCACGAGGAAGACCACATGACACAGACAGCGGCGCGGGCGACAGTCGGGGAGCGGTTCTTTGCGTCCGAGGGCGTGCAGCGCGCCCTGGAGGCCATCGCCGCCTCGGTGCGGCAGCACGCCGCGGAGATCACCGACGTGAGGCCGGCGCGCGCCGAGCTCCGCGAGACGTACGACAGCCTGATGACGCGCGCCGGCGAGGCGCGCGGGCGGGCGCTGCTCTATCCCTACATCGGCTCGGGGCTCGGCAACGGGGCGCTCGTCGAGCTGGCCGACGGCTCGGTGAAGTGGGACATGATCTGCGGCATCGGGGTGCACTTCTTCGGCCACTCCGACCCGGGGCTCATCCAGCAGACGGTGCTGGGGTCCATCGCCGACACGGTGATGCACGGCAACCTCCAGACGGGCTTCGAGCCCTACGAGCTCTCCGAGGTCCTGCTGGAGGAGGCGGCCCGGGGCTCCAACCTCAGGCACTGTTTCGTCGCCGCGTCCGGCGCCCTCGTGAACGAGAACGCCCTGAAGCTCGCGTACCAGAAGAGCGGCGGCGCCCCGCGCGTGATCGCCTTCAAGGACTGCTTCATGGGGCGGACGGTGACCATGTCGCAGATCGGCGACTCGGCGGCCAATCGCCAGGGCATCCCACTCTCCACGCTCGTGGACTACATGCCGTTCTACGACGAGGCCGCGGCGGCGGCGACGGGGATGGGTCGGCAGATCGACCTGGCCTGCCGGCACCTCCTGAGCTACATCGAGCGCTACCCCAAGCAGCACGCCTGCTTCATCTTCGAGCTGGTGCAGGGCGAGGGCGGGTTCAACACCGCGCCGCGCGAGTTCTTCCTCGAGCTGATGAAGATCTGCAGGCAGCACGGCATTGCGGTCTGGGACGACGAGATCCAGACGTTCGGCCGGACGACGTCGATGTTCGCCTACGACGCCCTCGGTCTGGGCGAGTTCGTCGATCTCGCCACCGTCGGCAAGATGACCCAGGCCTGCGCCACGCTCTTCACCGAGGCGTACAACCCCGGGCCCGGGCTGCTCTCGGCGACGTTCACCGCCTCCGGCGCCGCCTGCCGCGCCGGCGTCCACATCGTGAACCAGCTGCGCCACGGCGATTACTACGGTGAGAACGGGAGGATCGCGCAGCACCACCGGGCGTTCCGCGAGCACACCAAGGCGTTGATCGCGAGGCACCCCGAGTGGTTCCCCAAGGTCGAGCCGGGGGTGCTGAGCCCGACGCCGGCCGACCTGGTCGGAGGCGTCGGGGGCATGATGCGCTTCACGCCCTTCGGCGGGCGCAAGGAGAAGGTCAACAAGGCGCTCAAGGCCTGCTTCGAGGAGGGCGTGGTGCTCTTCTCGTGCGGGCACGGCCCGTACCACATCCGCATGCTGCCCCCGTTGGGCGTGATGAAGATGGAAGACTGGCCCCGCGTGTTCGCGTGCGTCGAGCGGGGTCTGGCCAAGGCCGCGGTCTGAGCGGCCGGCGGCGGACGGCCGCGCAAGGAGGTGGCGGTGTTCGTTATCCGGAGGGCAAGGGCCGAGGACGTCGGCACGCTCCTGAAGCTGGCGCGGATGGTGCACTTCATCAACCTGCCGCCGGACAAGGACGCGATCTCGACGAAGGTCGCCGTGAGCCGCGACTCGTTCCAGCGGGCCTCGTCGGGGAGCGAGCGGCGGCGCGACGCCTACAGGCACGCGGACGGCCCGGCGGTGAAGGGGCTCACGATGGGCCTGGCCGAGACCGACCAGTTCATGTTCGTGCTGGAGAACACCGAGACCGGCTCAGTGCTCGGCACGTCGCAGCTCATCGCGCACATGGGCGGGCCGGGCAACCCCAACTACAGCTTCAAGCTCGAGCGTCGGAACTTCTTCGCCGAGGACATCAAGACCGGCACCTCGCACATGGTCGCGAGGCTGCACAAGGACGAGAGCGGGCCGACGGAGATTGGCGGGCTCATCCTCCAGCCCGCCTCGCGCGGCGCGAAGCTCGGCCGCTTCCTCAGCTTCGTACGGTTCCACTTCGTCGGGATGCGC
This sequence comes from uncultured Phycisphaeraceae bacterium, assembly GCA_964435785.1. GTDB lineage: Bacteria > Planctomycetota > Phycisphaerae > Phycisphaerales > UBA1924 > PNC22. The sequence continues at coordinate 77,460 of CAYTAH010000009.1, read as the reverse complement.
CGCGAGCTCTTCGCCGACCGCGTGCTCGCGGAGATGATGGCCCCGCTCACCGACGACGGGCGCAGCCTCTTCTGGGAGTACCTGGGCCGGCGGTTCATCCCGCTCAGCTATGCCGAGGCCGACACGCAGTGCGCCCGATCGCGGCTCTTCATCGCCTCCCTGCTCCCCCACGAGGACATCTACCTCTCCCTGCTCCCGCCCGAGGCGAGGGACGTCGTCGGCATCGTGCACCGGGAGACGGTGCCCGCCCGCCGTCTGCTCGAGAAGCTCGGCTTCGCCTTCAAGGACTTCGTCGATCCCTTCGACGCCGGGCCGCAGCTCGAGGCGAGGACGGACGACGTCCCGCTGATCTCCATCACCGAGCCCCGCGAGCTGGGTGAGCCCGCCTCCGCCTCGCGGTGCAAACGCGAGGGCATCGTGAGCATGCTCCACAGCGACGGCGAGTTCTTTGCGGTCTACGGCGCGTTCGCCGACAGCAAGGGAAAGGTCTCGCTCACCGCCGAGGCCATGGAGGCGCTCCGCGTGGGCCCGGGCGACGAGGTGGGCGTCACGGACATGACCGACGGCATCCCCGCGCCGGGCTCCGGCGCGTCCGAGGCGGCCAAGCCCAAGACCCGGCGCAGGGCGGCGCCGGAGGGCGCAGGGACAAAGCGGGAGAAGGTGTAGGAGATGGCAGACCTGCTCAAGCATGCGCCGTCGGACCTGATCGGCGGCCGATGGGTGGCGCTCCCGGGCGAGCGGATCAAGTCCGTGAACCCCGCGAGGCCCGCGGTGGTGCTCTGGCAAGGCTCCTCGCGCCTTGAGCACGCGGACGAGGCGGTGCGGGCGGCGAGGGCGGCGCAGACGCCGTGGGCCCGCTGGGGGCGCGAGCGCCGCTTCGCGGTGCTGCGCCGCTACGCCGAGCTGTGCAGGGCCCGTCAGGCGGATGTCGCTTCGCTCATCGCCGACGAGACCGGCAAGGTGCTCTGGGACGCGATGGGCGAGGCGGCCTCGCTCTTCGCGAAGGTGGACATCACGCTGGACGCCTCCGAGCACGGGGGGCTGCGCCGGGTGACCGACTCGGAGATCCCGCTCGGGGACTCCCGCGTCGGCCGTACGTGGTTCCGGCCCCACGGCGTGATGGTGGTGATCGCACCCTTCAACTTCCCCGCCCACCTGGCCAACGGCCACATCGTGCCCGCCCTGGCGATGGGCAACACCGTCGTGCTCAAGCCGAGCAACAAGTCCGCGGCCGTGGGGCAGCTGCTCGTCGAACTCTACGACGAGGCGCTCACTGAGGCGGGCGCGCCCCCCGGCGTGATCAACCTCGTCCACGGAACGGCGGACATCGCGACGGCCCTGATGACGCACCCGGACATCGACGGCATTCTCTTCACGGGCTCGTGGCCGGTGGGGCGGCGGATCCTCGAGGCCAATCTCGACCGGCCCGGCCGCATCATCGCCCTCGAGCTCGGCGGCAACAACCCGGCGGTGGTGATGCCGGACTGCGACCTGCGCCAGGCCGTCATCGAGTGCGCCCGCTCGGCGTTCGTCACCACGGGCCAGCGCTGCACCTGCACGCGCCGGATCGTCGTGCACCGCGCCGTCGCCGACCGCTTCCTCGGCGCGCTGTGCAGGGTCGCGTCCAATCTTGTGATCGGTGAGCCGAAGGCCGCGCACCCCGTCTTCATGGGGCCGATCATCTCCGACGAGGCGCGCCGGGACGTGCTCCAGGCCCAGCGGGCCTTCGCGGCCGCGGGCGGCGAGGTGCTCGTCGAGAGCGCGGCCGTTGATTCGGCCGGCGGCGGCTACTTCCTCTCCCCCGGGGTCATGCGCGTGGACCGGTTCACGCTCGACGAGGAGGGACCGGCGGGGTGCGACCAGGAGGTCTTCGGGCCGCTGGTGCGCGTGAGCGTGGCGGATTCCCTCGACGACGCGATCGCGCAGGCGAACGCGACGCGGTTCGGCCTCGCGGCGTCGATCTTCACCCGCGATCGTGGCGCGGCGGAGCGGTTCCTGGACGAGGCGCACGCGGGGTGCGTGAACGTCAACACGGGGACGGCGGGGGCGAGCAGCAAGCTGCCCTTCGGGGGGCTGGGCCAATCGGGCAACCACCGCCCGGCGGGGTCGTTCAGCCTCGACTACTGCGCCTATCCGGTGGCGGGGATGCTCGAGTCCGGCGCCGGCGCCGCCGTGCCCCAGGGGATGCGGGTCGAGGACGGCTGGCTCGGGTGAGCGATCGCCTGTAGCATGCGGCCGATGAGGTGGACGCCGGACGTGGTGGTCACGCTGCTCGTGCGTGCGGCCGGCCTGGTGCTGGCGGTGCTCTTCCTGCCGCGCGCGATGCTGGAGGCGATCGGCCTCGCGCTCTACGTGATCCCGAAGGCGGGCACGATGGGCTCGGGCTCGGTCGTCAGCGAGACCGTGAGGGCAACGTGGGCGATCGGCGTCTTCGGTGCGGGCGTCTACTGCTTCGTCTCCGGGCGTTGGCTGATCCGCCGCCTGACGGCGGGCCTGGTGGGCTCGGAGAACCGCTGCAAGTCGTGCGGATACGACCTGGCGGGTGTCGAGCGGGGCAAGCGGTGCCCGGAGTGCGGCGCAGTGCGCTGGTAGGGGAACGCGATGGACTGGCGGGCGACGACGCTGATCTGGATTTCGAGATTGACGGGACTAGGGCTCTTGATCTATTCGGTCGGGCCGTTCTCGGAATTCCTCGCTACGTTGGTGCGCTACGTGCAGTATCCGCCCGGCAATATGCGGGCCGGGGGGACACGGGTCCCCTGGGGCATCCTCGAATGGCTCCTCTATCTCGTTCAACAGTTGCCGGCTGTGTTTCTCGTCGTGCTCGGACTTAATCTCCTTCTCGGCGGCCGCTGGCTCCTCCGGCGTATGCTCCGCGGCCTCGACGGCACGTGCCCGGCCTGCGGGCACCCGTGGCCGGACGCCGGGGCGGTCCGGTGCCCGGAGTGCGGCTTCGGCGTGATGGCGACGCGCCCGCGGCGTGAGGCGGAGCGCGCCGGAACGCGCGAGCCCTCCGAGAAGGTAAGCTGACCGCGTGCTCACCCCGCCCTTCATCGACGCGCACGCGCCGACCGGCGACACCCGGAGAACGACGGCGCTGCTCCTCCGCGCGGCGGGGGTCGGCCTCCTGCTGTGGTCGTTGCCGGGCTTTGTCGAGGCCCTCGGCGAGGTGCTTTGGGCGCTCTTCGTCGACTACGACCCGACACTCCGTCGCAGCGGCGTCAACGGCTATGCCGACCTCCTCCTGCTCAGGCTCGCGAACATGGACCTGCTCAAGTGGATGAGAGAGAGCGGCGACAGTGTGCTCGCGTTCGGCTCGGGGCTGGCCCTCCTCCTCAAGCCGTATCGGGGGCCCTGCTGGGGGGAGGCGCCGTCATGAGCGAGATCGCCTGGTTCACGCTCCTGCTCAGAGCGATCGGGCTGCTGGTTCTCGTCGAGCAGACGCCGGGGCTGATCGGGTATGTCGCGTACCTGCCGTCGATTTTCGCGACCGACATGCCCGTGCCCGCGCTCATGCAGATCGGGGCGGTGGCGACCCTCGCCGGCTACGCCGCATCTGTCGCCTTCGGCCTCTATCTCCTTCTCGACGGGCGCCGTGTCGTGCGATTCTGCATACGCGATCTGGTTGCGCGGTGCGCCGTCTGCGGCTACCCGCTCGCCAAGATCACGGGATCGGTCTGTCCTGAGTGCGGCGTGCCGATCCACACGCCTGCAGATGCGCAAACAGCCAACGATCAGGAGTCGAGCTGAGCATGGCACGGACGCTTCTCCCCGATCCCCGCCAGTTCCCGCGCTTCGCGGGCGTGGCGACGTTCTGCCGCTACCCGCTGCTCGAGCTGGTGCCCGACGAGTCGCGCCCCGTGGACTGGGCGATCTACGGCGCGCCCTTCGACGGCGGCGTGACGTACCGCCCGGGGGCGAGGTTCGGGCCGCGGGCCGTGCGCGAGGCCTCGCAGTACGTCAAGCGCTACTCCATCGAGCACGACGTGGACGTGTGCGACCTGCTGAGCCTCGCCGACGCCGGCGACGCGCCGGTGAAGCCCTACTCGTGCAAGGACAACGCCGAGAGCGTCGCCGACTTCGCCGCCGACCTCGCCGACGCCGATCACACCAAGCTCCTCGCCGTCGGCGGCGACCACTCGATCGCGTACGCGAACATCAAGGCCACGTGGCTGCACCGGGGGCGGCCCAAGGACGGCCTGCCCCTCATCCACTTCGACAGCCACCTCGACACCGTGGACAGCGTCTGGGGCGAGCAGTGGGGGCACGCCTCGCCCTTCATCCGCGCCATCGAGGAGGGCCTCATCGACCCCGAGCGCATGATCTCGATCGGCGTCAAGGGCCCGCTGAACACCAAGGACGACCTCGACTACGCCCGCGACCACGGCGTCCGCATCGTGACGCACGCGCAGTGGGGGGCCGACGGACCTCGCCGGCTCGCCGAGTTCCTCCGCGAGATCGGGGACGCGGAGACGTACCTCACCTTCGACATCGACTGCGTCGATCCCGCGTACGCCCCCGGCACCGGCACGCTCTCCCCCGGCGGCTTCACGTCGGCCGAGGTCCTCGCCATCCTCCGCTCGCTCGCGGGGGCGAATATCGTCGGGGCCGACGTGGTCGAGGTGCTCCCCGACCGCGACGCCGCCGGAATCACCGCCTTCCTCGCCGCCCACGTGCTCTTCGAGATCCTCTGCCTCGACGCGCTCCGGCGAAGGAAGTGAACGTCCGGCGCGCGATCTCCGCGGTCCCGCCTCACGCCCGACGCAGGGCGAGGATCAGCTCGACCTGGCCGGTCGGCCGATCGATCCTGCGCGCGATGTCCACCGGCGTCAGTCCCTGGTCGGCGAGGTCGTAGACCTTGCGGTGGAACGGGTCCACCGGGTCGCGAGGCTCGGGCTCGACGGCGCGCTCCCGCTCCGGGGCCTGCTGCGCCCCGGGACGCCGTGCGGAAGTCGCCGCCTCGAGCGAGCGCATCCGCTCGTCGGCCTGCCCGATGAGCACCTCGAGCCTCGCCGCCTTGTTGTCCAGAATGGCCGCGAGCCGGCGAGTCAGCTCCTCCGCGTCGCACATCAACTGATCCAGCCGGTCTTGCGACCTCTGGGCGGCGGGTGCGGCGCGGGCCGGCCCCGCCGCTTCCGGGGCCGCACGCGACCGGGCGCGGGGCCGTCGCCACAGCATGCGGAAGACGACGACCATGAGCATCACACACCCCAGCGCGATCAGCCCGAGCGAGAGCTTCCCGCGGAGATCGGGCGGCATGAGGGGCCCGGGCTCGCTTGCCGAGCCGACGAGCGCCTGCTCCTGAGGGGGTTGTGCGTGCTCGTCCTGCATCCGTCTGCGCCCGCATCCTTGCCCGGTGCGCGAGGGGCCTCCGGCGCCTCCAACCTACCATCTTTCGCATGACGCCGTCGACACCCGACCTCCGGTCCGTCGCCAGCGACCGGGCCGGCCGCCGGGTGGCGGCCCGGTGGCGTTCGCTCACCGGTGGCAGCGGGGTGCGCGACGACGACCGGAGAACCCTCGTCGCCTGCTCCGGAGGGGCCGATTCGACCGCCCTCGCCCTCGCGATCGCCGGCGCGAGCCGCAGCACGGTGGTGGGGCACGTCGTCCACGACCTGCGCCCTCAGTCGGAGACGCTGGCCGAGCGCGACCGCGTGCGTCACCTCGCGCACGCGCTGGGCGTGGGCTTCGTCGAGGAATCCGTCGCCGTGCGAGCCCTGCCCGGGAACGCGGAGGCCAACGCCCGGCGGGCGCGATACGACGCGCTGGAACGCGTCGCAATCCAAGCCGGGTGCCCATTCGTCGCCACCGCTCACCAGGCCAACGACCAGCTCGAGACGATGCTCATGGCGCTCCTCCGCGGCTGCGGCCCCCGGGGCCTGGGCGGCATCCCGCCCCGCCGGCGTCTCGGCCCGCGGGGGGTGGGCCTCGTGCGTCCGATGCTCGAGATCACCCGCGCCGACGCCGAAAGGCTCTGCACGCTCGGCGGGTTCGGGTGGGCGACCGATCCGACCAACGCCGATGTCTCGCGTCTGCGGGCCGCGCTCCGAGCCGGGCCGGCCGCCGCGTTGGCCGGCCTCCGCCCGGGCGGTCTCGGCGCGGCGCTCGCGGCGGCCGAGAACCTCCGCGACGCCGCGGACCTCCTCGATTCGATGGCGCTCCGGCTCGTCCAGGATGCGTCGGTCTGCGAGGGGGGGCTCGTCTGGGCGCGGGAGGCGATGCGCCGTGAGCACGCGGCGCTCCTCGCGGCCGGACTGCGGATCGCCCAGCGGCGTGTGCTCGAAGGGCGCCACGCCGACCGGCTTCCCGCGAGGGCGCTGCGCAGGGCGGTCGAGGCGATCCGGGACGCGAGCGGGGAGCGGAGGCGGTTCGCGCTGCGGGCGTGCGAGCTCGTCGTCGACGCGGATACAGTCGTTCTCCGAAGGACTGACCGATGAGCGACGCCCCGCGGATCCTGCTCGTGGGCCACTGCGTGCCCGACGCCTACGCGATGCGCGGGGCGCTGCAACGCGCCGCCCCGGACGCCGAGTTCGTCTTCGTGAACGACGACAGCTCGCTCGGGGCGCACCCCGGCGCCGCCGCGATGCTCGTCAACCGCGTGCTCGACGGGCGCTTCGCGGCTCGAACCGGCCTCGAGCTGATACGATCGCTCCCGCCCGAGCGCCGGCGGGGCGCACTGCTCATCAGCAACATGGCCGACGCGCAGGCGGAGGCCGAGGCGGCGGGGGCGGCCCCCGGGTTCGGCAAGAGCGAGCTCTACTCGGAGCGTGCCCGAACGGCTATCCTCACGCTCCTCGGGCGCGACGCCCGGGCCTAGAGCAACCCGGAGCACACTCCATGGTGAAGAAGAAGGCCGCGCCCGGCCGCGCACGGCGACCGGTGGTCAAGGCGTCGAGCGAGGGGATCACGCCGGAGGAGCACGCGGCGCGGCGCGAGAGCCTGCTCAAGGAGCTCGGCGGGGCCATCGGGGCGGTCTTCGCCGGCGAGGGCGCCGCGCCGCTCCTGGGGCGGTGGATGCCCAACGCGCACTTCGCCTATCTCACCGGCATCACCGACGAGCCCGGCGCCGTGCTCCTCCTCGATCCAAAGGCCGAGGACTCCCGCCGCCGTTGCATCCTCTTCCTGCGCGCTGCAGACCCGGAGCTGGAGGCCTGGGACGGCTACCGCGAGCAGATCGGCTCAACGCTTAGAGCCCGCTACGGGATCGAGACGATCATGCGCCTGCGGATGCTCCCTCGCATGCTCACAACCATCGCGCGCCGGCGCAAGCGCCTGGCGTGTCTGCATCCTCCGGCCACGCCGGACGCTCCCGTCTCTCCCGACCTGGCCCTCTTTCGCAAGATCGCCGAGCGGACGGTGGGCGTGGCCATCGAGGACCGGACCGAGCTGCTCCCGGCGATGCGGAGCGTCAAGTCGGCCGCGGAGGTCGCCCTCATGGAGCGAGCGGTGGCAGCCTCGGCCGCCGGGTATGACGCGGCGCTCGGCGTCATCCGCCCCGGCGCCGACGAGTCGGAGATCGCCACGGCGCTGGTGCGGGGCTTCCAGGACGCCGGCGCCGACGGCGTCGGCTACAACCCGATCGTCGGCGCGGGGCTCAACTCCACCGTCCTCCACTACATGGCAAACCGCGGCCCGGTGGGCGAGGACGACCTCGTCCTCATCGACGCCGGCGCCGCCTACAGGGGCTACTGCGCCGACATCACCCGCACCTACCCCGCAGGCGGGAGGTTCACCAAGCGCCAGCGGGAAGTCTACGACATCGTCCTCGAAGCGCAGGAGGCCGCGATCGCGGCCGTCAAGCCCGGCGCTGGGATGTGGGACGTGGACCGCGCGGCGCGCCGCGTCATCGAGAACGCGGGCTTCGCCGACGCCTTCATGCACGGCACCGGCCACCAGCTCGGCATGGAGGTGCACGACGCCGAGCCCGACGGCGCCCTCAAGCCCGGGATGATCGTCACCATCGAGCCGGGGATCTACCTGCCGGGCGAGCGTCTCGGTGTCCGCATCGAGGACGACATCCTCGTCACCGAGCGCGGCCGGCGCAACCTCACCGCGGCGGTCGCCAAGGACCCCGCCGAGATCGAGCGCATCATGAAACGCTGAGCGCCCCGCTCAGCCCGCGGCCTCTCGCGCAACCTCCGTCAGGCGTTCCCGGTCCTCCACGAGCGTGGGCGCGCACAGGTCCAGGATCTGCCGCTGCGGCCCCACGAGGAAGAGCTGCGTCGGGTGCGTGATGTTCTGCATGGTCGAGCCGTCGCCCAGCGTGATCGCGGTCGTTGCGTCGGGGTCGGCCGAGACCTCGAACTTGAGCGCCTCCTGCACGACGCGCACCGCTTCGCCCTCCTCGCCGGTAAGAAACATCCAGCGGCCCGTGTCCACGGCGAGATTGCCGGCGTACTCCCTGAGGCGCGCGGGCGTGTCGTGCGCGGGGTCGACGCTGATGCTCACGAACTGCACGGGCGTGCCGGCCAGGTCGTTGTACATGCGGAACATGTTGTACGTCATGCCCGGGCAGGCCAGCTGGCAGTTGGTGAAGATGAAGGCCACGATGCTCACCCGCCCCTCGAGCACCGTGTGATCGACCGGCTCCCCGTCCTGGTTGACCAGCGAGAACTCCGGCATCCGCAGGTCCTCGAAGCCCGGGCGGGGCGCGAGTGTCCGCTCGCCCGTCCCCCGGTCGAGGACGACCGCCGCCGATTCGGGCTGCGCGGGGAGAACGACAGCCGGCTTCCGCTGCAGCACCGACACGGTGATCAGCACGAGCGCCGTCGTGATCGTGACCACCACGGCGATAGCCCACTTCGGCATCTGGCTGCTCCTTCCCCGCATCCTAGAGGCGCCGCACGCCCCGGCCGAGCGCCGACCATCCCAGCATCACCCCCGCGCCCGCGAAGAGCACCGAGACGCTCCAGGCGATCGCGTCGAAGCCGCCCCCCAGCCCCAGCGCCCCGTGGAGGGCCCGGGTGCTCCAGGTCACCGGGTTGAGCATCATGAGCACACGCAGCCAGCCCGACGCCCCCTCCAGCGGGAAGAGCGAGCCGCTGAGCAGCCACATCGGCATCAGCACCAGGTTCATGATCCCGTGGAAGCCCTGCACCGAATCCACCCACCACGCCGCCGCCAGGCCGAGCCCGCTTATGCCGAGCGCGACGCACAGCAGCCCCCCAACGCACAGGCCCAACCCGGCAAGCCCCACGTCCCTCCCGAGCACCAACGCCGCCGGCAGCAGCACCGCCGCCTGCGCCGTCGCGACGAGGGAGGAGCCCAGGAGCTTGGACGCCGCGATCGCCCACCGGGGGGCGGGGCTCACCAGCGCCGACTGCAGGAATCCCGCGTGCCGGTCCTCGATGAGCGACATCGCGCCGAAGATCGAGCTGAAGAGCACGGTCATCGTCAGCATCCCCGGGAGCAGGTAGAGGCTGTACGAGGGGCTCTCCCCCGAAGCCAGCTCGAGCGGCGCGCGGAACGAACGCGCAAAGCCGCTCGCCAGGAGCACCCAGAGCAGCACCGGCGTCGCGATCGACGCCGCCAGCCGCGACGGCTGACGCAGGATGCGCACGAACTCTCGCCGAGTCAGCGCGAGTGTCGCCGCCAGCCCGGATGCGACGGACCCCCGGCCGGTGCTGCGGGGAGCGCTCACGCGGCCTCTCCTTCGACGGGGGCGAGCTCGAGCGACGCTCCCGTCGCGGCCAGGTACGCGTCCCCGAGCGTCGGCGGAGAGATCTCGAAGGGCACGCCCGCCTCGGCCAGCCGGGCGGCGACCGAGGGGACGATCGCGCCGGAGCGGGCCTCGTCGATCCGCGCCACCCGCTGCGCTCCCTGCGTGCGCGCGTCGAGCCCGGCCGCGCCGAGGATGTGCGCCGCCGAGTCGGAGGATGCGGGGCAGCGGATCGTCAGGCCGCCCACGCGGGCACGCAGGTCCGCGGGCGCGCCGTCGAGGACGACCCGCCCCCGGTGCATCATGACGACGCGGTCCGCGCACTCGGCCTCGTCCATGAGGTGTGTCGTCATCAGGATCGTCATGGCGCCGCGCCCTTCGGAGCGACCCCGCAGCGAGGCGAGCAGATCCATGAACCCCACGCGAGCGTCGTGGTCGAGCCCGACCGTCGCCTCGTCGAGGATGAGCAGCGAGGGGTCCGGGAGAAGGGCCCGCGCCAAGTCGCAACGGCGCGCCAGCCCCCCCGAGAGCCGGCCCACCCGCTCGCCGAGACGGTCCTCGATCTGGAGCAGGCGCGCCACGCGGGCGATCGCCGCGCGCCGGGCCCCGCCCGAGATGCCGTGCAGCGCCGCCTGGGCGCCGAGGTTCTCCCCGACCGTGAGCAGCTTGTCGAGCCCCGGGTGCTGGAACACGACGCCGAGCGCCCGCCGGTAGACCCCCAGCGCGCCCCCGTGCCCGAGCGTCCGCCCGAGCGCGAGCACCTCGCCTCCGTCCGGCCGGTCGAGCGTGGCGAGCACCCGGACGAGCGTCGATTTGCCCGATCCGTTGGGGCCCAAGAGCGCCACCCACTCGCCCGCGCCCACCGACAGCGAGAGCCCGTCGAGCGCCCGGCGCGCCGGGGCGCCTCTCGCGCCGCGATACGTCCGAACGATGCCCCGCACCTCGAGGGCAGGCGCGTTCGGGGCGTCGGACGGGTGGTCCATGGCGAGGCCTTATGCGATGGAGTGCACGAACGCGTCAACGACCATCACCACCAGCAGCAGCGGGAGGTGGATGATCGAAGCGAAGAAGACCGAACGGGCGTGCTCGCGCTTCCGCGTCCGGAGCAGCCGGCCGACCAGCGCCGCGAAGCCCAGCCCCGAGACCGCCGCGGTCAGCAGGTAGCCCAGCCCAAGGACGCCCGGCATCGCCACGACCGGGCCGATCGTGGCGGGCGCCAGCAGCACCGTGAAGGCCGCGATGACGATCGAGGTCTTCAGCCCGCTCCGGTCCACGACCGGCAGCACGGCGCAGCCGCCGAGCGCGTAGTCCTCGCGGTACATCCACGCGATCGCGAGGAAGTGGGGGAGCTGCCAGATGAACATCAGCGCGAAGAGCGACAGGCCGCCGGGGGCGGCGAGCGAGGCGAACCCCTGCCCGCCAAGCGCCGCGGACCACCCGATAAGCGGCGGGAGCGCCCCGGGGATCGCGCCGACGAGCGTGGCGGTCCACGTCGCGGCCTTCATCGGCGTGTAGACGAGCACGTACACGAGCACGCACGCCGCCGACACGCTCGCCGGGGTCACGCCGCACGTCAGCCAGAGCAGCGCGACGCCCGTGATCGCCAGCCCCATCGCCGCCACGAACACCTGGCGTGCCGAGAGCCGCCCCGAGGGGATGGGGCGTCCGGCAGTCCGCGGCATCCGCGCATCCCGCTCGCGCTCGAACCACTGGTTCATCGCGTTGGCGCCGGCCGCGGAGAGCGCCGTGCCGACGATCGTGCCCAGCACCGCAATGACCACCTCGAGCGCCGACCACCCGCGGTCACCCGCGCTCCATCTTGTCGCGAACCCCATCCCCAGCCCCACCATCGAGGTGATGGTCACGAGCTTGGTGATGCCGGGCTTGGTCGCTTGCACGTAGGCCGACAGGGTCTCGCGCCAGCCGAGCCCGGCGCTCCCGGGCGCAAGCCCGACGGGCAGTGTCGATTCCACCGTGACAGGGGCGGTACGGCTCAAGGCGGGCTCCAACAGGGGCTTCGGATTGGCGCCAGGGGCCGCCCGGGGGTCCGGCGGCGGCACAGGCCCCAGTGTAGGCGGATCACCGTTCGCCGGGGGCCGGCGCCGGCACCCGCAGGTCGGCCCAGACGGGGAAGTGGTCGCTTGGGAACGCCGCGCCCGGCGTGCCGGTCGGCGCGTGACGCCACACCCCGCTGGCGATCGATTCGACGCCGCGCCCCGGCAGGACATAGTCCACCCGGAGTCCGAAGCGAGCCGTGTCGTCGGGATCGAGCCCCTCGATCGCCACGTCGGCGAGGGGCGTGAGAGAGCCGTCGATCCGCCGGTTCGTCAGGAGAAGCCGCTCGATGGGGTTCTTGAAGCTGTCGCCCTCATCGGGATCGGCGTTGAGGTCGCCCAGGATGACGAACAGGGCGCCGCCCGCCAGGCCGCCGGGCCGGTTGAGGTCGTCCACGATGTACGGCTCCCCGGCGATGTAGTCGGCCCAGAACCGGATCTCGTCGTAGTTGCGCCGCTTGTTCCGCATCTCCGGTCCGTCGAATGCCGGCGGCGTCGGGTGGCTGCACAGCAGGTGCAGGACGCTCCCGTTGGGCAGCTCCACCGGCACGTCCCAGTGGCTCTTGGAGCTGAGGCGGACGAGCTTGAGCTCCTCCTCGTCGAACCACGGCCCGCCCGTCTCCGGATCCTTCGGAAGGAACGCCCCGGGCATGTACTCCCAGGGCAGCAGCCTGAAGGTCCGAATCTCCCCCTCCCGAATCCGCAGCCTCGCGTCCACGAGCAGCGCCATCCCGTACTGCCCCGGGAACGTCCCGAACCCCCAGCAGTCACCGCCGAAGGCCGTTCCCTCCGGCGTCTGCCCGCGCGCCGGCGCCGGGTACTCGCCGACGACCTCCCCGCTCCGGTCGAGATCGAAGCCGCTGGGCATCCCCGTGTTCGTGGGCGCCATGAACGCCACGAAACGCATCGGCTCGAGGCCCGCCGCCTGCGCGGCGGCGAGGTAGTGCTCGGCGAAGCGGCGGGCGTTCTGACCCGGCGCTTCTCCCGGCGGCACGTCCGGCCCGCCCTCGATGTCGTAGGCGATCTCGTTGAGAAGGATGACATTCGGCCGGATGCGCTGGATCACCTCCGCGAGCCCGCAAAGGCGCGTCGCGTCGCGCCGGACCAGTTCCGACGTGCGCACATCCCCGAGGTTGAACGTCGCCACGCGGAGCGACTGCGGGCCCGCGACCGCCTCCCGCGGGGCGAGCGAGAGGCCGCAGACCAGAGCGAGCGTCAAGGGCGGGAACGAGACTCTCACACGCAGCTCCTCTCGACGGAAAGCGGCTCGAAGCATAGCCCTGGTGCCCCATCGTGCGCGGTGGCATGGGCGCCGGAGGGGACCTACTGTGACGCTCAGGAGGTCGCATGCACGCGCATCGCAAGGTCGCGGCGGCCGGGTTCGCGGGGCTCGCGCTCTCGGCGCTCGTCGGCGTGTTTCTCGGGGCGGGCGCATACACCGTGCACCACGCGGAGGGGTTCTCCTATCTCTCGAACGACCCGCGGGCCTGCGTGAACTGCCACATCATGCGCGAGCAGTACGACGGCTGGCAGAAGGGCTCGCACCACGCCGTCGCCACCTGCAACGACTGCCACGTCCCGCACGACCTGATCGGCAAGTATCTGACGAAGGTCGAGCACGGCTACCGGCACTCCAAGGGCTTCACGCTCCAGGACTTCCACGAGCCCATCCGCATGAAGGCCTCGAGCCGAAGGATCGTGAACCACAACTGCGTCGGCTGCCACGAGGGGTTCCTCTCCGAGGTGCAGCCGATGTTCGACGCCGACCCGCACGGAACGAGCGGCGAAAGCAGGCTGGGCGAGGAGTTCGACTGCCTCCACTGCCACGCGGGCGTGGGGCATGGGCCGGGAGGCTGAGCAGGCGCCGGCACGGCCGGCGGGAGGAGTCATGGGCGCGCCGCGAGGGAAGTGGGCCGTGTACTGGGTCGTCGCGATCGTCGTCGCGGCCGCGACGATCGGCATCATGCTGCTCGCGCAGAATATCTCCCAGCGAAAGATCGAGGCCCGCGAGACCGCCTTCCGTCTCGTGGACATCGACGAGAGCACCGTGGACCCCGCCGAGTGGGGAAAGAACTTCCCCCGCCAGTACGACGGCTACCTCCGCACGGTGGATATCGTCCGCACACGCCACGGCGGCTCCGAGGCCTTCCAGAAGCTCGACGAGTTCCCCGTCTGGCGAACGATCTTCGCCGGATACGCCTTCGCCGTCGACTACCGCGAGGAGCGCGGCCACGCGTACATGCTCTCCGACCAGGACGAGACCGAGCGCGTCACCATGTTCAAGCAGCCGGGCGCGTGCCTCCACTGCCATAGCTCGGTCATCCCGGCCTACCGCGCCGCCGGCGTCGAAGCCGGCGTGCCCGACGACGATGCCCACAGGGACGAGGCGATCATGAAGGGCTTCGAGATCGTCTGCGCCATGCCCTGGCAGGAGGCCCGGCAGATGGTCGAGCACCCCGTGGCCTGCATCGACTGCCACGACCCCGACAGCATGCACCTCCGCGTCACCCGCCCCGGCTTCATCAACGGCATCCGCGCCCTCGCGGTCTCCGAGGCCCCCGTGCCGCACCTGCCCAGCATCGAGCGCTGGCGCGCCGGCTCGCGCGAGCGCGAGTACGACCCCAACACCGACGCGTCGCGCCAGGAGATGCGCTCGATGGCCTGCATGCAGTGCCACGTCGAGTACCACTTCGCCGGCGAGGGCAAGCTCCTCACCTACCCCTGGCACAACGGCCTCAAGGCCGAGCAGATCGAGGCCTACTACAACGAGGTCGGTTTCTCCGACTGGACGCACCAAGTTTCCGGCGCCAAGGTGCTCAAGGCCCAGCACCCCGAGGCCGAGCTGTGGAGCCAGGGCATCCACGCCCGCTCCGGCGTCGCCTGCGCCGACTGCCACATGCCCTACATGCGTCAGGGCGCGATCAAGATCAGCGACCACCACGTGCGCAGCCCGCTCCTCAACATCGCCCGCGCGTGCCAGACCTGCCACAACTTCCCAGAGGAGGAACTCCTCGCCCGCGCCGAGGCCATCCAGGACCGAACCGCCTCGCTCCTGCGCCGCTCCGAGGCCGCCGTCTTCGCCCTCATCGAACGCATCGCCGAGGCCAAGGAGACCGGCGCGACCGACGAGCAGCTCGCCGAGGCCCGCAACCTCCAGCGCGGAGCCCAGTGGCGCCTCGACTTCATCTCCGCCGAGAACTCCATGGGCTTCCACGCCGACCAGGAGGCCGCACGCATCCTCGCCGAGTCCATCGACCTCGCCCGCCAGGGCGAGATCGCGGCCGTCCGTGTCATCGCCGGCCTGCCGCCGCGCGAACCACCCGCTCCCGACCCCGCGGGCGCCCCCGGCGCCCAGGGTGAGTGACCGCCTGACCCGGAGCAACGCGCAGGTCAGGAATCGCTCAGTTCGCTCCACCAGCCCCAACGGGGCGCCAGTGCCCTCTGCCCCGTCGAGGTCCACGCTCCCGACGCACTCACTTCCCGCGCTCCCCGGCCGCCTCGATCGCGCCGCAGCTCCGCGGCGCTCGCGCGCCCAATCCCTCGCCCCGCCGCCGGCGCAGCGCTCTCCGACTCCAACTGAGCCACACACGGCGTGCCGACGCCGCCATCGGGCGCACCTCCGCCGAATCTCCGCACGCGGCCGCGACACCCCGCGCAACGGCCCGCCTTTGGCCTCAGGGCGTACGCTTGTCCTGTGTCCCGGTAGCTCAGCTGGATAGAGCAGCGGTCTTCTAAATCGCAGGTCGGAGGTTCGAGTCCTCCCCGGGACGCTTCCCAGGTCATCTAGCCCTTCGGCATGCGCAGCAGGTCCACCAGCGAGCCGCCCCCGAGCGCCGCGCCGGGGTCGGGGATCTCCAGCGCCGCCGCCTGGCCGGTCCGAAGCTCCAGCCCCCCGGTCCCGCCCGCCCCGTACAGCATCAGCGACGCCGCGACGCTCATCGTGGGGTTGTGGCCGACGAGGGCGACCACGTCCGTCGGGGCCAGGGTCGAGATGAGATCGATCACCCCTGAAGGCCCGGCGCCCAGGCCGATCTGCTCCTCGATGCCGACCTCGAGGCCAAGCCGCCCGGCGATCAGCTCGGCCGTCTCCAGCGCGCGGGCCGCGGGGCTGCTCAGGATGCGCCCCGGGATTGTCCCCCGACAGAGCCGCTCGGCGAGCCAGACCGCCTGGCGCTTCCCTCGCTTCGTGAGGCGCCGGGACTCGTCCAGACCGTCGTCACTCTGCCGCTCCGCCTTGCCATGTCGGATCAGGTACAGTCGCATCCTCGCCCGCTCCTCGCAGGGCAGACTCTATCCTGGAACGCCCCGCCGCGGGCCGGAGACCACCCATTGCACGAGCCGATCGTTTCCCTGGCGGTCATCATCGGGCTCGGCGTCGGCGCCCAGTGGCTCGCGTGGCGCATCCGCATCCCCTCGATCCTTCTGCTCCTGCTCGCCGGGATGCTCGTCGGCCCGATCTCGACCGCGTTCACCGCCGGGGGCGCGCCCCTGCTCGACCCCGACGCGCTCTTCGGCGACCTGCTCCTCCCCCTCGTCTCCCTCTCGGTCGGCCTCATCCTCTACGAGGGCGGTCTCACGCTGAGCCTGCGTGAGATCAGCGGCGTCAGCACCGTGATCCGCAGCCTCGTGACCGTCGGGGCCCTGGTCACGTGGGTGCTCGCGGGGCTCGCCGCCCGTTTCGTGCTCGGGCTGGAGTGGCCCCTGGCGGCGCTGCTTGGGGGGATCCTCGTGGTCACGGGGCCGACGGTCATCGGGCCGCTCCTCAACCACGTCCGCCCCATCGGCAAGGTCGGCCCTGTGCTCCGCTGGGAGGGCATCGTCATCGATCCCATCGGCGCCCTCCTCGCCGTGCTGATCTACGAGGCGATCCTCGCCGGGCACTTCCACGGCGCCGCCGGTGCGACCATCCGGGCGCTGCTCCTGACCACCCTGGTGGGAGGCGGGCTGGGGGTGCTCGCCGCGGCGGTGCTCGCGTTCCTCCTGAAGCGGTACTGGGTCCCCGACTGGCTCCAGAACCCGGTCTCGCTGCTGCTGGTCGTGCTCATCTTCGTGATCTCCAATCAGCTCCAGAAGGAGTCGGGGCTGCTCGCGGCCACGGTCATGGGGATCATCCTCGCCAACCAACGCGGGACCGACGTGCGCCACATCATCGAGTTCAAGGAGAACCTCCGTGTGCTGCTCATCGCGGGGCTCTTCGTCACGCTCGGCGCGAGATTGAGCCCCGACGATCTGCGGCAGATGGGCTGGGAGAGCTTCGCCTTCGTCGCGATCCTGATCGTGGCCGTGCGCCCCCTCAGCGTCTGGGTCGCGACGCTCCGCTCGGGGCTCTCCGCCAGGGAGAAGCTCTTTCTGTGCTGCGTCGCGCCGCGGGGGATCGTCGCCGCGGCCGTCTCCTCGGTCTTCGCGATCAGCCTGCAGCAGGCCGCGCTGGAGCCCCTCGAAGGGGGGACGTCCGTGTCCGACCAGGCGGGTTTGCTCGTCTCGTACACCTTCGCCGTCATCCTGGGCACAGTCGCGTTCTACGGGCTCGCGGCCGGGCCGATCGCGCGCGGGCTCGGGCTCGCGAGCCATAGCCCCCAGGGGGTCCTCTTCATCGGGGCGCCCCCGTGGGCGCGCGAGGTCGCCTCGGCGCTCCAGCGGCGCGGGTTCAAGGCGGTGATGCTGGACACCAACCACGAGCACGTCCGCGCCGCGCGCCTCGCCGGCCTCACGGCCGTCTACGGCAACGCGCTCCAGGGCGACACGCTCGACACGCTCGACCTGGCCGGCGTCGGGCGGGTGGTCGCGATAACGCCCAACGACGAGGTCAACGTGCTCGCCGCACAGCGGTTCCTCCGCGTCTTCGACCGGGCCAACGTCTATCGCCTGGTCGCGACCCAGGAAGCCCGCCCCGACCGCTCCGGCAAGACCGATCTGCCGGGGCGCCGCCTGTTCGGCGCCGACGCCACCTACGCGACGCTCGCGTCGCGCCTGGGCAGCGGGTGGGTGGTCAAGGTCACCACGCTCTCCGACGAGTTCACCTTCGCCGACTTCCGCACCCTGTACGGCCCGCGCTCGATCGTGCTGTTCGTCATCACCGACGCCGGGAAGCTGACCGTCGTGACCGACGAGCGCGAGCCCGACCCGCAGCCGGGGCAGAGCGTCGTAGCGCTGGTCAACCCCGACGAGCTTCTCATGACGTAGCGCCCCGCGCCGGGACGCGCCGTCACGGCTTGCGGAGCCGGGGCTGCGCCGCCCAGTGCAGCTTCTCGATCACCGTGTGCCAGAAACCGAGGGCGGGGTTGCGCACGAAGCGCACGCTCCGCCTGCCGCCCGTGAGACGGATGAGATCGCCCGGACGCAGCGGGGCCTGCACCTGCCCGTCGAGCACCAGCGTCGTGCCGCCGGGCTGGTCGGCGTTGATGCGCTGCGTCTCCAGCTCGATCGTCGAATCCGCGGGCACGACGATGGGACGGAACGAGAGCGTGTGGGCCGCGATCGGCGTCATCGTCAGCGCCTGCACGCCCGGCGCCACAATCGGCCCGCCCGCAGAGACGTTGTACGCGGTGGAGCCCGTGGGCGTCGAGATGATCAGCCCGTCGCCGGAGACGATCGGGCCCGGCTCCCCGTTGATCCGCATTGCCAGCTCGATCATGCGGAAGGGGAAGCCCGCCGTCACCGCGGCCTCGTTCAGCGCGAGGCCGGTGAAGCGCGCCGGACCGCCGCCCGCCGAGACGACCTCCGCCCCCAGCATGCCCAGGGCGTGCGTGCACAACGGGCCGCCGCCGAACAGCTCCGGCGCCGAGCGCTCGAGCGTCTGGAGGTCGAACTCCGCCATGAACCCGAGCCGACCGAGGTTGACGCCCAGCAGGGGGACCTCGGCGCCGACGAATCGTCTCGCCTGCGCCAGCAGCGTACCGTCGCCGCCGAGCACGGCGATCATGTCGACGCCCTGCAGGTCGCTCGGGTCGCCCGCGTCGCGCCCCTGTACCTCGCCGGCGAAGGCGCCGAAACGCTCGATCAGCCCGCGGACGCGCCGCGCGGCCTCGCGAGCCTCCGCGCTCTCGGCGTTGTAGACGAGCAGGACCCGCCGCCTCATGGCCTCAATGTACCCTCTCCGGCCTCGGCGATGCGCCGGGCGCCGGCTGGCTCTCTCCCGAGACCGGCGAGCCCGCATGCGCGCCGGCCAGCCGGATCGCCTTGGCGATACCGCAGGCGTCGATCCCCGCCTCGGCGAGCTGGCGGGCCCGGGAGTCCTGGTGGATCCAACTGTCCGGGAGCCCGAGGCGCACGACTCCGGAGGCGTCAAGCCCCAGCTCCTGCGCCGCCTCGAGCACGGCCGCCCCGAACCCGCCGACGAGACTGTGGTCCTCGACGGTCACGACCGGGACCCCGCGCTTGAGCAGCGCCGCGATGAGCTTCGTGTCCACCGGCTTGGCAAAGCGGGCGTCCCACACGCCGACCGAGTAGTCGGCGACCACCGCGTCGGCCGCCGCGAGCGCGTCGATCGCGCTCGTGCCGAGGGCGAGCACCGCGACATCCGGCTGCTTCCCGTCCGACTGCACGTCGAACTGGGGGGTCAGGCACCGGGCCTTGCCGAGGGCGAAGGGCGGGCACGGCTGCCCGGCGAGCCTGTCCGAGACCTCGTCCCGCGGGTAACGCACGGCGGAGATGCCCTCCTCATAGCCCCGCATGAACGCGAGCGCCGCGCGGAGGCTCGGCTCGTCCAGCGCGGCCGTGACGCACGCCCCGGGGAGGGCGCGGAGCAGCGCGATGTCGCAGAAGCCGTGGTGGACCGCGCCGTCGCCCCCGACGAGCCCGGCCCGGTCGAGGCAGAGCCGGATCGGGAGGCCCTGGAGCGCCCCCTCCTGGAACGCCTGGTCGAACGCGCGCTGCAGGAACGTCGAGTACACCGCGAAGAAGGGCCGCAGGCCGCACTTGGCCAGCCCGGCCATCATGTCCATCGCGTGGCTCTCGCAGATGCCCGTGTCCCAGACACGGTCGGGGTACGCCGCCATCGCCTTGCCGACGCCCGTGCCGTCGGGCATCGCGGCCGTCGCCGCCACGACCCGCCCGTCCTCTCCCATGAGATCGACGAGCGCGTCGGCGAATGCGGCCGTGAAGCTGCGCCCCTTGCTGCGCAGCTCGACGCGGCAGCTCGTGGCCCCGTCGTCCTCGAAGCGGTCGAACGCCGGCGGCGAGTGGAATCGCTCGCTGTCCCGCTCGGAGAACGCGAAACCCTTTCCCTTGACCGTCTGCACGTGCAGCACCATCGGGCGGTCGAACTCGCGCGCCTCGCTCAGAAACTCGATCAGCGCGGGGAGCGAGTGGCCGTCGATCGGGCCGACGGTCACGAGCCCGAAGTGCTCGAACCACGCGCCCTCGTTGATCATCGCCTTGGTTGCCTCGCCCATCTTGTGGTACGCCTCGTGCAGGAGCGAGCCGCCGGGCACGCGCTTGAGGATGCCCTTGGCGCCGCGCTTGAAGTCGGCGTAAATGTGGCTCATGCGCAGCCGGTCGAAGTACTGCGCCACCGCGCCCTGCGGGCGCGAGATGCTCATCCCGTTGTCGTTGAGCACGACGAGGAACTGGCGGCGGAGCGTGCCCGCGTTGTTCAGCCCCTCCATCGCCACGCCGTTCACGATGGACGCGTCGCCGATCAGCGTCACGACGCGCCGGCCCTCAGGGTTCGTCGCCGGGTCGTACGCCTCGCCGTTCAGGGCGTCGCCGCGGGCCATGCCCACGGCCGTCGAGATCCCCGTTCCGGCGTGCCCCACGCTGAAGAGGTCGTACGGCGATTCGCCCGGGGCGGGGAACCCGGCCATCCCCTCGCGCGTCCGCAGCGCCCCCAGCAGCGGGAACCTCCCTGTGAGCAGCTTGTGGGGGTAGCACTGGTGCCCGACGTCGAAGAGAAGCCGGTCGTGCTGGAAGTCGAAGACATAGTGGAGCGCGATCGTCAGCTCGACGACGCCGAGGTTGGGGGCCAGGTGCCCGCCCGAGCGGGAGACCTGGTCGCATATCGCCTCGCGGATCTCCTGCGCCAGCACCTCCAGCTCCGACACGGGCAGGGCGCGCAGCTGCGACGGCGCGTGGATGGTGGGCAGGATCCGCATCGCTCTCCCCCGGTCGTTGGGCACTTTCAACCTCTTCTGAAAGAACTGTAGGCTCGGCGCGGGCCCGCCTCCTCCTTCGGAACCACACGCCCGCGGGTTCGCTATCGGGTGCGCACCGCCAGATACTCGCACAGTTCCCGCAAAGTGACGCCCCGGTCGCCCAAGCCCCTGATCGCTCCCAGCGCCTCGGCCTCGAGGTCGAGCACCAGCCTGCGAGACCGTTCGATGCCCAGCGTCCCGGGGTAGGTCAGCTTGCCGGCCGTGGCGTCCTTCCCGGTTCGCTTCCCCGTGTGGTCGGCGCACTGCGTGACGTCGAGCAGGTCGTCCACGACCTGGAACATCAGCCCGACGGCCTCGCCAAACCTCGTGAGACTCGCGCCGACGCCCGGGTCGCAGCCCGGCGCGCAGGCGGCCCCCAGACGCACCGACGCGACCAGCATCGCCCCCGTCTTGCCGCGATGAATCGCCTCAAGCCTCGCCTCGGGCGCCATCGCTCCCGCCCCCGGCTCGCCCCCGAAGCCCAGCGTGTCGAGCACCTGTCCCGAGATCATGCGCTCGCAGGCGCTCGCCAGCTCGGCGAGTGCGCCGACGACGGTCGCCGCGGGGAGCGCCGTCCCGGCGAGCGTCTTGAACGCGTGCGTCAGCAGCGCATCGCCCGCGAGGATCGCCATCGCCTCGCCCGCGTGCACGTGGAGCGTGGGCCGCCCGCGCCGCAGATCGTCGTTGTCCAGCGCGGGAAGGTCGTCGTGCACGAGACTGAAGCAGTGCACGAACTCGAGCGCCGCGCACGCCGGGAGGCTCGCCTCCCCCTCGCCGCCGGCCGCCTCGCACGCGTGCCAGGCGAGCAGCGGCCGCAGACGCTTCCCCCCGCCGAGGGCCGCGTACTCCATGGCGATGCGCAGCGAGGCGGGGATGTCGGCCTCGTTCAGCGTCCGGGCAAGGTACCGCTCGATCACGGGGAGCGGCGCCGCGACGCGGGCTGGCAGTTCGGCGCTGCGGGATGGGGGCTTGCGGGAGGGCACCGGGTCGTCTCGGGCGGGAACTGTAGGGAGACCGCCCCGACGGCGCGAGCCGGCGCGGCGCGTACCATCCGCACGCATGGAGCATCTCGGGCCCTTCGAACTCCTGAGGGCCGGCGGCTGGGTCATGTATCCACTCGCCGCCGTCAGCCTGCTCTCTCTGGCGCTCTGCCTCGAGCGCGCCGCGTTCTGGCTCAGACACCGCGAGCCGGTGACGGTGGCCCTGATCGAGCGCGTCGTTCGTCTTGCGCGGGCCGGAGACTGGTCCGGCGCCGCCGCGAGGGCGGAGGTCGACCGCACGGTGCTCGGACGCTTCGCCCGCGAGATGATCCGCAACGAGGAGCCGGGGTGGACGGCTCGCCCCGTGATCTCCGAGGCCGACGTCGCCCAGGCGGTCGAGTCCGTCCGCGCCGCGACGGAGCGGTTCTCGGCGACGCTCAGCGCGATCATCACCGCCGCCCCCATGCTGGGCATTCTCGGGACGGTCACCGGCATCATCCGGAGCTTCCGCCTCCTGGGCGTCGGCGGGCCGATCACCGACCCCGTCTCCGTCGCGGGCGGGATCGCCGAGGCCCTGATCACGACCGCCTTCGGGCTGATCATCGCCCTCGCGACGCTCTTCCCCTACACCATCTTCCGGGCGAGGGCCGACCGCTGCCTCGCGCGGCTCGAGGCCTTCGGCGAGAGCCTCATCAGCATCGCCGCCGACGCCCGCGCGCCGCGTCCCGGACGCCAGCCCGCTAGCGACCCTGTTCCTGCTCCCTGAGCAGGGCCCAGATCTCGTCGGCCGTCCTCGCGCCGTAGATCTTCTCGCGGAAGGTGTCCATCGTCATCAGCCGGCTGATGCGGGCCAGCGCCTGGATGTGATCGCTCGTGCGGTCGGGCGGGCTGGCGAGCAGCACCACCAGGTGCACCGGCCGCCCGTCGATCGCCTCGAAATCCAGCGGATCGGCGGGCTTGCCGATCGCCATCGCCAGCGCGCTCATGCCCGCGCACTTGCCGTGGGGGATCGCCAGCCCGTGGCCGATGCCGGTCGTCCGCGTCTGCTCGCGCGTCCAGACCGCCTCCTTCAGCGCCCCGGCGTCCGACACCACGCCGGACGCCGCGAGCACGTCGACCAGCTCGTTGATCACCCCCCGCTTGTCGGTCGAGACCAGGGGCGCCCTGATGCGATCGCTCGTCAGGATCTCGAGAAGGTTCATCAATCGTTCCGAACTACCTGTGCGACGAATGACCGCGGGTCTGACCGACAGCCCGGCGAGCGTTCAGTGTAGCCCGCCGCCGGGGGCAGTGGCCCCCACGCCGGGTCGCCGCAGGAGCGCCGCGAACCCCCCGTCGCGGTACTCCGCCGCCGGTCGCCCGGGTCCGCCCTCGGGGAGGCGGAGCCGCCCGGCGACGAGCTCGAGCCCCAGCTCACGGCACGCCCACGCCACGACGTCCGCGTTCTCCTCGCGCTCCAGGCTGCACGTCGAATAGAGCAGGCTACCCCCCGGGCCGAGCAGGGCCGCCGCGCTCGCGACGATCTCCCGCTGCTGGGCGTTGAGGCGGGCGAGCTGCCTCGCCGAGCAGCGATGCCTCGCCTCGACCCGGCGCGCCAGCACGCCTGAGTTGCTGCACGGCACGTCGGCGACGACCACGCCGCAGCGCGCCCGCAGCGAGCTCAACGCCTCCTCCGGACGGCGCACCTCCAGGCGTCCCTCCCACGCCCGCGCCACCTCGGTCAGATCGCCCAGGCGGGCCTCGCTGACCTCGCACGCGACGACCCGTGCGTCGGGAAAGCGGGCCAGGAGCTGGCGAGTCTTTGTCCCTCGCCCCGCGCACAGATCGACGACGACACCCCCGCCGGCCTCCCCCAGCGTCGCGACCGGCTCGGCCGACGCGGCGTCCTGGACCCACACGCGCGAGTCCGCCGCCAGCAGCGCCAGCAGCTCCGGGCGCGTCCCCGTGAAGACGCCGTGCCCCGGGGCGGCGTGCCGCTCGATGCCGGGCCCCTGCGGCGGCGTCGGCGCGCTCGCCACGTTGAGCACCACCGGCGCGCTCCCGACGGCGTGCCAGGCGACGTGCAGGGCGTCGTCCTCCCCGAGATCCTCCGCCCAGCGATGCACCTGCCACAGCGGGACGCCCGTCGCCGCCGCAGCCCGCTCGAGCGGCTCCGCCGGGAGCGACTCACCGATCAGGCGGAGCGCCCGCCCGTCGGGGAGCGGGATCTCGTCGCGCGCGTTTGTCCACGCCTCGCGCCGGACCGGGTCGCCGGAGTTGTCTCGCTCGATCATCGAGGCGATGCGCCGCAGCACCGCGTTGACCAGACCCGCGGCCCGTGGCGAGGCGCCCTTCACCCACTCCACCGACTCGTCGAGCGCCGCGTGCGCCGGCACCCGGTCGAAGAACAGCAGCTGCGCCGCCCCGCCGAGCAGCGCGCCGACCACCGCCGGCTCGAGCCGCTCCCACGGCTGGCGGAGATGGCCTCGGGCGAGATGCCGGATTGTGAGCCACCGGCGCACGCACGCGTCGTAGATCGCGTGGGCGAGCGCCGCGTCCCGTTCGGACGCGCCCGACGCGTCGAGCGGGTCGAGACAAAGGTCGGGATATCTCACGGCCTCCTGCGCGATCCTCGCGAAGGCCGCCGCGCGCCCGGGGTTGACGCGCGAGGGCGGCCTTGCCCTCCGACCGCCCGGACTCAAGGATTGCTGGCGCCTCGGCACCGCGGAGTCTAGCCATGCCCACCGATCCCTCACGCCGAAGAGCGGGCTTCCTCGCGGGCATGCGGATCCGCAAGAAGCTGATCTTCCTGCACACGTGCTTCTCGCTCTCGCTGGCCGCGGTGCTGCTGGTGGCCCTGCGTCCGGCCGTGCAGGGGATCGTGCGCGAGGCGGAGACCGATGAGGCGATGCTGCTGCTGCGCCAGGCGGCGGAGGTCATCGGGCGAGAGCCCCTGGCGCTCGCCGACGTCGTGCCGCTCCTGGCCTCCGACCGGGTGAGCGTGGAGGCCGGCGAGCGGGCGCCGGGAGGCCTGGACGCGGAGGTGGCGCGGCGTGCGCGCGCGGCCCCGGGCCACCCCCTCCCGACAGGCACCACCGGCGCCGTGGCGTGGCTCGGTTCCGGAGACGACGGCCGCTACGTGCTGGTGCGAGCGAGGATCCCGCAGGCCCGCCGGGCGGTCGTGCGTCTCTACGGCTTCGTGGTGCTCGCGCTGCTGGCGGTCTACGCCCTCGTCGCCGCGTCGCTCGAGCTGCTCGTCCTGCCCCAGCACGTCTACCGCCCCATCCGGCGCATGCTCGAGGCCGAGCGCGCCGTCCAGCAGGGGCGCGCCGAGATGGAGCTCATCCCCGAGTCCGAGATCCCCGCCGACGAGCTGGGCGAGATCATGCGCTCGCGCAACGACTCGATCGTGCTCATCCGGCGCCACGAGGGGGACCTCGCCGACGCGCTCGCGCGCCTCGAGCAGGTCGCCAACGATCTCAAGCGGAAGAACCACCTCCTCGAGACCGCGCGTCAGAACCTCGCCGACGCCGGGCGCCTCGCAAGCCTGGGCATGATGTCGGCGGGCATCGCCCACGAGCTCAACACCCCCCTCGCCGTCGTCAAGGGCCTCGTCGAGCGCCTCGCCTCGCGCCCCGACCGCTCCGCGGACGAGGCCGAGGTCGCGCTCCTGCTCCGCGTCGTCGGGCGCCTCGAGCGCCTCAGCGAGGGCCTGCTCGACATGGCGAGGGTGAGGCCGCCGCAGCGAACGCCCGTGGACCTCGCGTCGGCGGTGCGCGAGGCCATCACCCTCGTCGAGATCGACCGCGGCGCACGCGAGGTCCGGCTCGAGAGCAGTGTGCCCGAGGGATTCACCCTGGAGGCCGACCCCGACCGGCTCGTCCAGGTCCTCGTCAACCTCGTGCGAAACGGGGTCGACGCGATCCAGCAGGCGCCCGACGGCGGGGGGCGCGTCGAGATCGCCGCGGAGCACCGCGTGCGCGACGGCGCCCCTTGGGTCTCCATACGCGTGCTCGACGACGGCCCCGGCATCGACCCGGCGGTGCTCTCGGAGATCTTCGAGCCCTTCGTGAGCACCCGCCTCGACTCGCGGGGAACCGGGCTCGGCCTCGCCGTCGCCCAGGGGATCGTCCGCGAGCACGACGGCGTGCTGCTCGCCCGAAACCGGCCTGGTCGCGCCGGCGCGGAGTTCGAGATCATGCTCCCGGCGATGGCCCAGCCCGCGCCGGCCGGCGGGGCAGACCAGGGGATGGATGGATAGGCTGAGCGCATGCCGGGCTCCGACGATCCATCGCAACCCTCGCCCGCCGAGGCAGAGCCGGTCGGTTCGCCCCTGTCCGTCGTCGCCCTCGACGACGACGAGGACTTCCGTGAGTACCTCCGGTCACTCCTCGAGAGCGACGGGCACGACGTCCGCACGGTCGCCGCGCCCGACGAGCTCTTCGAGGCCTGCCGCGCCCGTCTCCCGGACCTCGTGCTCCTCGACATGAAGATGGGGAGGCATTCCGGGGACGAGGTCCTCGCCGAGCTGCGCACGCGCTGGCCCAGGCTCTGCGTCGTCGTGGTCACGGGCTACCCCTCGCTCGACAGCATGCGCCAGACATTCAAGCAGGACGTCTTCGACTACCTCGCCAAGCCCTTCTCGCTCGAGGAGCTGCGGCGCACGCTCAACCAGGCGGCCGCGGCCTACGGCCTCGGGGGGCGGCCCCAGGACCGCCTCCGCCAAGAGCTGGGACGACAGATCCGAGTCTCCCGCACCGAGCGGGGCTGGACGCTCAAGGAGCTCTCCGAGGCCTCCGGCGTCAGCGTGAGCCAGGTCAGCTCGATCGAGCGCGGCGCGCACCTGCCAAGCCTGGAGTCGCTGCTGGCGATCGCCCACGCGCTCGACGCCCGCCCCTCCGAATGGCTCGCCGGCGCCGGCTTCTAGCCGCCTCCCCGGGTTGACATTCCCGGACGCGCGGTGTTGAGTCCAAGCCATGCACCCGGGCCAGGCGCCGACAGAAGCCCCCGAGTCGCCCCGCGGCCCGCTGCCGGGGGTGCTCTTCACGGCCTTCGAGCCCAGCGGTGACGACCACGCCGCCGCGGTGATCGCGCAGCTCAAGGCGCTCCGGCCCGACCTGCCCGTCTACGCGTGGGGCGGCCCGAGGATGGAGGCCGCCGGGGCGCACCTCGTCGAGCGCACGGGCGAGGACGCGGTTATGGGCGTGCCGGGTCTGGCGAAGATCCGCGAGCACCGGCGCATCAACCGGCGGATCAGGGCGTGGATGCGTCAGACGCCCGGCCTGGCGATGCACATCCCCGTGGATTCGCCCGCGGCCAACTTCCCGATCTGCCGCATCGCCAAGGCCCACGGATTGCGGGTCGTCCACCTCGTCGCCCCGCAGGTGTGGGCGTGGGGGGGCTGGCGCATCCGCAAGCTCAAGCGTCTGACCGACCACCTGCTCTGCCTGCTCCCCTTCGAGGAAAAGTGGTTCCGCGACCGGGGCATCCCCGCGACGTTCGTCGGACACCCGCTGTTCGACACCGCCCTCGCGCGCGGGGCGCTCGCCGCCGAGTGCGCCGCCTTCGGCGAGGGCTCGCCGCGGGTCGCGCTGCTGCCCGGCTCGCGCCCGAGCGAGATCGGGCGCAACTTCCCGCTGCTGCTCGACGCCTACCGCGAGCTCGCCAAGGCCAGGCCGGAGATCCGGGGCGTCGTCGCCGCGACCACCGCGCCGGTGGAGGAGCGCATCCGCGCCCTCGCCGCCCACACCGGCGGCTGGCCCGCCTCGCTCTCGGTCGCCGTGGGCAAGACCGACGCGGTGATCCACTGGTCCGAGCTCGCGCTCGTCGTCAGCGGAACGGTCACCCTCCAGATCGCCCGCCAGCAACGACCGATGATCATCGTCTACAAGTCGAGCCCGCTGCTCTACATGCTCCTGGCCCGATGGGTGCTCTCGACCGAGTTCCTCACGCTGCCGAACCTCGTCGCCGGGCGCGAGGTCGTCCCCGAGTTCGTGCCCCACTTCGGCCAGCACGAGCCGATCGTCGCCGAGGCGCTCCGCATCATCGACTCCCCCGAGATCGCCTCCCGCCAGCGCGGCGAGCTCGGACGCATCGTCGAGCAGTTCGCGGGGCACCACGCCGGACGCGAGGCCGCGGCGTCGATTCTCCTGCGTCTCGGCCTCGTCCCCGCCGCGTCGGCCCCTCAGATCTCCGCCGCGGGATGATCCCCCGGCTCGCAGCGAACGCGGATGAGTCCGACCGTGCAGTTCCTGTTCCCTATGCGATCGACGATCGGGACGTGCTCCTGGATGAGGTCCCTGACGGGCAGGTCCTTGTCCAGGCAGCGGTGCACGCACGCGGCCAGGTCGTGCTCCGCCGTTCGGCGCTCGTCCGTGAAGAGCACGATCGCGAGCGCGGCATGGGCGATCCCAGGCGCCCGGGCCAGCTTGCGGATGTCGGTCAGGCACACGCCAAATTGCGATGCATATGTCCGATTAGGCCCTGCGAAGCCGTCCGTGTACGTGAATTGCCCATGCGTCTTCACTTCGAGCCAGAACGCCTCCTCCGGGGAGAGGGCGCCCGGCTCCGGGGCGGTGATCTGCTGGGCCACCGGCGCAAACAGCGTCCCCGAAGCCCGGTCCAACTCCTTGCGTCGCCGGATGCTATCGACGATCGCCCGGGTGCCTCCGGGCGCGAGGACCAGATCGCACCGCTCGCGCTCGCTCTCACGGGGCAGCACCTCCGGCTGGCCGGGGTAGGGGGTCTCGGGGAAGACCCGGAGGCCCGCGGCGCTCAGACCCCGGGCCAGCACGGGGTGGAGCTCGCGCTCGCTCAGCGCGTCGAGCCCGTGGACGGCCTGCTCGTCGCGCAGCTCGGCCTCGCGCAGGCGAAGCCCCGCCGCGAGCGCGGCCGCGAGTTCGTGGTCCGTCCAGCCCATCGGCCCATCCTACCGCCCCGGCTCGGGGGCGAGGTTGCATTCAGGGCAGCGCCGTGCCATGATGCGGCCCGCGCGAGCGCACCCTGAGAGCGGGCACCCGGACGAGGAGCAGGCATGGACCAGATGATGTCCAAGATGATGGACGCGTTGAACGTCGTCAACGGCGTGCTCTGGCACAACTACGTGCTCTACGCCCTGGTGGCCGTCGGCGTCCTCTTCACCATCTGGTCCGGGTTCGGGCAGTACCGGGCGATCACGCACGGGGCCAGCGTCATCCGAGGCAAGTACGACCGCAAGGACGACCCCGGCGCGATCAACCACTTCCAGGCGCTCTCCACGGCGCTCTCGGCGACCGTCGGGCTCGGGAACATCGCGGGCGTGGCGATCGCCATCTCCGTCGGGGGGCCCGGGGCTGTCTTCTGGATGTGGGTCACGGGTCTCCTGGGCATGGCCCTGAAGATGACCGAGGTCACGCAGGCGATGCTGTTCCGGAACACCGAGGACCCGGACAACCCCCACGGCGGCGCCATGTGGGTCTGCAAGAAGGGCTTCAGCAAGGTGAGCCCGATGCTGGCCCCCTTCGGCACGCTCGTCGGCGGCTTGTTCTGCGTGACGCTCCTGATCTCCACCGTGACCGGCGGCAACATGTTCCAGGCGTGGAACACGGCGGATATCGGCTATACGTACTTCGGGATCCCCCAGATCGTCACGGGCATCGCCCTCACGCTCGGCGTGGGCATCGTCATCATCGGGGGCATCAAGCGCATCGGCGACGTCGCGGGGAAGATCGTGCCCTTCATGTGTGCGCTCTACATCCTCGCGGGCATCTTCGTGGTCGTGACGCAGTTTGGACGCATCCCAGAGATGTTCGCTCTCATCTTCCGCGAGGCGTTCGCGCCGAGCGAAGCGGCGGGGGCGTTCATCGGCGGGGCCGCGGGCTACGGCTTCCTCAAGGGCATGCAGCGGGCGCTGTTCTCCAACGAGGCCGGGCAGGGCTCGGCGCCGATCGCGCACTCGGCCGCCAAGACCGACGAGCCCGTGCGTGAGGGCACGGTCGCGGGCCTCGAGCCCTTCGTGGACACCCTCTGCGTATGTACGGTGACGGCCCTGGTGATCCTGCTCAGCGGCACGTGGAACCGTGATCCCGCCCTGGTATGGGCGGACGGGGCGCCGCCCGCCGTCACGCAGGTGGTGGACGCGCAGGGCAACCCCACCGACGCGTGGCAGGTCGCGTCGGCGCCGGTGCGGGTGCGCGACGAGACGGAAGCCTCGAACCAGATGCGCCAGGGGATCCCGCTCTTCCTGGTCGTGAAGGGCGCCGAGAACACCACGACGGGCGGCGACCATCACCAGATCAACGGGGTGCTCCAGGGAAGCGCGGCGGAGGGCTGGACAGCCTCCTTCGAGACCTTCAGCTCGCCCGCGCGCCCGGAGATCGTCCGCGACGGAGCGTACTTCGCCTTCAAGGGCGCGACGCTCACCGCGAAGGCGTACGACCGCGTGCTCCCCGGGCTGGGGCTGTGGATCGTTCCCGCAACCGCCTTCCTGTTCGCCTTCTCGACCATGATCTCGTGGAGCTACTACGGGGAGCAGGGCGTCACCTACCTCCTGGGCAGGAGGGCCGTCATGCCCTACCGCGTGCTCTACTGCCTGCTGATCCTGGTCGCCACCGCCGGCGTGATCCGCACCGAGAACGAGCTCGACATCGTCTCCACGCTCGGCACCGGCGTCATGCTCTGGGTCAACATCCCGATCATGGTCATCTTCGGGCCGATGGCGATGAAGGCGTACCACGAATACATGGGCAAGCTCAAGCGTGGCGAGTTCGCCCCGCACGCGCCGCCGAAGCTCATCGACGTGATCGAGGGCTCCGACGTCGAGTAGACGCGGCGCACGCAACGGTCGCAGGGCGGACCCGCTGGCTCGTGCAGCGGGTCCGCTTCATTGCGGCGGAGCGGCGCCGGCCGCGTCGAGCTCCGACGCGATCACCAGGGCCTGTTTCTCCGCCGACTCCCTCGCCATCGCCAGGCTCTTGCGCGACATCGTCCGCCACATCCAGGGGAGCGGGAGCACCGTGATCGGCAGGTACCACGCGTAGGTGAGCCACGGCATCTCGGCCGACCAGCGCCCGTAGGCGGGCCAGTACGTCCCGAGGAGCGAGTCGGTCAGCCACACGCCCGGCCAGATCGTCAGGCCGATGACCGCCGCGAAGACCAGCGGCATCCGCGCCATCCGGCGGAGCTCCAGGCGCACCACCGAGACATCGCCGCTCCCCCGCTCGACGCGCCCCGTCAGCTCGTGCGGGAAGGGCACCGCGTCCGCCTCGACGCGGAACGCGTGGTCGCCCTGCGCCCGGTAGCCGGGGAGCAATCCCCGCCGCGCGGCCCTCGCGAGCCGCGCACCGATCTCGCCGTCGCGCAAGGGCGCCTCCAGGACCACGGGCTCGAACTGTGCGTCCGATATCTGTCGGGCGACGTCGGTCGTCGTTCGCATCCTGGCCTCCGAGGCGGGAGTTTACCCGCCGTGGACACCCTGTCGGCTACAGTCAGGCACGGACTTGGCACGAGATCATGAGCGGCATGCGACCCACGTCCGACCCAAACCCACGCCACCGGCGCGAGCTGCGACTCGTGCACGATGCCGAGGCGGCGCCGCGTCCCGAGTCCTCCGCGAGCGACGCCCGCGCCCGCTCCGACCAGTTCCGCGCCGCGCGCCGGGTCCACCGCGAGTGGGAGGTGGGGGCCGAGAACCGCGCCGCCGCCGGGCTCCCCTCGCTGGACGCGCGGCGCGTCATGGCCGTCAGGGTCTCCGATGCGCTCGAGGGCGGGCGTGCCGCGATCCTCCGCCCCGAGGCCAGGGCGCGCCTGGTCTCCTCCGCCTCGCGCATGGGCCTGCGCCCCTTCGACGCAAACATGGTCATCGCCATCGTGCAGGACGCGGCCCGGCGCGGAGAGGACCCGAGGGCCGCCGAACACCTGAGCGCCGTCGGCGCCGCACGGCCGGGCCCGCGCCCCAGGACGGGGCCGCTTCTCCTGCTCTCGGCGGTCCTCGCGGCGGCGTGGGCGGCGTTCCTCCTGCTCTGGCTCCGCGGCTGAGACCCGGCCGCCGGTGCTCCCGCGCCGGCCGGGGTCGGCTCAGGCTGGGGGGGCGCCCGGCGCGAGCGTCGATCCGCGTCGGCGAACGCTCAGCGCACGGGGTCGCGCAGCTCGGCAAGCTCGTCCTCCGTCCGTTTGTGCGGCCAGAGTTGCGAGACGAGGCAACCCCCGAGCATGAGGAGGCAGCCCGCGCCCTCCGCGGCGCTGAGCGCCTCGCCGAGCAGTGCCACGCCGAGCGCCGCCGCGAAGACGGCCTCCGTGCTCATGAGCACGGCCGCATGCGTGGGCGGCGCCGATCGCTGACCGACGATCTGGAGCGTGAAGGCGACGCCGATCGAGAAGATGCCGCTGTAGAGGAGCGGCGCGGCGCCGGCAAGCACGTCCCCCCAGCGATCCCGCTCGAGGAGCAGAGCCAGCGCGCCCGAGAGGGCGCCGACGAGCACGAACTGCACCGCCGCGAGACGCATCGCGTCGGCCCGGGGCGCCATCCGCCCCGTGAGCACCACGTGCAAGGCCCACAGGGCGGCACAGGCGATGACGAGCAGGTCGCCCCGCCCCAGCCCTCCGGAGAGGTCGCCGCTGAGCAGCGCCAACCCCGCCGCCGCAACGGCGGCGCCCACCACGTGCCCGCGCCCGACCCGCTGCGCGAAGGCAAGCCCCAACAGCGGGACGATGAGCACGTAGAGACCCGTGAAGAAGCCCGCCCGGGCCGCGGTCGTGTGCTCGACGCCGGCCTGCTGGAGCCACGCCGCGCCGGTCATGACCGCCGCCAGCACGACCCCGCCGAGCAGCTCCGCCCGGGTGAAGCGCGTGCGCCCCGCGAGGGCGAGGGCGGCGCCCACCAGCGCGAAGCCGATGAGATACCGCAGGGCGTTGAACGTCAGCGGCGGGATGGAACGGGAGGCGGCGCGCTGCGCGACGAACCCCGATCCCCAGATCGCGGCGACCAGCAGCAGGATCGCGTCGGCCCGGAGCGACTCTCGCCTCATGCGCCCCCCGTTCACTCCGACTTGCGGATCCACTCCTCTTCCAGCTCCTCGAGCTCCGCCCTGACGCCGTCACGCCGCTCGCGAGCCTCATGCGCCCGCTCCGGCGACTTCCAGAGCTCGACGTCGGCCAGCCGCTCGTCCAGCACCCCGATCTCCGCCTGCAGCTCGCCCATCCGCTCCTCGATCTGCTCGAGCCGCATCCAGGAGAACCGGCTTTTCTCCTTGGGGCGCGGCCCGCTCCGGGCCGGCTCGCGGGGCGCCGGCGACGGGGCGGGCGCCGAGGGTGCGGCCCGGGCCGATCCCTCCTCCTTGCTCCGGCGCCACTCGCTGTAGTTGCCGTAGAACACCTCGGCGCCCCCGCGGCCGTCGAGGACCAGCAGGTGGTCGCACGTCGCGTCGATCAGCGCTCGGTCGTGGCTGATGAGAATCAGCGTGCCGTCGTAGCCCCCCTCGCAGGAGAGCGACTCCTCGAGCCGTTCGGCGCTGGGGATGTCCAGGTGGTTCGTCGGCTCGTCGAGCACGAGGAGGTTCTTGGCGCTCGCCATGAGGCCCGCGAGCACCGCCCTGGCGCGCTCCCCGCCCGAGAGCACGCCCAGCTCCTTCTCCTGCTCGGCCCCGCTGAAGAGAAACGCCCCGGCGAGATCACGGGCCTGCTGCTCGCTCAGCATCGCGCCCGCGCTCTCCTTGCGGATCACGTCCTGCAGGTACCGGAACACCGGCTTGTCCGGATCCACCGACTCGTGCGACTGCCGGAAGTACCCGGTGCGCACGTTCGTCCCGAGCTTCGACGAGCCGGCGTCCGGCTCGATCTCCCCCAGCAGCGCCCGCACGATCGTCGTCTTGCCCGCCCCGTTGGGGCCGATGATCCCCCAGCGCTCGCCGCGTCCGATCGTCAGCGACAGGTCGCTGAAGAGCACCTTCTCCGACCCGTCCTCGAGGCGGTAGGCCTTGCGGAGCCCGCGCGCGGCGACCACGATGTCGCCCGTGCGCTCCGCCCTTGGCAGCTCGAAGCTGAAGGTGTCGAGCTCCAGCGGACGCTCCAGCGAGCTCGACTGCTTCTCCCGCTCCAGCCGGCTCTCGCGACCGCGAGCCTGCTTGGCCCGCTGCCCCGCCTTGTACTTGCGGATGTACGCCTCCTCCTGCCTGAACTTCGTCTGCTGGTTCTCGTACGCCCGCAGCTGCGCCAGCCTCCGCTCCTCGCGCAGCTGGCGGAACTTGGCGTAGTTGCCCGGGTAGTCGATGCACCGGCCCTGCTCGACCTCCTCGATCCGCGTCACGACGTTGTCGAGCAGGCGTCGGTCGTGCGAGATGATCACCACCGCGCCCCCGAACTCCCTGGTCAGAAACGCCTCGAGCCACAGCCGCCCGTCGATGTCCAGGTGGTTCGTCGGCTCGTCCAGCAGCACCACGTCAGGCTCCTCGAGCAGCAGCTTCGCCAGCGCCAGACGCGCCCGCTGTCCCCCGCTGAGCCCCTCCACCGGAACCGCGAACTGCGCGTCGGTGAACCCCAGCCCGTGCAGCACCGCGTCGATCTTGTGCCCGATCGCGTAGCCGCCCGCCGCCGCGATCCGGCGCTCGAGGTCCTCCTGGCGGCGCAGCAGCCGCTCGAGCTCGGCGCCCGCGGCGTCGGCCATGGCCTCGAAGAGGCCGTGCAGCTCCTCGTGCAGCGCGTGCAGGTCGGCGAACGCGCTCTCGGCCTCGTCGCGCAGCGTCTGCCCGACCCGCAGATCCGGCTCCTGCGCCAGATACCCCACGCGCGCGTTCCGCTGCCGCGTGACCGTCCCGCTGTCGGGAGCGATCCTGCCCGCGAGCATGCGCAGGAGGGTGGACTTGCCCGAGCCGTTCCGCCCGACGACGCCGATCCGCTCTCCAGCCTCGACGGCGAGCGATGCGCCGTCCAGGATCAGGCGGTCACCGATGGCGTACCCCACGTTGGCCGCGACAAGGAGCGACATCGGGGCGATGGTAGGGGGCGACGGCGACTCCCCGGCCCCCACCCTACACTCACGCCGTGAGCATCTCGCCTCAGGACCGTCGGCAGGCCCCCCACGGTGCAGCGCCCCACGAGCCCGCGGAACGCAAGCCGGTGACGCTCCGCACGCTCCGCGCCATGGCGGCCCGCGGGGAGCCCTTCGCCTGCCTCACGGCGTACGACGCGACCACCGCCCGCTGGCTCGAGCGCGGCGGCGTGCACGTCCTGCTCGTCGGCGACTCGGCGGCGCAGGTCGTGCTGGGCTTCGAGCGCACGATCGAGATGCCCCTCGAGATGGCCATCGCGCTCACCGCCGCGGTCAAACGGGGTGCGCCGACCACGCTCGTCATGGCCGACATGCCTTTCGCGACCTACCAGGCCAGCGACGAGCAGGCCGTACTCAACGGCGCGCGCTTCATGACCGAGGGCCTCGCCGACGTCGTGAAGGTCGAGGCCGACGCCTCGTTCGCAGGCACCGTCGCCCGGCTGACGCGCGCGGGCATCCCGGTCTGCGCCCACGTCGGCTGCCGGCCCCAGACCGTCGCCCTGGCCGGCGGCTACTCGGCCGCGGGACGCACCGCCGCCGACGCCCACCGCGTCGTCGAGGACGCCGTCGCGCTCGAGCACGCGGGGGCGGTGCTGCTCCTGGTCGAGGCCGTCCCCGACGAGGTCACGCGGGCGATCGTCGCCAGCACCAGCGTGCCCGTCATCGGCATCGGCGCCGGCGCCGCCTGTCACGGCCAGGTCCTGGTCATCCAGGACCTCCTCGGCCTCACCGACCATCCGCCCCGCTTCGCCGAGCCCCTCGCCCACCTCGGCCCACAGGTCCAGGCCGCGGCCGCCGACTGGGTCCGACGCGTCCGCGACGGGAACATCGGGGGCCAGCGGTACGTCATGCGGGAGGGTGAGGCGGCCAGATTCGGGATCAGCGGCGACGGGCCGGCCGAATCGGCTGACGCGACCGCCGATCTGCGGCCGATGGGGAGAACCGGTGAACCGGGGGCGCAGGGCTCCGGGTCCTGAGCCGAGCGGGCATCATGAGGGTCTGGAGGTGGCGCGCATGAGGAAGTTTACCGACTGGGGACCGGCCGTCCTCGTGCTCCTGGCGACCGTGCTCGCGCTCCTGCTCGCGCCGTCGATGGTGCGGCGCGTGGAGTTCGCCCAGACCTCGGCGCGCGTCTCCCTCGCCCGCCAGGCCCTCGGCGGCGACGACATCCTCGAGCGCATCGATCAGGCCGTGCGGCGCATCGCCGAGGCCGTCGAGCCCTCGGTCGTGCACATCGACGTCCGTCTCACCGACCGCACGCTCTTCGGCAACTCCTCCGGCTCGGGCTGGGTCTTCGATCACCGGGGCCACGTGGTCACCAACGCGCACGTCGTCCGCGGCGCCGAGCGCATCCGTGTGCAGCTCCACGACGGGCGCGTCTACGAGGCCGAGTTCGTGGGCGGCGACCCCCTGACGGATATCGCCGTCGTGCGCCTGCCGACGACCGAGGGCCTCTTCCCCGTCGTCCGCGCCGCCGAGGGTCACCCCCGCCAGGGCGACCGCGTCTTCGCCTTCGGCTCCCCCTTCGGCTTCAAGTTCTCGATGAGCGAGGGGATCGTCTCGGGCCTCGGGCGCGAGCCGGCCGGCGCCGTCGCCCTCGCGAGCGGTTACACCAACTTCATCCAGACCGACGCCGCAGTGAACCCGGGCAACTCGGGCGGGCCGCTCGTCAACGTGCGCGGCGAGCTCATCGGCATGAACGTCGCCATCGCCACCGGCGCCGACACCCAGGGCACGACCGAGGGACAGTCCGCGGGCATCAGCTTCGCCATCCCCCTGCCGGTCATCGAGTCGGTCGTCGGCCAGCTCATCGAGACCGGCACCGTGGAGCGCGGCTTCCTCGGCATCCGCATGGGCGACCGCGACCCGTACGCCGACGGCGGCTACAACGGCTTCGGGGTCCGGATCGAGGAGGTCACGCCCGGGGGGCCGGCCGAAATGGCGGGGCTCCGCGCCGACGACATCATCACCGTGATCGACGGGCAGACCGTCGCGGGCGTCGGCGTGCTCCGATCGCTCATCAGCACCGTCCGCCCCGGCGAGTCGATCGCGCTGCAGGTCTGGCGCGCGGGGGAGGTCCTCCAGACCCAGGCCACGCTCGCCGAGGCGCCCGCCGAGGCGATCGTCGGCCCGAGCGTACGAGCAGAGCTCGGCAGGTCGGGGCTCGTGCTCAACGACCGCCGCTCGCAGGGCGGCGACCAGCCCCCCGTCGTCTCCTATGTCCACCCAGGCAGCGTCGCCGAGGAGCTCGGCTTCGAGCGCGGGCAGCGGATCGTCAGCGTCGATGGGCAGCCCGTGCAGACGGTCGACGAGCTCACGTCGCAGCTGGCCGCCAGGGGCCTCCTGCTCGGGCGCAGCGTCGCCGTCGTCGTCACCCAGCAGGACCTCGACACGAGCGAGACCGTCGAGCGTTCACTGACGCTCAGACTCCTCCGCTGACGGTCCGCGGGAAACGGGGCGGAGCCTGACCGTCACCGGCGTTCCGATCGCGGGCACGACCGCCCCGTCGGCGAGCCACTGCGGATCGTCGATGCGAGCCTCCGGGCTTTCCACCTCCGTCCACGCGATCGTCTCGCTCCCGAAGGTGTGCAGCCCGATCAGCTGGCCCGTGCCGTCGGCGTCGTACACCTCGCGCCCCCGGTGCTCCCGCACGCGTGAGCCCGCGAACACCCACGCCGAAGTGGGCATCGCCTCGCGCAGGCTCCGCCCCGTCCCGGCCTGCCGGATCCACGCCGCAGGGTCGTGCTCGACCTCCGTCCCCTCGCCGGCGCGCGTGACGAGCGCGACGCGCACGGCCTCGCCCCGCGGCGGCACGGGGAGGATCTCATCGCCCTCGCGCCGCCAGCCGCCCGGGGCGCCCGGCTCGGCCCCGATCAGCAGGAGCGCCGCGTGCACGAGCGACGGCGCCGCCGCGGCGACCACGAGCGACTCGTGCTCGCGCGTGTCCGGCGTGCAGCACACCACCTCGAGGTACACGTCGGGCGTCTCCGGGTCGTGGCAGTCGACGGCGACCACGCCGTCGAACTCCACGACGCCGAGCGCTCGGTCCACGCGTACGCCCTCGCCGGCGAGGAACCCGACCAGCTCGCGCTGCGCCGCCTCCTCCGCCACGTCGGCCGCGAGCCCCTCGCGCACCTCGCGCCCGGTGCACCCGGCGCCCAGCGCCGCCCCGGCGCAGAGGACGCAGAGTCCTAGACGGGCGAGCATGCCCCCCCTCCCAGCCCGGCAAGGGCCGCGAACATCCGACCCCGCTGCTCGAAGTTCTCGAACTGGTCCCACGACGCGCAGCCCGGGCTGAGCAGCACGATGTCGCCCGGGCGGGCCCGGCGCTCGATCTCCTCCATGGCGCCCTCGAGCGTGCCGCAAAGCAGCCCCCGCTCGCCCGCGCCCGCGGCGAGGCTCGGGCCCGTCACGCCGATCGCGTAGAGCCCGGCGACGCTCCGCGCCCGCGTCGCCACCGGCGACAGATCGCTCCCCTTGTCGTACCCCCCGGCGATCAGGTGCACGCGCGCCAATTCGTCCCGCTCCTCGAACGCCCGCAGCGCCAGCAGCGTCGCCTCCGGCGTCGTGCTCTTCGAGTCGTCGAAGTACCGCACGCCCTCGCGCTCGCCCAGCAGGCGCAGGCGGTGGGGGAGGCCGGCGAAGGTGCGCAGCGCCTCGCGCACGCGCTCCGCGTCCGTCGCGCCCCCCGCGATGCCGACGGCGGCGCACGCCACCGCCGCGTTGAGCGCGTTGTGCCCCCCGGGGATCGCCAGCCCTCCGACCATCGCCCCGCCGTCGACCACGAGCCGGCGCACGCCCGGCGCCGTCTCCCAGTCTCCGAGCGTCGGCCCCAGCACCGCGCCGTCGCCCGGCGCCTGGCGAGCCAGGATCCGCTTCTTGCTCGCGATGTAGTGCTCGAGCGAGCCGTGCCAATCGATGTGGTTGGGCGAGACGTTGGTCACCACCGCCGTCCCCGGAGACCAGCCCTCCAGCCAGTGCAGCATCGCGCTCGAGAGCTCGAGCACGACGTAGTCCTCCGGCCCCATTCCCCCCAGCGAGCCCAGCAGCGAGCCGCCGATGTTGCCCCCCAGGTGCGTTCTCGCCCCGCACGCCGCCAGAGCGTGGGCGATCATCGCCGACGTCGTGCTCTTGCCCGCGCTCCCGGTCACGCCGATCACGCGACGCCGGTCGGGCAAGCCCTCGACCACGAGGCCGATCTCCGTCGTCACCTCCGCCCCCGCGTCCCGCGCCGCGCTGATGAACCGGTTCTCCCAGGGCCTGGCCACCGCCGGGTTCGCCACCAGCACGTCGCACCCGGCGAAGTCCTCCTCCCGGTGCTCGCCCAGACGGAGCGTGACCAACCCCTCGCGCACGAGGCCATCCAGCGCGGCCACCGCCTCGCGCAGCTTCGAGGCCGGCTCCAGGTCCGTGACCAGCACCCGGGCGCCGCGCGAGGCCAGCCAGCGCGTCACGCCGAGACCCCCTCCGAAGCGCCCCAGGCCCATCACCGTCACGCGCTTGCCGGCGATCTCGATCATCCCGCGTTCACCGTGGCGGCCCCGGCCCGCTCCCGCACGTACGCCGTGTACCGGTCGAGGGCGTCCCGCGCCGCGGGACCCGGCTCGCCCGTCCCCACAGGCTCCCCGTCCAGCCGCACCACGCTCTTGATCGTCGTGATCGTTCCCGTGAGGAAAATCTCTTCGGCCCCGCGCAGCTCCTCGACGCTGATCGATCGGACCCGCGCCCCGGGCGCAACCTCCAGCAGGATCTTCCGCGTCACGCCCGCCAGGATCGGCACCTCGCCCACCGGCGGCGTGACCAGCTCGCGCCCGCCCCGATCGTTCCGCACCAGCGCGAAGACGTTCGTCGCGCACGACTCGGACACCATCCCCTCCCGCACCAGCACCGCCTCCTCGCCACCGGCGCGGTCCGCCTCCATCGCCGCCATCACGTTGGCCAGCAGCGAGATCGCCTTCACGTGCCCGCGCTCCCAGCGCCGGTCCGCGAGCGTCACCGCGCTGCACCGCGTCGGCTCCACCAGCTCGTCCACCCCCGGCAGCGGCACGCAGTAGCCGAAGACCGTCGGACGCGTCCCCGGCGCCGGCAGGCGCGCCCGCACCGGGTCGCGCGGGCCCGGCGTCCCCCGGGTGATCTGCCAGTAGAGGAACGCGTCCCGCAGCCCGTTGGCGGCGAGCAGCTCGGTGCAGAGCTCCCCCAGCGCCGCGGGATCCCAATCGATGCGCGCCTCGCGCAGGCCTTCGCGCATCCGCGCGCAGTGGTCCCCGAGGTTCCGCACCCAGCCCCCGAACGCCCGGAGCCCCTCGTACACGCCGTCGCCGAAGATGAATCCGCGATCGAAGACGCTGACCTTCGCCTCCGACGCCGGGACGAGCGAGCCGTTGAGGTGCACGAGCATGGGGCGCAGCATAGCCCCATCGCTCCCCGCGCACCGCCCGCGATCACATCAGCGCGACCGGATCGACATCCACCGCCGTGCGGGCGTCGCTCTTGAGCAGCCCCCGCGCGCGCACCGCCCCCAGCGCCTGCTGGAGCTGCCGCGCCGTCGGCGCCAGCGCCACCACCTCGAACCGGTGGTGCCCGGCGATCCGCGAGACCGCGCACGGCGAGGGCCCGAGCACCTCGACCCCGCCCGCCGCGCCCGTCTCGCCGAGCGCCCCAGCCAGGCGCGCGCCCGCCTCCCGGGCCTTGGCGAAGTCCGCGTGCCGGCAGACGATCCGCGCCATCCGCCGCGCCGGCGGCAGCCCCGCCCCCACGCGGGCCTCCAGCTCCGCCGCCGCGAACGTCTCGTATCGGTGCGTCGCCGCGAGCCGGATCGCCGGCGCACCCGGGTCGTACGCCTGGACGATCACGAGGCCCGGCGTCGCCCCGCGCCCGGCGCGCCCCGCGACCTGGCTCACGAGCTGGAACGTCCGCTCGGCCGCGCGGAAGTCCGGCATCCCCAGCGCCGCGTCGGCGCACAGCACCCCGACCAGCGAGACGTTCGGGAAGTCGTGCCCCTTGGCGAGCATCTGCGTCCCCAGCAGCACGCGGATCTCCCCCGACGCGAACCGCGAGAGCGCCCGGAAGTAGTCCCTGCCCGAGCGCATCGTGTCCGAGTCCACGCGGACCAGCGTCTCCCCCTCGACCAGCGCGTTCCCATCCCCCGCGAACGCCCGCGTCAGCTCCTCCTCGACCCGCTGCGTCCCCGCCCCCAGCCGCAGCAGCTTGCCCCCGCAATCCGGGCAGCTCGCGGGGATGCGCTGCTCGGCGAGGCAATGATGGCATCGCACCACCGCCCCGCGCGGCAGGTCACGCCCCACGTGCAGCACCAGGCGCGAGTCGCAGTGCTCGCACTCCAGCACCCACCCGCACCGGCTGCTCGCGCAGCACAGGTAGTGGGCGTACCCCCGCCGGTTGAGCAGGATGATCGCCTGCTCCCCGCGCGACAGTGTCTCGCCGAGAGCGGCCCGGAGCCGCGGGCTCAGGTGCTCCAGCTCGTCCGGCCGGCGCGCCCAGCCGGCGAGCCGGCGCACCTCCGCCATGTCCACGATCTCCACCCGCGGCAGGCTCGCGGACCCGACCCGCTCCGGCAGGCGCCACAGCCGGTACCTCGGGCTCTCGCCCGTCGCGTTGGCCCAGCTCTCGATCGAGGGCGTCGCCGACCCCAGCACCACCGCGCACCCCTCCAGGCGCGCCCGGTAGACCGCGACGTCCCGCGCGTTGTACCGGGGCAGCTGGTCCTGCTTGTACGACGCGTCGTGCTCCTCGTCCACGATGATCAGCCCCAGCCGCGCCAGCGGCGCGAACACCGCCGAGCGCGCCCCGACCACCACCCTCGCCCGCCCGTCCACCGCGCGCCTCCACTCCCGGTGCCGCTGCGCCGCCGTCAGCCCCGAGTGCAGCACCGCCACGCCCTCGGCCTCGAACCGCGCCGCGAAACGCGCGCTCGTCTGGGGCGTGAGCGAGATCTCCGGCACCAGCACGATCGCCGTCCGCCCCGCGACGAGCACCCGCTCCAGAAGGCGGAGGTACACCTCCGTCTTCCCCGACCCCGTCACGCCCAGCAGGAGGTGCGCCCCGAACCCTCCGAGCGACGCCCCGATGCCGTCCACCGCCTCCTGCTGCGCCCGCGTCAGCCGGTGCGGGGACGACGGCTGCTCCTGCGCCAGCAGCCCGGGCTCGCTCCGCGTCCGCACGACCTCCATCTCCCCGGGCGCCAGCGCCCCAAGCTCCACCAGCCGGTTCACCTCCCGCACCGTGCGCGCCCCGATGGCGTCCGCCAAGGCCCGCGCCGTGAGCGGGAATTCCGAGCGAGGCAGCCCGCGCACCGCCGCGAACGCCGCCGCGAGGCGCGGCGAAAGGCCCTCCAGCTCCGGCATCGGGTCGGCCGGCGCGAGCACCTCGACCGAGCGTGCTCCCGTGCGGGCCTTGACCGCCGCGGGCATGAGCGTCGCCATCGCCATCCCCAGCGGGCACACGTAGTACTCCGCCAGCCACCGCCCCAGCTCGACGAGCGTCCCCGGGATCCGCGCCCCCGACCTCGAGAGCACGGACTTGATCGCCCGGAGCGCGACGCCCCCGGCCAGCTCCGGGCCGCCCACCTCCACGACCACCCCCCCGGTGGGGGTGTCGCCCCGACCGAGAGGCACGGTCACGTGCTCTCCCACGCCGATGGGCGGGTCGGTCAGGTACGTGAGCGCATCCCAGTCGCGGAGCGCCGCGCCGCGCTCCAGCCCACGCTCGATGGCCACGCGCACGAAGACGCGACCGCCGATCGCCGGCTCCGGAGCGGGCTGTTCGAAGAGCGACACCGACACCGCGTACACTCTACGGATGCCGAGCCAGACCACGCCGCAGAACCCCTGCCGCCTCGCGCTCGCCGACGGGAGCATCCACCGCGGGACGGCCTTCGGGGCCGCAGGGAGGGGCCTCGCCGTCAGCGCCGAGGTCGTCTTCAACACCGCGATGAGCGGGTATCAGGAGTCGCTGACCGACCCCTCCTACAGCGGCCAGATCCTCGTGCAGACCTTCCCGCTCATCGGCAACACCGGCGTGAACGAGGAGGACATCGAGTCCGCCCGCGTCCAGGTCGCCGGGTTCGTCGTGCGCGAGCTCGCCCGCAGGCACTCGAACTTCCGCGCCCGCCAGGACCTCTCCCGCTACCTCGCCGGCGCGGGCGTCCTCGGCATCGCCGGCGTGGACACCCGCGCCATCACGCGGAGGATCCGCACGACCGGGGCCATGAACGGCGTCCTGACCGACCGGACCGACCTCACCGACGCCGAGATGGTCGCGATGGCCCGCGCCGCCCCCAGCATGGCCGGCCAGAACCTCGTCCCTGGGGTCGGGTGCACATCCAGCTCCACATGGTCCGAGACCCTCGGGGAATGGTCCCCCGCGGACGCGCGCCCGGATGACGCCGCCCTCCGTGTCCTTGCCCTCGACTGCGGCGCCAAGCGGAACATCCTCCGCAACCTCGTCGAGCGCGGCTGCCACGTCACCGTGGTGCCCCACGACACCCAGGCGCAGGACATCATCGACCGGTTCCGGCGGGGCGAGTTCGACGGGCTTTTCGTCTCCAACGGCCCGGGCGACCCCGCCGCCGTCCAGGCGACCGTGGCGACGCTCCGCGAGCTTGTCCGCGCCGACCCGCCGATCCCGACGTTCGGCATCTGCCTCGGGCACCAGCTCCTGGCCCTGGCGATCGG
Source organism: uncultured Phycisphaeraceae bacterium (assembly GCA_964435785.1). Lineage (GTDB taxonomy): Bacteria > Planctomycetota > Phycisphaerae > Phycisphaerales > UBA1924 > PNC22. Next base: position 33,947 of record CAYTAH010000009.1, on the reverse strand, counting down.
TGCGCGGACGTATAAGCTGCCCTTCGGCCACCGCGGGGCCAACCAGCCGGTCTTCGACCGCCTCTTCGACCGCGTGGAGATCACGAGCCAGAACCACGGGTTCGCGGTCGACCGCGAGAGCCTCGAGGCCGCGGGCGGCGAGGTCACGCACGTCCACCTCAACGACGGGACGGTGGCGGGCTTCCGGTTATCCGACCGTCCCGTGTTCTGTGTCCAATACCACCCCGAGGCCTCCCCTGGCCCGCACGACGCTTCCCCGCTCTTCGACGCGTTCGTCCGCGCCATGCGGGAGGGGCGTCCACCGGCTCTCGCGTCGGGATCGGGAGTGGTTCGGGCGTGATCGCACCGATGGGACCACCTGATAGAGGGGCGCGACGCGGGCGTGGCGGGCGGTTTTCCCATCTTTCCGGACCTCTCCAGAGTGGCGCGGTCAAGAACTCGCGGCTGTGCCGGAAAGTTGGAAAAATGGGCCTGGGAGTATTGCGTGTGGCCAGGGGCTGTGTATATTGCGCATTGTCGGCTCATTGCGAGACCGATGATGTGTTGGATGGAGAGTGAGAGTCAGATCTCTAGGCTTGACGTACAGAGGCCGGGTTCTCCGGTGCCTCCGTCAAGCAGGCTGATCGGCGGCTCTCGACATTGGGGGAAGGAGTGTTGGTGCCCGGGAGAGAGCGTCAGTCGTCCAAATCAGTGCACCGAGTCCGCCGCGAGCAAGGCTGAGCGCGGCGCGACGAGGAGAGTGTGGAATCAGCGAATGTGAAGCGTTGCCGGCTCCGAGGCATCGGGCCGGTGGTTCGGAGAGTGCGTCCCCGCGTGATGGGGAGAAACTGCGTTTCGTTTTCCTTTCACCGAAGAAGGAGTTGCTCATGAAGGCCAAGAACCTGTGTACGTATGCGGGCATCTGCGCCGGCGTCGCCTCGATGGCGGTCGCTGGGGATAAGCCCACGCTCAAGACCCTCGACAACGCGATCGAGGTGACCCCCTACCGCATCGCCCAGGTCCGCATGGAGAACGGCAAGGTCGTCCGCACCAGCGACTGGATGGACTACAGCGGCGGCGTGGTCCGCGGCCCGACCGATGACCGCGTCTTCGACTGCTTCGGTGACAGCGACGGCGACGGCGTGCCCAACGGCGGCATCGCCTGCGGCCTCAGCGGCGAGACCAGCCGCTGGTTCTTCGGCACCGGCTACTGCAACGGCTTCTTCACCAACGACATGACCACCGAGCCGATCAACGAGGCCGTCGGTCTCGGGCGCGTCGACCTGGCCTGGTTCTGGAGCTGTCTCGCGCCTCCCGGCAGCGGCCAGATCGAGGACTGCGAGATCCTCGTCTTCACCCAGGAGTCCGTCCCCTGTGAGCTCGACAGCTTCGACTACAGCGGCTGGATCCTCGACTACGGCTCCCTGAGCTGCAACCCCGGCGGCTACTACTACAGCAACGTCGACCTCGGCGGCGGCACCTGGATCGCCCCCACCGGCGGCGTCGGCTCCTACTTCATGCAGTACACCACCAGCGACGGCTCGGCCTTCGCGACCTGCAGCCAGCCCATGCTCTGGGGCACCAACACCGGCGTCGGCTCCCAGGATGCCGAGCAGTTCGACGACGACGCCCCGCTCGACGGCAGCCACACCTCCCTCGAGTGCTACACCTACGCCTACGGCCTCTGCCCCGATCCGCTGGGCGGCATGGCCCAGTTCTGGGGCGAGCTCGGCGGCGGTGATCCCTGCGACTTCGCCGACTGCGACGGCAACGGCGTCGTTGACACCCGCGACTTCAGCTGCTTCTTCAACCTCTGGGTGCCCAAGAACCCCGCCGCCGACTGCGACGGCAACGGCGTGGTCGACACCCGCGACTTCACCTGCTTCCTCAACCTGTGGGTTGCCTGCCGCTAATCTGATTGCGGCCTAGCCGCAAGCCAGAAGCAACACACGACGCCCGGGCGGAAACGCCCGGGCGTTCTTCTTTTTTTCGTACTTCCTCCGCGCCGAGAACGCCATGGCGTGCGCCCACCCCACCAATCGGAGGGCCAGCGCGCCGGCCGCCGAGCGGCGTTCCCCTCGTGATTCCCGGATCCAAGCGGTGCGCAGGGCGTATAGGGCGCTGCCGCCCTTCGAGCGGACAAGGTGGGGCGCATCCTCGCAGCGCCGGCGCCTCGTCCGCATGTTGGGCGAGGAGACGGGCCATGGTCAGACGGCCGCTCGCGTCAGTCGGCTGTGTGGCGCTGGTGCCCGCCGTGTTCGCGGCGGGCCGAGGGGGCTGTGGAGCCAGTCATTCTGGAGCGTTGCCGGCTCGGAGGCGCCGGCGGCGCGGAGCATGCGTCCCCGCGTGATGGGGAGAAACCGCGTTTCGTTTCCCTTCCACCGAGAGAAAAGGAGTTGCTCAATGAAGGCGAAGAACGTGTGCATGTATGCGGGCATCTGTGCCGGTATCGCCTCGATGGCGGCCGCCGGGGACAAGCCCGCGCTCAAGTCCCTCGACAACGCGATCGAGGTGAACCCCTACCGCATCGCCCAGGTCCGCATGGAGAACGGCAAGGTCGTCCGCACCAGCGACTGGATGGACTACAGCGGCGGCGTGGTCCGCGGCCCGACCGATGACCGCGTCTTCGACTGCTTCGGTGACAGCGACGGCGACGGCGTGCCCAACGGCGGCATCGCCTGCGGCCTCAGCGGCGAGACCAGCCGCTGGTTCTTCGGCACCGGCTACTGCAACGGCTTCTTCACCAACGACATGACCACCGAGCCGATCAACGAGGCCGTCGGTCTCGGGCGCGTCGACCTGGCCTGGTTCTGGAGCTGTCTCGCGCCTCCCGGCAGCGGCCAGATCGAGGACTGCGAGATCCTCGTCTTCACCCAGGAGTCCGTCCCCTGTGAGCTCGACAGCTTCGACTACAGCGGCTGGATCCTCGACTACGGCTCCCTGAGCTGCAACCCCGGCGGCTACTACTACAGCAACGTCGACCTCGGCGGCGGCACCTGGATCGCCCCCACCGGCGGCGTCGGCTCCTACTTCATGCAGTACACCACCAGCGACGGCTCGGCCTTCGCGACCTGCAGCCAGCCCATGCTCTGGGGCACCAACACCGGCGTCGGCTCCCAGGATGCCGAGCAGTTCGACGACGACGCCCCGCTCGACGGCAGCCACACCTCCCTCGAGTGCTACACCTACGCCTACGGCCTCTGCCCCGATCCGCTGGGCGGCATGGCCCAGTTCTGGGGCGAGCTCGGCGGCGGTGATCCCTGCGACTTCGCCGACTGCGACGGCAACGGCGTCGTTGACACCCGCGACTTCAGCTGCTTCTTCAACCTCTGGGTGCCCAAGAACCCCGCCGCCGACTGCGACGGCAACGGCGTGGTCGACACCCGCGACTTCACCTGCTTCCTCAACCTGTGGGTTGCCTGCCGCTAATCTGATTGCGGCCTAGCCGCAAGCCAGGAGCAACACACGACGCCCGGGCGGATGCGCCCGGGCGTTTTCTCTTCCGCTGCGCGGAGCCTCGTCGCCCGCGCCTCCCCCGATCGGGGGGCGCGGCGCCCGCCCGCCGTGCGCCACGCGAATCCGCCGCAACCCCGCTCCGCGCGCCGCGTATAGAGCGCACCCCGCGGGTCCGCGGGGGGCACCGCATCTCTCGCGGCTGTGACGGGATCGAAGGAGGGTTCGTGCCGTGTCCACACAGGCGAGGGCCAGGTCATCGCCGGCGACGCGATGCGCCCCGTGGGAATGAGCGACGGGAGCACCCGGCCAGCCCGAGAGGAGGAGCAAGATGACACGCAGGTTGATCGCTTCGGTTGGCTGTATGGCGTCCATCTCCGGCGCGGCCGCGGCGCAGGGCGACCGCGCTCCCCTCCGCCTTCAGACGGCGATCGAGGTGAGCCCGCAGCGCGTCGCCCAGGTCCGCATGGAGAACGGCACGATCGTCCGCACCAGCGAGTGGATGGAGTACGCCGGCGGCGTCGCCCGCGGCCCGACCGACGACCTCGTCTTCGACTGCATCGAGCAGACGGGCACGTGCGGGGGCGGCGGCCTCTGGTTCTTCGGCACCGGCTACTGCAACGGCTTCTGGACCAACGACATGACGCTGCACCCGGACACCTTCGAGCACGTCGGCCTCGGACGCGTCGATCTCGCGTGGTTCTGGGATTGCAACGCGCCCCCCGGCAGCGGCCAGGTCGAGGACTGCGAGATCCTCGTCTTCACCCAGGAGTCCGTCCCCTGCGAGCCCGACAGCTTCGACTACAGCGGCTGGATCCTCGATTTCGGATCCCTCTCCTGCAACCCAGGGGCCTACTACTACAGCAATGTCGACCTCATGGGCGGGACGTGGGTCGTCCCCACGGGCCTCGTCGGCTCTTACTTCATGCAGTACACGACCAGCGACGGCGCCGCCTTCGCGACCTGCGCCCAGCCCATGCTCTGGGGCACCGGCGACGCGCGCGGCGACCCCGACGCGCCGGGCACGCAGGGCCCCATGCAGTACGACGACGACGCCCCGCTCGACGGCTCGCACACCTCGCTCGAGTGCACCGATTACTCCCTGGGCGAGTGCCCGGACCCGCTCGGCGGCGCCGCGGGCTTCTGGGGCGAGCTCGCGGACGACTGCGATTTCGCCGACTGCGACGATAACGACGTGATCGATACCCGCGACTTCGCCTGCTTCTTCAACCGCTGGGTTCCCAAGGACGACGCCGCCGACTGCGACGGCAACGGGGTGATCGACACCCGCGACGTCACCTGCTTCCTGAACCAGTGGGCGGCCTGCCGCTGATCGGGGGCCGCACTCCCGCGCGGGGCGCCGGCCATCGAGCGCGCGGACGAGAGAGAGAAGGCCATGCTGAACGCGAGACTGATCGCCGCCCTTCTCTCCGCCGGCACCGCGATGAGCGTCGGCGCGCAGGTCGCGACCTTCACGCCGCTCGGCGATCTTCCCGGGGGCAACTTCGTCAGCGAGGCGCGGGGCCTGGCGCCCGACGGCCTGGCCGTGGTGGGGCACAGCCGGGCCGGCGCGGGCACGGAGGCAGCTCGCTGGATCCTCTCGCGCAACGGGTCCGTCTATGTCGTCGATGCGATGGAGGGCCTGGGCTTCCTCTCGGACGGGTACCGCTACAGCGTCGCCGAGGACATCACCGACGATGGCCACGCGGTCTTCGGCGGGAGCAGCTACACGGTCGATAGCTGGGGCCAGCCCGCCGCCGAGGCGTTCCGGTGGACGCGCGACACGGGCATGCTGGGGCTCGGGTTCCCGCCCGGCTCCGGCACGCTCCCGCAGTCGTTCGCCCAGTCCTGCTCGGCCGACGGGGCGGTGCTCGGCGGCTACGGCAACAACCAGAGCCCGACGGTGCCGATCCGGTGGCGCGATGGCCTCTGGTCCTTCGCCGATTCCGGCGGTGACCCGCGCCCCATGGGCCAGCTGCGCTCGCTCTCCTCCGACGGGAGCGTCGGTGTCGGCTTCGAGCGCGAGGGAGCCGACTCGCTCTACTTCGTCGTGTGGATCGGTGACGAGCCGGCCGCAAGGCTGTTTCTTGGCCAGGGCGTGTCGGTCTCACGGAACGGACTCTGGGGCGCGGGCATGATCCGCGACGACTCGGGCGCTCGCCTCGCCGTGCTCGTCCCGATCGGCTCCGGCGCCCAGACGCTGGGCACGCCCGCGCCCGGCCTCTTCACCACGGCCACTGCCGTCGCCGATCACGGGCGTGTCGCCGCCGTCCGCACCGGTTCCGCCGCCGAGTCCATGGAGCCGTGGCTCTGGGACCGATACTCGGGCGCGTTCATCCGGATGATCGACGCGCTGGAGGGCTATGGGCTGGACCTCGCGGGGTGGGACCTCACGCAGATCGCCGACATGGACGCCGACGGACGCGTGCTCGTCGGCTTCGGCTTCAACCCCGCGGGCGACGTGGAGGCGTTCCACGCCTCCATTCCCTACGCGTGCCCGGGCGACCACGACCGAGACGGGAGCATCGATACCCGCGACATCATCGCCTTCCTCAACGACTGGGCCGGGGGGCTGCGCCGGGCGGATACGGACAACGACGGCGTCGTGGACTCGCGCGACTGCCTCTTCCTGCTCGAGAGGTGGCGGGCCGGCTGCTGACTTGGGCGCGTGCGCCGGCGCGGATCAGACCACCCGGCACCGCGTTCCGTCGCGCACGTACCGGGGGATCGAGGCGTCCACGTCGGCGGCCCACAGGTCGATGCCACCGAAGACCGACCGCGCCCCCGTGAAGCCGTGCTGCTGGAGCATCAGGGCCGCGCGCAGGGACCGGTGGCCGTGGTGGCAGAGCACCGCGAAGGGCGCCTCCCGCGCCAGACCCCGCTCCCCGAGCGCGTCCTCGATCTCGTCGAGCCGGCCCTCCAGCTCGTGCAGCGGGATCAGCACGGCGCCATCGACGCGCGCCGTCGCGAACTCCTCCGGCAGGCGGCAATCGACGATCAGCGAGCCGCTACCCGCGCCCGCCGCCGCCTCTCGTGGCGAGATCTCGTGCTCCGGGCGCAGGCACGCCCCGCGCGGCAGCCCCGAGCTGGGGTCGATCGCGCTCATCCTCCGACCGTCTCCTCCGACCGAGTCTCCTCCGGCAGGGACTGGGTCGGCGCCGGCTCATCGGCCGGACGCCACGGGGCGCTCACGGCGCCCCCGGGAGCCCGAACGTACGACCAGCGGGGGCTCCAGTCGGTCGCGCAGGGGGAGCGGACGAACAGGCGCGGCACGATCAGGAGCGCGTCCAGCGCCGCCTGCCCGTGCGAGCGGAACATCTGGCCGATCTCGTCGCCGGGATCCTCCTGCCCGAGCTCGAGCGAGCCCGCCGCGTCGGGAAACTCGCCGCGCTGGCGAGACGTCGCCTCGAGCCCGTACGTGGGGGGCGCGTAGGGCGGCATGTGCGCCACCCCGTTCACCGGCACGACGTAGACCATCGGCTCCCAGTGGGAGCGGTCCAGGCCGTGCACGGTCGGCGTCGCCCCGAACGGCTCGCGCGCCTGAGGCTGGAGCGCGGGCAGCTCGACGTCCGCCCCCAGCTCGAGGCGGTCGTTCACGTCCCGCGTGCAGCCCCCCGCGACGAGGGCGCCGAGCGGAAGGGCGAGAAGCATCGATGAGGCGGCTCGCATGCGCACACTCCTTGCGGGCAGGCCGATCAATCCTCGGGCGCCGAACCAAGCGCACGCTCGACCGCGCCCCGGCAGGTCTCGTGATCGTACCCGCGGCGGGCGAGGAAGCCGAAGAGACGCGCCCGACGCGTCCGGTCGTCGAGGTCGGGCGAGAGCGAGGCGGCCCGCTTCCGGGCGGTGGACGTCGCCTGCTCGAGCAGGTCCACGCCCGCGTACGCGCCCGCCACCGCCTCGGCCGACAGGGCGGCGCCGAGCCCCATGGTCCGCAGCCTCGCCTCGGCGCCGCGGGGGCCGAGCCGGGCGCCCGACGCCAGACGTTCCGCCCGGTCGCGAGCGAGCGACGCGTCGTCCACCAGGCCGACGCGGGCGAGGCGCTCGACCGCCGACGCGGCGTCGGCCCGATCGTGCCCCTTGCGCATCAGCCGCCCGATCAGGTCGTGACGCGTACGGGCGCGCGCCCTGAGCAGGCGCAGCGCGTCGGTCCTTGCGGCCTCGCGCGCCAGCGCCGCGCCCAGACGTTCGAGCAGGCCGCCCGACGCGGGCGCGCCGACCGCCAGCCCCAGCGCCTCGATGTCCTCGGCGTGCACGGGCCCGACCTGCACGCGCCCGATCCTCACGTTGAACCGCGTCGAGTCTTCCGCGAGCGGCCGGAGGGACGCCACGCACGCGTCGGGTCCGAGCGTCCCGAGCCGCTCGAGCTGCGCCTCGAGCCTCCGTCGCGTGGCCGACTTGGAGGGGGGTGAACGCACGGGCGGAGCCTAGTTCCGACGCCAGTTGGTGTGGATCATGTCGAGGTAGCCGAGGATCTCGCTGAGGGCCTTCTCCTCCTCGCCGCCGCGGGCCACGTCGGCGCCGAGGCGCAGCGTCGCGATCGCCTCGTCGATGCGCTGCAGCGCCTCGAGCGACCGCGCCTTGTGGTAGTAGTGGTACGCGTTGCCGCGGTCCGCCTCGATCGCCCTGTCGAAGTAGGCCAGCGCCGTCTCGTGCTCCGCCTGCTTGGCGTGCTCCATCGCGAGCGCGTAAAGGAGAAAGTCATCCCCAGGGCTTGTTTCCAGCAGCTTCAGCAGTCGGTCGACGCTCGGCATCGGCGCAAGCATAAGTCCCTCACAGCGAGTTTCGCCGCAGCATCGAGCGCAGCAGGAGGAGAAAGAGCGGACCGCCCAGGACCGCGGTGATCACGCCCAGCGGCACGCGCCCGGTGCGCTCGAGCGGGAACGCACCTACCGCCGCGTCGGCGACGATCACCGTCGTCGCGCCGGCGAGCGTCGCGCCGATCACCAGCGCGCGGTGGTGGGGCCCGAGCACCAGGCGCACGGCGTGCGGGATCACGAGGCCGACGAACCCGATCGGCCCGGCGAGCACAACGGACATCGTCGTCAGGATGCCCGCCGTCGCGAACAGCGCGAGGCGCAGGCGCGCCAGGCGCACGCCGAGGGCGCGGGCCTCGTCCTCCGCCAGGCACGCGGCGTCGACCGATCGCGCGCCCGCGAACGCGAGCGCCAGCCCCCCGAGCAGCGCCGCAGCGCCGGCCAGCACCAGGCCCCGCGGCGCGTTCTCGTCGATCGACCCCAGGAACCATGAGCGGGCGTTCACGCCCCGGTCCGGCAGGAGCTGGTGGAGCAGCAGGGTGCCCCCGGCGCAGGTCATGCCGACGATCACGCCGACGAGCACGAGCGAGATCACGTCGATCCCGCCACGCCGGATCGTCCACGCCAGCACGAGCCCAAGCGTCGCGCCCGACCCGGCGAGCGCCGCCAGCGTGATGGTGGCCGGCCCCGGCGGCGCGGAGGGCTCGGAGGCGAGCACCCCGACCACCGTCGCCGCCGCGACGCCGAGCCCCGCGCCGGAGGTCACCCCGAGCAGGTCGGGCGAGGCCAGGGGGTTCCGCAGCAGGGCCTGGAGGAGCACGCCGGCGAGGGCGAGGCACCCGCCCACGATCCCCGCGATCGCCAGGCGGTGCGCACGGAGTTCCAGGAACAGGGCCGTCTCCGGCCAGTGGAACCCGCCGGCGAGGTCCCCCGTTCCCAGGTGCACCGCCCCCGCGGCGGCGGTGAGCAGCCCCAACGCGAGCAGCGCCATGGCCTTCCGGCGTTCCATGCCGGCGAGAGACTACCCCCGCGCCGGGCTATCATCCCGCCCCCAGCCCGGAGGACCCGATTTTGGCCGCCAGAACGTTCCACTGCCGACTCGTGACCCCCGCCGAGAAGCTCGTGGACGACGAGCTGACGTACGCCTCGATCCCCGCCTGGGACGGCCTCTTCGGCGTGCTGCCCAACCGCGCCCCCATCCTCGCCCGTCTGGGCATGGGCGAGCTGACCCTCCGGTTCGCCGTCGAGGCCGCGGGCAAGGGAGGCGAGCGGCAGTTCCTCGTGGACGGCGGTTTCGTGAAGATGGCCGATAACACGCTGACGATCCTGGCCGAGCGGGCGGTGCGGGCCGAGCAGATCACGCTCACCGACGCCGAGGCCGAGCTCGCCGAGATCGAGGCGCGCACCGTCCCCCCCGACGCGCCCGACGCCGTGACCAAGCAGGCGGCCATCCGTCGCGACCGGGCCCGCGCCGCCCTCAAGGTCCGCATGGCCCGCGCGACGCAGGCCCGCGGCATCTGACGGGCCGAGTCTAGCGCAGCTTCTTCGAGAGAGCCCGGTCGATCTCGCGACGCGTCTCGCGCTGGGCGATGGCGACGCGCTTGTCGTGCGCCTGCCGCCCGCGCCCGAGGCCGATGAGCACCTTCGCCCGCCCGTCCTTGAAGTACATCCTCAGCGGGACGATCGTGACGCCCTTCTGCTCGACCTGCCTCACGAGCTTGGCGATCTCCCTCTTGTGCGCCAGCAGCAGGCGCGTGCGCGCCGGCTCGTGCGCCGTCGGCCCGGCCGGCCCGTACTCGGCGATGGTCACCGAGTGCAGGAAGAGGGCGGGCGGGTCGGCCTGCACGCGCACGTACCCTTCGGCGAGGGAGACCTTGCCGTCGCGAACGCTCTTGACCTCCGATCCAAGCAGCGCGATCCCGCACTCGAGCGATTCGAGAATCTCGTAGTCGTGCCGGGCTCGCCGGTTCTCGATGGTGGGGGCGGGATTGGGCTTGTTCCTGGCCATGGAGGGGTGACCGGCGCGATCGCGGGCGGGAATGGTAGAGCCGCCGCGCCGAGCGGCGCGGGCGCCGAGCACCCGGGCACGGCGAGCGCCCGGCGTGCTGTCCGGCTCAGCCGTTCACCACGCGGTTCCTGAGCACGCCGATCCGCTCGACCTCGACCTCGACCGTGTCGCCCTCCTTCAGATAGACCGGCGGGTTGCGGGCGAAGCCCACCCCGCTGGGCGTCCCGGTCATGATCAGCGTCCCCGGCGCCAGCGTCATCCCCCTCGAGAGCTCGGCGATCAGCGTCGCCACGGGGTGGAGCATGCTCGCGGTCGTGTCCTGCTGCATCACCGTGCCGTTCACGCGGCAGATGACCCGCAGCTCCTGCGGGTCGGGGATCTCCGCCGCCGGCACGATCCGCGGCCCGACCGGGCAGAACGTGTCGAAGCTCTTGCCGCGGCAGAACTGCCCGCCCGCGCCCTGCTTCTGCCACCAGCGCGCCGAGACGTCGTTCACGCACACGTAGCCGAGCACGTGCCCGAGCGCCTCTTCGAGAGGGACCTCCTTCGCCGCCGTCCCGAGCACGACGCCCAGCTCGGCCTCGTAGTCCACCTGGAGGGGGCCGCCCGTCTCCTCGTCGCGGCACAGCGGCGGGATCACGATGTCGTCCCCGTGGAGGCAGGCCGCGCAGGGGTTCTTGGTGAAGATCATGGGGCGCTCGGGCGCGGTCTCACCCTGCTCCTTGGCGTGCTCGGCGTAGTTCTTGCCGATGCCGATGATGTGGCCAACCGGCAGCGTGCCGCCGCCGGTTAGCTCGACGCCGACGCCGTGCTCGAGGCGAATGAGTCTCATGGGCGAGGATATCCGCGCGCCGGCGCCGGGAGCGCGCTAGACGAGGTCGATGGGGCCCGCCCCCGGGCAAAGCCCTCGGGAGGCGCCCTCGCCGAGCAGCCGCTCGAGCGCGCGGCGCCCAACGTCCCCCATGTCCTCGGTCAAGTCGTTCACGTACATGGCCAGGTAGCGCTGCACGAGCGCGTCATCCGCCCACTCGGGTCGCCGCCCGACCCGTTCCAGGAGCACCCGCCTGCAGTCCGCGGGGCGCGACCGTGCGTGGGCGACCGAGCCGCGCAGCATGGCGGCGACAGCCGCGCCCGTCCCCGACCCGAAGCGGTCATCGAGGTCGCGCCTGATCACGTTGAGGCCGAGCGGGAGGGGCAGGCCGGTCTCCCCCTTCCACCACGCGCCCAGGTCGATCACCTGGCGCAGCCCCAGCGTCTGGAAGGTGAGCTGGGCCTCGTGGATCAGCAGCCCCGCGCCCACCTCGCCCGAGGCGACGACGCCGGCGATCTCCTCGAAGGGGAGCACGACGTGCTCGAAGGGCTTTCCCAGCAGGATGGAGAGAGCCAGGAAGGCGCTGGTCCGGTCTCCCGGCACGGCGATCCGCGGCCTCTGCGAGCGGAGGCACCCCTCGCACATCACGGTCGAGTCGGCGCGGACGACGACCTTGGGCCCGTAGCCGTCGCCGAACGACCCGCCGCAGCGGGTGATCCGGTAATGGTCCTTGACGAACGGGTAGGTGAACGCGCTGATCGCCGTGACGTCGAGATCGTGCCGCTCGAGAGCGCGGCGGTTGAGCGCGTCGATATCGGCGGCGAGGGTGAGAAACTCGAAGCCGTCGGTGTCGACGGCCGGGCGCCCCAGATCGCCGGCGAGCGCGCCGCCGTCGGCGCCGCGCACGCCCGTCAGCGGCCACCACATGACCAGGTCGTCGGCATCTGGCGAGTGCGCGAGCGTGAGCGGTGTGCGTGCGCCCATGGCTCAGTCCCCGCCGAAGATCCGGAGCTGGCCCGCCTCGGAGATCGGGCCGGTCTCCGGCTTCTCCGGGTCGAGTCGGTACTCACCGGTCCAGCACGCGGTGCAATAGCTGGACGCGGGGTGCTTCATGCACGAGAGCATCCCCTCCAGGGAGAGGTAGTGGAGGCTGTCCACGCCCAGGAATCGCCGGATATCGTCGACGGTCCGCTCGTTGGCGATGAGCTGGTCCTTGGTCGCAAAGTCGATCCCGAAATAGCAGGGGTGCCTGATCGGGGGGCAGGAGATGCGCAGGTGGATCTCCCGCGCGCCCGCCTCGCGGATCTGGGCCATCTTCTCGCGCGTGGTGGTGCCGCGCACCACCGAGTCGTCCACCACGATCACCCGCTGCCCGCGCACGATCCCCTCGACGACGTTGAGCTTGAGCCGCACGGCCGCGCGCCGCTCCTCCTGCGTCGGCTTGATGAACGTGCGCCCGACGTACCGGTTGGGGACGATGCCCTCGCGGTAGGGCACGCCGCTGGCGCGGGCGTAGCCGTTGGCGGCCGAGCGTCCCGAGTCGGGCATGGGCATGACGAAGTCCGCGTCGACGGGCGCTTCGCGCGCCAACCGCTCGCCCAGCATCTCCCGGACCTGCTGCACGTTCTGCCCGAACACGTCGCTGGCGGGGCTGGCGAAGTAGACGTGCTCGAACGCGCAGTGCGTGGGCTGGTGCTCGCGCCCGGTGAAGCGTCGCGAGCGGACGCCCTCGTCGTCGATCGTCACGATCTCGCCCGGCTCCACCTCGCGCAGCACCGTCGCGCCCACCACGTGCAGCGCGACGGTCTCGCTTGCCACCACGTGCGTCACGCCGCCGGGATACTCGAGCCTCCCGAGCACCAGCGGACGCCATCCCCACGGGTCGCGCGCCGCCTCGATGCGGTCGGGGAAAAGGAAGACCAGCGAGAACGCGCCCTGGAGCCTCCGCAGCGTCGCCGCCACCGGGTCCGGCTGGCGCTGCTGCTCGGGCGAGGCGAGCAGGTGGACGATGACCTCGGTGTCCCCCGTCGTGTGGAAGAGGTGCCCGGCGAGCTCGAAATGCCTGCGGTGCGCCTCGGCGTTGATCAGGTTGCCGTTGTGCCCCAGCGCGACCTGACCCCCGACGTACGACTCCAGGAGCGGCTGGGCGTTGCACGCCCGCGAGCCGCCGGCCGTCGAGTAGCGGTTGTGGGCGATCACCCCGGCCCCCGCCGCCTGGTGGAGCCGCTGGAGCGTGAGCGGGTTGAAGACGTCGGGCACCAGCCCCATGCCGGTGACCGCGTTGAGGTGCTGGCCATCGGAGACCGCGATCCCGGCCGACTCCTGCCCCCGGTGCTGCTGGGCGTAGAGGCCGAGGTAGGCGAGGTGGACCGCCTGGGGGTGACGCCAGATCCCGAAGACCCCGCATTTCTCCCTCGCCTCGGGGAGGAAGGGGTCCGACTGACACAGGATCGGCAGGCGGTGGTCGGGCTTCATGGGCGTCCGTGCGGGTGTGGGAGCCAAGTCTAGCGGGGACGCGCCCGGTCGGGTGCGGGACGGGCGCCCACTTGACCGTGGCCCGGCCCGCGTCTTCAATCGCTCCCCAGGTTTGCCCGGATCGTGACCGCCCCGCAGCCGCGGCAGTCGGCCGATCGCCACCCGCTGGGGTTGACCGAAGTCCCGTGGCACCGGCCGCCCGCGCGGCCCAGACGGATGGAGCATCTCGAATGGCGCGTTACACCGGCCCCAAGGTGAAGTTGTCCCGCCGTGTCGGCGTCCCTGTCGCCGACATCCCCAAGCACACCTCCAAGCGAGCGCTGAACCCCAACGGCGTGCATGGCTACCGCGGCCGGCGTCTGCGGGCCTACGGCATCCGCCTCAACGAGAAGCAGAAGCTCCGCTTCCACTACGGGATGCTCGAGAAGCAGTTCAGGCGCACGGTCGAGGAGGCCGGGCGCCGTCCCGGCAACACGGGCGAGGTCCTGCTCCAGCTGCTCGAGCAGCGGCTCGACAACGTCATCCGGCGCGCCGGTCTGGCCCGCACGATCTGGGCGGCCAGGCAGATCGTGGCCCACGGCCACGTGCTGGTGAACGGGCGCAAGACCGACCGACCCAGCTACGAGGTGCGCGTCGGCGACACGGTCACCCTCAAGCCGCGGGCGCAGAAGCTCGTGCGCGAGAACATGGAGTCGCTCGCGGGCCACGAGGTGCCCGGCTGGATCGACTTCAACCCCTCCGAGCTGACGATCAAGGTCGTGGCCAACCCGACGGCCGACCAGACCCCCTTCGACGTGAACGCGAACCTGATCGTGGAGTTCTACCGCTGATCGATCGGGCCGGCGCGCGGGTCCGGGCGTCGCGCGCGGCGCCCCGGGGCCGCGCGCGGAGTTGCTCATGCTCAAGGTACTTCGCAAGTACAACAAGTGGATCCTCGTGGTCGGGGGCACGCTGCTCCTGATCTCCTTCCTCGTGCCGCAGGCGATCCAGCAGATGGGCCAGGCCCGCCTCGGGCGCGCCGTCGGCACCATGGACGGGCGCAAGATCACGCTCGCGACCTACGACCAGGCCCGCCGGGAGCTGGCGGCCCTCTCCGAGTTCTTCAGCCGCTTCGGCGGGAGCGTCCCGCTCCCGCTCGACGAGAAGCACGAGGTCGAGCATTGGATGCTCCTCAGCCGCGAGGCCGAGAAGGCCGGCATGGTCGGCGGCGCCAACGAGGGCGCGACGCTCCTGCCCATCTTCGCGCGGACCCTCGCCGAGCAGTCGTTCATCCGCGAGTACATGCAGTTCGGCAGCGCTTATGCGCAGCAGCTGGCCGCCTACCAGATGCAGCAGAACCCCGACGAGGTCCAGCGGCGCACGCAGCAGGCCGAGGAGATGCTCGTCGAGGCGAGCTACAGGGCGGCCGGCGCTACGGGCATGATCCCCGAGGAGTTCAACAAGACCCTCGGCAAGCTCCGGGGCGTGGACCGGCTGCTCAGCGCCTACCAGACCGCCGAGCGCATCTCCGACCAGCAGGCCATCACCATCGCCAAGGGGCTGGCGGACACCGTGCTCGTGGATTCGGTCTTTCTCTCGGCGAGAGAGCTGGCCGATGAGACGCTGGAGCCCGCGCCGGAGGAGCTCCGGTCCCACTTCGAGCGCTTCAGGGAGGTTCGCCCGGGCGAGGGCGAGTTCGGGATCGGCTACCTCCTCGGGCCCCGTGTCAAGCTCGCGTGGATCGAGCTGAGCCGGCCTGCCGTCCAGCAGGCGATCTCCGTCCCCCTGCTCGACGCTACGAAGCACTACCAGCAGAACCGCGACCGCTTCCCCGAGCCCTTCGAGGCCGAGCGGGAGCGAGTGGAGGCCGAGCTCCGCGCCGCCAAGGTGAACGAGGTCATGGAGGCCGCGGAGAACGTGGTGCGCGCGGAGATCGCCCAGGCCGTGCGGCCCCTGGCCAGGGACGGCGAGTACCGCGTGCTCCCCGACGACTGGGCCGCGCGCCGCCCCGACTTCGTGCGCATCGCCGACCAGGTCGTCGCCGCCGTCGCCGAGTCCGAGGGCGTCAATATCCCGACCCCGGCCGTGCACGTACGCGACGAGCGCTGGCTGAACGACCGGCTGCTCGCCCAGCTGCCGGGGATCGGCGTCTCGACGGTGCGGTTCGGCCAGCGCCGGTTCCCGTTCCCCCAGCTCGCCCTCGCCGTGCGCGAGCTCGGCGGCGATCCTGTGCTCGGGCTCCAGGTCGGCGTCCCCGCCGTCGATCTGACGGCCGAGGGGCGCGACGGGAGCAGGTACTACTACAACATCCTCGACGCCGCGCCCGAGGGCGTGCCGGAGGCGCTCGACCACGTGATGGAGCCCGAGCAGGTGATCGAGGATTGGCGAGCGCTCCGCACCTACGAGACGCTCGCGGCGTCGGGCGCGGAGCTGGCCTCGCGCGCGGCGAGCGAGGGCCTCGAGGATTTCGCCAAGAGCTTCGGCACGCTCGAGCCCGAGCCGGCCATCCCGGAGGGCGCCGAGCCGCCCGAGCCCGCGCAGCGCGTCAGCGTCCGCCGCAATGCGACCGTCTACGAGGACAGGGCCATGGGCCTGGGTCAGGCTGACTCCAGCGACGCGGCGATCAGCGAGATCCGCGCCCGCGCGGCCACGATCGACCCGCTGACGCCCATCGACACCGTTCCTATCCCCGAGCGCACCGTGGCGGTCCCGCTGCCCGCCCAGCTCGGCGTCCTCGTGGCGCAGATCAACGGCGTGCAGCCGCTGACATGGGAGACGCTGCCCATGTTCGCCGACCGCGCCGCGCAGGTGCACTGGCAGCGGACGTTCCAGAGCGTGGGCATCCCCTTCCCCTTCCGATTCGAGGCGCTCAAGGAGCGCCACGCCTTCACGATGAAGACACCCGAGGACGAGGGCGGCGAAGCCGACGAGGGTTGACCGGCCCGGCTAGACGCGCCGCCCGGCCCAGCCGCCGTGCATGAAGCGTCCGACGAAGAGCGCACAGCGAATCACCAGCTCCGAGCAGAGCCCCAGCCACAGCCCCGCGAGGCTCGGCGCGTGCGGGAACGGATTGGGCAGCACGCCGCCGCCCGGCAGCGGCATCTCCACGCCTGAGAAGAGGTACGCCAGCGGCAGCCGGATCAGGTACGTGGTGGTCCATGTGATCACGAACACCGCGCGGGTGTCCCCCACGCCGCGCAGGGCGCCCCGGGTGATGATGGCGAACGCGAAGGGGGCCTGCACGAACCCCGCGATGAAGAGGAGGCGGGGCACGAGGCGCAGGTGCTCCGGCTGCGAGCTCAGCATGGCGACGAGCCGGTCGGGGATGAGGATGAAGACCAGGCCGAGCGTTCCCATGATCGCCGCGCCGACGAAGGCGCACCGCCACACCGCGCGGCGCGCCAGACGCGGGCTCCCCGCGCCGAGATACTGCCCCGCCAGCGTCGCCGCCGCCAGGCTCATCGCAAAGCCCGGGAGGAAGCTGAACGACTCGATGCGGATCGCCAGCATGTGCGCCCCGGTCATCCCGTCCTCCCCGCTGAGGTGGATGACGAACGCGAGCACCAGGAAGTTGCCGACCCACATCCCGAAGGTCTCGAAGAAGTTGGGGAGCCCGACGCGCACGAGGCGCAGCATCGTGTGCCAGTGGGGCGAGAGGCGCCGGCGGATCAGACGCACGCCGCCGACGCCGCGCGCCAGCATCGCCAGCACGATCACGCACCCGACAGCGTTGGCGAGCACGGTGCCGACGCCGATCCCGAGCACCCCGAGCCGGACGGGGGAAGGGTTGGTCAGCACGACCTCCGTGAGGGACGTTCCGTCCCGCTCCACCAGACGCGTGAGATCGACGCCGCACAGCAGCCAACTGCTCCCGATGTTGACCAGATTGACCACGACCATCGACCAGAGCGGGCGCACGGAGTCTCCCGCGCCGCGCAGGGCCGCGATCCCCGTGGCCAGGACCGCCATGAACGGTGTCCCCGCCGCCACGATCTGAAGGTACGACGCGAACGCCTCGGCCCCCGTCTGGCTCTGGGTGAGCAGCGACCCCAGCGGCGGCCCGGCGAGGGCGATCAGGGCGCCCACCAGCGCCCCAAGGCCCGCCGCCAGGAGCAGCGACTGGCCCACCGCGGCGTTGGCCACGGCCAGGCGCCCCCGGCCCACGCTGCGGCTGATGAGCGCCGTGGTGCCGACACCGATCGCCATCACCACCAGCCCCATGAACCAGATGACGTACGAGGCGCTGCCCACGGCGTCCGTCTCGGCGACGCCGAGCTGGGCCGCGAGCACCGTGTCGGTCAGCCCCACGAAGGAGTTGAGGAACGATTCGATGAGGATGGGCCAGGTCAGCACCCAGATCGCGGCGCCCATGCTCAGGCCCGCGAGGCTCCCCGTCCTGAGCCTCCCGTCCGGGGTAAGCCCGTTCGGCTTCTCGTGGACATCGGGCCTGGCGACGCCGATCACGCCGCGCCAATCGCCCAGCGCGAGCAATCGGCGTCTGAGTTCTGCCCGGAACCGGCTCACGACGGGCGGATGCTAGACCGGCTCACGACGCCAGGAGCACGTCGAGCAGCTCGGGGACTCCCTTGGCGTGGGTCGCCACGGTCTCGACGATGGGGCGCCGGCCGGCGATGTCCCGCAGGTCCCGGACCAGCTCGTTCTCGCCGGGGTGATCCGCCTTGTTACAGACGAAGACGTCGGCGATCTCCAGGATCCCCGCCTTGTCCATCTGCACGGCGTCGCCCATGCCCGGCGTGAGGACGACGGCGGTGCGGTCCACGTGCTGGCGGATCTTCGTCTCGTTCTGCCCGGCGCCCACTGTCTCGACGAAGATCGTGTCGAACCGGGCGCCGCCGGCGAGATCGACGCCGCCGATCAGCTCGAGGATCTCGTTGAGCGAGTGGTAGTCCTCGCCGCTGATGGCGAGGGATCGATAGAACACCGCGTCGCCGAGGCGGTTGAAATCGACGCGCAGCCGGTCGCCGAGCAGCGCGCCGCTCGTGATCGGGCTCATCGGGTCGAACGCGATGACCGCGCAGCGCCCCGCCGAGGCGTCCTTCGCCGCCCGCATGGTCAGCTCGCTGACCAGCTGCGCCACCAGGGTCGACTTGCCCGCCCCCGGCGAGCCTGTCACGCCGATCACCCGCGCGGGTCGGCGACGCGCGGCCCCGGCCCGCACGGGGCGCTGCAGGTGCGCCAGCGAGATGTCGCGGGCCAGCTGCGCCACGGGGTGGTCCGACGGCGCCTCGGGCGCGTACCCACGCACCGAGCCACGGACAGCGCCGGCGATGTCCTCCAGCCCCGTGCCCGTCGTGAAGCACGCGGCGATCCCCGCCTCGCGAAGGGCCGGCAGGTCCTCCTGAGGCAGGATGCCGCCCATGTACACGGGGATGTCCGGCCGCCCGAACTCGCGGAGCGACGAGACGAGCATGGGGCCGAGCTTGAGGTGCGAGTTGCTCATCATGCTCGCGGCGATGACGTCGCAGTCCTCGTCGCGCGCCGAGATCGCCAGGCTCTTGGGCGTCTGCCACAGCCCGGAGTAGATCACGTGGATCCCAGAATCGCGCAGGGCACGCGCGATCACCTTCACCCCGCGATCATGCCCGTCGAGCCCCATCTTCCCGAGCAGCACCCGCGGCCGGTGGTCCAGGTCGGCGCAGCGGTCCTTCTTCTCGAACTCGGTCGTAGGAACGTTGAGCGACTCTTTCATGCGCTCCTCAGAGACCCTGCGGGTCCCTCGCACAGGGACACCCCGGACCCCGCGGGGACGGCGCCTCTGCACCCCGCGGAATGCTCTCCCTCCGCTCCCGGCGCAATGCCGGGGGCGGGAGTGAGCATAGGCCGCTACACGTTGAAGTACTTCGCCTCCGGATGGTGCACCACCCAGGCGCTCGTGGACTGCTCCGGGTCGATCTGGAAATTCTCCGTGAGCGTGCACCCGATCCGCTCGGGACGCAGCAGCGCCCAGATCTTCTCGTGGTCGCTCATGTCCGGGCAGGCCGGGTAGCCCGCGCTGTAGCGGCTGCCCCGGTAGTGCTGCGTGAAGAGCTCCCGGATCTTCGGCGAATCGTCCACCGCGATCCCCAGCTCCTGCCGGATCCGCTTGTGCCACAGCTCCGCCAGCGCCTCGGCCGACTCCACGCCCATGCCGTGGAGGTAGAGATACTCCGTGTACTCGTTCCGCTCGAAGAGCTCGCGCGCCAGCTCGCCCACCCGCGGGCCCATCGTCACGCACTGGAGCCCGAGCACGTCCACCTCGCCGGAGTCCACCGAACGGAAGAAGTCACTCAGGCACAGCCGGCGCTTCCCCTGCTGGCGCGGGAAGGTGAACCGGAGCACCTCGCGCAGGGCGCCGGGGGAGACGGCCGGCGGCCGCGTGGCCCCGCTCGGCATCGAGCCGGGGTCGAAGACGATCAGGTCGTCCCCCTCGCTCGCGCACGGCCAGTAGCCGTAGACCACCTTGGGGCTGAGGATCTCCTCGTCGCGGCAGCGCTGCCTCAGCCGCTCGAACACGGGGACGATCGTCTCCTCCAGCTTCCGCTCGTACTCCTCGTCGCTCAGCCGGCCCTTCTTGAACTGCCACTGTCCGCGGAAGAGGGCGACGGTGTTGATGAAGGGATAGACCTCGTCGAGGTCCACGTGCTCGACGACGCGGCTGCCCCAGAAGGGCGGCGTGGGCACCGGCGCGTCGGTCGCCACGTCGCTCCGCACGGGGGCGAGCGCCACGGCCGCGCCGCTCGCCTTCGATTCGATGAACGCCTCCTGCGCCGCCGCCTGGCGAGCCCGCGATTCCGCGATCACGCGCTCGGCGTCCGACCGCTTCCCGAGCCGCGCCTCGATCTCGCCGTCGAGCTCGGGCAGCGCCTCGGTCGCGAGCTTGTCCATGAAGCGGAGGCCCTCGAAGGCGTCCTTGCCATAGTAGAGCGAGCCCTCGTAGACGGAGCGCAGGTGCCCCTCGGCGTAGTGGCGCGAGAGCGCCGCCCCGCCGAGGATCACGGGCATCTTGAGCCCCATCCCGTTGAGCTCCTTGAGGTTCTCCTCCATCACGTGCACGCTCTTGACGAGCAGGCCCGAGAGGCCGATCGCGTCCGCGTTCGTCTCCCGCCACTTCTCGAGGATGTTCGAGAGCGGCTGCTTGATCCCGATGTTGTAGACCGTGTACCCGTTGTTGCTCAGGATGATGTCCACCAGGTTCTTGCCGATGTCGTGGACGTCGCCCTTGACCGTCGCCAGCACGATCGAGCCGCGGGCCTTCCCCGCGCTCTTGTCCATGTGCGGCTCGAGGTAGGCAACGGCGGTCTTCATCACCTCCGCCGATTGGAGCACGAAGGGAAGCTGCATCTGGCCAGAGCCGAAGAGCTCGCCGACGGTCTTCATGCCGTCGAGCAGGTGGTCGTTGATGATGTCGAGCGCGCGGTACTTGTGCAGCGCCTCGTCGAGCGTCGCGACCAGCCCCTCCTTCTCGCCGTCCACGATGTGGGCGCGGAGCCGCTCCTCGAGCGTGAGGTCCTTCCTCTCGGCCGCGCCGGCGGTCGCGGCGCCCACGTCCCTGAACAGCTCGATGAAGGCCTGCAGCGGGTCGAATCCCTCGTCGGTCACGCCCTCCGGCAGCCCCGTGCCGCCGGCCGACTCGTGCCGCCGGTCGTAGAGCAGGTCCATCGCGGCGCGGCGCTGGTCCTCGGGGATGCGGTTGAGCGGCAGGATCTTCGACGCGTGCACGATGGCGCTCGTCATCCCTGCCGCGACCAGCTCGTGCAGGAAGACCGAGTTGAGCACCACGCGGGCCGCGGGCTTGAGCCCGAACGAGACGTTCGACACGCCGCAGGTGAGCTGGCAGCTCGGCAGCGCGCCCGCGATCCGGCGCGTCCCCTCGATCGTCTCCAGCGCGCTCCGCCGGTCCGCCTCCATGCCGGTCGAGACAGGGAGCACCAGGGGGTCGAAGAAGAGATCACGGGCGTCGAGGCCGTGCGTCTGCGTCGCGCGCCCATGCGCCCGCAGCGCGATCGCCAGCTTGCGATCGGCCGTGCGGGCCATCGCGGCCTCCTTGTCCTCGTCGATCGTGCCGATCACGAGCGCCGCGCCATACCGCTTGGCGAGTTTGCAGATCGCGTCGAACTTCTCCTCGCCGTCCTCGAAGTTCGCCGAGTTGATGATGCACTTGCCGGGGGCACGCTTGAGCGCCGCCTCCATGGTCTTGACCTGCGTCGAGTCGATCATCAGCGGCGCGTCCGCCTGCTTGGCGACGCGCGAGACGATCTCCGCGGCGTCGCGGGCGTTGTCGCGCCCGGCGTAGTCCACGTTGAGGTCGAGCACGTGGCTGCCCTCGCGCAGCTGCGAGCGCGCCAGCGAGACGATCCCGTCCCAATCCTCCGCCTCGAGCAGCTCCTTGAACTTCTTGCTCCCCGAGGCGTTCATCCGCTCGCCGACGATCAGGAACGAGGTGTCCTGGCGGTACTCCGTCGGCGAGTAGAGGCTCGTGCACGCCCCGCGCGAGGGCTCGACCTCCCGCGCACGCCGCTCGCTCCCGCCGACGCGCTGCACCAGCTCCGAGATGTGCGCCGGCGTCGTCCCGCAGCACCCGCCCACGATCGAGACGCCCAGCTCGCGCACGTACCTCGCGAGCGTCTCCGCGAAGGGCTCGGCCCGCAGCGGGAACTCCGTCCGCCCCTCGTGCAGCACCGGCAGCCCCGCGTTCGGCACCACCGACACGTGCCGGTCCCAGTGCCGGCAGAGGTGCTGCACGTGCTCGGCCATCTCCACCGGCCCCGTCGCACAGTTCAGCCCCAGCGAGGCGATGGGGTAGCCCCGCAGCGCCACCGCCGCGCCCTCGATGCTCGTGCCCAGCAGCATCGCCCCGGTCGTCTCGATCGTGACCGAGACCATGATCGGCAGGTCCTCGGGGCCCTTGCTGGAGTCTTCGAGCGCCGCGAGGCACGCGTTGATCGCGCACTTGACCTGGAGCAGATCCTGGCAGGTCTCGATCAGCAGGGCGTCGGCGCCCCCCGCGATCAGGCCGCGGGCCTGCTCCCGGTAGCTGGCGAGCATCTCGTCCCACGAGATCTGGCCGAGCGTGAGCAGCTTCGTCCCCGGGCCCATCGAGCCCAGAACGAACCGGGGACGTTCGGGCGTCGCGTGCCGGTCGGCCGCCGCCCGGGCCACCTCGGCGGCCAGCCGGTTGATCTCGAACGTCTCACCCCCGAGACCGAACTCGGCCAGGACGTGCCGCGCCCCCCCGAACGAATCGGTCTCGATCGCGCCGGCCCCCACAGCCAGGAACGACTCGTGAACGGCCTGGATGACCTCCGGGCGGCTCTTGAGGAGCACCTCGGGGCAGTTCTCGCACCCCAGGTAGTCCCGGTCGACGTCCAGGTCCATGCCGTGGATGGCCGTCCCCATGGCCCCATCGATCACCAGGACGTGCCGTTCGAGGTGGGCGAGCAACCGGCTGGGCATGCACAGACCTCCCAACTCCCCGCATGGGGGCGTGGGTCGATTATACCCGTTCATCCGGATGATTGAATGAAGTCAGCGACGAACGCCCCGAACGGCCTCATGGGGCTAAAAAACAGGCCGGCCGGACGTCCCGCCCGGCCGGTCCACCACCGCTGAATGCGTTGCGTCACTTCTTCTTCTTGGCCTGGAAGTAGTTGCCCTGGAACTTCCGCTGGAACTTCTCCACCCGGCCCGCGGCGTCCACGAAGGTCTGCCGCCCGGTGAAGAAGGGGTGGGAGCCCGACCAAACCTCCACGTGCATCTCCGGCACCGTCGCGCCGACCTCCATGACCACCTCGCCGTTGTGGAATACCTTACAATTGTAGAACTTCGGATGTGCGTCGGCCTTCATCGGCGTGACTCCTACCCCTGCGCTCGCGGCCGGGCGCGAACCCGGCGTACGGGGCCGCAAGTCTAGCCCCGCCGGATCCGAGGCGGAAGCGCCTGGGGACCGCGAACGGGAAAAACCGTTGGGTCTGTCGGGCGCAGTGCGCCCGGACTGCGCTTCTGCCTACTGGGCCGCTTCCGGCCCGCACCAGGAGGTCCACTTGAACACGCAGCCGTCCAACCCGAAGAAGCACTCTCGCCGCGCTCGCGGTCCGCTCCCCTCCATGACCGCCGCGGCGGCCCTGCTCCTGGCGGCGGGGGCGGCCCACAGCCAGGTGTACGTGGCCCCCACGGGGGATGACGCGGCAGCCGGCTCGGCCAACGACCCTGTCCGCACCATCGCGCGCGGCCTGGAGATCGCCGGGCCGCGCGCCGAGCCGCTCTACATCGCGGCGGGGACGTACGCCGAGGAAGTCGAACTGGTTTCCGAGGTGGATCTGTTGGGGGGCTTCGATCGCGCGAGCGGCTGGACCCGAGATCCCAAGGTCCACGTCACGACCATTGAGGGTCCGGAGCCTGGAGCGCCGACGGTGCGCGGCGCTTTCGTGACCAACGTGATGGTGGACGGTGTGACAATCCGCACCGCTGATCCGGTCGTGAACAGCCAGAGCTCGGTCGGCATGTTCATCTACGCTTCCTCGGGGGTTACCCTCTCGAACTCGCGCGTCGAGGCGAGCTTTGGGACAGCCGGGCTCGATGGAGCCTCCGGCGAGAGCGGGGGCAAGGGAGCGGACGGACGGTCCGGCAACACCGGTTGCGAGGACGGTTTCTTTCCCTGGTGCGAACTCGGTGACCGACCAATTCGCGGCGTGGGCGGCCAAACGCCGGAGCAGGCGCGCGGCGGCTTCGGCGGCTTTCCGGGATGGGACGCGAATCAGGGCGAGAGCGGGAATGCGGGGGTGGGCGTCCTCGGCGGGGACGGGGGCTTCGGCATCCCGTCCGGCCTCGGTGACTGGGATCCCTGCTGCTCGTTCCTCGGTCGGGACGGCGGCGACGGGACCGACGGGGCCAGCGGCGCTGGCGGCAGAGGTGTCGGAGCCTTCACCGAACTCGGATACGACACGACGCCATCGGGAGGAGTCGGCGGCGCCGATGGCGATTTCGGCAGCGGCGGCGGTGGCGGTGGCGGCGGCGGCGGTGGCATCGGGGACACCCTGTGTTCGCACTGGGGCGGCAGCGGCGGCGGCGGCGGCGCTGGCGGTTACCCGGGGCGCGCGGGCGGCCCGGGCACCGGTGGCGGCGGTTCCTTCGGCGTGATCTTCGCTCAGAGCGTGGCGTGCAGCGTGACGGACTCTCACATCGTCACCTCCGATGGAGGCAGAGGCGGCAACGGGGGCGAAGGAGGTATTGGGGGCGCAGGGGGTCGCGGAGGCCGCTTCGGGAATACGAACAAGGGCAACGAGTACGGATCGGAACAGGGCAACGGGTCCAACGGTGGCCGCGGCGGAGATGGCGGCGACGGTGGTGATGGCGGGCATGGCGGCGGCGGCGGTGGCGGCCCCTCCGTCGGCATCGTCGACACGGGTCCCTATCCGGTGCTCGTCGCAGGCAACACGTACTCGATCGGGAGCGGTGGCACGGGCGGCTCGAGCCCCGGCCCACGCTCGAGCACTGGTCTGCCCGGTCTGGTAGCGGAGGTCTATCGCCCGGGCGTACAGGACTGCAACAACAACGGGATCGACGACGTGGTCGACATCTACACCGGCACGAGCACCGACTGCAACGGCAACGGCTATCCGGACGAGTGCGACATCCCGACCACCGACGACGCGGATTGCTCGGGCAACGGTGTGCCCGATGTCTGCGAGGGCTTCGGCCCGCTCGATGGCTCGAACCTCGAGTTCGACGGCGCGGGCTACGTGCAGATCGGAACGTCGGCGCACTTCGCTCCGGCGCCGGCGTTCACTGTCGAGGCATGGATCTTCCCGACGGGACCCGGATCCGACGCGACTCAGGGCGGCACGATCTTCAGCCGAGAGGGCGAGTACCTCGTCAACCGCATGCCCGACGGCTCGCTCCGCTGGGTGCTGGCGGCGGTGAACCCCGGCTGGCGCTTCACGGACACGTACGCGGCGGCGCCCGAGGGCGCATGGTCCCACATCGCCTTCGTGTACGAGGAGCCCGATGTGCGAGTTTATCTCAATGGCTTGCCCATCGCCTCGACGACGACGACCGGCCCGATCGAGGACGTGCTCCCGAATCAGAACGACTTCCGGATCGGGGGCCGGCAGGGGGCGCCGCAGCGGTTCCAGGGGCGGATCGACGACGTCCGCTTCTGGAGCGTCGCGCGCACGCAGGCGGAGGTCGCGGGGTCGATGGCCGAGGCGCTCAGCGGATCCGAGGCGGGCCTGGTGAGCTACTGGCCGCTCGACACGGTGGAGGGCGACACCACGCCCGATCTGGCGGGCGTCAATCCGGGCACGCTCATCGGCGGTCCCGTCCTCGCCGGGGCGGATCGCTGCGAGCCGTGCGCGCCGGACTTCAACGGGGACGGGACGGTGGACACGCGCGATGTTCTGGCGTTCCTGAACGCATGGAACGCCCGCGACCCCTCGTCGGACTACAACGGCGACGGGATCATCGACACCCGAGACGTGCTCTCGTTCCTGAACGCGTGGAACGCCGGCTGCTAGGCCGGGACGCCGCGGGTCTGGACATGGCAACTCTGGCTCTGGAGGTGGAGTCGCGGCCAAGCGCCGCGGCTCCGCCTCCTGCTCCATGTGAGGCTTCGCATCAGTACTCCTAGTGGTTGCCCCGGGCCCGCTCGCGGTACGGCTCGACGCCCCAGACCCGGACCGTGTGGTCGCCCCCGCCCGAGACGAGCGTGCCCCCGTCGGGGCTGAAGGCCAGCGAGTAGACGAGCGAGGTGTGTCCGTGGAGCTGGGTCACCTCCTCGAATCGTTGCGAGTCCCAGATCCGCACCACGCGGTCCCGTCCGCCCGACGCGATGCGGGCCCCGTCCGGGCTGTAGACGGCGGCGAACACCGCGCCCGAGTGCCCACGCAACGTCGCGATCTCCTCCCGCCGTTCAACGTCCCAGACGCGGAGCGTGCCGTCGGCCGAGCCGGAGACGAACCGGGTTCCATCGGGCGAGAACGCCACCGAGAAGACGCTCCCCTCGTGCCCCTGCAGCACGCCGAGCACCTCCCACGACCGGCCGTCGAGCACGTGGATGTTGCGCCTGTTCGCGACGAGGAGCAGCGACCCATCGGGGCTCGACGCCGCGCGGGAGCCGTGCTGCTCGTCGCCGGCGGGAACCTTCGCGTACTTGATCCGCTCGCCCGTGCCCGTATCGTGCGCAGAGAGCGCGCCGTTGTTGCCGAGCCACATCAACTCGTCCGTCTCGCCGAACTGCATCCAGTCGGTCCGCCACCCCGCCGGCGGGATGCTCGATCGCGGTGCGCCGTCGTAAGCGTTGACGATGGTCGTGTCCCCGTGCGAGCGCCCCATGGCGAGCCAAGCGCCGTCGGTGCTGAACGCCAGAGCGCTCCCGTATCCGTCGAGCGCCGAGAAGATCTGCCGACACGTCCTCGCGTCCCAGACCAGAAGCGGCTTCTCCCCGCCCAGGCACGCCGCGGCGAGCCGGGCGCCGTCGGGAGAGAACGCAAGGCCGTACGGCGTCGCGGGGGCGGGGAGCACGAACGGGTCCGTCTCGCCTGATGCGTCCCACCAACGGATCGTGCGATCGGTGGCGCACGAGACGACCGCGCCCCGGCCCGTTGGGCCGCCGGCCACGAACTCGAGCGCGGTGATCGCGCCGCGGTGCCCGTGCATCGCGCTCAGGAGCCCGCCGTCGCTCGTCCGCCAGACGCGAACGCTCCCGTCGGCCGAGCCGGTCGCGAGCAACGAGTCGTCCGGGCTGAAGGCGACGGCCGAGATGGCCGCCCGGCCCCCGCCATGGTCGCTCAGCGCGAGCAGGTCGCGCCCGCTGGAAGTATCGATGATCGAGAGCGGCGTGGCGGTAAAGGTCGACGCGATCGCCGCGCGCGAGCCGTCGCGGCTGAAGGCGATGGCCGAGACACCCACGATCTCCGGCCGATGGAACACGAGGGAAGCGCCGCGCGCAGCAGAGCCGGATCCCTCCGAGCCCGCCGTCGCCTCCGCATCCAACTCGTACACGAAGAGGCCCGGACCCTGGCCGAGGCCGTCGTCCAGAGCCAGCGCAAGGAGGCGATCGTCCGGCGAGAACGCGGGCGTGAACTCATGCCTGGGCAGGCGCAGGATCTCGTCGCCGCTCGCGATCTCGCGGACGACGAGCCCTTCGCTCTCGCCAGCGCCCTCCCTCCTCACGCCGATTCGCCCGTCGTGGCTACGCCTGAACCGGGCCTCGTCATCGCTCCCGAGAAGCGTCAGCTCCGGACCGTCCGTGGGCCGCGGCTCGATCGTCGTAGGCGAGAGGTCCAGGGCGAGCCGAACCGAGCCACCCTCGGTGTCGGCGCGGAGGATGTGCTCGCCCCCCGTACCGGCCGAGAAGTGAAACGAGTGCACCCGCCGCTGCTGGACATTGCCCTGGAGTTGCATCGTGGCGAGCGGCTGCGCCTGGCCCGTGTGCCCGCCCGCGTCGAAGAGCTGCGCGCTCGACCACACAGCGATGGCCCCACCCGAGTTGCACGCCGCCACCAATGAGCCGTCGTCGCTCACGGCCATCTCGATCGGCAGGAATCTGGAATCGAGGACGACGAGGCTGTGGTCCACCCCGCTCGCGAGGTGCCGCCACTCCCAGCCGCGCAGGTGCTCCGGCGCGGCGTCGAGGTGGCGTTGGGCGTCCGCGACCTCGTGATACCGAAGCGCCGACGAGGCCGCGACGAGCGACGCGCGGTACGCCTGCCACTCGGCCTCCGCCGTCCTCGCGTCGGCGAGGGTGCGCAGCGTCTGCTCCTGCCGGCGCGCCGCCTCGGTAACGATCGCCTGGCGCACCGCCATCACGGTCACGACGAGCATCGACGCGAACGCCACGCCCACGCCCGTAACCACCGCCTTGTTCCGCCGAGCAAACTTGCGCAGGCGATACACCGCGGAGGCCGGCCGCGCCGCGATGGGCTGCTCGCTCAGGTGCCTTCGGATGTCCGCCGCCAGCTCCGCCGCCGACTGGTATCGCCGCGCCTTGTCCTTCTCGAGCGCCTTGGCGATGATCGTCTCGATGTCCCCCCGGAGCGAGCGGTCCACCGAGCCCGCGGGCGTCGGGTCGTCCTCGCGGATCGCCCGCACCGCCTCGTGCACGAGCATCGTCCGCACGTCCTGCGGCAGCCTGCCCGTGAGCAGCTCGTACAGGATCACGCCGAGCGTGTACACATCGCTCCGCCAGTCCAGGTTCTCCGGGTCGCCCGCGGCCTGCTCGGGGCTCATATACGGAATGGTGCCGATCAGCTCGCCCGGCGTCGTGTGCAGCGTGACCGCCTGCACGTCCGAGTCGGTCAGCCTCGCCACCCCGAAGTCGAGCACCTTGACCGCAACCCCCGCCGCCGCGGGCGCCCCCCCGGCGCCGGACGCGGGCCGCCCGGGCGCGCCCGTCTCCACCACGAGTATGTTGCTCGGCTTGAGGTCGCGATGCACGACCCCGTTCTGATGCGCAGAGTGCACCGCGTCGCACACCATCGCCACCAGCTCCAGCCGCTCGCGCCGCCCGGGATCTCGCTCCCCTACGTAATCGAGCAGCGCCCGCCCCTGCACGTACTCCATCGCGATGAACGGCTGCTCGCCCCCGCCCGCGCCCGTCGTCCCCGCCTCGAGAATCTGCGCGATCCCCGGGTGCTGCAGCCGCCCGAGAATCTCCGCCTCGCGCCGGAAGCGCCCGATCGCCCGCGCCGAGCCGTACTGCCGCCGCAGCACCTTCAGCGCAACCCGCCGGCGCGGGCTCTCCTGCTCCGCCTCGTACACGATCCCCATCCCCCCCTCGCCGATCACCCGCACGACCCGATACCGCCCGATCCTCTCCGGCATCCTCGGCGCAGCGTCCGGCGGCGACGCGAAAAGCTCCTCCACGGCGGGCCGCAGTTCGTCGCCCAACGTCTCGAACGACGCCGGCGCCGCGTCGCCGACCAGCAGGCGCTCGACCTCCTCGCGCAGCGCCGCGTCGTCGGCGCACGCTCGCCGCAGAAACTCGTCCCGCTCCTCCCCCGCGAGCCGGCGCGCCTCCAGGAACGTCCTCGCCGCCCGGTCGAACACCGACGAGCTCACGACCCGCCCCCGTGCATGTGCCCGGCGAGCCAGGCGCGCGCGACCGCCCAATCGTCCGCGACCGTCGAGCGCGCGACGCCCAGCGCCTCGGCGATCTCCTCCCCCGTCATCCCCGCGAACACCCGCAGCTCCACCACCCGCGCCTTCCGCTGGTCCAGCTCGGCGAGCCGAACCAGCAGCTCCTCGAGCGCCAGCACCTCGTGGGGGTTCGACTGCGGGTCGGGCACCTCCTCCGCGAGCGCCCCCGCCGCACGCGCCCGGCCCTCGCCCGAACCCCCGCGCTTCACCGCGGCCCGACGCCTCGCGTGGTCCACCAGCACGCGCCGCATCGCCGTCGCCGCGAGCGCCATGAAGTGCGCCCGGTTCCGCCAGACCGCGCTCCCTTCCCCCTCCGCGCCAGCGCCGCTCTCGACGCCCGCCGGCCCGACCAGCCGCATGTACGCCTCGTGCACCAGCGCCGTCGCCTGCAGCGTGTGGTCCGCCCGCTCGGCCCTGAGGCGCTGCGCCGCCAGCTCCCGCAACTCGTCATAGACAAGGGGAAGCAGATCCGCGGCTGCCCGCGAATCGCCCTCGACCGCACCCGAGAGCAGCGTCGTGACCGTCTCCTGCCGCGCAGAACCCAAAGAGACCCCCCATCATGCGGGGCGCCGGCCGCACGAACACAGTGCGCGGCGGCGGTGGGCGACCTTCGTGCGGAGTCTAACGGATTCGGCGGCCCTGCCAAAGGCCATCCTCGCGCTGCCGGCGCGGAAATCCCGCAGCCCGTCGGGCGCGCACGACCGGACCTGCGCTTCTCCCAGTGCAGACGAAGGTCGCAAACGCAACAAGGAGATAGACATGTCCGCAAACAGCCCGCGTCCACGCTCTCCAGTCCACCATCTCACCGCCGCCGCGACGCTCGCCGCCGCCGCAGGCCTCGCCAGCGCCCAGGTCTACGTCGCCCCCAGCGGGCACGATGCGGCCACAGGCACCGCCAACGACCCGGTGCGCACGATCGCCCGGGGTCTGGAGATCGCCGGCCCGCGCGCCGAGCCGCTCTATATCGCCGCGGGCACGTACGCGGAGGAGGTCGAGCTGGTCTCCGACGTGGATCTCCTCGGTGGGTTCGACCGCGCCAGCGGCTGGACGCGCGATCCGGACGTCTACATCACGATGATCGTCGGAGGCGTCGAGGGTGCTCCCGCCGTGCACGCCGACTTCATCCACGATGTAGTCGTCGATGGAGTCTCGATCGTGAACACCGACGCCGTAGCGCCCGGCGCGAGCTCCGTCGCGGTCCGCGTCGCCGATTCGATCCGCGTCGAGTTCACCAACTGCTACCTCGAGGCCGGCG
This sequence comes from uncultured Phycisphaeraceae bacterium, assembly GCA_964435785.1. Classification (GTDB taxonomy): domain Bacteria; phylum Planctomycetota; class Phycisphaerae; order Phycisphaerales; family UBA1924; genus PNC22. The sequence continues at coordinate 3,096 of CAYTAH010000009.1, read as the reverse complement.
CCGGCGTTCGCGGCGCAAACGGCGGCTGGGGCACGTGGGGGAGCAACGGCTACGACGGCGGTCTCGGCTACTCCGGCTGCGAAAGCGGGGGCGCCTTCTGCGCGGATTGCTCGAGGCCGTCGGGGGGCTGGGGCGGTTGGGGCTACGGGGGCAACGACGGCGGAGACGGCGGCCCCGCGGGGCACGACACCTCGCGGGGCGGCGACGGCCAGGACGGCCAGGGCCCGGCGCCGGGCTCCGGGGGCAGCGGCACTCCCGCGGGTCTGGGCGACTGGAATCCCACCTACTCGTACCTCGGAGAGGACGGTTCGCCGGGCGACGACGGCCCCGCGGGGGCTGGAGGTCCCGGCCTCGGCCTCTTCACCCAGACCACCTACTCCCCGCTCGAGGCCGTCGGCGCCACCGGCGCGCAGGGGCAGCACGGGAGCGGAGGCGGTGGTGGGGGCGGTGGTGGTGGGGGGAGCGTCGGGTGCAAGAGCTACGGCGGGGGCGGCGGTGGGGGCGGCGGCGGCGGCCAGGGTGGGTTCGGTGGCCTGGGAGGGCTCGGCGGCGGCGGCTCCTTCGCGATCATGTTCATCGGCAGCGCCCAGTGCAAGCTCACAGGATGCACGATCGTCACCGCCGGCGGCGGCGGCGGCGGATCCGGTGGGCAGGGAGGGTTCGGCGGATCCGGCGGGAGCGGCGGCGCCTGGAGCTGGACGGACAAGGGCAATGAGTACGGCGGCGCGTGGGAGCAGGACGACGGCTCCAACGGCGGCCGGGGCGGCTTCGGCGGCTGGGGCGGGCGCGGCGGATCCGGCGGCGGCGGCGGCGGCGGCCCCTCCGTCGGCGTCGTCGATCTCGGCGATGAGCCCGTCCTCGTCGCCGACAACGCGTACGACCTCGGGCACGGCGGCCTGGGGGGCTACGGCGACGGCGTCCGCGTCTCGTGGGGCTTCCCCGGATACGTCTCCCCCGTGCACCGGCTGGTGACGCAGGACTGCAACGCCAACGGCGTCGACGACTACTTCGACATCGCCGATGGCACGAGCACCGACTGCAACGGCAACGGGTACCCCGACGAGTGCGACATCCCGACCACCGACGACGCGGACTGCTCGGGCAACGGCGTGCCCGACATCTGCGAGGGCTACGGGCCGCTCGACGGCTCGAACCTCGAGTTCGACGGCGCGGGATACGTCCAGATCGGAGCCTCGGACCACTTCGCCCCGGCGTCCGCCTTCTCCGTCGAGGCGTGGATCTATCCGACCGGGCCCGGCTCGGACGCTACCCAGGGCGGCACCATCTTCAGCAGAGAGGGCGAGTACCTCGTCAACCGCATGCCCGACGGCTCGCTCCGCTGGGCGCTGGCCAACGTGAACCCCGGCTGGCGCTTCACCCAAACCTACGCGGTCGCGCCCGAGGGCGCCTGGTCCCACATCGCGTTCGTCTACGAGGAGCCCGACGTGCGCGTCTACCTGAACGGACTGCCCATCGCGTCGACCACCACGACCGGTCCGATCGAGGACGTGCTGCCGAACCAGAACGACTTCCGGATCGGCGGCCGCCAGGGTGCGTCGCAGCGCTTCCAGGGCCGGATCGACGACGTCCGCTTCTGGAACGTCGCCCGCACGCAGGCCCAGATCGCGGGCGCCATGGGCGAACCCCTCAGCGGCTCCGAGCCGGGGCTCGTCAGCTATTGGCCGCTCGACACCGTCGACGCAGACACCACGCCCGACCTGGCCGGCGTCAATCCCGGCACGCTTGTCGGCGGCCCGGTGCTCACCGGCGCGGACCGCTGCAACCCCTGCGCTCCGGACTTCAACGGCGACGGCTCCGTCGACACCCGCGACGTCCTCGCCTTCCTGAACGCGTGGAACGCCGACGACCCGAGGGCGGACTTCAACGGCGACGGCGCCATCGACACCCGCGACGTGCTCGCGTTCCTGAACGACTGGAACAGCGGCTGCTGACCGCGGCGCAACTCGAACGGATTCGGTGAAGGACGGGCAGGACGGAGAGCGGGCAACCAGCCCCTCTCCGTCTTGCTCCGTTGGGTCAGAGCGCCCGAACACCCTTGGTATACGAGCAGCCCCGCAGGATCGCGCACCCGCGCCTGAACGAGGAACGCACCGATCACCCCTCTAGGCGACGGCGCTCGTGCGCGGGGCGCCCCCGCCGGTGGCGTGGCACCAGACGGCCGCTCAGAAGCAGTCCGTCCCCTGCAGCTCCGACGCCTGCCGGATCCAGCTCGCCAGAAGCGCCTCGTCGAGCCGGTCGCCCTCGTGGATGTGGAAGTAGCGCGTGCCCTCGTTCTTCGACTCGACCGGGGGCACGGGGCGCAGCGACGTGCCGCGGAAGAACGCCACCTTGACGTACCTCGTCAGGCAGTGGACGCTGAGGAACCACCCACGCCCCTCCACGCCGTAGAAGGGCGAGTTCCACCTCACGGCCTTGCGCACACCGGGCACGTTGCGCACGATGAGCGCGTCGAGACGGCGCCCGACGTCGCGCTTCCAGCCCGGCATCGCCTCGATGTACGCCCGCACCGGCGCGTCGCCGTCCCCCTTCGCGATCTGCGGGTTCCCGCCCGCCAGAAGCCTCGGCCCGTCGCCCTTGGTGTGCGTTCCGGCCGACGACGGCGCGCCCGCCCTGCGCGCCGCACGCCCCTTCGCAGCGCCCCGCGTGCCCGCGTCGGCCCTGGAGCGGGCCGGCTTCGCCGACGCCTTCTTTGTCACCTTCGCCATCGCGTGCACTCCTCGGAGTACGCTCCCCCTGTCAGCATCCGGCCCCGGGCCGGCGCACGCCGCGGAGCGGCCGGCCCGACGATCCTCGACGCCGGCCTGTCGCCGCCGTCGACTTCGCTCCACCCGCGCAGCTTACCCTTCGGCGCGCCGCTCCCCCCGCCGATGGACGGCATACGGCAGTACGAACAGGTAGAGCCCCGTGAGCAGGAGCAAGGCCAGCGGGAGCAGAGGCAAGTAGGTCAGCCACGGCGGGGGCGTCCCGCCCCCAATCGCCATCGCGACGATGTTGGCCACCACCGTCGCCGCGAAGACGATGGACACCCAGCGGTGCGTCTGCCGAACCCACCTGCTCCAGCGCATGAGGACCTCC
>CAYTAH010000008.1:0-135745 GCA_964435785.1 uncultured Phycisphaeraceae bacterium | reverse complement strand
CCACCGTGCTCACCATGATGTTCGCCATCGGGATCGCCGGCCCGTTGTGGTCGGTCAGCACCGCGATCGCCCCGATCACCGCCTCCACGTTGTCCAGCGGCTCCCCCATCCCCATGAACACGATGTTCTTGACGCTCCCCCCCGCTGCTGGCCCGGCTCTCTGAGCCGGCGACCGCTCGTGCGTCGCCGCCCACCACTGCCCGACGATCTCCGCCGGCGTGAGCGACCGCACCAGCCCCATCTGCGCCGTCTCGCAGAACCCGCACCCCATCGCGCACCCGACCTGGCTCGAGACGCACAGCGTGTGGCTCTTCACGCCGCGCCGCCCGATCATCGGGATCACCACGCTCTCGATGTCGTAGTGCGGCGCCCCGACGTTCGCCTCCGCGTGCGAGCCGGGCCGTGTCGGCCCGGTCTCCCCGGCCGCCGAGACCGTCCCGACCCCCGGCAACCTCTGCACGAACTTCCTGATCACCCCCTCCGGCGTGTCCTCCTCCAGCTCACGCACGATCGGCGCCACCCCGGCGCGAGCAAGCACCCCCCGCCCGAACTCGACCTCCCGCACGCCTTGCCGAAAGACCGCCCGATACCCCTTCCGCGCCGGATCCGCCGCGACGCCCAACTCCCCCGCCGCGCGCACGAACTCCGCGCTCGTCACCCCGAGCGGATCCATTGCTGCCCTACCGATCTGCCCGTGCATGCCCGTCACGCCCCAAGCCTAGCTCCCACCCCTTCCGCTCCCTCCGATCTGGCTCTTGCCAGTTGCTCATTTGGCCATCCGCGGCCCTCCCTCCCCTACGATCGGATCCCCTCAGCCCGACCAAGGGAGCCGCCATGCCCTGGATCACCGTCAAGCAAGCCCTCACCTCACAGCCCGGCCCCGCCGTGACCGTCAAGGGCTGGATCCGCACCCGGCGCGACTCCAAGGCCGACGGCGGCCTGTCCTTCCTCGCCGTCTCCGACGGCACCTGCTTCGAAGCCATCCAGGCCGTCGCCCGCGCCCAGGGGGATGGAGCCCTGCCGAACTACGCCGAGATCGCCAGGCTCACCACCGGCTGCGCCGTCGAAGTCGACGGCACGCTTGTCGCCAGCCAGGGCAAGGGCCAGGCCGTCGAGATCCAGGCCTCCGCCGTCCGCGTCGTTGGCTGGGTGGACGACCCCGACACCTACCCGGTCCCCCAGAAGCGCCACACCTTCGAGTATCTCCGCGAGGTCGCCCACCTCCGCGTCCGCACCAACACCTTCGGCGCCGTCGCCCGCGTCCGCCACACCCTCGCCTGCGCCATCCACCGCTTCTTCGACGAGCGCGACTTCTTCTACGTCCACACGCCCATCATCACCGGCTCCGACTGCGAGGGCGCCGGCCAGATGTTCCGCGTGAGCACGCTCGACCTGGTAAACCTGCCCCTGCGCCGAGACGGAGAGAGGCCGCAGGGCGACCCGCTGCGCTCGCCCGCGGGGGCGGAGGCGGGCGCTGCCGTCGCCGATCGCCACGCTATCGCGTCCGCGCAGGGCCACGCCAAAGGGCACGGGGCCGCGCCGAGCTTCCCGCAGGACGCCGCCATCGACTGGGCCCAGGACTTCTTCGGCAAGGAGACCCACCTCACCGTCAGCGGCCAGCTCAACGTCGAGACCTACTGCCAGGCCCTCAGCCGCGTCTACACCTTCGGCCCCACGTTCCGCGCTGAGAACTCCAACACCAGCCGCCACCTCGCCGAGTTCTGGATGATCGAGCCCGAGATCGCCTTCGCCGACCTCGCCGCCGACGCAACCCTCGCAGAGGAGTTCATCAAGTACCTTATCGCCGACGTGCTCGCCAAGCGCCCCGACGACATGGCCTTCTTCGACGAGCGCATCGAGAAGGGCCTGCTCGACCGCCTCAGGCACGTCCTCGAGACGCCTTTCCGCCCCCTGCCCTACACCGAGGGCGTCAAGATCCTCCAGGAGGCCGAGCGCAAGGGCGTCAAGTTCGAGTTCCCCGTCGAGTGGGGCAAGGACCTCCAGTCCGAGCACGAGCGCTACCTCACGGAGACGCACTTCAAGCAGCCCGTCGTGCTCATGAACTACCCCAAGCAGATCAAGGCCTTCTACATGCGCGTCAACGACCCCGGCACCGACGGCGCCCCCGGCGACACCGTCGCCGCGATGGACGTCCTCGTCCCCGGCATCGGCGAGATCATCGGCGGCAGCCAGCGCGAGGAGCGTCTCGAGGTCCTCGACGCCCGCATCGAGGAGATGGGCCTCCACAAGCCCGACTACTGGTGGTACCGCGACCTCCGCCGCTACGGCACGGTCCCCCACGCCGGCTTCGGCCTCGGCTTCGAGCGCCTCATCCTCTTCTGCACCGGCATGCAGAACATCCGCGACGTGATCCCGTTCCCGAGAGCCCCGAAGCAGGCGGAGTTCTGACGCAGACGGGCCATCGGTCCTATGTCACTCGCTCTCGAAGTCCGCAATCCGACCGACCGAGATCAACGAGATTCGCTGTGCACCCGGATCCCACCGATCGAACAGCAGCACCACGCGCATCCCCTCGATCACACCGGACGCATACTCGTACACCCAAAGGCCGAGCACCTCCGGCGGCCGAGATCGGCGTAGAAACGCCGCGGGCGCCCCGGCAATTTCCGCCACCCGCTCAATCAGTTCGTCCTTCAGACGCGCATCAAAGTCGTTGATGCTCTGGGCCGCGTCCTGCGTGACATCAACTCGCAACACGCCCCCCGCCCCGACGCAAGTCCATCTCCGTCACCTTCCCCTCGCGCGCGTGCCGCATCGATCGGGCCAGCACCCGAGGCTCGATCCCCATCCGCCGACAATGCGCCTCCTGCAGGCCCGTGAAGTACCGCCGCATCGACTCCTCGCTGATCACCGCCCTGCTCGCCTCCCCCTCCACCAGCCCCTCGCGCGCCTCCAGCCAGGGCGCCTCCCCGTGCGTCATCGCCCGAAGCCGCGGCGCCGAGTACTGCCCATACCGCGCCCACACCGACTCGATGAGCCCCCGCTCCTCCTCCGTCAGCGGCCCGGCGTCGCTCGCCTCTCGCCGCGGGATCGGCCGACTCTGGTAGTCCGCGAACTTCGGGTACAGCCCCCGCACGACAGGCCCGTGCTCCCACGCCTCGATCCGCCCCACAAACAACGGCTTCCCCCTTGAGGCAAGGCTCCAGCCCTGCACGTAGTACATGAGCTTCTGCAGTTGCATGTGCGTGATCGGGCACGCCTCCTCGGCGCTCGCCGCCAAGTGCAGCAAGTACCTCGCCACAGCCTCCGTGCTCGCCATCCTCCACCTCCCAGCCCATGCCGAACTTTACCCTATCCTACAGCCACCACCAACCCTGTCAAGCCCCGCTCCCCCGTACAGTCCCCCCATGCCCACTCTCGCCCTCTACGCCGGCTCCTTCGACCCACCCACCAACGGACACCTCTGGATGATCGAACGCGGGGCCGCCCTCTTCGACCGCCTCGTCGTCGCCATCGGCATCAACCCAGCCAAGTCCGCGGCCTACCCCACCGAGCAGCGTCTCGCCTGGCTGCGCACCCTCACACGCGTCCTCCCCAACGTCCAAGTCGCCAGCTTCGGCAACCTGTTCCTCGCCGCGTACGCCGCGCAGATCGGCGCCACCCACGTCCTCCGCGGCATCCGCTCCGAGGCCGACTTCGGCTTCGAGCAGGTCATGCGCCACATCAACGCCGACCTCAACCCCAACTTCGACTCGGTCTTCCTCATGCCCCCGCGCGAGATCTCGGAGGTCAGCTCCAGCCTCGTGCGCTCCGTCATCGGCCCCGAAGGCTGGCGAGACGTCGTCCGCCGCTACGTCCCCGAGCCCGTCTATGACGACCTCGTCCGGCTCCACGGCTGAGCGCTTCGCCGCGTGCACCGCGCACACCCGCCACCGTGGAGCCCGACGCGCAAGCAAGGGTCACGCCGCACCACACACGATCGAGAACCACACGGTCCGATCCGCAAGCGAGGACCCCCTCCCCACGCAATTCCGACCTCCACTGCACCCCCGGCGTCCGACGTGCCTACTATCCGCCTCAAGCCGTCGGCCTCAGCCCTCCCTCGACCGAGATCCGGAACCGAGAGGACGACCTGGGAATCTGTCGGCAGCGTCCTCTCCGCCCGGCTCCGTGCAGCCGCTCAGCGCGACGACGCTCCACCCAGTCTGGCCGACCCTTGCCCCAATCGCCGATCTTCAGGCCGGGCGCAGGAAACGCCCGAACCCATCGCGCCCCCGATGCACGCGCATCGGCGGCCCGGAGTCAGACCACCTTGTCCACGCAGTCCATGAAGCCCACGCCGTCCATCGATCCAACCACGTTCTCCTCGCTCGACCTCGCACCCCCCATCCTCCGTGCGCTCCGCGACGAGGGCTACGAGACCCCCACCCCCATCCAGGCCCAGGCCATCCCCCACGCCCTTGACGGGCGCGACATCCTCGGCTGCGCCCAGACCGGCACCGGCAAGACCGCCGCGTTCGCGCTGCCCATCCTCGACCACCTCGTCGAGGAAGGCGTCGCCGATCAGCGCGGCCGCCGCCTCCCCCGCGCCCTCATCCTCTCCCCCACCCGTGAGCTCGCCGGGCAGATCGCCGAGAGCTTCGCCACCTACGGGCGACACACACGCCTGCGCCACGCCGCGATCTACGGCGGCGTGAGCCAGCACGGGCAGGAGAAGGCCCTCGCCCGCGGCGTGGACATCCTCGTCGCATGCCCCGGCCGGCTCATCGACCTGCTCGAGCAGCGCATCATCGACCTCTCCGAGGTCGAGATCCTCGTCCTCGACGAGGCCGACCGCATGCTCGACATGGGATTCATCAACCCCATCCGGCGCATCGCCGCCGAGCTCCCCGAAGACCGCCAGACGCTCCTCTTCTCCGCCACCATGCCGCGAGAGATCCTCGCCCTCGCCGACTCGCTGCTGACCGACCCGGTGCGCGTCACCGTCACCCCTGTGGCCTCCGCGGCCCCGCGCATCCACCAATCCGTCTACATGGTCGCCCGCCAGCAGAAGCAGGCGCTCCTCCACCACCTCATCGACCACCACGGCATCACCCGCACGCTCGTCTTCACCCGCACCAAGCACGGGGCCGACAAGGTCGCCCGGCGCCTCAACCGCGCCGGCATCGCCGCCGAGGCGATCCACGGCAACAAGTCGCAGAACCAGCGTCAGCGCGCCCTCGACGGCTTCCGCGCGGGCAAGTCCCGCGTCCTCGTCGCCACCGATGTCGCCGCCCGCGGCCTGGACATCGACGACGTCTCCCACGTCTTCAACTTCGACCTGCCCGCCGAGCCCGAGGCCTACGTCCACCGCATCGGGCGCACCGGGCGAGCCGGCGCCGCCGGCTCCGCCATCGCGTTCTGCGACCGCGAGGAGCGCACGCTCCTCCGCGACATCGAGCGCCTCAGCGGCAAGAAGATCGAGGCCGTGACGGAGCTCCCGGCGCTGCCGGATCTCCCGGAGGCCCCGGCGACGCCGGCGCAAAGCGGCTCGCGCGCGCCCGCCCGCGGCGGACCTCGAAACACGCCCCGGGGCGCCTCCCGCAATTCCCCCCGGAGCGCCCCGCGCAACGCCCACCGAGAGTTGTCCAGCACCGAAGGCCCCGGCCAACGCGACGCGGCTCCAGCACCGACGAGCAAACCCCGCCGCTTCGCCGGCCCCAACGCCCGCCGCGCACGCACCGGACAACGACCGCGCTGAGCAAGACCACGCGCCCACGCCGCGCCTACTGAAGCCCCTTTCAGCCCGACTTCAGCCCGCACTCACGCCACCCTCCGAACCTCCAGTAGGGAGCCCCACGGAGGACCGCCATGGCCACCTGCGAGACCTGCGGCAACGACTACGACAACCCCATCGAGGTCACCTACCAGGGTCGCCGCCACGTCTTCGACTGCTTCGAGTGCGCCATCGAGCGACTGGCGCCCCGCTGCGCCCACTGCGGCTGCCGCATGATCGGCCACGGCATCGAGGAGGGCGGCACCTACTTCTGCTGCACCCACTGCGCCCGCAGCGCCACCCACGCCACGGCAGGAGCCCGCTCATGAGCCTCAAGCCCGTATTCACTCGCGGCACCATCGCCAAGTCCACCTGCATGGTGATGGGGATCATCTTCGTGATCGTCGCCCTCTGGGGCTACATCGACGGCGACAACGTGCTCATCTTCCACGTCAACGCCGTCCACAACACGGTGCACCTGCTTTCCGGCATCTTCGCCATAGCCTGCGCGTTCGCCGGCGAACGCGCCTCTCGCCTCTTCGCCTGGATCTTCGGGGTCGTCTACGGCCTCGTCGCGGTCCTCGGTTTTGCCGGCGTCACCGCCGTTGAAGACCTCCTCCACCTCAACCCCGCCGACAACTGGCTCCACACCGCCATCACCCTGGTCTTCCTCGGCGCCGCCGCCGCGAGCCAAACCGTCGTCGCTCCCAACCGCGACCAACGCCTCTCCTCCCCCACCACCCACACACCCCAACCGCATTAGCCGGGGCGCGCCGTCGGGCAGCGCTCATCGCGCTCGTGCTGACCACAACCCGCTGAAGCTCGACCAGGCGGCTCAGGTGATCCGCGTACACGGGGCGTCGGCGCCATGCTTGTCGACGATCGCCACTCCGATCGCCCCACTCTCCACAGCCGCCTCGCGGATGTGCTCGAGCGGCGTGTGCGCCAGCGTCCGCGCGTGGGGTTCGCGCCACATCTCCATGTGCCCGGCGTCTACCCGCACCTCCTCCGCCAGTCCCTCGAGGACGCGTCGCCACCCGGCCAGGTTGTGGTGGCGCGCCATTTCCTGACGCGCGACGTCGAACGCGAGCGAGGAGATGTGGAGAAAGCGGGTGTCCGGCCCGGCTGAGAAGAACCGGTTGTTGCGGCACAGCCGCACGATCGCTCGATGGGGAACGATGACCCCCTTCGGCTCGCCGGTCGATCCCGACGTGAACATCACGCTCGCGGCGTCGGTGGCGAGGCGCGCCGCCATCGGCTCGATGCCCGGGCGCGCCGGCTCGATGTCGGCGACTGGATCGAGGGGAGGCCGGCGGGTGCGGGAATTCCGTTCGAGACGACCGCGCGGCAGCGCGAGAACTCCGCGATGCTCGCGTTCCTTGCAAGCGGCGCGCGAGGATCGAGGGGGACGAAGACCGCTCCGGCGAAGAGGACCCCAGCATCGCCTCGGGCACGTGAACGCTGCGCTCGCAGAGGATCGCGACCGTCTCTCCCGGCGCGACGCCCAGGCGCCGAAGGGAGGCGGCGACACCGAGCGCTCGGGCATGCAGATCGGCATAGGTGAGCACAACGTGATCGCTCACCGCGGCCGGGCTCTCGGCGTGTCGCGACGCGATGCGCGAGAAGAGCGCCGGAATCGAGTCGTCGCGCTCGTAAGAAGCCTCGGCCCGCAGAAGCGCCGGGTTCCAGCCCTGGTGTTGCTTGGTGCTCACTCGCCGTTGCCCCGTACCCTCGCCGCGCCGGCGACGGGCACGCCCTCCACAGCCGGGAAAGACCTCCCAGTCTCCCGACCACAGCGGGGAGTATCGGTCTTTGCCTGCGGACATTCAACTGAAATCAACGGCGGGCCCCGCGCCCCGGCGGCAGACGCCAATCCCCGACAAACAGCAACGCCGTGCTGGGCACGGCGTTGCCATCGAATTAGGATCTCGATCTGCGGGATCAGCGGCGGCGGCGGCCGGCGACGAGCCCGCCGAGCCCGAGCAGGGCCAGCGAGGCGGGGGCCGGGACAACCTTAATGAGGCCGCTGAAGACTTCCCCGTTGTAGGGCACGGAGGTGCCGAAGTCATCGGTGTAGACGTCGAAGTTCAGGTGGTTCTGGCTGCTGAAGGTCACGAACTTGCCGGTGTAGTCGGCCGGAGTCCAGACGATCTGGTACAGCGCGATGGGGTTGCTCGCGTCGAAGTTCGGGTTGAACAGGGGCGGGAGCTGGAACGACTCGATGCCCGTGATCACGTTGTTGGCGCCGAGCGTGCCGTCGTTGGTGAGGGCGTCGAGGAAGTTGTCGTACGACACGACCGTGCCCGCGGCCCAGTCGGCGTCGCCGGCGATGTCGTAGATCGAGCCGGCGAACCCGGTGGCGCCGGGGTCCATCTCGGCCCACATCGTCATCACCGCGGACTCACCCGGCTCGACGACGCCGTCGCCGTTGCCGGTGTCCGAGGCGGACCACGTGATGATCATCGTGCCCTGGGCGCAGGCCAAGCCGGCGATGCCACAGACCGCCGCGGCCGCGAACTTCACAGTCTTCATGAATCGTCTCCTCCACAACTCGGTGCGTTGAATCGTCCCGGGTTCTTGCCCGGGCGCAAATCTCTCGTGCATCAATGGTAACGCCGCGGACACGCCGCCGCAAGCCTTCTCGATCGCGTCCTGCAAAATATCGGCCCCTCGTCCGGCGCGGGCGTCGCCGCCGCATCGGCCCAACCCGATCAAAATCCGATTAAACGAGCGAGAATCGGCAACGGCTCAGGTCGCCGAGAGATTCTCACCCTGCCAAGCACTCCCCGAACGCCACCAGTAGCGCACCAGGTCGCCCAGCTCGGTGAGACCCGCGATCGAGATCACCCCGTCGACCGAGGCGTGGCCGATCACGCCGGTGGCCGGGGGATCCACGTTCTGGATGTAGTCGGACAGCGGCGTGATCTTCCAGCCGCCCGAGGAGGGGGTCCACCAATAGACCACGACCCTGCCCTCGGCCGTCAGGCCCGAGATATTCAGGCCGCCCCACGGGGTGGCCCAGCTGGCGATAGACCCTTCGATCAGCCGAGGCCCGTCGAACATCAGGTTCAGCTTGGCGAGTTGCCACTGGCCCCCGAAGCTGGGGACCCACCAGACGACGGCCAGGTCGCCGTTCTCGTCGGTCCCGGCGATGTTGATCCCGTTCCAGGGGGTGAGGTAGGCGGAGATCGTTCCCTGATACCTGGGTGCGCCGGTGATGGCGCTGAGGTTGGCCAGCCCCCACTTCTCCATGCCGGGCGCCCACCACGCGGCCTGCACGTTGCCGTCGGCGTCCAGGCCCGCGAGCGTGAGGCCGTTCCAGCCGGTGACGTAGGCGATCAGCGTGCCGCCCGAGAGGGCGGGCATCGCGAGACCCTGGGGCTCGAGGTGATCGCGGGTGATGTCCTCGAACGCCCACGCGCGGTCGCCGTTGCCATCCGTCTGTCCGGTGTGGTGGTAGGCGACCAGATTGCCGCTCTCGTCGAGGCCTGCGGTGTAGACCAGGCCGGTGCGGGTGGTGAACGTGACGGGGTTGGTGGCGATCGCCGGCGCGCCGAGCTCGATCGAGAGATTGCGCACGCTCCAGGAGCCGTCGGCGCCCTGGAGGTACATGGCGAGGCCACCCGAAGTCGCGCTGACGATAACCGGGCGTCCCGAGGCAGGATCAATGAAGGTGGAGAAGCGGCCCTCGGGGGTGGGGCCGCCGGCCTCGCCCACCAGGTCGACGCTGAGCCACGACCCGTCGGCCTGCTGGAGATAGAGGATCGGGCGGCCGGTGTCGTCGGTCCGGACGAGGACGATCGCGCCGGAGGCGTCGCTGGTCATGTCGACGGGCGGGCCGTCGTTCTCGGGGTCGTTGCCGCCGTTGCCGCCGTCGCCTCCGTCGCCGGAGCCGTCGCCCGCGGCGTCGATCAGGAGCGAGAGCGTGTAACCGCCGGAGGAGGCCCCGTCCGCGCCGGCCGCGGCGAGGAAGAACTGGGCCCCGGCGGGCACATTCCAGACCAGCACCACCGCGGTTTCGCCCGGCTCGGCAGCCTCGATCGCGAGGGCGAGGCCGGCGTCGCTTCGGAGCGTGAGCTGGCCGAGGAGGGAGCCGGCGGAGGTGTCGAGGGTCACGCTGAGCTGCCCCGAGACCGGGGCGGTGAAGTAGAAGAGATCGGTGTCGGTCGGCACGTGGAGCTCGCCGGCCGAGGCGCCCGTGTTCTCGGACCCGACCGTGATCAGCGTCGCGTTGGCGAAGTCGCCGTCGTCGGCGTGGTCGTCCTGCGTGCCGCCGTCTCCGCCATCTCCGCCCGAGCCGTCGCCGCCGCCTCCACCATCACCGCCGCCATCACCGCCGCCGCCACCCCCTCCGTCGCCACCCCCGTCACCGGAGGGCGGGGCGAACTCGGAGAGGATCGCGTCGAGCTTGACGTTCTCGCCCGCGGTCACGGCGCTCTTCTCAACGACGTCGCCCGTCGCGAGGTCCGTGAAGGTGACGAGCCAGGAGCCGTCGCCGAGGTCGAGCTGGTAGTTGCCGGCCGCGTCGGTGGTGAAGGTCGCGACGACGACGTCCGGCGCGCCCGCCGCGGCGACGTCGATCCGGACGTTCCCCGCGCCCTCGCCGATGGAGTAGAACGCGTCGCCGTCGAGGTCGTCGTAGACGACGCCGAGGAGCCGGGCGGTCGAGCCGGGGCCGGGGTCGCCGAACATCGCGGTGTAGTGGTCGTCGAGGTCGGGGTCGCCGGTCGCGAAGCCGGGGCCGATCTCGTCGTAGTGGAAGCCGCTCGTGAACTCGGCGAACAGGCTCAGGATGTTGATGCGGTTGGCGAGCGAGTCCATCCAGTCGTAATACAGCTCGTCCATGTTGGCCTGGCCGGAGGCGATGCTCTCGCCGGCCGTGCCCGGATAGCCCGCGGCCCAGGCCCGCTCGGTGGGGTTCAGGCCGTCGGGGTTGATGTGGTCGAAGAAGCCGCGCGAGCGCATGTCGAGGCTGTGGGCGCGGGCGGCGGTGGTGAGCGACAGATCGAGGCCCAGCGGCTCGACCGGGCCGAAGAGGGCGAGCTGGTCGGTGGTGAGTCCGAGGGTGAGGTCGATGCCCAGGCGCAGGGCCTCGGCCTGGGGGTCGGTCCGGGCCCGGTTGATCAGCTCGGCGAGGTAGACCTCCTCGGCCGTGAAGGCCGAGAGGAGGCGCCGGGGCTCGAGCGGCTCGGGGCCGAAGGGGACGGGGCGGACCCGGGCGTTTCCCTTGATGTGCTTGCGAATCGCCACGGCGCGTCCTCCCGACAAACCCGGGGCGCGGTGCGCCCGTACGTTTTGTCGGCGTCGCGTCAGACGCCGGGGAGGTCAAGGGGGGAGGAGTGCTACCTTCTGCGCCGGCCGGGAGCTTTGCGCAAGAAATGCCAACACGGGGGTTCGTTATCAGACTATGCTCGCGCCGCAAGACCCCACGCCCCCTGCGCCAAAATCGGGTGGCGCAGCCGGTGACAGGCGTGGCGACTGGACAGACTTGGTGGCTTGTCCGCCCGGCAAGATGGGCAGACCGTGCGAATACGACAAGCCCCAAGCCTCCCTCGGCCGATACCGCAAGCAGACGCCGGGGTGGTAACCTAGGAGCGTGTCCATGCCGGCTCACCGGGTCCGACGTAGGGGATTCGTGACGCGCCTCGCGGTCGCGGTGCTCTGTGCCATCGGCATCGGCATCTCAGCCGCGGCGGGGCCGGGAGACCTCGTCCTCGGCGCAAAGCACGCCGCGGTCGAGTTCGAGACCGTCCGCATATCCAAGCCGGATGGGAGCGTGGTCACGCTCCGCGTGCCGCGCGGCCGGCCGCTGACCCTCCTCGGGTCGGGCGGCGGGACCGTGCTCCGGGCCCAGACCCCCGAGACCGAGCGCGAGCTGGGGCTGCGCGACCCGCACCCGGCGGCGGGCGCCCAGGCCGGCGCACGCCCGGACCTCACCCCCGGCGGCGGACGCGTCTCGCTCCGGGCACCGACGGGGCGGGTGGACAGCCGCGTGCGGCTGTCCCACCCCTACCTTGGCACGCGGACCATCGAGGCCGACCTGGGGGCCATGACGCGGGGGGCGACGGCCGCCGCCGGGCCGGACCGGCGCTCACTCGACGACCTGCGCGACCCCGTCGTCGCGGGCGACGGGATGGCCGAGCGGCGCGCCGGGCGCGGCTGGCGCCCGGACGGGGACAGCGGCAAGGACGGCGGGTACGTCCTCGACGAATTCATCGTGCTCGAGCCGGGCGACGGCTGGGACGGGCCGACGCAGGAGCCGCCGCCGGTGGGCGAGCCGACGGACCGGGGGTACGACGCGAAGGCGATCGCGCGGTGGGACGTGGTGCCGTACCAGACGATCACGGACGACTTCACGATCGGGGTGGTGGCGTTCCACATGAACGGGATCGAGCAGGTGCTGTTCTCGGTGGACAAGGGCCCGTGGGCGCCTGTCAAGAAGATGCAGCTCAATCCGCGGACGAATGTTTGGGAGTACTGCGTCACGCTGCGGCCGTCGCTCTTTAGGAAGGACGGGCTGGTCGAAGTGCGCGCGGTGGCGGTGCCGAAAGGAGCGGGGTTACCGAGGCTGCTAGCCGGGCCGATCGAGAACAGTCTGGAGTTCCGCCGCGGCAACCACTCGATGGTGCTAAGCGTGAATGCCCACGGCACGTTGCCCGAGCCGCAAGCCTGGGCTGACGCGGTCAACGGGAGTGACGAGACGGGCCAGGTCGGCAATCCCGGCCGGCCCTTCCGCACCCCGTTCCGCGCGTTGCACAAGATTAGCGAGGAGTACGGCTCCGCCGATGGAGCGACGGTGTACTTGCAACCGGGGGACTACACGTGGGGTCGCGAGGAGTACATGACCAGCCCCAAGACCTGGCATCGCTGGGCTACAATAACAGCGGCGAAGGGTATTGAGAAAGGCCGCGTTCGCTTCGTCGCCTCGAAGGACGGAGGCTTTCTGACTCACTTGGTCCGTATCCGCAGCGCATCTTTCCCAAGCGCTATTCAATTGTTCGCCGCGGGCAGCAACAACGTGCTCTGGCTAGATGATTGTACATTCAGAAGTGGTGGAAGCTTTTGGAACGGGAGTTGGTACTGGGGAATCTATGTTACGGATACCCTGTTTGAACGTGTCGGCCACGCAGTGGTGTCCGCTTCACTCGCGCGATCTGTAGTCATCAACGGCATCGATAACGACGCTTTCCCCGCGGGGCTCGCCCTGTTCAACTGCAAGGTGCTCAAGCAGAATGCGGAGGGCACGGATCACCACGCAGATATCTGGCAGCCGCGGCCTGACTATGTGGAGAACATAATTCTATACGGCTTGGTCGCCCCGGACGCCAAGGAGCAAGGACTGTTCACACGTGGGAACAACCACAGAGACGTAGCGATCGTGAATTGCGCCATTTCGCTGTTTGGATACCCCGATCAAAACCAGTTCTGTGCAGAGTTTGATCACCTGCTAGTTAGTTACAATACATTCATTGGCTCGCCATTTCACATCGGACTTTCGGACAGTAGCTATGACTACGGATACTATGGAAGCCGCAACGCCATCTGGTCGAGAAACGTCTTTCAATGGATGTCGCTGTCTGACCCGCAGTCTTTCAGCGGTTCGTCAAATCCGGACGAGAGTGACCTCCCGGGGACAACGTTCCTGAGCAACCACTTCTTCGACGTCTGGCCGGATTATCACAACAATGGAGGCGACCCGATCGGCAGGCCCTACGGAGACGACGCCACCGAGGGCCCGGTCGCACCGCCCGATCGCGGAGCGTACGGCGCCGGAACACCCCCGTGGGTACAGGATCAGCCGAGGTAAGTCCAGGGCACGACGCGTGCTCCCAAGAGGGGCGGGGGGTGTGGGTGAGCATCGATTCGCCTCGCGTGTGCCTCTTCGGCTGCGCGCTCGACACGGGCAACCTCGGTGTGTCGGCGCTCGGCCACTCGGTCCTCGACGCGGTCGTGCGGACGTGCGGGGGCAACGCGCAGATCACCCTCATGGACCATTCCCATGGCCACGGGCCGCTGGATGGATTCGGGGAGGGCGTCGTTCGGTGCGGCTGCCGGCACTCCCGGCGTTTCTATCGCCCCGAGACGATGCAAACGGTCCACGTGCTCTCGGGCCTGTGGCGCGGCGGGGGTAACTACGCCGCGGCGCGACTCCGTGAAGCCGACGCCGTGCTCGACATCAGCGGCGGGGACAGCTTCACCGACCTATACGGGCCGCACCGATTCCGCTCGATCACGCTTCCCAAGCTCATGGCCCAGCGTCTCGGCAAGCCGCTCGTGCTCCTACCGCAGACCTACGGGCCCTTCGACTCGGCCGAGGCGAGGCGCGTGGCCTCCGAAATCGTCCGGTGCGCCGCGATCGCGCTGGCTAGAGACCAGCGTAGCTTCCGCGTGCTACAGGACCTGCTCGGGGACGCGTTCGATCCGGAGCGGCATCGGTGTGGGGTCGATGTGGCGTTCCTGCTCCCTTTCTCCGAGCCCGACTCCAGCGCAGTGCCATCCCCCGCGCGAGAGTGGTTCGCGGGACGCGAAGCCCCGGTCGCGGGGCTAAACGTCAGCGGACTCATCTACAACGACCCCCGGCGCGCCCGGGAAAGCTTCGGCTTCGTCGCGGACTACGAGGCCCTGACCCGCACCCTCACCCAAGGCCTCGTCGAGCGCGGGGCCCGCGTGCTGCTCGTGCCCCATGTGGTGACCCCGCCCGGGCACTACGAGTCGGACATCCAGGCGGCCGAGCGCCTCGCCGCGTCACTGCCTGCCCCGGCGCGCGAGCGCGTCGCCATCGCCCCCGCCTACGTCGACCCGCGCCATGTCAAGGGCCTGATCGGCAAGTGCGACTGGTTTTGCGGCACGCGGATGCACGCGACCATCGCCGGGCTCTCGCAGGGCGTGCCCACCGCCGCAGTCGCCTACAGCATCAAGACCCTGGGCGTTTTCGAGACATGCGGGCAGGGCGAGCATGTGGCGGACCCGAGACAAGCCGACACCGAAGCGGTCGTGGAGCGGCTGCTGGCCAGTTTCGACGCACGGGACTCGGCCCGGCAATCCCTTGCCGAGCATCTGCCCACCGTTCGCGAGACGGCCGTAGCGCAAATGCGGATCGTGACAGACCTGGTGCGAAGTTCAGCCCGAGATCGAGCCGCATGACTCCACCTCGCGGTGCCATCACGGGTGGCGGCGTGGTCGGAGGGGCCTACGTCGCTGGGCAAGCGATGGCCCTTGCGCGTCAGGTGATCGTGGCGCGTCTGCTGGGGCCTGAGGAGTTTGGGCTGGGCGTGGCGTTTTTCGTGGTGATCGCGCTGATCGAGATGGTGGCCGACCTGGGCGTGAACCGCGTGCTGCTGCAGGGCCGGGACGGGGACGACCCCCGGCTCCAGCGGGCGTTGCACTTCGTGCAGGCCGTGCGAGGCGTGGGGCTGGCGCTGCTGGTCGCGGCGACGGGCTCGTGGATGGCGGCGTTGTTCGGGCGTCCGGACGCGGCGTGGGCCTTCTCGGCGCTGGCGATAGTTCCTTTCCTCAGGGGCTTCTACCACCTCGACGTGTTGCGGGCGCACCGGACGTACCGCTTCGGGCCGCAGGCGCAGGCGGACCTGCTCTCGCAGGCCGTGACGCTGGCGGCGGCGTGGCCCCTGGCGGCGTGGGACGGGACTTACGCCTCTGTGATGTACCTGGTGGTGGTGCAGAGCGGGGTGTATCTCGTAGTGACCCACCTGCTGGCCGAGCGGCGCTTCGCGTGCCGGTACGATCGTGAGGTGACGCGGACGGCGCTTCGGTTGGGCTGGCCGCTCCTGATCAGTGGGGCGCTGATGTTCGCGATCAGCCAGGGTGAGCGTGTGGTGGTGATCCGGATCTATGGGGAGGAGTCGCTGGCATTCTGGGGCGTGGCGGCGATGCTTGCGATGAGACCGGCCGGTGTATTCTCGCGGGTGGCGACCGTCGTGGGGATGCCCTTTCTGGCCCAATCGGCCGCGACCGATCGCGTGCAGTACGCGGCGCGGGCGCATCGGTACATGCTCCTGACGGCCGGGTCGGCGCTGGGGGGCCTGGTGCCGCTGGTGCTGGTGGGCGATGCGCTGCTGGCGTTGCTTTACGGGCCGGCTTACGACCCGGCGCGGGCGCTCGTGCCGGCGCTGGCGGCGGGCGAAGCAGTGCGCCTCGCTCGGGGATCGACAAACGTTGCGGCGATCTCGGGGCTTCAGACCTCGACGCCGATGGTCGGCAACATTATCCGTGCGGCGGGGCTTGGGGCCGTGGTATGGTTGGCCATGGAAGGAGCGAGCCTAGCCTCGCTGGCGCTGGCATCGGCTGGGGCTGAAGCTGTTGCATCGCTGGGCGCGGCGGCGTTCGCGACGTGGCGTGGGGGACTTCCACCGGGGGCGCTGCTCGGGCCCTCGGCTGGCGTGATCGCAGCCTCTGGTGCAGCGCTGGCGGCGCACGCCTGGGCCCCGC
This sequence comes from uncultured Phycisphaeraceae bacterium, assembly GCA_964435785.1. Taxonomy (GTDB): domain Bacteria; phylum Planctomycetota; class Phycisphaerae; order Phycisphaerales; family UBA1924; genus PNC22. The sequence goes on along the minus strand of CAYTAH010000008.1, from coordinate 119,583 downwards.
CGACGGGCGCGGGACACTGGGGAGCGGTTGGCACGGGCGTAGTGCTGTCGGCGAGCGCCGGGGCGTTGCTTGTGGTCCGGGTCCTCGACCGGGGCGGGGCGACGCGCCGCCTGCTCCGCCGCATGGGCGCCAGGAAGCGGGCGGTGGTGTGATGGAAGATACGCAATTCTGGGACCAAGCATACTTCGGCACGACGTGGATCCATCCCGCGGCCCTTATCTTGCTTGCTGCCGGCGTGGTGCTGCTATTTGCCGTGCGATCCGCCTATATATTGTGGCCCGTCATCCTGATTGGATGCTTCGTCGCACCGGCTCAGCGAATCGTACTTTTTGGGATGGACTGGACCATTCTCCGGCTGACACTCCTCGCCGGCCTACTCCGGGCCCTTTTACTTATCGCCCAGACCCAACGCCTTCCTCGCTGGCACCGCATTGATACTTGGCTCATTCTCTGGCTCTGCTCGGGAGTTCTAATCTACTTAATACGCGAGCCATCTATTGCCACGCTCAACAACCGTCTTGGATGGGCATTTGATTACTTCGCCGCCTACTTCCTAGCTCGCATGGCGGTGACTAGTTGGCGCAGCTTGCGCCTGCTGTTTTGTTGCTTCGCCATTATGTCGCTGCCGGTTGCGATCGCCTTCATCAACGAACAGTTTACGCAATACAATGTGTTCGGATTGATGGGCGGCGTGGAGCTGATTACACGTGAACGGGAGGGCCGGCTTCGCTGCCAAGGTGCGTTTGCACATCCCATTCTTGCCGGCACCTACTGGGCGGTGGCTCTTCCGCTCATCGCAAGCTTATTCTGGCACCGTGGGGCCACCTTCAAAGTGCTGGCTGTTGCCGGGTCAGTTGCTGCGTTGACGATTATAGCTACGTGCGCCTCAAGCGGACCTGTCGTATCTGTTCTAGCTGGAGTCGTCGCCGCAGCACTTCTCTTTCTCCGCGCCCACTTTGCTTTCATCCGTATCGCAGTGATCTTAACTCTTGCATGCCTTCATTTAGTGATGGAAGCGCCGGTGTGGCACCTCATAGCACGAATCGACATTGTCGGCGGCTCGACCGGCTGGCATCGATTCAATGTCATTGATCAGTGGCTTCGTAACACAGATAGCTGGTTTCTGATTGGCACGTCTTCAACTGCCTCCTGGGCTACAATCCCGGTCTATGATATCACTAATCAATATGTGCTAGAAGCCGTCCGCGGGGGCGCGATTACGTTATTTCTGTTTATTGGCTTCTTGTGGGATACATTTGCGACCCTTGGGCGCACTGCGCGTCACCTAGAACAAGCGACATTTCGATTGCACGCCGGCATGTGTTGGGCACTTGGCGTTGCGATGTTCGTTCACGCAATCTCGTGGTTAGGCGTCAACTACTTTGGCCAGATATTAGTATTAACTGTACTCATACCCGCACTGACTGTTAACGTATCGCAGATGGCGCCGCGCTTAATGCGCGACGCGCACCACCCGCAATGAGCCCGCTGGCGGCGTCCCGTAATGGATCAGTTCATACGCAAAGTGAATCTATACTATGTCACCCGCCATTGTGCAAGCCATCCCGATCGCTGAACTGTGCGATTCTGTGTCCGCTATGCAGCCGGACGCAAATGCGCGGCCCTACACATCGTCGCCCTCATTCTACTTGGCAGTTGCAACTGCGCTCCGCACCACTCCACTCCCGCTCCGAGTTAGCGACGAGGCCGGGCGCAGTTCAATCGTTCTTGGTCGCCTTAGTAGGGAGACGCAGCGGATCCGAGTTGGCTACTTGAGCATCCGGCTGCCTTCTCTCCTTACGTACACAATTATCTATAAGGGGATCATCGGGTCCTGCCATCCTGAAGTGATCGCCCACGCTTTGCCTGTGTGGCTCCGTAGCGAGCACGGGGCGGAACAGATCGTCTTTGCTAAGTTGCCGGCTGATTCAGAATTTACGCAGATTGTCAAACGTCACCGACACGCGACGGCTTTAGCTGCGGAGTGTCACTGGCGTCTTCAATTGCCAGAGACATTTGAGGCGCTATTGGCCCGACATTCCAGTAAGCATCGACAGCGGCTTCGGTGGGAGCGAAGGAAACTCGAAGAGACCTTGAACAGGCCGCTTGAGCATGTGGTTCTCGGCTCGCCGGACCAGGTCGAGACAATCCTCGCTGCTTGCGAGGCGATCGGCAGCCGAACGTACCACGCCAAGGTCGGGGGTATGGTGCGGCAAGATCCCGTCTGGCGGACAATGCTAGAGTCGCTCGCCTCTCTCGGCTGCCTAGCCTGCCACCAGTTTCGCATCGGAGGCGATCCCATCGCATTCGTACTCGCTGCGCATCACGAGCGCGTGACACATATTATCGCTATGGCGCATCTTGCCGAGCACAGTCGATATTCGCCGGGCAAGCATCTACTACTCGAGGTTATCCGTGACAGCTGCGAGCGAGGGATGCACTGGGTCGACTACGGGTTCGGGGATGCCCAATATAAACAGATTTATGGATCACACTGCGAGCAAGAGGTGACGCTCTTGCTCACGTCACCCACGCTACGGGCGACCATGGTCCGCAACGCCGCGGCGACTGCGACGTCAGTACATCACACAGTTCAGCGGTTGGCGGGTACCAAGATCGCCGGTCGCGCGAAACGGCTCTGGCGGGCACACGCAGCACATCGAACGACGGGACCCCACCCTGAGGGCGTCAACGGTGAATGAGTTTTCGATCACTGAGCTAAGGGAAGCAGATAGGAGTGCCACAGCAATGGCCTCGCTCGTTCGGCAGTGTCTCCCTTGGAGCGCGAGATGGTCCCCGCTGAGCGCCTACGCCCAGCGGTACTGGGAGCACGCTCTGCCGGCCGCCGCGGCCCGCACCGTGGTTGCCGGCGACGATCGAGGCAACCTCGGGGGGTTCCTACTCGTGGTGCTGGACGAGGGCGCTTTCCGCCATGAAATGGAGGCGGCCCGCCGAAGCCCGGCAGATCTGTGCGGTATCGCTGTATACGCGCCTCTCGCGCGCATACGGGAGTGGCGTCAGCGTTGTGCCTCCCTGCCTTGGGACGCCTCTAGGCTCCAAACGGCCGCTCGCCCAAGACCGCGTGCGTGGATCGAACTCATCGGTGTTTGTCCGAATTGCCGCGGCCACGGGCTGGGACGGCGAATGCTCGCAGCAGCCGACGACCTGGCACGCAATCACGGCGCGCGTGCGATCGAAGCACTCACCGCACGTTGGAACACCCCGGCCCTGACGATGTTTGAGAGAGCCGGGTACCATGCGGTCGACGCAACGCTGAAGCACGTTGTTTCGTCCAAGATCCTGTGAGGGCCAGACACAATAATGCCACCCGGTGACATTGGTGCGATTTCGACCTCTGAGCTCTGCTCCGGCTGCGGCACTTGCGCCGGCGTGGCGCCGCAGCGGTATCACATGGTCGATGTCTCGGCAGTTGGACGCAGGCCGGCGCGGATCAACAGTGGATCGGGGGATGGCGCGCCCGACGAGACCGAGCGTGCGGCCGTGGCCGCCTGCCCCGGAGCAGCGCTGGAGCATGCCTTCGACGAATCCGACCCCGGGCTCGACCGCTCCCTGCGCCGCAGTTGGGGTCCGGTCTTGGAGGTCTGGGAAGGCCACGCGGCCGACCCGGCCATCCGCCGGGCCGGCTCGAGCGGCGGGGCGGCGACGGCCCTGGCCCTCTGGGCCCTCGAGCGGGGCGGAATGCACGGCGTGCTGCACACGGCGCCCGATCCCGACCGGCCCTACCTCAACCGCACCGTGCTCAGCCGCTCGCGGGCGGAGTTGGCGGGAGCGACGGGGTCCCGGTACGCGCCGGCCAGCCCGTGCGAGGGGCTGCCGCGCGTGAGGGAGGCCCCCGCGCCGTGCGTGTTCATCGGCAAGCCGTGCGACGCCGCCGGGGCGCAGATGGCCCGGCGACAGGATCCTCGCCTCGACGAGAAGCTCGGCCTAGTGATCGCTTTTTTCTGCGCAGGCACGCCCTCGACCCAGGCCACGCTCGACCTGATGCGGAAGGCCGGCGTGGAGGACCCCTCGACCGTGACGAGCCTGCGCTACCGCGGCAATGGGTGGCCGGGGGAGTGGGTCGTCCGATGGCAGGATGGAGGCGCAGCGCGGGAAGCGCACCTGAGCTACGCCGAGTCGTGGGCCTTCCTCCAGCGGTACCGCCAATGGCGTTGCTACATCTGCCCCGACCACACCGGTGAGCTGGCCGACGTGGCGGTGGGCGACCCCTGGTACCGGCCGGTCGAGGCCGGCGAGGCGGGCAGCTCGCTTCTGGTCGCCCGAACTGGGCGGGGGTTAGAGACGCTGCGCCGGGCCGCTGAGGATGGATACTTAACCCTCTCGACCCGAGACAGCACGCTGCTGCCCCGCTCGCAGCCGAACCTGCTGCGAACGCGCGGCCGGCTCTGGGGCCAATTGCTCTCCCTGCGCCTGGCCGGCCAGCCCACGCCGCGATACGAGGGCTTCCCGACGCTCCACCGCTTCGTGCGGCTCGCGCCCCGGTCCATGGCCCAGAGCCTGCTGGGCACCGTGCGGCGCTACCTGGCCAAGGCGTCGGCGGCACAGGCGGCGCAGCGGGCCGCGGGGCTGGGGGAGGCGAACCCATGAACGAAGCACGCCCCGCTGGCACCCCCAGGGTGACCGTCATCGTCGTCAGCTACAACACGCGCGAAATGACGCTCGCCTGTCTGCGCTCGGTCTTCGAGCAGACCGCACGCACGCCGTTCGAGCTGATCGTGGTCGACAACCAGTCCGGCGACGGCTCGGCCGAAGCGATCGAGGCGGAGTTCGCCGAGCGCGTCCATCTGATCCGCGCCGGGGCCAACCTTGGCTTCGCCGCGGCCAACAACCTCGCCGCCGGGTACGCCCGAGGCGAGTACCTGTTGCTGCTCAACCCCGACACGGTCGTGCTCGACGAGGCGATCGACAAGCTGGTGGCATTCGCGCAGGCGAATCCCGATGCCGGCGTTTGGGGTGGCAGGACGCTCGACGGTTCACGGAAAGTGGACCCCACCAGTTGCTGGCGACGCACCACGCCCTGGGGCCTGTTCTGCCGTTCGACCGGGCTGTCGACAGCCTTGGGCGGCGTCTCGGCGTTCAACTCTGAGGGGTATGGCGGCTGGGCGCGGGATTCAGTTAGGCACGTGGACATCGTCACCGGGTGCTTCCTGCTAGTCACCCACGATCTGTGGCGACGCCTGGGCGGGTTCGATCGCGCATTCTTCATGTATGGCGAGGAGGCCGATCTGTGTCTCCGGGCACAGGCGTTGGGCGCTCGACCACTCTTTGCGCCCGAACCCACAATCATCCACTTCGGCGGGGCGTCGCGCCAGGACAGCCTGGACCGCATTGTTCGCATGGTCAAAGCCCAGTCTCTGCTGATCGAACGCCACTGGTCGCGCTCCCTGGCGGCGCTCGGGGATTTCCTGCTAGATTTCTGGATGTTCCGCAAAGGCCTGCAAGCCCTGTTCGGGGAGATTGCCCGCGGCAAGAGGCCACAGCTCCCACCTCTATACTGGGCCGCGATGTACCGCTTGCGACGCGGTGACGACTCGACCGCAGCCCCTCCCGCACCGGACCCACTCGCCCCGAAGCAGGGTATCGACAACTGCTGATCCGCGCTCAGGATCAATCCGGGCGCGACCCACCTATCCACCTCCATGCTCATGCTCCAGACCGCTCATATCGACCTCGTTCCGCCCGCCGACCACCGAACGATCCCGATGACCCAGCCCCTCAGAGTGACATTCCATGGAATCGGAGAGCCGGCGCGTCCGATCTCAAGCGACGAATCCCGGGTGTGGCTCTGCCTAGACTCTTTCGAGCGAGCTCTTGATGCGGTAGCCCAAGCACCCGGTTCGGTCATCACGTTTGACGATGGCAACCTCTCCGACTACTCCATCGCCCTGCCGAGACTCCGTGAACGTGGCCTGCGCGCCACCTTCTTCGTATGCTCTGGGCGCCTGGGCGTAAAAGGCTTTCTCGAAGTGGGCCACCTACGCGAACTGATCGATGCCGGTATGACGATCGGCAGCCACGGCGTGGCGCACATCCCGTGGCGCGGGCTCGGCCCGGAGACACTCCGAACAGAAGTCGCTGGTTCAAAGGCCACCTTGGAGGCTGCCCTCGGCGTCCCTGTGCACGATGCCGCGTGCCCGTTCGGTGCCTACGACCGTGCCGTACTGGCGACACTCCACGAAAGCGGATATCGCTCAGTCTCCACAAGCGACGGTGTAGGGCCGACACTCGGCGGCTGGCTCCACGCACGCACCACGATTAGCGAGGCCAACGCCAACGACAAGGCCATCTCTCGCTTACGGACGTCCGGCGCTCTGCCACGTTTCTCGTGCGCCGCCCGAACCTGGATCAAAGCCCACCGCTAGCCACATGCGAGAGCCGATCCAATACATTCTTTGTGAGACGCCCGATGAATGGCGCACGCTCTATCGGCGTAGCGCAGCGTTCAGCTATGCGCAGAGCTGGACATACGCTCGAACCCTTGCGGCGCACCAGCGCTCTGAAGCTAACTTCTATATCTTTTCCCGCGGAGGCGAGCCGATCGGGTGCGCTGCAGTTCGCGTGAAGCACGCCCCGGGCCTACCCCTCGCGGTCCACTACATCAGCCGCGGTCCGGTGCTCTTCAACCACACGGAGGGCGTCGACTACTCGGAACTGACCGACTCCGCCGCGGAGGCCTGTCTGGCGAAGTGCCGAGGCCTGGTCAGAATCGCCCCGCCGGCGCTCACCGAACTCCCTAAGCCTTGGCCTCCATGTAGACGAGGCTGGAAGCTCGGCGAGCAGGCCTACCGCACCATTGTGCTCGATCTTGCCCCGCCGCTCGAGACCATTCGGAGCGCCTTCCACCAGAAGTGGCGCAACAGCCTCAACAGCGCGAGCCGCAAGGGCGCGGAAGTTGAGATCGCCGATGGCCCCGACGCCGTCGAGCGGTTTGCCCCGCTGTATCAAGCCACCGTCGCTCGAAAGGGATTCATGACGGTGCTCGGCCCGGAGTTTTATTCACGTCATCAGCGAGCCGCGTCTCCAGAAGACCGCTTGACATGTTATTTTGCGGTTCACAACGGCACCGATGTTGGCGGCATAGTCACATGGTTGCACAGCGGCACTGCCACGTACATTCTGGGCGCGTCGACGCCCGAGGCTCTAAAGCTCAATGCGGGCTACCTGCTGCAATGGACCGCGATTCGAGATGCGAAGGAGAGTGGCTGCGCTGTCTACGATCTGGGTGGCATTGACCCTGATCACAATCCCGACGTGTATCGCTTCAAGGTCCGCATGGGGGGCATCGAGCGGAGGAGTGCAAACACCACCGAACTGGCCTCAGGACCCGCGGCAGGAGCCGTGTTGCGACTGGCTGAACACGTATACAGCCGTTGCCGTCGATTATGATATTTGCATAGGCGTATTAATGAATTATATTGCGTAATACACGTATATACAGAGTTCTTTGGCGGGCATTGACGTATTGATGTTCGCTCAATCCGGCTGCACCGGATTGCCGGGTGCAAGGTTGCTTGGTCTCGCCCGCATAGACACTTTCCAACTAACCATGGAGAGGCCCATCGATGGTCAGCCTACGCACGCTCGCGGATGTCCACGCCGACGACAGCCTCTCCAACCGCATGCGCACGAAGCGCTTCGCGATGTTCGAGCGGCTGATGGCTCCATTGGCCCGCCCGGTCCGTATCCTCGACGTTGGAGGGACCGTGGCCTTCTGGGAGCACCGCGGCTGGGCCGATCGCGACGATTGCCAGATCACGCTGCTCAACCTGGCGGGTGAGGAGTCGGCGCACGCGAACATCCGCTCGACGGTGGGCTCGGCCACGGACATGCACGAGCATGCCGACAAGAGCTTCGACGTCGCGTTCAGCAACTCGGTGATCGAGCACCTCTTCACGCTGGAGAACCAGCGGAAGATGGCGTTGGAGGTGCGGAGGGTCGCGAAGGGCTACTGGGTGCAGACGCCGAACTACTGGTTTCCCATCGAGCCGCACTTCCACGTGCCCGGGTGGCAGTGGATGCCGACGGGCACGAGGATCGCGTTGCTGCGGCGTTTTAGGTGCGGCTGGCGCGGGCCGTGCCCGGACAAGGCAGAAGCGACCGAGCTGGTGCGCGAGGTGCGGCTGATGAAGCAGAGCGAGCTCCGCGAGTGCTTCCCCGACGCCCACCTCTACGCCGAGCGTTTCAAGGGGCTGACCAAGTCGTGGGTGGCGATCGGGGGCGTGCTGCGCGAGGCGATGGAGGGCGGGGCTGGTGGCTGAGCTTGCCGGGATCATCTCGGCTGTCGTTCTCGTCGTGTGCTCGGCCTGGTTCGCCCCCCCACTGCTGCACCGCGCGGCGCAGCGGTCGCGGATGACGGGTGCGAGCCGTCGCGGGCGCCTCGTCGCACTGACATTCGACGACGGCCCCGGACCGTCGCTCACGGGGCGGGTGCTGGAGGCGCTCGGGGGGGCGCCGGCGACGTTCTTCGTGCTCGGGTCGCGGGCGGGGTCGAGCCCGGAAACGGTGCGCCGGGTGGTCGAGGCAGGGCACGAGGTGGGGACGCACTCGCGCCGGCATCTGCACGCGTGGAAGACGTGGCCGTGGGCGGCAGTGCGGGACCTGGCGGACGACGGGTGGGCCGCGGAGATCGTGGGCGATCGGCCGCGGCTGGTGAGGCCGCCCTACGGCAAGATGACGCTCGCGACGTGGATCGCGGCGTTGGCGCGGGGGCGGCGGATCGCGTGGTGGACCATCGATTCGGGCGACACGTGGCCGGAGCTGCCGGATCCGAAGGCGATCGCGAGGTCGGTCGTCGAGCGGGGCGGGGGCGTGGTGCTGCTGCACGACTTCGACCGCGAGGGGCACGCGGACCAGGCCGCCCGGCAGGAGTATGTCCTGGCGGTGACGAGGGAGATCCTCGCGGCGGGGAAGGCGGCGGGGTTCCGATTCTGCCGATACTCGGATCTGCTCTCCGGGAACTCGAAGGCATGAGCGAGGGGCCGAAGAACAAGGCGCGGATCCTCGCCGTCTCCTCCGGCGGAGGCCACTGGGTGCAGCTTCTGCGGCTGCGGCCGGCGTTCGAGGGGCATCGGGTGGCGTATGTGACGGTGCGGGGGTCGTACAAGGCGGACGTGGGGGACGTTCCTTTCTACGTGATCAACGACGCGACGCGGTGGGACAAGGTCGGGCTGGTCAGGATGTGCCTGAAGCTGGTGTGGATCCTGGTGCGTGAGCGGCCGCGGGTGATCGTCTCGACGGGGGCGGCGCCGGGGTATTTCGCCCTGCGGTTCGGGAAGCTGCTGGGGGCGAGGACGATCTGGCTGGACTCGATCGCGAACGTGGAGGAGATGTCGATGACGGGGCGGCTGGTGCGGCGGTGGGCGGACCTGTGGCTGACGCAGTGGCCCCATCTGGCCGAGGGAGCCGAGGGGGGTGACAAGGGGGACGCGGGGGCGGGCGGCGAGGGGGGCGAGCGGCCGCGGTGCCTGGGGGCGGTGCTGTGATCCTGGTGACGGTGGGGGCGCAGATGCCGTTCGACCGCATGACGCGTGCGGTGGACGAGTGGGCGGGGGAGCGGGGGCGGAAGGACGTCTTCGCGCAGATCGGCCCGACGGACTGGCGGCCGCGGCACATGGAGTGGACGCAGTTTCTCGAGCCGGAGGAGTTCCGGAGGCGGGTTGCGGAGTCCGATATCCTTGTGGCCCACGCGGGGATGGGTTCGATCATCTCCGCGCTTGAGGCCGGGAAGCCGATCCTGGTGATGCCGCGGCGGGGCGACCTGCGCGAGACGCGGAACGATCACCAGGTGGCGACGGCGCGGCGGTTCGCGGAGCAGGGGCGGGTGTCGGTGGCGTTCGACGAGGTGGAGCTGAAGGCGAAGCTCGACGGGATCGATTCGATGCGGGCGGCGGGGTCGATCTCTCCGTGGGCGAGCCCGGGGCTGATCGCGGGGATCAGGGCGTTTATCGAGACCGGGCGGGTCCCGGGCGAGGAAGGGTGAGCCATGAGCGGGGCGTACGAGGGGCTGAAGTCGGCGATCGGCGAGGGGCGGGCGCTGGTGGGCGTCGTGGGGCTGGGGTATGTGGGGCTGCCGCTGGCCCACGCCCTGCACGAGGGGGGGATGCGGATCCTGGGGTTCGACATCGACCGGGCGAAGATCGACGCCCTGGCCGAGGGGCGGAACTACCTCGTCCACCTGGGGCCGGAGATGACGCGGACGCTCGCGGCGAGCGGGCGGTTTGCGGCGACGGCGGACTTTGACCGGCTGGGGGAGGCGGACGTGATCATCGTGTGCCTGCCGACGCCGCTGGGCAGGCACCACGAGCCGGACCTGAGCTACGTGGTGAAGGCGGGGGAGCAGATCGGCCGGACGCTGCGGGCGGGGCAGCTGATCGCGCTGGAGTCCACGACGTATCCGGGGACGACGCGGGAGGACTTTTTGGAGGCGATTCTCGCGGCCCGGCCGCCGGCGGCCGCGGGGCTCGAGTGCGGGCGGGACTTCTTCGTGGCCTTCAGCCCCGAGCGCGAGGACCCCGGGCGCAAGAGCCACAGCACGCGGACGATCCCCAAGCTCGTGGGCGGGCTGGACGAGCGCTCGACCGAGCTTGCGGCGATGGTGTACGAGCGCGGGGTGGAGCAGGTGGTGCGGGTGAGCTCGGCGGAGGTGGCCGAGGCCGCGAAGCTGCTCGAGAACATCTTCCGCTCGGTGAACATCGCGCTGGTGAACGAGATGAAGATGATCCTGTCGGCGATGGGGATCGACGTGTGGGAGGTGATCGCGGCGGCGAGCACGAAGCCGTTCGGGTTCATGCCGTTCTACCCGGGGCCGGGGCTGGGGGGGCACTGCATCCCGATCGACCCGTTCTACCTGACGTGGAAGGCCAAGGAGGTGGGGCGGCCGACGAAGTTCATCGAGCTGGCGGGCGAGATCAACACGTCTATGCCGGACTGGGTGGTGGATCGGACGATCCTAGCCCTGAACGAGCGGGGCAGGGCGCTCAAGGGCTCGCGGGTGCTGGTGCTTGGGCTGTCGTACAAGCCGGATATCGACGACACGCGGGAGAGCCCGTCGTTCGAGATCATCGAGAAGCTGCGGCACCTCGGGGCGGGCGTGGACTACAGCGACCCCTTCGTGGCGGCCACCGTGCCGGTGCGCAAGCACGACCTGAGCATGACGAGCGTGGAGCTGACGGCGGAGAACATCGCGGCCTACGACGCGGTGGTGATCGTGACCAACCACGCGGCGTTCGACTACGAGACGATCGCAAAGCACGCGAAGCTGGTCGTGGACACGCGGAACGCGATGCGCGGGCTAGCGAGCGACATGGGCAATAGGCTGGTCAAGGCGTGATGAGCACGGCCGCCGCGAGCCCGAGCGCTTCGCCATCGGTCAAGCCGGGCGAACCACCCGCGCGTTCGTCGAGACTCGCGTCCGTCGAGTTCCTAAGAATCCTGGCCTGTTTCGGGATTGTTTGGTTTCACCATGCCGGCTCGAGACCGGTCAATCTTGGCAATCCAGGAGTATCGCTCTTCCTTATGATCTCTATTGCGTTTCTTGGGCTCGACCTCAGACGAGCTGGCACCAAGAACCTGAGCAGAAGAGCCGGCCGATTGGCACTGATTTGGGTCGCATGGAGCGCGATGTACGCCGCTTTCAACGTGGCAAAGGCGCTCGTCGCGAAGAGATCGGTAGGCGAATACTTCGATGCATGGATGGCGCTCACCGGACCATCAATTCACTTATGGTTCATAGTATTTCTCCTTCTCGCCACCATCCTCGCCGGCCTAGCGTGGCCGCTTGTCCGGACGCTGCATTCGAGAGGCCTTCCGCTCCTCATTCTCGCTGGCGCGTCGATCCCGATTTGCGCTCTCGTGTTTGAATCGGTGTCGACGTATCCACTGCCGCAATGGGCCATCGGTGTGCCGTCGGTGTTCTTCGGCATCCTCCTGGGAAATCAAATCGAAGGGCCAGCCTGGTCGTTTCGAGCTCGTTCCGTTTGGGTGGGCACAATGGTTTGCGGCGCTGGGGTCACTCTGCTGCTCAATCTGGACGCCTCGGTACCATTCGCGACGCTGCTCGGGGGCACCGTTTTGGCAATCGGCTGGAGCATGCCAATACCATTTGCGGACGCTGTCCGACATTTGGCCTCTCTTACACTGGGAATCTATCTCATGCACATCGGTGTAGGGACCGTACTGAGAGCGTACGGGCCGGAGTTGCCGGCTCTCATGCACGTAGCGGTTGTGTTTGCGCTCTGCGCCGCTCTCACTGCAGCTTGGAAGCGATCGCCCCTCCGCGTACTAGTATGACGGGTTAAGGACAATGACCGAACGCTCAGCGAGGCACTTCGACGGCGTCATCTGCTTCGGCGGCGAGGACTGGTGGTACCACAACCGGGGCCACTACGACATGCAGATGATGCGCGAGCTGTCGCGCGTCGTGCCGGTGCTGTACGTGAACTCGATCGGCATGCGCGTGCCGCGGGTGGGCGAGGGGGCGATGTTCGCCAGGCGCATCGCCCGCAAGCTCAAGAGCCTGCGCCACGGGCTGGTGCGGGTGCGCGATCGGTTCTGGGTGGCGAGCCCGCTGGTGGCGCCGGCGGGGATGGGGGCCGGCCTGAACCGCGCGGCCCTGGCGGCCCAGGTGCGCGCCTTCGCGCGCCGGGCCGGCATCCGCCGGCCGCTGGTCTGGGTCGCGTGCCCGCCCGGAGCGGAGGTGGTCGATCGTCTGCACCCGGTCGGGGTGGTCTACCAGCGGACCGACCGCTTCGAGGCGTTCCACGGCGTGAACGAGCAGCGGATCAAGGGGTTCGACCGCCTGCTCAAGGACCGGGCGGACCTCACGGTCTTCTGCTCGTCGTGGCTGATGGGCCAGGAGGCGGCCGAGTGCCGCAGCGCCGAGTTCATCGACCACGGGTGCGACTACGCGGCGTTCGCGGAGGCGGGGCGTCGGGGTGAGGAGCCCCCGGACGTGCGTGGGATCGCAAGGCCTCGGATCGGCTTCGTCGGCGGGATCGACGCCCACACGTTCGACGCCCAGCTTTTCCTCGGCGTGGCAGAGCGGGTGCCGGAGGCGCAATTCGTGCTGGTGGGCGGCTGCTCCCTGCCCGAGGGGTGGTGCGCCCTTCCGAACGTCCACCTGCTCGGAAAGCGGGAGTATGAGCAGGTGCCCGGCTACATGGCCGCGTGCGATGTCCTGGTCATGCCCTGGAACCGGAACGAGTGGATCCAGGCGTGCAATCCGGTGAAGCTGAAGGAGTATCTGGCCGTCGGGCGTCCGGTCGTCTCGACCCCCTTCCCGGAGCTGGAGCGGTTCGAAGGGCTGGTGGAGGTCGCGGGGGACGCGGGACGCTTCGCCGAGGCCGTCAGGCGTGTGGCCTCCTCCCCGGGCGAAGCCGACCCGAGACGCGCCCGGGTCGAACTGGAAACCTGGGAGAGCAAGGGGACTCAGGCCCTCCATGCCTTATCTCAGCGTGGGCTTGAACCGATGACCCATCGGGGTTCGTAGGTCTGAGGAGCCGGCCCGGCTTGCGGTGCCGTCTCGCGGCATGCGATTCTCGGACTAGTGTACCGGGACAACCGGTGCTTCTCTGGGGAAAGCGGTTCCGTGGGGTCTTCGAGGTGAGGGGAGTCTGGGGTGGCGTTGAGTCCGAGCGGATCCAGATCGGTCGCCGTCGGGACCTCGGAGCCCGCACCCTTCCGACTCACCCCGGAGGGGAGCGACGCGGCCGAGGCGCTGACCGTGGTCATCATGGCGGGCGGGTTCAGTCCGCCGCCGCTCGCCGAGGCCGCGAGCTGCTCGCCCCTGGACCTCTTCGTCTCGCCGGGCGAGACGGTCTGCAGCCTCTGGGTCAGCGCCGTCAGGTCTCTCGAGGGGGCGGTCTCCGTGGAGGACATGATGTGCGTGTGCGGCGGCTCGACGCCGCTGCCGACATCGTCGATGGGAGCGCTGCGGACGATCGCGGACCAGACGGACTACCGGGGGCCGGCGGGGGCGCTGCGTGACGCCCTGGAGCGGCGAAGGCCGGACGGCCTGGTACTCGTCGCGGAGGCGGCGAGGCTGTGCTTCGCCGATATACGCGCCATGCTGGCGTTGCACCGGTCCCGGCGAGCGGAAGTCACCGTCGCGGCCCTCCCCGACGGCACCCCGGCGGGGGTGTATCTGCTTCAGGCGGCGACGCTGGACCTGGTGCCGCACAAGGGGTTCATGGACCTCAAGGAGCAGTGGCTGGGAAAGCTCGTCGCGGAGGGTCGAGCCGTGTTCGTGCACGAGTTTCCCGCCGGCTCTTGCCCGCCGATCCGAACACGAGAGGAGTACATCCGCGCGATTCTCCAGAGGCACTCGGGATTCGGCTCGGCGGCCGCGGACGCCGGCGGGCCGGAGCCGCGCCTGATCGTGGGGACCCACCACTCGAGGTCGATCATCTGTGCCGCGTCGGACATCGCCTCCAGCGCGGTCGTGGTGGATTCGGTGGTGATGCCCGGGGCCGTGGTCGGGCCCGGTGCCCTCGTGGTGCGCTCGGTGGTCTGCCGTGACGTTCGCGTGCCCGCCGGCGCGGTGGTGGTTGACGCGGTCTTCGGACCGCGCGGGCTTGTCAAGGACTCGGGCGCACCCGCCCGCGGATCGGCCGCATGAACCGGAAGGAACGCTGGACATCCGTGGACGTGGCATGGCTCCTGGGGCTCGGGTTCCTCGCCATCGGGGCGACATGGCCGGTGTGGGTGGAGATCTTCTCGACAGGGCTCCGTTCCGAGGAGGACTCACAGATCCTCCTGGCGATCCCGGTCGCGGCCTGGCTCGTGTGGCTCCGGCGGGGACGGCTGCGGGCCTGCACGCCATCCTGGACCTTCGCGGGGCCGGCCCTCGTGCTGGCCGGAGCGTTGATGGAGCGGGCCGGCATCGCCAGCGCGGCCGAGATCTTCCGGCACCTCGGCGTGATCCTGGTCGTCCTCGGCGCGGTGCTGACGATCCTGGGCCTGCGGACGATGGCGGCGTTCCTGCCCGCGGCGCTCGCCCTGCTCTTTCTGATGCCTGTTCCGGGACGCATCCGCCAGCAGATCGCCGTGCCGCTGCAGGAGATCTCAGCGCACATCACGCAGGGCGCGTTGGAGCTCGTCGGGATCGCCGTGGAGCGGTCCGGCAACGTGCTCGTCATCAATGGCGAGCAGGTCGCGGTCGCGGAGGCGTGCAATGGCATGCGGATGGTCTCGGCGCTCGCGCTCATTTCGTTCGCGTTCGTCTTCTCGGTGCCGATGCGCCACTCCGTGAGGCTGTTCCTTCTGCTCGTCAGCCCGCTGGTGGCGCTCCTGGTGAACATCCTCCGGCTCATCCCCACCGTGCTCTTCTACGGATACACCTCGCACGACACGGCGGATCTCCTGCACGACATCTCCGGCTGGGCGGTGCTGGGGCTCGCCGTGGCGATCCTGTGGGGCCTGCTCTGGACGCTGCGCTGGATCGAGATCCCGATCGACCCCTACCCGGTGATGCGGAGGGCGCGATGACGACCCGGGGCATCCGAGGCATGGCTCCCGTCGCCGCGGCGCTGCTGCTCTGCGTGCTGCTCGCCTCGCGCGTGTGGGAGCAGACGCCCCCGCGGAGCGCCGTCGGCTACCTGGCCGGCGTGGCGAGCGAGATCGACGCGATCCCGTACCGCATCGGACGCTACGTCGGAGTCGACGGGGAAGTCACCCCCGGCGTGATCAAGCTGCTCAAGCCCAACCGCATCCTGCAGCGCAGGTACGTCGACCCCGATACGGGCGAGAGCTTCTCGCTCGTCTTCGTGCACTGCGGCCTGGCGAAGGACATGACGGGCCACTTCCCCCCGAACTGCTATCCGCGGGCCGGCTGGGTCGAGGCCGCCGACATGCAGACGGTCTCGATCGAGGTGGAAGACACCGTGATCCCGGCGAGCATGTACCACTTCCGGCTCGAGCAGGGCATCGTGCCGGCCGAGATCGACATCCTGAGCTTCTTCGCGGTGCCGAGCGGCCCCCAGCGGTTCGGGCCGGACATCCGCCTGGTCGATCTCGCGTCCCGCTCGCCGAGCGCGAGCCTGCTCGGCGCCGGGCAGGTGCAGATCCTCACGCCGCGCGGCATGGACGCGGAGCAGCGCGACGCCATCTGGAGCACGGTGCTCGAGACCATCTATCCCGCCCTGAGAGAAATCGCAGAGGGTGCATCATGAGTGCCGAGATCGTCGCCCGCCCCGAGTTCGACCAGGACGATTTCGCCGACTACAGCGCTCAGGGCTCGCCCCCCGTCAACCCCCTCCTGCTCGTGCACCGCGTCCTGCGCGGGCGATACCCGCTGGCGATCATGCTCGGCGTGCTGCTCGCGGCCCCGCTCGCCGTGCTCGGGTACATCGCGCTCCCGCCCAAGTACACCAGCACCGGGCGCATCAACATCGCCCCCACGCGCCCCTACATCCTCTACGACAACGAGTTCACCGAGCGGCTCTCCTCCTTCGACAGCTTCGTGCAGTCTCAATCCAACGTCCTGCGCTCCCAGCGGGTGGTCGCCGCCGCCGCGGAAAACGGCAAGCTCCGCGCCGCAGGGTGGAAGCCGCTTCCCGACGGGCTCGTCGAGCTGAGCAAGGCCCTGCAGGTGAGCGTCCCCCGCGGCGGCCAGGACATCTTCGTGAGCGTCACGAGCGAGGATCCCCGCCTGGCCCAGGCCGCGGCCAACGCGGTGCTCGACGAGTACGCGAAGATCGCGATCGACCAGGAAGCCTCGCAGATGCAGGGGACGATCGATATCGTCACCGACCTCCGCGAGGAGGCCCGGCGCGAGCGCGACGAGGCCCGCACGCGTGCGTACCAGCTCGCGGAGCGCGAGGGCACCGACGACCTGGCGCGCCGGCGTGAGTCCAAGCACGAGCAGGTCCAGTGGATCGAGCAGATGCTGCTCGACCTCAACCTGCGCCTGCTCCCGTTCGACGCCGTCGAGGCGGCCCCGGCCGACGGCGCGGACGGGCAAGCGCAGCCGGCGCCCGGGATCCCGCTGGAGACGCTGGCCCAGAGCGACAGGGTGCTCGACCAGATGCTGGCCCGGCGGGCGGACATGGAGTATCAGATCGCCTCGCTCAAGCAGCGGTACGGGCCGGAGCACCGCCAGATCGCCCTTCTCGAGGACGAGCTCGCGGGCCTCCAGACCATGCTCGAGGCTCGCGCCGCCACGGTGCAGGCCTCGGGCGTCGGGGGAGCGGCCGGCGTCCCGATGCAGCAGCAGCTGCGCCTCCAGAAGCAGCGGCTCGAGGAGCTGCTCCGGCAGACGAACGAGGAGGCCAAGCGGATCGGCAAGCTGCAGCTGGACATCGACCGCCTGCGCGAGGAGGCCGCACGGGCCGACGAGAAGTTCCGCGAGGCCGACGCGCGTCTGGAATCGCTGCTCGTGCAGAAGCGGGACGGCCAGCAGGGGCGGATCAGCATCGCCCAGCCCGCCGACACGCCGCTGGCCCCCTCGACCGACCGGCGGATCCCGCTGGCCGTGCTCGGCGCGCTCGGCGGGGCGGGGAGCGGGATCGGCCTGGTCGCGCTGGTCGGGCTGCTCAACCCCCGCTACCGGTTCATCGACGACATCGAGGCCTCCAAGCGCTCGGTCAGGATCATCGGGGCGCTCCCCGAGATCAACGCCGACGACGCGACCGGCAGGGAGTTCATCGCGGCGAGCGTGCACCAGATCCGCAACGCGATCGACGCGAGGCTCCTCGGCCCGGGGCGCGTGGGGCTGGTGCACGTGGTGACGAGCTCGACGGCCGGAGAGGGCAAGAGCACGCTGAGCCTGCGACTCGCGCGCTCCTTCGCGGTGAGCGGCAAGCGCACGTTGCTGATCGACGCCGACCTGGTGGGGCGCCGGATCTCCTCGAAGTTCGGCCTGCGCGCGGCGACGGGCTTCGCCGACGCCGTCGTCGGCGGGGTGGACCCCCTCACCGCCGTGCATGCGACGGAGTACGAGAATCTCAGCGCGATGCCCGCCGGGCAGCAGACCGAGTTCACGGCCGAGCGAGTGTCCACGGCCGCGGTCTCTTCGCTGCTCGACCGCCTCCGCCCGGAGTTCGGCGCCATCGTGATCGACACCGGACCAATCCTGGGGAGCCTCGAGGCCCAGGCGATCGTGCCGGGCAGCGACGAGATCCTGCTGGTGGTGTCGCGCGGGCGGGGCGTGAGGCCGGTGCGCCTGGCGATCGACCGCCTCCACCGGCTGGGGGCGCCGAGGGTCGGGGTCGTCTTCAACCGCGCGACATTCCACGACCTGGAGCGGAGCACGAGCATCAGCGTGACAAGCCAGCGGCTGTCCGAGCGCCAGCCCGACGAGGACGCGTACGACGTCGTTGAGATGAACAACGGCGATGGGAGACAGCACCCGGCGGAGTAGGCCGCGCCGGGGGGCGGAGCCATGAGCGGCGGGACAACCACATCCTCCGACGCGGCCGAACGCATCTGGGGCGGCAGGCTGCTCGACCTCCACGACCGCCTGTGGGCGGCGCGTGGCGTCCAGGTGGTGCGCCCAGGAGGCGGGCCCGTCGACCGCGAGGGGCCGAGCCTCTACGCCCTTCTGGGCCCCACCACGATCACCGACTTCCCGCTCGACGAGGCGCTCAGGCGGCTGCACTGGACCAAGCCGCGGGCGATCCGCCTCCGCATCCTGGACCGCACCGAGTTTCCCTACCGCGAGAGCGTGATCTCCGACGCGGAGTCGCGCCTGATCGCGATCCGGCGCGAGTACACGCAGCGCACGGCGGCGACGGGGCGCGCCTGGCTGACGCCCGACCCCAAGCTCGCCGAGATCTGGCACGGCCAGCGTTCGGCCCGCACGGCGCTCGAGCAGCTCCGCTTTCTCTCGCGTGATCGCGAGAGCTATCCGCTGAAGGTGTCCGGGGTGGTGACCAGCGCCCACGACGAGGCGGGGATCAAGCGGTGGCTCCACATGGCGACGGCGTGCGCCACGAACGCCGACAAGGTCTTCGCGGGCGTGTATCCCTACACCGAGGAGGTGTGGGCCCACGAGAGCGCGAGGATCTCCCCGGACGCCCGGTTCGTCGGGCCCGTCCTCGTCGGGGCCGGGAGGCGGGTGCCCGACGGAGCGATCCTGATCGGCCCGGGCATCATGGCCGACGACCGCGGCGCCCCCGCCCCGCCGCTCCCCGAGCTGCGCTGGGACCACCTGCGCTCGAGCGACTGGCACCTCACCTCGCTCACGGGTTTCCGAGCCGACGTCAGCCGCGCGGTCAAGCGGCTGTTCGACATCCTCTTCAGCGGCGCCGTGCTGCTGTGCACGCTCCCCCTCTATCCGGTCATCATGCTGGCGATCTACCGGGAGGACGGCAGGCCCTTCTTCTTCGCTCATCCGAGGCAGACGCTCGGCGGCCGGAGCTTCCCCTGCTACAAGTTCCGGACGATGTGCCGCGACGCCGAGCGGATGAAGGCGGAGCTCGTCGGCGCCAACCTCGCCGACGGCCCGCAGTTCTTCATCCCGGACGATCCGAGGCTGCTCCGCGTCGGGAAGATCCTGCGCGACTTCCAGCTCGACGAACTGCCCCAGTTCTGGAACGTGCTCCTCGGGCACATGAGCGTCGTCGGGCCGCGCCCCAGCCCCGACAAGGAGAACCAGTACTCCCCCGCGTGGAGAGAGGCCCGCCTCAGTGTGCGCCCGGGCGTCACCGGGCTGTGGCAGGTCCGGCGCACCAGGGAACCGCTCACCGACTTCCAGGAGTGGATCCGCTACGATCTCGAGTACGTGCGGCATTACTCGTTCTCGCGCGATCTCCGCATCATCCTCGAGACCATCCGACAGGTCTTCAAGAGTCTGTAGACGCCGCACAGGGAGAACGGCACATGGCTATCGGCAGAGCGACACGCAAGAAGCTGATCCTTCTGGGCATCGGGGTCGCCCTCGTGGCGGCCGTCGGAGTGCTCTACGTCGCCCGCCAGGCTCGCATCTCCCGGGAGCTCGAGGAGAGTCTTCGCGAGGGCACGGCCGCCTACGAGGCGGAGCGCTATGAGGACGCGATCCCGCACCTGAGCCGCTACGTGGGACGGCGGCGCGACAACCCGGATGTGCTGCTGGCGTTCGCCGACGCGAGACGCCAGGTGCCGTCGCCCGACGGGACGGACGCCTACCTCCGCCAGAGCCTGGCCGTCACGCGCCTGGCGCTGGATCTCCGTCCCGACTCGATCAAGGGTCAGCGGATGCTGATGGAGATCGCGATGCGCCTCAGGTACCTCACCGAGGCCAACGAGGCGGCGAACGCGATACTGGAGCAGGACCCCACGGACGTCGACGCGCATTACGTGAGGCTGCTGGCCGCGCGGGCGACCGGACGCGACGATGAGTGCATCAACGTCGCGCGCCAGATGGCCGCCGCCCGGCCGGACGACTTCGTTGTGCAGTCCATCGCCATCGACGAGCTGGCTCGCGCGAATCTCCCGATGGAGGAGCTGCGCAGGCACGCGCAGGAGCGGCGGGAGGCGTTCGCGGGGCGCATGGCCTCGGAGCTGCTCGGCGCACAGGTCTCCCTTCACGGGGCGGGCCGGGCGGGGGGAGCGGAGGAGCGCACGGCGCTCGGGGCGGAGTTCGCCGAGCACATGCGGTCCGCGATCTCGCTCAGGCCCCAGACGCCCGAGGAGGCGGTGAAGCTGCTCCACTACCTGGACCTCGACCCGGCGCTGGCGACCGAGACATCCGCCGACGAGATCCTCCGCGGTTACCTGGCCGACCCAGAGCTCGCACCCGGCCTCCTGAGCTTCGCTCTTGCCAGGGCGTGGCAGCGCAGCGACGGCGACATGATCCGGGAGATCGCCCGCGACCACGAGGATCTGTCCTCGCTCCCCGACGAGGCGCTCGGCTGGCTCGCGATCAGCCTGCCGGAGGAGTCCCGGTTCCGCGAGGAGCTCTCCAGACGCTCCGGCGGGACGGTCGTCGAGTGGCGACAGCTCGCCGAGGCGCTCGAGCTCCTCCAGAACGAGGATCTGGTGGAGGCGAGAGCGAAGATAGCCCCGCTGCTCGCCTCGGGCGAGACGACCGCCCTGCTCGCGCAGTTCATCGACGCCATGAGCCTCGAGGCGCTGGGAGAATCGAGCCTCGCCCAGCAGCGTCTGCAGACGCTCGCCGACATGCCGGCATGGGTGCGCGCCCGGGTCGTCCTCCGGGAGCTCGCCTTCAGGCGCGGCGACTACCTCGCCGCCTACGAGCTCGTGCGCCGCGACAACCTGCCCGGGACCGCGCTGTTCCATCTCGAGACCGCCGTCGCCCTCGACGAGTCGGGGCACCAATGGCCCCCCGGCGAGCCCAGCGGCCGTCAGATCGCGGACAGGGCAATGATGAACTTCCCCGGCGATCCGGCGATCGCCTCGCTGCACGGCCGGGCGGAGCTTGCGGCGGGGAACGTGGCTCGGGCACGAGAGGTGGCCGATCAGCTCGTCGCGATGCCGCCGGACCGGGGCGCCCAGCAGGTCCTCCGCTTCGCGGACCGGCTGGAAGCGCACGACCCGCAGCGCGCGGCCGCGCTTCGGTCACGCTACGCGGTCGCTTCGGACCCGCTCGCCGCCCTCGTCGAGGAGATCCAGGGCTCCGACATCACCACGGAGGAGCTGCGGTCCCGCATCGAGGCGGCGACCGCGGGGGCGGGGGCGGAAGCGCAGCTGCGCGGGCGCCTGCTGATGGCGGGCGCGCTCGACGAGGTGGGCGATCCGGCGGCGGCGGAGGAGTTCAAGCGGCTCGCCGCGGAGAACCCCAAGAACGCGCAGATCCAGATCGCCGCGCTCAACTCCCGCTCGCTCTGGACCGACCTGGAGACCGTGCCTCCGGTGGTCGAGAGGCTCCGGTCGCTCACCGGGGAGGACGGGGTGTCGTGGCGTGTGTTTGAATTCAAGCACACCCTGCTGCGCGACGACTCCGAGGCCGCGGCGGCGCGCGTGGTCAACGGCCTCTCCAGCGTGCTCCGCGTGTCGCCCAACGACCTGACCGCGCTCCAGCTCATGGCCGAGGCGATGACGCGGGTGAAGGACTACGGGCGGGCCGCGAGCTACGCGACGCGGGCGGCCGACGTGGCGCCGGAGAGCCTCTCGGTCTCCCTGGACGCCGTGGAGGCGCTGGTGCGCGCCGGGCAGATGGAGGCCGCGACCGACCGGCTCCGTCGGGCGGTCTCCTTGCCGAATCAGAGGATCGCGAGCCGGCTGCGCCGCGCGATCCTGCTCACGCGCTTCGGGCTCATCACCGACGCGCTGATCGACTGGACGTGGCTCGCCCATACCGGCGACCCGGAGAACCGGGCGCGCGCTGCACTCGTGCTGGCGCAGCTGGACAAGAGCGATGAAGCGGCCTCCGTCGTGGCGGAGCTCGCCGCACGCGACGACCTGACCGCGGCTGCCCGGGTGATGACCGCCGATGCGCTCGCCGCCATCGGCCGCGAGGCCGACGGGCTGGCGCTGCTCGAGGCGATGGGTGAGTCGGACGCCGAAGACAGCCGCGTGGCGATGATCGCTGGCTACCTGGCGCGGCACGCCGACTCGCCCGAGCAGGTCCGGAGGCTGGAGGATTACGTCCGCGCGACGGACGACGCCCGGGCGTGGGCGGCGCTGGTCCGCAAGCACATGGGCGATGGCAACGTCGAGGTCGCCCGGCGCGTGCTCTCGGACGCGATGGAGCGGGTCGATGACAAGACGGAACTCGCGGCCCTCAGCCGCGCGCTGGACCCCGAGACCGAGCTCGACCCCATGGCGTTCCTCGCCGTCGCCCAGGCCAACCTCTCCACACTGAACACCGGGTGGTCTCGCGAGCTCTCCGACGAGCTGGAGCGGGTCATCGACGGCGACAGGACGCTCGCGCAGTTCACCGACTACCTTCGCGGCTTCGTGCGCAGCAGACCCTCCATCCTCCTCGGCTGGATGCTGCTCTCCCAGGCCGAGGCGACGGCCGGCGACCTCGCCGCCGTGCGCCTGACCATCCAGACGATGCTCGAGGCGATCCCCGCCGATCCCGGCGCCGCCTCGTACGCCGTCGGCCTCTGCAGGCGCACGCGCATGGCGGACGAAGGCTTGCTCGCGGCCCGCGAGTACGCCTCCCGGATCCCCTCCCCCACGCTCGAGAGCGCGCGAAACATTGCCCAGTTCGCGCTCGCGGCGGAGCGTCCGCAGGAAGCCTGGGACGCGATCGCCCCCTGGAGAGACCGGCTCGAGTCCGAGGAGGACCTGGCCCTGTACGCCCGGGCCGCCCTCTCGCTCGGGCGGATGCCCGACGCCGAAGCGGTCGCCTGGGCGCCGGATCGGGCCGACGAGCCCTGGCTCCACGAGAGCGTCAGGATGGCGGAGGTCATCCAGCGTGCGCCGGACCGAGCCGCGTGGCTCGAGAAGGCGGGCGCCAGGCTGAGCCCCGGCGATGAGCGTGGACGCTTCCTGCTCGCCAACGGCTGGTACGGCCTGGCGATCGACGCCGGCGACGCCGCGGCCCTCCGTACCGCCCTGGAGCTCTCCCAGCGGGGCGCTTCCGACCCCGACGTCGCGGCCTCGCTGCGCCTCCTGGAGGCTTCCTGCCTCTCGCAGCTGGGCAGGAGCGACGAGGCGATCGCGGCTTATCAGGACGCACTGCAACGCAGGCCGGACGACCCCGACGCCCTCAATAACCTCGCCTACCTCCTGATCGAGAAGGGGGGCAGCGTCGAGGAGGCGCTCGGGTACGCCCGCAGGGCCGTGGAGACCCTCCGAAGCCGCGGCGCACCCCCGGACCGGCTCGTGGAGTATCTGGACACCCTCGGCAGCGCCCTCCTGGAGGCCGGCCAGCCCACCGAGGCTCTCGCGGCCTTCGAGGAGGCTCTGCGGGCCAGACCCACGTACGACTTCGCCCTCGTGGGTCTCTCCGAGACGTACGCGGCGCTCGGACGATCCGACGAGGCCCGGCAGACACTCGCGAAGATTACCGGACCGATCTCGCCCTCTCTGAGCGAACGGGTCCGCGATCTGCGTGAGACGCTCGAGTAGCCCCAGGTCCGAGAACCCGGTGACGCACCGCTTATCGGTGCGTAAGTGACGCTTTTTCAGCAACTTAGAACTCGATCCCCTTGCGATTCCCGGGGCGAGGGTGGTATTGTTGCCGCAACCCTCGGGCAGGCCAATTCGTGCAGGTCCCCGGGGCGTTTCGGCACCTAGAGCTGACAAGGGAGAGGTGAGAAAATGGGTAAGCAGCAGGCAGTTCTTGCCGGGCTTGCGCTGGCGGTCCTCGCCGGCGCGGCGGGAGCGGCGCCGGTCGTTCGCCTGAACGACACCGACGGCAACGGGAACGGAAACGACGGCTTCCTCGCGGACTTCGGAGCCGACGGGTCGTACGAGTACACGACATTCTGCGTGGAGACCCAGGAGACGTTCAGCTACGGCACCAAGTACGAGTACGCGATCTCCACATCGATCAAGAACGCGGGCGGCGCGGGCCCGATCAGCTTCGACACCCCGACGGGCCACACGCTGGCGTTCATCTTCAACACGTTCCACACCGGCGGGACGGCCGCGATCCAGGGCCTTTCGGGCATCAACGGCTTCACCACGGCCCAGTACCGCGAGCTGGTCCAGCGGACGATCTGGAACAAGCTCTACGGCGGGAACACGACCGCGACCATCACGCTCGCCCACATCAACCAGCTGTTCAACGCGGCCTCCGGGCAGTGGTCGGACCTGGGCAACGTCCGCGTCATGAACCTCTGGGACGACGCCGAGACCGAGACCGGACCCCGCCAGGACATGCTCGTGATCGTCCCCCTCCCGTCCGGGGCGGGGCTGGCCTCAGCCGGCCTGCTGGGCCTGGCGGCGACGAGCCGGCGCCGTCGGGGCTGAGAGCGGACGCAAGATCTGGTTTCTTCCCCTGCGGGGCGGGCGCGAGGCGCCCGCCCCGCGCGCTTTTCGTCGTCATAAGGGAAATAGCCAGGTAAAACCACCTGCCTCAGGGCACATGGGGCGTTTATACTCCGCACTTTCTGGGACATTCCTGTTGACGTAGCGTGTTGTCCCGGACATACTGGTCGCCTAGTTGACCTTGGGCAATGTTGCCCAATGGCATTCCGGAATCGGGGGGCCGGCAGGGCCTCATGGGAGGAACGGGATATGAAATGGGTGTTGGGAATCGGTGCATTCGCTGCGGCTGCGGGGCTGGCGGTCGCTGGACCACAAGTGGACTTCGACGACGGTCCCGGCGGGAACTTCTCAGTGAATGGGGGAACAGGCGGCTCGTGGAAAGCCGATTTCAGCGGTAACCATCGGCCGAGCTTCTACACCTTCTGCGTGGAACTCAGCGAGAACGTGACCGTTGGCGGTGGCGACACTTGGTTCGACTACACGATTTCCGATTACGCCACAAAGGGCGGACTCGTTGACACATTCGAGTTGACTGATCCCGACGGCGGGATCAATGACAGCAAGGACTACCTCTCAGTCACGACCAGGAACATCTTCTACGCCTTCGGGACTGGGGCTAACCTCTCCACTTACGGCGATAACGCCGATGAGATCGCCGACGTGGTCCAGCTTGCGATCTGGCATCTCGAAGAGGCGACGACCCTCAAGAATGGTGGTAGTGAGCGCCTCGGCGGCACTTTCGGTGGCGTGAGCTTCTCTGCCGCCGCGGCCAAACTCATCGCTGACTTCACGAATGGCGGCGTGCTGATGAGCGGCGCCCACAATGTGAAGGTCATGAATCTCTATGCCTACGGGGCGAATGGGCAGTACGATGATGGCGAGGATCGGCAGGACATGCTGATCATCGTCCCGCTCCCCAGCGCCTCCGGCCTCGCCTGCGCCGGGCTGCTCGGGCTCGCCGCCGTTCGCCGGCGCAAGGCCTGAGCACGTTCCCAACTCCGATCTGTGAGCGACGCAGCCGGGCGGGTTCTCCGCCCGGCTTTTTCGTTGCGCCGGTCCCTCCCTCCGAGCCCGAGAACGCGGCGCGACCTGGCCGGCGTCAGGTACGCCCCGCGTCTCGACCGGGAGGTCTGGAAGGAATCTGGACGGCATCGATCCCTCCGGAAACCAGGGCGTTTATCCCCAATTCGGCTACGTACATCCCCGCGGGTAGATCTTCCGTTGACTGCTCCTCCCGGGCGCTCATTTCATGGAGGACCTGGGAGGATTTCCCAGGAGGAGCGAGCCGGGGAGGCTCTAGGGAGGAATCACGATGAAAGCGTTCATGGGAGTCGCTGTGGTTGCGTCGCTGGCGGGGGCGGCGCTCGGTGCGCCGGAGGTGCGCATGAACCTGAATTTCTCGGGCGACGGCAACAGCGGGTTTACGGCCGATCTGGGGGTGAACGGATCGATCGACTTCACGACCTTCTGCGTGGAGAACAGGGAGTACTTCAGCCCGGGCACGAAGTACTTCTACACGGTGACGGCTTCGATCAACGACAACACCGGCGGGGGGACCTACGGCAACAACAACCCCAAGGACTTCAGGAGCACCTTCGACCGCGACTACGACGGCGACGGCTCGGGCGACGAGGTCGGCGAGACGGTCGCGTACCTGTACAGGCAGTACCGCACGACCGGGAGCGCCACCGCGGCGATTTCCGGGCTCCTCGGCGGCGTTTCGCTCTCGAATTTCGACAGCAGCGACGAGGAGGATGCGTCCGAGCTCGTCCAGGCCCTCTGCTGGGGCGCGCTGTATGACTACTACGGCACCCGCTGGACGAGCACGGGCGACAGGGACGAGATCAAGGACTTCTTCACGAACGTCCAAGCCGCCGCGGCGGCCGCCGCGGGCACGCTGAAGGACGAGCTCTTCAATGTGCGGATCATGAGCCTCTGGTTCGACAGCGACGGGAGCGGCACGCTGAGCAACGCCGACGCGGACGCGCAGGACATGCTGATCTTGATCCCCCTCCCCAGCGTCTCCGGCCTCGCCTGCGCGGGCCTGCTCGGGCTCGCGGCGATCCGCCGCCGGGCATAGCGAAGCCCGGCGATACCGCAATTCCCTCACCGGGCGAAAGCGCCCGGTTTTCTTTTTTGTCCCCCAGCCCGAGGGTCTGGGATGGTCCACCGCTCCGGGGTCGCCCGTGCGCGCCGGGCGCCCCCGCACGACGCCGTGGCTTTCCCTCGCGCCCCCGGATATTCGCGCAGGGGTTCTTCCCCTATTGGCTCTCCCCATCCAGGGTTCATTTGCCTGCCCCCAGGTTCGGTTTCAGTATTGAGGATATCGAGGGATGTTTTTCTTCCCTACCGAGGGATCGGGGGAGCCGGGGAGGCTCCCAGGAGGGCCCAAGAAATGAACGTGGTGACGGGTTTGGCTGCGGCGGCGATGCTCGCCGGGGCGGCGTGGGGAGCGCCCCAGGTGCGCATGAACCTGAACTTCCCGGGGGACGGCAACAGCGGCTTCACGGCCGATCTGGGGGTGAACGGATCGATCGACTTCACGACCTTCTGCGTGGAGAACAGGGAGTACTTCAGCCCGGGCACGAGGTACTTCTACACGCTCTCCGACTCGGTGACGGACAACGCCAGCGGCACCGGGTACGGCTCCGGCTCGCCCAAGAGCCTGATCAGCTTCTTCGACGGCGACTACGACGGCGGCGGGCTGGACGAGGTGGGCGAGACGGTCGCCTACATGTACAGCCGCTTCTGGAACGCCGGGAGCGCGCTCTCGGCGATCTCGGGCCTCACCGGCGGCATGAGCACGATCGTGATCAGCGACGAGGAGGACGCGACGGAGCTCATCCAGGCCCTCACGTGGGGGGCCCTCTACCGCTACTACGGGACGCGCTGGCAGAGCAACGCGGAGATCATCGACATCAAGACGTTCTTCGGCAACGTGCAGACCGCCGCGGCGAACGCGGCCGGGGGCGCGCTCGCCGGCGAGCTGTTCAACGTGCGGGTCATGAGCCTCTGGTATGACTCCGACGGGAACGGCGAGCTCAACGTCGGCGATGGAGAGGCGCAGGACATGCTGATCGTCATCCCGCTCCCGGGCGCGGCCGGGCTGGCGTGCGCCGGGCTGCTCGGGCTCGCGGCGGTGCGCAGGCGGCGGGGATAGCCGCGGCGCCGCGTTCAACCACACCAACCGGGCGACGGCGCCCGGTTTCGTTCTTTTCAGACGGGCCGGCGGAGGGCGCACCGAACTCCAGTGCGCGTCGCCGAGTACGCCCGCCGGAGCGCGGCTTTCTGCCGGGCACATGAGCCTCGATTCACCAGAACTTCACCCCTACGTCCCGCCTGCGCATTAGGTTTCCCGTGATGGCGCGACGCGCCGTCGCGACAACCGATCCCCAAGCCACGAGAGCGGGAAGCGGACGATTCGGGCCCGAGAGGGCGCCGGTGGGGGGCCGTGCGGTCATGCGGCAACGGCCGGGACCGGCGCGGACCGCGTGGGGCGTTCGATGCCGTGCGCTCCAAGCCCGGGAGAGGCCCGCTCGCAGAAGAGGCCGATTAGGCCGGAAGGTGGAGGAAAGCAGTGAAGCGATCTCACACACCATGGGCACTTGGATGCGTCGTCGCGGGGGCGAGCGCCGCCGCTCTCGCCGAACCCGTGTACATCAACGCCGTGGGAACGGAGGGCAACGTCGGGCGCGGCGTGGCGGTCTCTCTATCCGGCGGGCTGTCGTTCTGGGACGGGAGCACGAGCAAGACGCTCTGGGCGGGCCAGTCCACCCTCGACGTCGACGGCCGGGAGATGAGCGCATACTCCGCGGAGATCACGAGCCTCGCGGGCACGGGATGGCACAACCAGCTCGCCGCGGCCGACGCCATCGGCGCGATGAAGGCGACCTCTCTCGACACCCTCTTCAACGCGACCAACGGCGGCGACTTCTCGACCGACGAGGAGGCCGTCGCGTTCCAGGCGCTGCTCTGGGAGATCGTCTACGACTTCGACGGCTCGCTTGAGAGCCTCGACCTCCACAACGGGCGCATCGCCTTCGGCGCCGTGGACCAGGCCGCCTTCGACCAGCTGAAGCTCGCGCTGATGTCGCGCGGCGGCACCGATCCCTCGGTCCTGCTCGTCGGGAGCGAGGCGAGCGCGGACTTCTTCATGGCCATGAACGACCCCTCGATCATCATCCCGCTCCCCTCCGCGTGCGCCCTCGCGGGCGCCGGCCTGCTGGGCCTGGCATCGCGCCGCCGACGCCTCTCCTAGCCGCAAACCGCCTACGCCCCCCACGTCTCCCCGGACGCCGAAGCCTCCGGGGAGACTTCGCGCGCGCAGACCGTGCCCCCGCCCCGCGGCACCGGGACCTGCCCGCCCGGATGTGGCTCGATTCACAGGCCTCACACCTTGGCTTTGCCGAGGGAGCGCATGCTCCAGTTGAGTAGCCCCAGGCGGTGGAGGATCGCCATGCATCGCAGAATCACATGGTCTCTCGGCGTGCTGGCCATCGGGGCCGCACTCGCCAACGCGCCGGAGCCCGGCCGGGCGGGTGCGCCCGGCGCGCCTCCGCCGGTCTCTCTCGGAGCCGCCCGCGTGGTCGACACGCTGATCATCGACCTTGCGCCCGGCCAGAGCGCCGGCCGCGCGTGGGCGGGTGCGGGCCTTGGAGCGCTCCCCCGGCACCTCGGCGCGCCCCACGGCGCAGCCGGCGCCCCCCTCCGCATCCGCGTGGCCATCCAGGACTTCGCTCGCCCCCCCTCACCCGCGTCTTCGGCCGTCGCCGGCGCATCGCCGCCGCGGGCCGCCGGCGTGCGCACGCGGGGCGAGCGTCTCGCGGCCGCGGCGCCCCCTTCCGCCGCCGGAGTCACCGCCGCAGCCACGCTTGCCTTCGTCGCCCTGCGGCGCCGGATGTGACCAACTCCGCTGGGGCGGGGCCTCAGTCCCCGTACTGAGTTCTGTAGTACTCCCGGTACGCCCCGCTCCGCACGCGTCGCCACCAGTCCTGGTTCACCCTGTACCAGTCGATGGTCGCGGCGAGCGCCTCGGGCCACGCCGATCGCGTCGGTCGCCAGCCCAGCTCCCGCTCGATCTTTGCGGGGTCGATCGCGTATCGACGGTCGTGGCCGGGCCGGTCGGCGACGTACTGGATCATCTCCTCGCCGCAGCCCATGAGCGAGAGGATCGAATGGGTCAGCTCCAGATTGGAGCGCTCGTTGTCGCCGCCGACGTTGTACACCTCGCCCGCGCGACCCTTCTCGAGCACGGTGAGGATCGCCTCGCAGTGGTCGTCCACGTGGAGCCAGTCGCGCACGTTGAGCCCGTCGCCGTAGAGCGGTACTTTCTTGCCGTCGATGAGGTTGGTGACGAAGAGCGGGATGACCTTCTCGGGGAACTGGTACGGCCCGAAGTTGTTGCTGCAGCGGGTGGTCACGATGTCCATGCCGAAGGTGTGGTGGTACGCGCGGCAGAGAAGGTCACCGCCCGTCTTGCTCGCGGCATATGGGCTGTTCGGAGCGAGCGGCGTCTCCTCGGTGAACTTCACATCGCTCGCCTCCAGAGGGAGGGAGCCGTACACCTCGTCGGTGGAGACGTAGAGGAGCCGCGGGGGCCTCGGGGCCTTTCTCGCCGCGTCCAGGAGCACCTGCGTGCCCCCGACGTTGGTCTCGATGAAGGGCTTGGAGTCCATGATCGAGCGGTCGACGTGGCTCTCGGCGGCCATGTGCACGATCGCGTCGGCCTCCTGGACGAGAGGGGCGAGCGTCTCGGCGTCGCGGATATCGGCGCGCACGAAGCGGTAGCGCGGGTCGCCCTCGAGGTCGGCGAGGTTCTCGAGATTCCCCGAGTACGTGAGCGAGTCGACATTGAGCACGCGGTGCTTCGGCCGGTGACGCAGCACGAAACGGACGAAGTTCGATCCGATGAAGCCCGCCCCGCCGGTCACGAGAATCGTCGTCATGCCTCTCCACCCTTCGCTCGCCGCGCCGCGCTCCCGATCCCGGGCTCCCGGGCCGGGCCCAGCCGCCGCATCACGTCCGCCAGCGCCGCCCGCCACGGCGTCATCGGCCCGATCGCCGCCTCCGTGTCGCGCAGGTCGAGGACGCTGTAGGCGGGGCGCGGGGCGGGGCGCGGATACTCCGCGCTGGTGCACGGCTCGACGACGCACGCCGCCCCGCCGAGCCGCACGATCTCCGCGGCGAACTCGCGCCACGTGCACTCGCCCCCGTCGGTCGCGTGCCAGACTCCCGTCGCGCCGCGCAGGAGCAGCGCGAGGGTCGTGCGGGCCAGGCCCTCCGCCGAGGTGGGACGCCCCCGTTGGTCGTCCACAACGCGCAGCACGGGCTTCGAGGCCGCGGCCACCGCGATCGTCCGCACGAAGTTCTTCCCCCAGGGCGCATACACCCAGCTCGTGCGGATGCACAGCCAGTCGGCGCCGGCGTCGCGGAGCAGGTCCTCGCCGGCGGCCTTGGTGCGCCCGTAGGCGTTCACCGGATCGTGGCGCTCGGAGACCGGGTAGGGCGAGGCGGCGCGACCGTTGAAGACGTAGTCGGTCGAGTAGGTGACCAGGCTCGAGCCCGCGGCCGCGCACACGCGGGCGAGACGCCCGACCGCCGCGGCGTTCACGGCATGGGCCCTCTCGTACTGCGACTCGGCGTCATCGACGGCGGTCCACGCCGCGCAGTTGACGACGTGGGAGTAGGGCGCGCAGTCGAGCCGGTCGATCGCCGCGGCGTCCTCGAGGTCGAGCCCGGGGCGGTCGAGGGCGTCGAAGGGGACGTGGTGGGCCGTCAGGAGCCCGCACCAGGCCCTCCCGAGCATGCCGCGGGAGCCGATGATGAGCGCGCGGTCGATCATCCCCCGGGCCGCTCCGTCGGCGGCGCAGTCCGCTCGGGACGCGGCCTCGGCGCTCGATCGCTCACTTGTGCTCGACCTCCCACGAGAAACCGGCGACGCTGTCGTGGGCGCGACGCTCCTCGTCCGGGTCGGCGGGGTCGAAGGCGTGGGTGACGTAGTAGAGCAGTCCCGCGGGCGAGGCCCCCACCGTCGCCGCGCCGTGCCAGAGCGGGGGCGGGATGATCACCGTGCCGGGGCGCTTCTCGCCGATCACGATCCGCCAGCTCGTCCCGTCGGACTCGCGGTGGATCCCGACCTTGATGTGACCCTGGAGGCACATCCAGAAATCGGTCTGCTTGCGGTGCCTGTGCCAGGCCTTGATCACGCCGGGGTACTGCACGGAGAAGTTGATCTGGCCCTGCCCGCTCATGACGCCCTGCATCTGGTTCATGAGCGACCAGCCCCGGTCGTCCGTGAAGAACTGCGCGGGCACGAAGACCGGCGCGTTCGTCTCGTGCGCCCGGTCGAACGCCCCGGCGAGGGGGCCGTCGAATCGCTGGGGTGTCAGGATTGTCACGAAGGTGTCTCCGTCGCGGAAGCCCGCCCCTGCACAGCCGCCGCCCGGGGTCACCGCGCCGCGGCGTGCTCCCGCCTCGCCGGCTGCTCGGCCTGGTTCGCCCCGCCGCGCACGACGAGCGTCGCGGCGCGGTGCAGGCTCTCGAAGGTCCCCGCGTCGGTCCACCACCCGTCGAGGATCTCGTGCGTGAGGTCGCCGCGCTGGAGGTAGTAGTTGTTCACGTCGGTGATCTCCAGCTCGCCGCGCCCGCTGGGCTTGAGGCCCTGGCAGACGCTGAAGACGTCGGCGTCGTAGAAGTAGATGCCGATGACGGCGTAGTTGCTCGGTGGGCTCGCGGGCTTCTCGATGATCTCGGCGATGCGCCGGTCATCCCCCTCACCCTCGAAGCGCACGACGCCGAAGCGCTCGGGGTCGGGCACCTCCTTGAGGAGCAGCTTCGCGCCGGAGCGCTGCGTGAAGAAGTCGCCGGCCGCACGCCGTATGTTCCGCTCGATGATGTTGTCGCCCAGCACGACGCACACCTTGTCGCCGTCCACGAAGTCCTCGGCGAGCTTGAGCGCATCGGCGATGCCGCCCTCGCCCTCCTGGTAGGCGTACTCGAGGTGGCGCACGCCCAGGTGCTTGCCGTTCTTGAGCAGCTTGAGGAAGTCGCCGGCGTGCTCCCCGCCGGTCACGATCAGGATCTCGTCGATGCCCGCGTTGAGCAGGCACTCGATCGGATAGTGGATCATCGGCCTGTCGTAGACCGGCAGCAGGTGTTTGTTCGTCACCAGCGTCAGCGGACGGAGCCGAGTGCCGAGACCGCCCGCGAGAATCACACCCTTCATCGCTCGTCCTCCCCGCCGCGGACGCGGCGCAGTGTGGCTGGGTACGTGATCTTATCGGCTCGGGTTCGACCCCTCGCCACCGGAGCGCGGGACAATCGCCCACATCGTGCGTCGCTGCGACGCGACATGATGCCCGCGGGCAACGCGAGAATCTTGCGCTCTCCACCGGGATCCTGCCTGGGCTCGGCGGCCCGCGGGTTGTAGTCTACAGGAGCATGCCGAGCCGTTTGGCACAGGGAATCCCGCTGGCCCTCCTGGCGCTCGCCGGGTGCGTCGCGGACGGTCCCGCGCCCGCCTCGATCATCGGGGCCGGGGCGGGGGCTGAGACCCTCGGGGCGGCCCCCGCGGGCGAGTCCTGGGCCTCGGTGCTCCCCGGGCCGGCGATCGTCGGCCTTCGTGGAGACGGGCCGGCGCCCGGGTGGATCGAGACTCGCGGCAACGGGGCGCTCGCACCCGAGCGCATCGAGCCCCTTCTGGCGATCAACGACTGGCCACGTCCGGCGCGTCCTTCGCTGGACCGGCCCCGCCTGGTGCGGATCGTGCGGGGCCCGGAAGGGTTCATCTACTACCGCGCCGAGCGTCGCACCGACCATGACCACGTCTACCGGCGCGGCTGGTGAGCCCCGGTGACAGATACGCCCGCCGCCACAAGGCGGACGGGCGTGGGGTGGGGCGGGCAAGCGGCGGACCGGTCAATCGAACAGCGCCGAGGCCGTCGGGATGTTGATGTCCTCGAAGAAGATCGTGGTCTCCACGCGGAAGTTCGAGCGGGTGAGGTGCCGCTCGGCGAAGAAGAAGTCGAGCCGGTAGACCTGGCCGTCCTCGAGCCAGTCGAGGCGGTCGAGATCGATCGTCTGGCTCACCGCGCCGTGGACGCCGCCGAGGTCGATCACGAGCTTGCCGTCGATGAAGACCCAGACGTCGTCGTCGCCGAAGAAGGTGAAGACCTGCCCGGAGCCTCGCTCGAACTTGAACTGGGTCTTGAGCTCGTAGGTGAAGTGGAAGTTGTGCTTGTAGGTCGGGTCCATGTCGTTGTAGAGCGCGCCGTCGGCGGGGAAGAAGCCCTCGCGCACCCCGGTGTTGTAGTCGTCGTGCTCGTGGAAGACGTAGGACTGGCTGGACTCGTTCCACTCGAGCACGATGGCGTGAGGCATGGAGAGGTTCACGCCGGGCACGTCCCTGTACCACTGCGCGAACGAGTCGGCGGAGTAGATCGCCGTCCCCGCGCTCCCGAGCGAGCCCGCCACGTCGCCGGCGCCGGGGTCGTAGAGGGCCGGGTTGATGTTCCGTCCCTGCGAGTCGCGGAACTGCGTCTTGACCGCCTGGCCGGAGGTCGAGGCGAGCACGGGGCGGCCCTCGGCGTCCAGCTCGGGCGCCGCCAGGCCCACGCGGTGGCCGGTGTTGTACTGCTCGAAGTCGGGGTGACCGTGCTCGACATCGAAGCGGCGGAAGTCCCGCAGCGTGCCGGTCAGCTTGACCGAGAGCGGCCGGTCGCTCCCGTCCTGGGCCAGTGCGCACGCCGGCCCGCCGGCGAGCACGAGGGCGAACGCCGCGGCCTTGGTGTTGATTCGGGCATTGAGCATCGGGCGGTCCTCCGTCAGCCGCGGGCCTGCTTGGCCCCGGGGATCCCCGCCCTCGACCTAGATTGTCCCAATCGCCCGGCTTGCGTGCCATGCCCACCACCACAGAAGGTGGACAATCGAGTCCGGCTGTGAGGACGGCGCCGGGTACGCCGGCGCGCGCGGGAAAAGAACGCCCGCTCGCACGGGGGCGAACGGGCGTCGCGTGGCCGGTGCTGGCGGGCTCGGGATCAGTCGTACAGCGCCGAGATGGTCGGGTTCATGGTGCCGTCCATCTCGAACGAGGCCTCCATGCGGAAGTTCGAGCCGCTGGTCTTGCGCTCGGCGAAGAACAGGACGAGCGTGTAGGTCGTGTCGTCGCAGAGGCAGCCGAGGTCGTCGAGGTTGATCTGCTGCTGGATGGGGCCGTGCGTGCCGCCGAGGTCGATGACCAGGTTGCCGTCGATGAAGACCCAGACGTCGTCGTCGCCGGTGAAGCTGAAGACCTGCCCCTCGCCCTCATGGTAGACGAACTCGGTCGCCAGCTCGAAGGTGAAGTGGTAGTTCTTGCCTGTCGAGCCGTAGTCGCCGTAGAGCTCGCCGTTGATGGGGAAGAAGCCGCCGAGCTGGGAGTAGAGCGGGTCGGTCGCGCTGTCGAAGACATAGCGTCCGATCTCCGGGTCGTAGACCAGGTCGATGGTGACGGCCGTGGAGAGGTTGACGCCCGGGATGTCGCGGAACCACTGGTCGAAGCTGGCGGCGCTCGTGATGGCGCCCGTGTCCGCGGGGCCGTAGCTCGCGCTCTGGTCGCCGCGCGGGGCGGACTGGAGCAGCACGCTCGAGTCGAACGGGTACCCGTCGGGGGACACGTCGGTCATCGGCGCGATGATCGCGTCGGTATCGGGTTTCTTTCCGGCCTTGATGAGCACGCCCGCCGAGTTGCAGTTGCCCAGGTAGTGCTTGTCCAGCACGATCGTGAACTCGCCGACCTCGAACGAGTCGCCGACGTCCCACTTGATGCCGTAGAAGCCGGTCGAGCCGTCCACACCGAGCGAGTACCCGGGCGTCGTTCCGTCCTCGACGATGTGCGAGGGGTCCAGGGCGAGGTTCCAGTGGCTGAGATCC
Source organism: uncultured Phycisphaeraceae bacterium (assembly GCA_964435785.1). Lineage (GTDB taxonomy): Bacteria > Planctomycetota > Phycisphaerae > Phycisphaerales > UBA1924 > PNC22. The sequence goes on along the minus strand of CAYTAH010000008.1, from coordinate 83,835 downwards.
TTGCCGCCGATCTCCCGCACCCTGTAAGTCCAGCTGCTCGTCCCGTCGTCGTTGTACTCGACCGAGAGGAACTGGATCTCGATCGCGTCGGCGCCCCAGGAGTCCTGGAGGATCACCTTGTCGCACTGCGGGAGCCCGTCGTTCGCCACGTCGCAGAGGTAGTCCCTGTTGACCATGTGCGGGGCGATGAAGTTGCCCTCGCTGTCCCTCGCCTGGCCGGTCACCAGGTGCCCGGTGCCGATATACATCGGCTTGCCCTCGGCGTCGAGGCTCAGCCACACGTTGCCGGCGTAGAGGCCGCCGCCGTTGTCCGGCACGACCTCGAAGTCCGGGTGGCCGCCCCACTCGTTGTTCGGGCGGAAGTCGCGCACCACGCCCGTCAGGGACACGGTCTGGCCGCTCGCGACGGGGGCGCAGCAGGCGCCCGCCAGGAGAAGGAGCCCCACGGGCGAGCACGCATGACGATGGCTGCGAAGCATTGCTGAACCTCCTGAGCACCGGCCGGGCGGGCCGACCGGCACGCCCCACGTGCAAACCCTGCAAAACGCCCCCGCACGATGCCAGCCCCGTGCAAGCCCTTTCCTCACGCGAACGGGCCGGAGCGCCCGCCCGACCGGCACAACCGGACCGATCCGCAGAGCTCCGCGCATGAAAAGCGCCCGCCGCACAGGTGCGGACGGGCGTGGGGTGGGGTCTGGCTCTGTCGGTCGTGCTCTTATCAGTCGTAGAGCGAGGAGACCGTCGGGACGTTGGCGTCCTCGAGGAGCAGCGAGGTCTCGATCCTGAAGTTCGACTCCGGCCGGTGCCGCTCCGCGAAGAAGAAGTGCAGCGGATAGGTCTTGCCGTCCTGGAGCCACTTCAGGCGGTCCAGGTTGATGCACTGCTCGGCGACCTCGTGGACGCCGCCCAGGTCGATCACGAGCTTGCCGTCGATGAAGACCCAGACGTCGTCGTCGCCCCGGAACGTGAACAGCTGGCCGGCGCCCTTGTCGTACACGAAGTTCGCCTGGAGCTCGTAGGTGAAGTGGTAGTTCTTGTTGCCGCCCTGGGCGTTCCCCAGCAGCTTGTTGTTGACGATGAAGAAGCCGTCGGGGTCGGCCCCGCTCGTGGCCAGGCGGTCGTCGTACACGTACGTGTTGGTCCCGCCCTGCCGCTCGAGCACGATCGGCAAGACGTCGCTCATGTTGACCCCGGGGGTGTCCCGGAACCACTCCGCGAAGTTCGAGGCCGTCGTGAGCGCGCCGCCCTGCTCCCACTCGGCCGCCCCGAAGACGTCCCCGGGCAGGATCGACATATACCGCCGGGGCGGGGCCACGGGCCGGCCCCCGGCGTCGTACCAGAGCGACAGCGCCTTCTGCCCGGTGCCGGCGAACACGGGCTTGCGCTCCGCGTCCAGCGTGTCGCGCACCATCCCCACGTAGACGCCGAACCCCCGGGTGGGCCGGAGCTCGAAGTCGTCGTGGCCCCCCGGGATATGCCGCTCGCGGAAGTCGCGCACCGTGCCCGTGAGCGTGATCGAGTCGGGCAGGCCGGCGAAGAGATCCTCGCTTGAGCCCGCGGCATCGCCCGAGTCGCTGCCGGGCTGCCGCCCGTTGGCCTTGCCCTGCTGAGCGGACGCCGATCCGGCAGCGCCCGCAACGATGAGCACGAGGGCCACCGCCATTCGGACATCGGTGCGCATGCTCGCTCCTTCGCCTGCGCGCCGGGGCGGGTGCGCCCCGGCGGTGCCCGCTCCAGACGGGCACGAGATGGGAGAACCATCCCAACCGACCCGGTCGCGTGCCACGATGGGGAACGCCGTTTCGGCGGCGCGGGGTGGGAATGTGCGGCCTGCGGGCCTCGGGACCCTCCTCATTGCCCCCCGCTGGGGGTTTGAACGCAGTCATTCGCCGGGGGATGGTTTGCCCGCATGCGCCGTTATGATGCCCGCGCAACGGTCAATCCGATAATCAGACACCCGCCGAGCGAGTCGGGAGGACATCGGGCTCGGCGAGCGAGGGAGCGCGCGATGGATAGCTTCGTGATCGAAGGCGGACGCCGACTCGAGGGATCAATCCGCGTCCACGGGTCCAAGAACGCCTCACTCCCTCTCATGGCGGCGGCCCTGCTGACCGACCGCCCGCTCACGCTCCGCGACGTGCCGGACCTGGCGGATATCCGGAACATGCTGCGTCTGCTCGCCGAGCTGGGGTGCGAGCGCACGGACGAGCCCGGCCCGAACGGAGCGATCGGGCCGACGCTGACGCTCCGCTCCGAAGACGAGAGCCAGAGTCACGCCCGCTACGACATCGTGCGCACCATGCGGGCGAGCATCTGCGCGCTGGGGCCGATGCTCGCTCGCCGCGGGCGCGCCAGGGTTTCAATGCCGGGCGGGTGCGCCATCGGCGATCGCCCCGTCGATCTGCACCTGCGCGGGCTCCGCGCCCTCGGCGCGCAGATCACCCTCGAGGGCGGGGACATCGTGGCCGTGGCGCCCCCCGGCGGGCGATTGCGCGGCGACACCATCTTCCTGGGCGGGCCCTTCGGCTCCACCGTGCTGGGCACGGCGAACGTCATGTCCGCGGCGACGCTGGCCGAGGGCGTCACCATCATCGAGTCCGCGGCGTGCGAGCCGGAGATCGTGGACCTCGCCTGCCTCCTGAACAGGATGGGCGCCCGGATCACCGGAGCGGGCTCGCCCCGGATCACGATCCACGGCGTGGATCGCCTCGGGAGCGCGGACCACGCCGTGATCCCGGACAGGATCGAGGCCGGGACGTTCATGTGCGCCGCGGCGATCACCAACGGATCCATCACCATCGAGAACTGCCCGATCGACGCCCTGCTGGCGACGGTCGATCGCCTGGAGGCGGCCGGCGTCCACGTGCAGACGACCAACGGGGACGACCCCTTCCACGCGACGTGCCGAGTGACGGTGGACCGGGTGATCCGCCCCATCGAGATCACGACGCAGCCGCACCCGGGCTTCCCGACAGACCTCCAGGCCCAGTTCATGGCGCTCGCGTGCCTGGCGGACGGCAACAGCGTCATCACCGAGAGAATCTTCCCCGAGCGGTTCCTGCACGTGGCGGAGCTGGGGCGGATGGGGGCGCACCTTTTCCGCGCTGGGCCGACGGTCGTCGTCTCAGGCGTGAAGCGTCTCAGGGGCGCGCCCGTCATGGCGAGCGACCTGCGCGCCAGCGCGTGCCTTGTGCTCGCGGGTCTCGCCGCCGAGGGCGTGACGACGGTCAACCGCGTCTACCACCTCGACCGTGGCTACGAGCGCCTGGAAACGAGGCTCGCCCCGCTGGGCGCCCGGATCCGCCGGGTCGCCGAGAGCGCGTGAGAGAGCGGTTGGGTCAATCCGCCCGCCGCCGATGAAGGCTGGAGGGCGGTCGTGGTGGGCGTTCTCAGCCGTTGCGGCCGCGATTCCCCTTGCCGGGCGTGCGCCCCTGCTTCTTCCTCGTGTCCGTCCCCTCGTTGCGCCGCTCCCGCTGCTTCCTGTCGGCTTGGCGGTCGGTGTTCGGCCGCTTCTCTTCCTTGTTGGGCATCTCCAAAGCTCCTTTACTCTCGCGGCCGCGCGCCCGGGCCGGCCGGCTCATCGCACCATTGGCCACGACCGGGCTGCGCCCGGTGAACTCCCGGTGAATCGGGCCTCATCCCCGGCTCGAATGGCTCTGGCGGCACCGTCCGTGCGGCTGTGAGCCGCGCCAGGATCGGGTACTCGTCGTCGGGGGCGGGCGGAACACACGCGGCCCCGCGAGCGTTCATAATGCTGCCACCGGGCCCGCCTAGGGTTGACCCGGGGCGAGGGGCCGACCGGCCCCAGGAGGATGCATGCGTTCACTGATCGCGATCCCGGTGTACAACGAGGAGCAGTACGTCTGCCGCGTGATCCGGCGCGTGCTCGAGCACGGGCACGACGTGCTCGTGATTGACGACGGCTCGACCGACAGCACGCCGGAACGCCTCACCAGGATGCCGGTCGCGGTCATCCGGCATTCGACCAACCTCGGGTACGGGCGGTCGCTGCGCGACGCCTTCGCCGCCGCGGCTGCGGGCGGCTACGACTGGGTGGTCACGATGGACTGCGACGAGCAGCACGAGCCCGACGCGATCCCCCTCTTCCTGGATGCCGCGAGCGAGGGCACACACGACATCATCAGCGGCTCGCGCTACCTGGCGCCGTTGCCCGAGGACGACGCCCCGCCCCGCGAGCGCCGGAGCATCAACGCCGCGATCACACGCGAGATCAACGAGCGGCTGGGCGACCGGCTCGTCGAGGTCGGCGGCGAGCGGCTGACCGACGCCTTCTGCGGGTTCAAGGCCCACCGGGTGGAGGCCATGGCCCGCCTGCGCCTCGCCGAAGACGGCTACGCCTTCCCGATGCAGCTCTGGGTGCAGGTCGCCGCGGCGGGGCTGCGGGTCCGGGAGATCCCCGTCCGCCTGATCTACAACGACCCCAACCGGAGCTTCGGGGGAGCCCTCGACGACGCCGCGATCCGGCTCGCCCACTACCGCCACGTGCTGCACTGCGAACTCCGCCGGGAGTCGTGGCGCCTGCCCGAGTCGGCGTGGGCAGACGTCTCGTGCCGCTGCCCGGGCTGAGAGCCGCGGCCGCCCGGGGCGCGAAAGATCACCCGCGATGCTTGCCCAGGGGCGGGACCCCATAGAGCTGCTGCTCGATCCTCCCGGGCCGGCCTGGCCCGGCTTGGCGGCCGCGCGCGACCGCGACCCGGCCACGCGTGCGGCGCTCGGCCTGCCGACAGTGGGCCCGATCCTGATGGGGGGGCACCAGCCGGGGTTCTGGCACCCCGGCATCCTCGCCAAGTGGTTCGCCCTTGAGACGCTCGCAGCCCGCCTGGGCGGGCGCCCCGCCTGGGTTGTCGTGGACCAGTCGCCGGGGGCCGGGGCGCGCCTGCCCTACCCGGCCAAGGCGTCGGAGGTCCTGACCCGGCGAGCCCTCACACTGGGCAACGACCGGTGCCCGCCGGCCGCCGAGCCGCCGACCCGTGTCGAGGCCCCGAACGACGGGGCGAACTCCGGGGTCGCCGAGGGCCTGAGCCGGGCGGCCCGGCTGCTTGCCAAGCACTCGACGGAGCCGACGCTGGCCAGGCAACTGCACGGGGCGTGCGCGGAGGCGGTCGGCGAGGTGACACCCGGCGGGGGGAGGATTGCGCCGGTCTTCGCGAGCGAGCTTTCCCGGGCTCGAGCCTTCGCCGAGCTGGTCGGCCGGATGCGGGGGGACGCCGACGCGTGCGCCCGCCTGTACAACGAGGCCGCGAGCGCGGCGCCGGAGGCGGGGGTGCGCCCGCTGGCCATTGGGTCCTCGGGCGTCGAGCTTCCCCTGTGGGAACGGGTCGGCTCACCAGAGCATCCGGGGCCGTGGCGCACCGTGACGAGCGACCGGCTGGCGGATCTGCCCGACGACCGCCTGGCGCTCCGCGGGCTGCCGATGACCGGGCTGCTGCGCGCGTGGGTCTGCGACCTCTTCGTGCACGGGACCGGGGGCGGAGGTGAGCACGGGTATGACCGGGTAACCGAGCAGTGGTTTGCTTCCTGGCTTGGCGTGCGCGACCTCGCCCCGACGGTGGTCGCGAGCGCAACCATGCGCTTGGCGTGGGACGCGGGGGGCGGCGCAGACCACCCGCCCACGCCGCGGGAGATCGCGCGCGCCATCGAGCTGGCGCACCGTGCCGCGCACGACCCCTCGCTGTTGGGCGAAGCGGAGCTGGGCACGCAGAAGCGGGCGCTGGCGGGCCGGATGGCCTCGCTCCCGCGTGGGAGCGAGGAGCGGGCGGCCCTCTTCAGACGGATGCAGGAGCTGCGATCGAGTGCGGCCGCGGCGCACCGGCCGGAGCTCGCCGCCCTGCGGGAGCGGGCCGAGCGGCTGGCAGCGCGCCGCGACGAGGCGGAGATCGCGGCCGATCGCGAGTGGTCGTTCCTGTTCCACCCTCGTGAGGCGCTCGTGCAGCTGCGCGATCGCATCCGGGCCGAGATCGGCTGATAGGAGGGGCCGTCGCTGTGCGCGAGGTCGCGAAGAAGATCGTGCTGACCCTGCTGCTGGGCGCCTTCTGCGCCTGCGGCAGCCGTTCACCCGAGGCCGGCGCCCCGCCCGCGGGCGCCGAGCCCCGGATCGTGGTCCTCTCGCCGGCTCTGGCCGTCGTGCTCTGCGACCTGGGACTGCGCGATCGCATCGTCGGCCGGCACGGCTACGACCTCGTGCTCGACGCCTCGGTGCCGGTGTGCGGGCAGCAGTCGGGGATCGAGTACGAGGCGGTCCTGCGCGCCCGGCCGACGCACGTCCTCACCGAGTGGGGATCGCGCGAGCTGCCGCGCCGGCTGGAGGAGCTGGCCGCCGAGCGCGGCTGGACGCTTCGCGACTTCCGATTGCTCTCGCTCGCGGATATCGACGCGGCGGCGCTCGCGTTGGAGCAGATGTTCCCGGGCGCGTCGCCCTCGGCGCGACCGGCACGGATCCACGGGCTGGCCTCGGGCGCTCGCGAGCGCGTGTGGAGCGGTCGCGTGCTGCTGCTCATGGGCGCCGCGCCGATCGACGCGATCGGGCCCGGCTCGGCGCACCAAGAGCTGCTCGAGCGGGTGGGGGGCGTGCCGGCGATCGCCGAGGGCTCGCCCTACATGCAGCTGCACGCCGAGGACGTGCTGCGTCTGGCCCCCGACGCGATCGTGCTGCTGCGCCCCCGGGAGGGGGGGCCGGAATCGCCGGGGGCGCGTCCGGACCTCGGCGTGATCGATGCGCTGGACATCCCCGCCGTGCGCGAGGGGCGGATCGCGGTGATCGATCACCCCCTGGCCCTGCTCCCCAGCACGGGCCTCGCCGATGTGGCCGACCGGCTCGGCGAGTTTCTGGAGGCCTGGGCGGGCGAGTGAGCGCGGGGCGCCGGCGGGTGGGTGTGCCGCCGGTCGGGTCGTATCATCCGCCCCATGACCACGAGCGACGCGAGCATGATCGGCGAGAGCTTTGACCCCGTTGAGCTGATCGGCCGGCGGGTGCGATCGGCGATCGCCGCCGCGGCGCCGGGGGCGGGGGCGGACGCCGACCCGATGATCTCCGCGAGCAAGCGGGCGGACCTGGGCGACTTCCAGAGCAACGCCGCCATGCCCCTGGCCAAGGCGACTGGGATGAAGCCGCGGGACCTCGCCTCGCGGATCGTCGCCGTGCTCGATGTGCATGATCTCTGCGAGCCGGTGACGGAGGCGGACATCGCCGGCCCCGGCTTCATAAACTTTCGACTGCGCGCCGATGCGCTGGGCCTCCTGCTCGGCCGGCTCGACTCGCCGGCCCTCGGGCTGCCCGCCCCGGCGGAGCCCCGGACCATCGTGGTGGACCTCTGCGGCGTGAACCTCGCCAAGCAGATGCACGTCGGGCACCTGCGCGCGACCGTCATCGGCGATGCTCTGGCCCGCACGTTCGAGCGGCTGGGCGAGCGCGTGATCCGTCAGAACCACGTGGGCGACTGGGGGCTGCCCATCGCGATGGTCGTGGAGAAGGTGCGCGTCGAGGCCGCGGCGGGGCGGCTGAGCCTCGAGCGCGTCACGCTCGACGACCTCGACCGGCTCTACAAGCTGGCGCAGAAGGAATGCCAGGGGCAGTCCAAGGCGCTCGAGATCGTCGCCAAATACGGGCTCGGCCCGAAGATCGAGGCCGAGCTCTCGGCGGAGCACGAGGAGGCGCTGGAGCGACTGGCCGCGGCCAAGGGGACCCTGGTGTCGCTGCAGCGCCACGAGCCCGACGTGTACCGGATCTGGGAGCGGATCTACGAGGTCACGATGTCCGCGTGCCTCTCGGCCTGCAGGCAACTGCACACCCGGATCACCGCCGAGGACAGCGCGGGCGAGAGCAGCTACGGCGCCGAGCTGCACGAGGTGGTCGACGACCTGACCGCGCGGGGGATCGCGGTCGCGAGCGCGGGCGCTCTGGTGATCCGGCTGGATGCGCCGGAGGACGGGGGCATCGCCGAGCCGTGCATCATCCGCAAGAGCGACGGCGCGTATCTCTACGCCACGACCGACCTGGCTGCGATCAGGCGGCGGGTGCAGAAGTTCGGCGCCGACGAGGTGGTCTACACCGTGGACGCCCGGCAATCGCTGCATTTCCGGCAGGTGTTCGCGGCCGCGCGGAAGGCGGGGTACGCGACCAAGCCGGGGGCCTCGCGCCCGTCGCGCCTCGAGCACGCTGCGTTCGGCATGGTGCTGGGCGAGGACGGCAGGCCGCTGAAGACCCGTTCCGGCGAGAACATCAAGCTCCAGGACCTGCTCGACGAGGCCGTCGCCCGCGCGATGGTGCCCGTCGGCGCCAAGGACGACGAGCGGTCCGCCAGGGAGGGCGCCCCCCCGCTGCCGGAGCCGGAGCGCCGGCGCATCGCCGAGGCGGTCGGGATCGCGGCGCTCAAGTACACCGACCTCTCCAGCGAGCGGATCAAGGACTACGTCTTCAGCTTCGATCGCATGCTCGCGTTCGAGGGCAACACGGGCCCGTACCTGCTCTACGCGCTGGTGCGGACGCGCGGGGTGTTCCGCAAGGCCCGCGAGGAAGGCGTGCCGCTCGATCACGAGAACGCGCCGATCATCATCGGCGAGCCCGGGGAGAAGGCGCTGGCCCTCGAGCTGCTGCGCTACCCGGGCCAGGTGCGGGCGGTGGCCGCGTCGCTCGAGCCGTACAAGCTCTGCTCCTATCTCTACGACCTCTCGGTCGCCTACAGCGCCTTCTACACGGCCTGCCGCGTGCTGGACGCGCCGAGCGACGATCTCCGCCGCTCGCGCATGCGTCTGTGCGCCCTCACGGCCCGCGTGCTCGAGGACGGGCTCGCCGTGCTCGGGCTGCCGACCGTGGAGCGGATGTAGCGCGCGCCGGCCCGCGGCGGGTCAGAAGAGCAGCTGCATCTGGATTCGCAGGCAGACCTCGCCCTCCTGGTCCGTCGGGAGCAGACCGGTGGCCGCGGGCGCCTTCACGAGCGAGCCGCTCGCGGCCTGTTCGTCGAGGAACCACTGCACGTCCGCCGTCAGACGCGCGGCGAAGGAGCCGGGCACGAAGTAGTAATTGGCCCCGAGGGTGAGCGTATGGAAATCGTCGCCCGCGTCTCGATCGCCGTCGGGGAAGACGGCGTCCCAGCGTGCGAAGAGCTCGACCTGCTCGGTCGCGAAGGCGGTGCCCTGGAGCAGGGCGCCGAAGTCGCTCGCCTCCGGCGAGCCATCGGCATCGGGGTGCTGCCCGATGAAGGCCCCGAAGAGCCCCCAGCCGCCGCCCTTGTACGTCGCGTCGAGGGTGTAGGCCAGAAGGTCGGCGTCGGGCACGTCCTCGTCGGCGAACGTGCGCTCGTTCCCGGTCCGGCCCGACGCCTGCCAGTGCAGCGCGGCCCCGAGCATCGCGCCCGCGGGACCGTGCCGGAACGAGGGGAAGGACGCGTAGGCCTTCCACGGCGCCTCTCCGAGCCGCATCTCGGCGCGCGCGGTGAGCGCCACGTCGGTCTCCATGGGGTCGTAGTAGGTCGTGTTGCACGCGGCGGTGCCGTCGGACAGCGCACCCGCGAGCCTGAAGGAGTCCGCCTCGTACCCCAGCTGCACGCCCTGCGAGATTCCTTGCGTGAAGACTGCGTGTGTCACCGATCGGTCGGCCGCGAGAAGGAACTTCTCGGAGACCAGCTCCTCCTGGAGAAACGGGAGCTTGAACTGGCCCCACATGACGCCAACGCCGTTCTCGAACCGGTGTGTGAACTGGGCGAACTCCAGCCTGAAGTCCCCCTCGCCGCAGAAGAACGCCCCCTGGATGTAGTACTCGATCTCGGGGCTGACCGTTCCTCCGACGAAGAGCTTCGCCCGCCGGAAGTCGAACCCGTTGGAGAGGTCCTCGTCCGGCTCGTCCGAATCGCGCAGGTCGAGCACGTAGCGGTACTGGATCAGCGCGCCGGGCTCGAGACGCATCGCGCCGTCGGCCGAGCCGAGGAAGAACTTGCCGTCGTGCCCGGCGGTCGCGCTCTGGAAGCCGGGGCGCGTGCGCGCGTCGGAGAGGAGCTCGCGCTCGAGCGCCGCGGTGTCACCGGCGACTGCAGCGCATGTGGCTGACAGGGCGACGAGCAGCGCGGCGCCCCTGGGGCGGGTGCTCGGGGAGAACATCACTTCCGCTCCGGCGGTTGCGCGCTGGTGCGAGGACCGATCCTATGCGCGGCGACGCGCCGAGGCGAGGGGCCGCGCCGGCGCGGGCTCGCACGCGAGCAATCCACTGGGGAGAAGAGAAGACCCGGGGCGCGACGTGTCGCGCCCCGGGAGGATGCTTGCCCCGCGTACGACGCGGGGTGGTCACAGCGAAGGAAGTCAGAAGAGCAGCTGCATCTGGAGGCGGAGGGCGATCTCGCCGTCCTCCGAGGCCGGGGCGAGCCCGATGCCCTCGTTGACCCTCACGATCGAGCTGCTCTCGGCCTGGTTGTTGAGGAACCACTGGAGGTCCGCGGTGAACTTCGCCGCGTGGGAGCCGGCGATGAAGTAGTGATTGGCGCCGAACGTGAGCGTATGGAAGTCCTCGCCGGCGGCGAGCTCGTCATCGGGAAACACGGCGTCCCAGCGGGCGAACACCTCGGTCGTCTCCGTCACGAACAGGCCGCCCTGGACGAGAGCGCCGAAGTCGTCGGAGGAGTCGCCGCCGTCGGGATCGACGACGCGTCCGACGAAGGCGCCGAAGAGGTTCCAGCCGCCGCCCTCGTAGCCGACGTCCACGGTGTAGCTGAACATGTCCATCTCGGACGCGGGCGTGCCGGCGAACGTGTCGGTGTTCGCGGTGGATCCGAACGTCTCCCAGTGGATCGCGGCGCCGACGAGCCCGCCGGCGGCGCCCTCCCGGAAGGAGGTGAAGTCCTCGTGGACCTTCCAGCTTGCCTCCCCGAAGCGGAACTCGCCGCGCCCGGTCAGGGCGACGTCCGCCTCCGCCGTCGAGTAGTAGGGCGAGTTCGCGGTCTTGAACCCGTCGGAGACCGCGCCGAAGACCCGGAAGCTCTCGCTCTCGTAGCCGAGCTGGACGAGCTGGCTCCGGTCCTGGTTGAAGACCTCGTTGGCGACGGATCGGTCGGCCGCGAGCTGATACTTGCTCGAGACGCTCTCCTCGCGCAGGAACGGCAGCTTGAACTGGCCCCACGCGACGGTGAAGCCGTTGTCGAACTCGTAGTCGAGGATCGCGTCCTCGAGCTCGAACGCCCCGCCGTCGCGGTCGAACGCGCCGACGAACTTGTAATTCCAGTCCCCCATTACGTTGCCGGAGAACTCGAGCTTCGTGCGCCGGGCGTTGAACCCGTTGGAGAACTCCTCGTCGGGGTCCTCCACGTCGCGGAAGTTCATGTTGTAGCGGAACTGGCTCTGCCCGCGCACGTTGAGCCGGAACGCCCCGTCGGGCGACGCGAGGAAGAACTTCCCGTCGTGCCCGCCCACGCCGCCGGCCTGGAAGCTGGCGCGGGCGCCGGCGTCGGCGAGAAGCTCACGCTCGAGCGCGGCTGTGTCGCCCTGGGCGGCCGCGCCCCCGGCGAGCAGGGCGAGTGCGAGCGTCGTGGCGTGCCTGGTATTCACTGATCGACTCCTGCGGCCGTGCGCTGGTGAGGCCGCCCGCGCCCGGCCGTGCACGCGGGGGAGCCTCACAGTATTTGGAGTCGCCCGAGATTCCATGATGGATCGGTCAAGACTCGGTGAATGTCAACGCCGCGCGAAGTTCGTGTCAAGAACCGGCCGCCCTGTGGGGGCGGCCGGTCGGTCGATCGCAAGATCGCCGCGTGGATCAGAAGACCAGCTGCATCTGCAGACGGATCATCCACTGGTCGGCCTCGGACGTCGGGAGCGTGCCCGTCGTGTGGTCCGGCAGCGCCAGACCGACGAGCGTCTCCTGCTCGTCGAGGAACCACTGCACGTCGGCCGTGAACTTCGCCGCGTGCGAGCCCGCCACGAAGTAGTAGTTGCCGCCGAACGTCAGCGTGTGGAAGTCGTCCTCGTCCCCGGTCGTCAGCTCGTCATCCGGGAAGTACGCGTCCCAGCGGGCGAAGAGCTCGAACTGGTCCGTCACGAACACGCCGCCCTGGATGATCCCGCCGAAGTTGTCCGAGTCGCCGCCGGAGCCGCCCAGGTCCAGGCTGTTGCCGACGAACGCGCCGAAGACGTTCCACCCGTTCCCCTCGACGCTCACGTCCACCGTGTACTCAAGCAGGTCGAAGTCCGGTCCGGGCGTCCCGCCGAAGGTCGTCGTGTTGCCCGTCGAGCCGTGGTCCTCCCAGTGGATCGCCGCGCCCAGCATGCCCGCGTACCCCTCGGTCCCACGCCAGCTGGTGAAGTCCTGGAACTGGTCCCAGTCGCCAGACCACTTGAACTCGCCGCGCCCGGTCACCGCCCAGTCCGCCTCCGTCGTGCTGTAGTAGGCCGTGTTCTCGCTGCTGGCGCCGTCGCTCATCGCGCCGACGATGCGGAAGTTGTCGGAGGTGTACGAGAGGGCGGCGCCCTGCACGTAGTCGGCGCTGAAGAGGCCGCCGGTGACGGAGCGGTCGACCGCGAGCTGGTAGCGCTCGTCCACCAGGCGCTCGCGGGTGATCGGGGCGAGCATCTGGCCCCAGACCACGCTCAGCCCGTTGTCGAAGGTGTAGCTGCCGTAGGCGTCGCCGAGGTCGAAGGAGCCGCCCTCCTCGTCCGCGCTGTCGAAGTAACCGCGGATGTAGTAGGTGAGCTGCGGGTTGATGACGTTGCCGCCGAACTCGATCGCGGCCCGGGTCATGTCGAAGCCGTTGGTGAGATCCTCGTCGTCGCCCTCGGTGTCGCGGCTGTTGAGGTAGTAACGGAACTGGGTGTATCCACCGATCTCGAGGCGGTAGTTACCGTCCGCCGACCCCATGAAGAACGAGCTGCCGTCGTGGCCGGCCGTCCCGCCGGCCTGGAAGCTGGCGCGGGCGCCGGCGTCGGCGAGAAGCTCACGCTCAAGGGCGTTGTCCGCCGCGAACGTCGTACCGGCCGCGAGGGAGAGGAGCAGGAGCGGGGTGATGTTCGGTGCTTTCACTGGAGTGACTCCCGCGGCCGCCCAGATTGGCATCGCCCCATGCTCCGGACGGGCCGCACGGCCGGAGGGCCCGTGAGAATAGCCGAGGTTAGTGATCACTTCAAGATAAAAAGATACGTAAATGTGTGCCTTTCGTGGTTGGAGGAAAAAAGAACCGGCCGCCCTGTGGGGGCGGCCGGTCGGTCGATCGCAAGATCGCCGCGTGGATCAGAAGACCAGCTGCATCTGCAGACGGATCATCCACTGGTCGGCCTCGGACGTCGGGAGCGTGCCCGTCGTGTGGTCCGGCAGCGCCAGACCGACGAGCGTCTCCTGCTCGTCGAGGAACCACTGCACGTCGGCCGTGAACTTCGCCGCGTGCGAGCCCGCCACGAAGTAGTAGTTGCCGCCGAACGTCAGCGTGTGGAAGTCGTCCTCGTCCCCGGTCGTCAGCTCGTCATCCGGGAAGTACGCGTCCCAGCGGGCGAAGAGCTCGAACTGGTCCGTCACGAACACGCCGCCCTGGATGATCCCGCCGAAGTTGTCCGAGTCGCCGCCGGAGCCGCCCAGGTCCAGGCTGTTGCCGACGAACGCGCCGAAGACGTTCCACCCGTTCCCCTCGACGCTCACGTCCACCGTGTACTCAAGCAGGTCGAAGTCCGGTCCGGGCGTCCCGCCGAAGGTCGTCGTGTTGCCCGTCGAGCCGTGGTCCTCCCAGTGGATCGCCGCGCCCAGCATGCCCGCGTACCCCTCGGTCCCACGCCAGCTGGTGAAGTCCTGGAACTGGTCCCAGTCGCCAGACCACTTGAACTCGCCGCGCCCGGTCACCGCCCAGTCCGCCTCCGTCGTGCTGTAGTAGGCCGTGTTCTCGCTGCTGGCGCCGTCGCTCATCGCGCCGACGATGCGGAAGTTGTCGGAGGTGTACGAGAGGGCGGCGCCCTGCACGTAGTCGGCGCTGAAGAGGCCGCCGGTGACGGAGCGGTCGACCGCGAGCTGGTAGCGCTCGTCCACCAGGCGCTCGCGGGTGATCGGGGCGAGCATCTGGCCCCAGACCACGCTCAGCCCGTTGTCGAAGGTGTAGCTGCCGTAGGCGTCGCCGAGGTCGAAGGAGCCGCCCTCCTCGTCCGCGCTGTCGAAGTAACCGCGGATGTAGTAGGTGAGCTGCGGGTTGATGACGTTGCCGCCGAACTCGATCGCGGCCCGGGTCATGTCGAAGCCGTTGGTGAGATCCTCGTCGTCGCCCTCGGTGTCGCGGCTGTTGAGGTAGTAACGGAACTGGGTGTATCCACCGATCTCGAGGCGGTAGTTACCGTCCGCCGACCCCATGAAGAACGAGCTGCCGTCGTGGCCGGCCGTCCCGCCGGCCTGGAAGCTGGCGCGGGCGCCGGCGTCGGCGAGAAGCTCACGCTCAAGGGCGTTGTCCGCGGTCTGGGCAGAGGCAACGCCAGCACCCATGGCCGCACCAGCAAGCAGAGCAAGCATCCTGGTCCGATTCATTTCTGTGACTCCTTAACAAGCAGGACTGGGAACGCGTGAGTTGGCTGGCGTCCCGTGTTTCCAGAAGAGCCGTTGGCCTGCTTCATCCCAACCCGCCGGCGTCAACGCGACGCGGCGGCAAGTACTCGTGTGTCTTTGAGGGGAAAGTTGACGCGAACGCTGAAATCGACTCCACCCCCGATCGATACATGTCCCGTCACTCGGCTTCGCTCCAGTTGAGCGAGGACTAACTTGTAGCACCCCCTGTCACCGTTGTCCAGTCGGGGCCCGGGGCCCATTTTCCCGTGCGGGATTGTGCCGCTGGTCCGGATATCGGCGGCCCCCGATGGGCCTCGCTAGTATTTACTTGCAAACCTCGGGATACCCAGGTGTTAACCCTAGGAAAATCCCCCAGACGACCGTGACTTCGCGCAATCCAAGCGCGTGAAGCAACCCTCAAAGCCCTCGGCAACCTCTATTGTGAGGCCAGCAGGGCCCCGCCCACCCGGAAGGTGTGGCGGAGGCCGAGGATGCCATGGCCGCCGCACGACGCATTCTGATCGTAGAGGACGAGCGAGACCTGGCCGAACTCGTGGCGATGAACCTCGAGCGGGCGGGGTTCGAGACGTCCGTCGCCTTTGACGGGCGCGCCGCCCTCGCCGAGGTGGCCCGGTCGAAGCCCGACCTGATGCTCCTCGACGTGATGCTCCCGGAGCTGGCGGGCACGGAGGTCGCGAAGCGCTTGCGGCTCGACCCCGCGACGCGCGAGGTGCCCATCATCATGCTCACGGCGAAGGCCGAGGAGTCCGACGAGGTCGTCGGGCTGGCCGCGGGGGCGGACGACTACATCTCCAAGCCGTTCTCGCTGCGCGTGCTCCTGGCGCGGATCGAGTCGGTGCTGCGGCGGACCGACGCCGGGCGCGATCGCCCGGCGCTGCTGCGCGCGGGGCCCGTCGAGGTGCAGACGGACACGCACCGGGCGTTCGTTGGGGGCGAAGAGGTGCGGCTCACGCTCACGGAGTTCCGCCTGCTCGCCGCCCTGATCGAAGGATCGGGCACTGTGCTCTCCCGGAAGGAGCTGATGCGGCGGGCCATCGGCCCGGGGGTCAGGGTCACCCCTCGCACGATCGATGTCCACATGACCGCCCTGAGGCGCAAGCTGGGCGAGTCCGGACAGTTGATCGCGACCGTGCGAGGGGTCGGCTACCGCCTGGAGACGCAGGCCGCCCCCGCGGGCGGCCGGTGACACGGAGCGACGGGCTCGGTCGCGCGGGGCGGGCAGGCGTGCGTCGGCGGCACAAGAATCACCCAGATGGCTGAACCCCTCGCACCCATGGGCGCCCTCGCCACCGCCCTGATCGCCGTGGCATTGGCTTCGGTGTGGGGGATCGCCCTCGTCGTGGGAGGTCCCGGCGCAGTGGCGTGCGCGGTCATCGTGACGCCGCTGGTGATCGCGGCGGCGTGGGTGCACCGGCGCGAGCGAGCCGTGCTGGCCGAGTCGGGAGAATCGGCGAGGCGGGCGCTGCGCTCGGCGGCGGAGGCGGCGGGGGTCCCCGTCCCGGACCAGACCCCGGAGCGTGCCGCGATCGCGGTGCGCGGGTGGGCGGAGGGGCTCCGGGCCGAGGTGGGCTCGCTCGCGGCGGTTCTCGACGCGCTCGACGAGCCTGTGCTGGCGGTCAACACCGACGGCGTGGTCGTCACGGCGAATCGTGAGGCGGCGCGGCTGGTCCCGCGCGGCGCGGGCGGGGCGATCGGCGTGCCCTTCGAACACCTGGTGCCCGACGAGCAGGCGGCGACGGCTGTACGGCGTGCCATCGGAGGGGAGGCGTCGCGGACGCAGACTCGTCTGCTCATGCCCGAGGGGCCGCGGATCCTGGAGATCAGCGCCGAGCCGCTCCCGGGCGCGCCGGGCGGGCCCGGGGCGCCGGTGGCGGTCGCGGTGCTGCGCGACGTGACCGAGCAGGCGACGGCGCTCCAGCTGAAGACGGACTTCGTCGCGAATGCCTCGCACGAGCTTCGTACGCCGCTGGCCTCGATCAAGACGGCCGCCGAGACGCTGGCGGACCTCGGCGGCGAGTCGCCGGAGCTGCGGGCGAGGCTGGTGTCCATGATCTCCTCCAACGCCGAGCGGCTGGAGGAGCTGACACGGGACCTGCTGGACCTCTCCAGCCTCGAGTCGGCCGAGCAACCCTGCACGCCGGAGCGTATCGACGTTTCCAGGGTCGCTCGCGAGCTGCACGACCTCTTCGAGACCGCGTGTGCGCAGCGTCGGTTGGCGCTGCAGTTCGAGATCGATCCGCGGTTGTCCTCGGTCTGGGCGGACGGGCGGCTGCTGCGGCTGGTGCTCCGCAACCTTATTGATAACGCGGTCAAGTTCGCGTACGAGGGGACCACGATCCGGGTGTGCGGCACGGTCTTCGGGACGGGGGAGGGGGGAAGGGCCGGTGCCCGTTTCGAGGTGATCGACCGAGGGATCGGGATTCCCCTTGCCCAGCAGCAGCGGATCTTCGAGCGCTTCTACCAGGTGGACAGCGCGCGCACGGGCCTTCCCCGCAGGCGTGGCACGGGCCTCGGGCTGGCGATCGTGAAGCACGGGCTGCGCGCCCTGGGGGGCACGATCCAGGTGCGCTCCGTGTGGCAGCAGGGGACGACGATGACCGTGGAACTGCCGGGGTGCGTGGACTTCGACGATCGGGTCAGCGCCTGACCGGCGCCACCTCCACGCCGCGGAGCTGATCGAGGCGGGCGGCGACGCGCTCGATGAGTTCCCGCTCGCGCTCGGGGTCTCCGAACCGGCCGATGGAGCTGGTGACCCTGATCTCCACGGGATCCACCGTGTCCGTGGGGTCGACGCGCTCGAGGGTCAGCGACCCCGGCTCGTCCCGCGGGGTGCGCAGCCGGTAATCCAGCCGCTGCGGGGAGCGATCGACGCCAACACTGGCGATGCCGACCTGGCCGAGGGCGACCTTCACCGAAGCGTCGGCGTCGTCCCAGTCGGCCTCGACGGTCGTCGCGGAGGCGTCGGCCGGCGCGTGCGCCCTGGGGGCCACGGCGGGCGAGATCCCCGCGCAGCCGTTCCCGAGCAGCGCGGGCACGATGCATAAACTAATGAATGACAAGCGTTTATGGCAGAATAACGGCGCGGGGGACGGTCGGCTAGAATGCCGGAGCGCGGAACGGGGACCGCCGGTGGACCCGCGGCGGAGGCGGGGAACGAGCGGTAGGCAGCGGAGTAGCCATTTCTTGGACATCACGGTCAGAGTTCCTCCGGGTGCCGCCGGTCTCGCCGTCGTCGGGGCTGGCGAACGACACCTGAAGATGATCAGGGAGACGCTCGGCGTCAACATCTCGTCCCGCGAGGGGGTGGTGCGCATCCAGGGGGAGCCGGGTGCGGTGACGGCGGCGAAGGCGGTGCTGGATGAGCTTGGGAGGGGGCCGCGGGATCGGGGGATGCCGACGCGCCAGGCGGTGCTGGACCTGATCGCGGAGCAATCGGCGAACGCCTCTCGGGTCGCGTCCGGGGAAGGTCCGGGGATGGGCCCAGAGGCGCTGAGCCCCTGGGACGGGCGGATCGAGGTGTACGTGCGGGGTCGGCCTGTGCGTCCCCAGACCGCGAATCAGCAGCGGTATCTGGAGGCGATGCGGGACCACGACCTGACGATCTCGATCGGGCCGGCGGGGACGGGCAAGACGTACCTGGCGGTGGCGGCGGCGGTTCACCTGCTCAAGACGGGGCGGGTGAGCCGGCTGATCCTGGCGCGCCCGGCGGTGGAGGCCGGGGAGAAGCTGGGGTTCCTGCCGGGGGGGCTCGAGGCGAAGGTCAACCCGTTCCTGCGTCCGCTCTTCGATGCGCTCCACGACATGATGGAGTTCGGCCAGATCCGGCGCTTCATCGAGAGCGACGTGATCGAGGTGGTGCCGCTGGCGTACATGCGCGGGCGGACGCTGAACAACGCGATGATCATCTGCGACGAGGCTCAGAACACCACGCGCGGGCAGATGAAGATGTTCCTGACGCGGATGGGGCACGGGTCGAAGATGGTGGTGACGGGGGACGTGACGCAGATCGACCTGCCCGACCCCATGGACAGCGGGCTCATCGACGCGGCGCGCCGGCTGCGCCGGGTGCCGGGTGTAGCGACTGTGACGCTCGAGTCGGCCGACGTGGTTCGGCACAACCTCGTGCAGCGGATTATCGATGCGTACGGGGAGACCGATCGCGAGGCCGAGCAGCGGGACCTGCTGCAGCGGGCGCTCCGGGGGCCCGATGATTCCGTAGGGTGAGGGCCGAGAACCGCGGGTCGGGAGCGATCGCGGAACGAGTATGGCAAAGGACACGCTCAAGACGGGGATCGTGAAGAACGGCGCCAGGCGTGCGCCGCGGCGGGGGCGCGTGGGACGCGCGCCGGAGCAGAGCGGCCTCAGCCGGGCGGTCAACCTGCTGCGCTCGCGGGCCGCGGGCTGGGGGCTGCTCATCACCCTGCTCTTCGGCCTCAGCGCCGGGCTCCTCGCGGCGTGGGCTCGCGAGCAGCCTCTGCTCGCCCCGGGCCAGGTGGCGACGACGACGCGGACGGTGCGGGTGGCCTTCAGCCTGGAGAACCGGGAAGAGACCGAGTCGGCGCGCGAGGAGGCGCGTCAGCGCACCACGCCGATCTTCACCGCCGACGAGGCGGTGCTGGGGGAGCTCCGAGTCTCGCTCGAGAACCTGCCGCGCACCCTGGCGAGCGTGCGGTCGCTGGAGGACGTTGACGCCGGGATCCGCGAGCGTTTCCGGCTGACGGAGCAGGGGCTGCGTGCGGTGCAGGCCGAGAGTGTGGACGGGGAGCCGGCGCAGTCGTACCTGCGCCGGGTGCAGGACCTCGCCGCGCTGCTGGACAGGACGCCGCTCCTGGACACGCAGACGTGGCAGCGGATGAGCCAGGGGCTGGCGCAGTCGATCGAGCTGCGGCGTGCCGGGCGCTCGCCGATCATCGTCGGCGAGGGCGAGGCCGTGAACGTGCAGAACGCCGAGCTCATCCGCACGCGGATGACGGGCTTGGCGGCGCAGGCCGGATTCGACGGTCCGATCCGGGAGGTGGTGCTCAACCGCCTGCTGGTGAACCCCAAGCCGACCTACCGGCTCGACGAGGCCGCGACGGAGTCGGCGCGCCAGAAGTCGGCCGAGGCGGTCAGGCCGGTGGTGAGCGAGTGGGCGGTGGGCGCGCCGATCTTTCTGCGGGGCGAGGTGCTCACCCCGGCGAAGATCGACGTGTGGCGGGCGGAGCTGCGTCACTTCCGGGAGAAGGCCGAGCGGTGGCGCGTGTGGGTCCGCCGGCTGGGCGTGATCGGCGCGTCGCTGGCCATCTCGGCCGGGGCGGCGCTGTACGCGGCGCTGTTCGTCCCCCGCCTGCGCAGGAAAGTCTCGCGGATGGCGTGGATCGCGAGCCTGATGCTGCTGACGCTTGCGATCGCCTGCTGGGCGAGCGTCGCCGAGCCGAGGGCGCTGACGGTGACCGGGGTCACGCCGACGGTGTTCGTGGCGGCCATCCTGGTCATCGCCTACGACCAGCGCGTAGCGCTGGCGTTCAGCGGGCTGCACGCGGTGCTGGTGTGCATGGCCCTTGACCAGCCGATCGGCATGTTCGGGCTCGTGTACACCGGCGTGGCGGTCGCGGTGTGGCAGCTGCGCGAGATCCGGGCTCGCGACACGGTGATCCGGATGGGCCTGACCACCGGCGTGGCCCTGGCGATCGCCACGCTCGTGGTGCTCTCCATCGACCGGCCGGTGGTCGCGCCGGCCCTGCGTCAGACGCTGTGGGACGCCTTCTGGGCGGGGCTCGGCGGGCTGTGCGTCGGGGCGGTGGTGCTGTTCATCCTGCCGCTCATCGAGCGGGCGTTCGACATCACGACGGGGATGACCCTCATCGAGCTTCGCGATCCCAAGCAGCCGCTCCTGCGCGAGCTGCAGCAGCGGGCCCCGGGCACGTACAACCACTCGCTCAACGTGGCGACGATCGCCGAGGCCGCGGCGGCGGCGATCGGCGCGGACATGCTGCTGACCTACGCCGGCGCGCTCTACCACGATATCGGGAAGATGAACAAGCCCGAGTACTTCGTGGAGAACCAGACGAGCGGCATCAACAAGCACGACAAGCTGAGCCCGGCGATGAGCCTGCTTGTGATCGTGGGGCACGTCAAGGACGGGATGGAGATGGCCCGCGAGTACGGGCTCCCGCGGAGCCTGCAGCACTTCATCGAGGCGCACCACGGCACGACGCTGGTGGAGTATTTCTATCACCGGGCCAAGAAGCAGGCCGAGAGCGCCGGCGAGCAGAACGAGCCCCGGGAGCTGGAGTACCGGTACCCCGGCCCCCGCCCCAGGAGCAAGGAAGTGGCGATCCTCATGATCGCCGACGCGGTCGAGAGCGCCTCGCGCACGCTGAGCGAGCCGACGCCCTCGCGCATCGACCAGCTGGTCCGCTCGATCGCCAACAAGCGGCTGCTGGACGGGCAGTTCGACGAGTGCGACCTGACGCTCAAAGAGCTGCACGCGATCGTCGAGTCGGTCATCAAGACCGTCGCGTCGAGCTACCACGGGCGCGTGGTCTACCCCGCGGGCGGCGAGCGGCAGCCGCAGCCGGCGACCAGGGCGATCGTCAGCGGCTGAGGCGGGCGCGCACCGCTCGCCGATCCGTGGCAGAATGTGGCGGATGGCACCCGGCGCGGGCGGCATCCACTTCGCGTACGTCCTCGACGGGGAGGGCGGGGGCCGGCGCGCCGACGCGGCCGGGAGCGGCGGGTGGTCGCCCGACCAGGGCGTGCTCTGGGTGGAGCTGGACCGGCACAGCGACCACGCGAGGGGGTGGCTCTCGCGGGTTGCGTCGCTCGAGCCCCTGGTGGTCGAGGCGATCCTGGGCCACGAGCCGCGCCCCCGCTGCGTGGCCCACGGCGCCGGCCTGCTGGTGACGCTGCGGGGCGTGAACCTCAACAAGGGCGAGGAGCCCGAGGACATGGTGGCGGTGCGCGGCTGGTTCGACGAGCGGCGGGCAATCCTGCTGCGGGGCCGGCCGGTCTCGGCGGTGGAGGAGGTGCGCCAGAGCCTGGCCAAGCGGGCGGGCCCGACGCGGAGCGCCGAGGTGCTCGTCCGCGTGATCGACGCGCTGACGGACCGCATCGCCGAGCGCGCCGATCAGATGGGGCTCGAGGCGGACGCCATCGAGGGCGGGGCGCAGCGGGCCGAGATCGCGGGGGACCTGCCGTCGCGGATCGCCGACCTGCGGAGCAGGTGCACGACGGTGCGCCGGCACGTCGTTCCGCAGCGCGACATGGTGGGGCGCATCGCGAGCGAGCCGGGCGATCTGCTCACCCCGGAGGACCGCGCGCGTCTGCGCGAGGACGCCGAGCAGCTCGCGCGCTCGGTGGACGAGCTCGACCTCGTGCGCGAGCGGCTGCTGATCGTGCAGGAGCAGCTGGCCGCCCGCGTGAACCAGCGGCTGGCGCGGAACACCTACCTCCTCAGCGTCGTCGCGGCCGTGTTCCTCCCGGTCGGGTTCGTGACGGCGCTTGCGAGCGTGAGCATCGCGGGGATCCCGGGCAAGAACCACCCGATGGCGTTCTGGGGTCTGTGCGTCGTGCTGGCCGTGCTGATCGCGCTCGAGCTGGTCGTGCTCCGACGGATGAGAGACTGACGGAGGGCATCGCCCTGTGAGCGAAGGCGGGGAAGTCATGTCCGCGACCGGCGCGTCCGCAGGGCACGTGCTGCAGGCGTTCGCCCTCGACGGACGCGGGGGCGGACGCCCCCTCGACGTGGGCGGCGTCGCCGGCTGGGCGCCGGACCAGGGCGTGCTCTGGGCGGTGCTCGATCGTCACAGCCCCGAGACCGAGGGGTGGCTTCGCGCCGTCGCCGGTCTGCCGGAGCTGCTCGTGACCTCGATGCTCACGGAGGAGCCACGCCCCAGGTGCACGCCCGTGGACGGCGGCCTGCTCGTGATGCTGCGGGGCGTGAACCTGATCCCCGGCGCCGAGCCCGACGACATGGTGGCGCTGCGCGGCTGGTTCGACGAGCATCGGGCGATCCTGGTCCGCGGCCGGCCGGTGACGGCGATCGAGGACGTCGCCTCGTCGTTCCGCGAGGGCGGCGGGCCCGCGCGCAGCGGCGAGCTGCTGGTGCATTTGCTCGAGGCCCTGACCGACCGCATCGACGAGACCGCCGCGGACCTGAGCGAGCAGGCCGACGCGATCGAGGCCGCCTCCAGCGAGGAGAGGATCGAGCCGGGGCTGCGGGTGCGGATCGCGGAGGTTCGCTCGAGCTGCATGACGATGCGCCGTCACATCGCGCCGCAGCGGGACATGGTCGGACGCATGCTGGTGGCCCCGAGCCCGCTGCTGACCGACCTGGATCGGGCGCATTTGAGGGAGGTCTCCGAGCAGCTCACCCACGCCGTCGAGGAGCTGGACCTGATCCGCGAGCGCCTGGTGATCGCGCAGGAGCAGCTCGCGGCGAGGATCAGCGAGAAGCTCTCGCGCAACACGTACACGCTGAGCATTGTCGCGTCGATCTTCCTGCCGCTGAGCCTGCTCACCGGGCTGCTGGGCATCAACGTCGGCGGGATCCCGCTGGCGGACAGCCCGTGGGGCTTCTGGGTGATCTGCGGCGTGCTGGCCATCGTGGTGACGGGCGAGATCGTGCTCTTCCGGAAGATGCGCTGGCTGTAGCGCAAGCGCCCGGGGGGCCGGGCCCCGGGCGAGGCGAGCGAGGCTCGGCGCGTCCCGGCAAAGAAGACATGAACGGGCGGATGAGTAGGATTCTCGCCCGTGAGAAAGGCACGGAGCCGCGGGGAGCGCCATGAGCGTTCGCGCTCCGTCGCCGGCCCGCCCGCTCCGCGCTTCGACGGCGCGGGCGGTGGTATGCTGTTGCGGGGGCTGGAGGGAGGCGACCATGGACAGGCGTGAGTTCATCAAGACGACGGGGCTGGCGGCGGGGGCGTTGCTGAGCGGCGCGGGGAGCGCGGGCGCGTCGTGGCTGCCGCGTCTTGGAGGGTTCGAGTTGGAGAAGCGCAGGCTCGGCAAGACGGGCATGGAGGTGAGCGTGCTCGGGTTCGGGGGCGCGGAGATCGGGCGCTCCGAGCAGGCGCGCGTGACCGAGCTGCTCAACACCGCGCTCGACGACGGGCTCGACACGATCGACACCGCCGAGTGCTACGGCAACTCGGAGGAGCTGATCGGCAACGCTGTGAGCGGGCGGCGGGATGAGTACCTCCTGTTCACCAAGGTGGGTCACTGGCCGGAGGACGGCTGGACCGCCGAGGGCGTCGCGCGGAGCCTGGAGCGGAGCCTGGAGCGGCTCAAGACCGATCACGTGGACCTGGTGCACGTTCACTCCTGCGGCATCGACGTGCTCGAGAAGGGCGAGGTGATCGAGGCGCTGGAGAAGGCCAGGGAGCAGGGCAAGACGCGCTTTATTGGGTATAGCGGCGATTCGCACGCCGCCAAGTATGCGGTGGAGACGGGCAGGTTCGACACGCTGATGACGTCGATAAGCGTCTTCGACCAGGAGGCGATCGACCTGACGCTGCCGCTCTGCCGCGAGCGGGACATGGGGGTGATCGTCAAGCGCGGCATCGGCAACGCGGTGTGGCGGTACGACGAGGAGCCGGGCGGGTATCACCAGGAGTACTTCAAGCGGATGAAGGCGCTGGACTACGACTTCACTCGCCCCGAGAACCGCGACAACGAGGGCCCGGACGGGCCGGCGGGCGTGGCCCTGCGCTTCGTGCTCGCGCTCGACGGCGTGCACACGAACGTGGTGGGCACGACCAACCCCAAGCGCTTCGCGCAGAACGCCGAGCTGCTCAAGGCAGGGCCGCTGCCCGAGGAGCAGGTAGAAGCGATCCGCGCGAGGTGGAAGGAAGTGGCGGAGCCGGGGTGGGTGGGGCAGATCTGAAGCGCATCACATGAAGCTCGAATTGACCTGACGAGATGACATGCCCGGATTCCTTCGCGAGTTCCTCCACACGTTGCGCGTCATGTTCATCGGCCGTCCGCGGCATCATCCTGTGACAAGAGAACAGGCGATCGCCACGGCTGTCGCTCTTGCTCAAGGCCACGGTGCTGCCGAACGCATGCGTGTAGATCTGGCAGTTCGACACGCGTCTTTCGGAGACGGCCAATGGCGCGTCTGGTTCGGCAGCGGCATTCCGTCCCCCTGGGTACTCATCGACGCGGATAGCGGTGAGGTACTGAGACACTGGGGAATCGATCCCGGTCAAGCGCATGGCCAAGCCCGATGAAGCGAGACTGGGCGGTGTCGTCACGTGGCTCGTCCAAAGCGTCGCTCCATCCGTGCTCTGAAGTCCTCGGTCGTCCCCGGCGCGATCGTCGCCCAATTCCACCCGTCGTTTCCCGCGAGGATGCGGGACAGCATGATCTGGCCCGTGTGGTAGGCGCAGTGCGCGATCGCTCGCGTACACGAACTACGCCGACTTTCGCCCGGGGTGATCCGCGGTCGTCGGTGGCGGCTTGACACGGTCCTTGTACCGTTCCTCCACTTCTCGGAGTTGTTCGGCCACGCGATCGAGGTCCTCACCGCAATCGGACCAGAGTCTGGACCTGATCTCGCGGATTTCATCGATAAGCGGATCACGCGGCGGCGTGGGCTCCTTCCCAGTCATGACGAGTCCTCCCACAGAAGATCGGGGGTGACAATCTGCGGCGGCACTACACCTACGCGGACGCACAGCTGCCGAAGGTGCGCAAGCTTGTTGGGATTCGCGAGGTGGCGCACGTTCCAAGTGAGCAGGTAATCCATCCGATGGATCGTCGCGATCGCCACGTGCATCGCGTCGCCACCCGCCGCGGGGCCCGGCATCACCAGTTCGCTCACGAGCAGGCGCGCCAGCCCGAGAACCGTCCGATCGATCCCCAGCAGTTCGACGCCGGCCAGCAGCCCAAGGGCTTCGTCCCGGCGGCGAAACCCCGGCGCCTCCAACTCTCGCACAACCTCGAGAGAAGCGAAGACGTCGTGCGATGGCCGCTGGCTCCCCCACCATTCGACGCTCGCATCGCGGCGATAAACACTCGCAACGTCGGTGCGATCCGTCACGCTCGCACTGACGAAGCTCGTCTCAAGGTACACCCGTGCCATCCCGCCATTCTAGCGACCACCGTGCCGTGCCCCCATCTCCCTCCGAAACTCCTCGCTCTTCCCCGGCGCGATCGTCGCCCACCTCCACCCCTCGTTGCCCGCGAGAATGCGTGAAACGAGCATGATCTGCCCGGTGTGGTAGGCGCAGTGGGCGATGGCGCGGGTGACGGCGAGGGGGATCGTGTGCGGCTCGGAGCGGATGGTGACGGTGCGGGACGTGTCGGCCTCGGTGAGCGCTTCGACCGCGCCGAGGACCATGTCCCAGCCGCGGCTCCAGATCGCCATCAGCTCCTCGCGCGGCTCGTATCCCACGACGAACTCGCTCTCGCGGTCGCGCCAGTCCTTCTCGCCGTCGGTCGTGAGGAAGTCGGTGAACCGGCTGCGGAGCGAGCCGGCGAGGTGCTTCATGATGACCGAGACGGGATTGGTGTCTGGAGCGATCGGCGTGTGGAGCTTCTCGTCGGGCACCTGCGCGGCCGCGTGCTCGGCCCAGCCTTTCTGCTTTCGCAGCTCGGCGAGCCAGGATACCTTCACTTGGTCGAACGTGTCTGCCATGGCCCGATCGTAAGACAGAACTCCGACGGAAGTGGAAAAGCAGCACCCACTCCGCCGGTAGACTGATCACCGATGGACGACCTCCAGCGAGCCAAGCAGCGGGACGAGCAGGGCCTCGCCGCGCTTCTCTCCCGTTGCGCCGGCCCGCTCCGCCGCGCGGTCGAGGCCGACCTCCCCCGCCGCCACGCCGGAGGGCTCAGCGCGGACGACATTCTCCAGCAGACCTACATCGACGCGTTCCTGGGCATCGATCGATTCCGCGGCGAGGACGAGGCCGCATTCGCCGCGTGGCTGCGCTCCATCGCCCGCCGGAACCTGATCGACGCCGTGCGCCACCTCGACGCCGAGCGCCGGGGCGGGGGGCGGCGGCGCGTCCCGCCCGCGCGCGAGGACTCGTGCGTCGACCTGGTCGAGCGGCTGGTCACGCGCACCACCGTCAGCCGCGCCATCAGCCGGCGCGAGGCCGCGGCGGCGCTTGAGCGGGCCTTGGCCTCCCTCCCCGAGGCGTACCGGGAGGTGGTCGGCGGCTATGACCTCGCCGGGCGCCCGATGGAGGAGGTCGCCCGGGAGCTGGGACGCTCGCCGGGGGCGGCCTACCTGCTCCGGCTGCGGGCGCACGCGATGCTCCGCCGGCTCCTGGGGGGCACGACGGGGTTTTTCTCCGCATCGGCGTAAACCAGCCGGCCGGACTCCGCCCGGACCCTTGTGCGGCCACCGCTTGCACGGCCGCCGAGGAGACGACACGATGCCACTGCTGGACATGCCCGCAACCGAGGACATCGACATCATCGCGGCGGCTCGGCTCGAGGCGGGGCGCCTCTCCGACAGCGGGCGTGCACAGGCGTCGGCCGTTTCGCCCGAGATCCCCGGCTACGACCTCATCGGCGAGATCGGTCGCGGCGGCCAGGGGGTGGTGTATGAGGCCATCCAGAGGGCGACCGGCCGGCGCGTGGCCGTGAAGGTGATGCGCGATGCCCCGGCCGCGGGGAGCGAGCGGCGGCACCGCTTTGAGCGGGAGGTCCGCCTGCTTGCGCGGCTGAACCACCCTGCGCTCGTGGCGGTGCACGACAGCGGCGAGCGGAACGGGTGCTTCTACTCGGTCATGGAGTTCGTCGAGGGCACGCCGATCGACGAGTTCGTGCACGGCGGGTCGCTGCCGCGGCGGGAGACGCTGGAGCTCTTCGCCCGCGTGTGCGACGCGGTGCACGCGGCCCACCAGCGCGGCGTGATCCACCGCGATCTCAAGCCGGCGAACATCCTCGTGGACGAGGCCGGCGGACCGCACGTGCTGGACTTTGGGCTTGCGAAACTGACGCCGGAGTCGGCCGGGGACACGGGTGCGACGGCGGTCACCGACGACGGGCGCGTGCTGGGGACAATGGCGTGGGCGAGCCCGGAGCAGGTGGCGGGGCGCACGGACGATATCGACGTGCGAACAGATGTCTACAGCCTCGGCGTGATCCTCTACGAGCTTCTGACCGGGAAGCTGCCCTACGAAGCGGCGGCGTCGATCCGCGAGGCGCTCGAGCTGATCGCCGAGCAGCCGCCCACGCCGCCGAGCCGGCTCGACCGGTCGCTCCGCGGTGATCTGGAGACGATCGCGCTCAAGTGCCTCGCGAAGGAGCGCGAGCGGCGGTACGGGACGGTGGCGGAGGTCGCGGCGGACGTGCGCCGGCACCTCGCGGGCGAGGCTGTCGAGGCACGTCGGGACAGCGGGCTCTACGTGATGCGGAAGACGATGCGGCGCTACCGCGTGCCGATCTCCATCGGTGTCGCCTCCATGCTCGGGGGATTCGGTTTCGGCGCCGTCATGGCGGGGATGTACCAGCAGGAGGCGAAGGAGCGTCAGGAGGCGGTGCAACAGGTGCACGAGCTTCGTGAGGAACTGCAGCAGCTCAAGGCCAAGCTCGTGAAGCCTGACAGCTGGGTTACTACGTTCCACTCTGCCGAGAAACTGCGCGAGCTGGACCCCGACGAGGGGCTGGAGCTCATCCAAACGGCGTGGGCCGAGGCGGCGGACGACGCTTCGGCACGGCGGCAGATGCTCAAGGCGACCAACGTCGCTGACCACCCGCGATTCGTCCAGATCATGGACCTGGGAATGCGTGACCCCTCGCCGGAGGTTCAGCAGTCGGCCATCAACTTCCTGAGCTGGAACGTCTTGAAGGACTTTGCACTCGACTTCGGCGAGTATGAGGCATGGTTTGAGAAGAGCAAGGACTTCACGCTTTCAGAAGTGCGGATGCACGCCGCAGCAGAACTGGTGGAGCAACTCCGCAGCGCAGCCCCCGGCGGACGGGCGGCGCTCTTCGACGACGGCCGTGCCGGCGCGATGCTTGTCCACGCTCCAGAGGTCGCAGCAGTAGCCGGCGAGCTTGGCATGCACCTGCTCCTGATCGACGTGCTCGACAGCGCGAACGACGAAGCGATCGGCAAGATAGGCAAGGCCCTGTCGCTGATGGATCTCGATGAGGAGTTCGTGCGGCAGCGGGTCGTTCCGCTGCTCGAGGACGAGAACGAAGAGGTCACGCGCGCGGCAGTGGACATCCTCGAACGACGGAAGGCGACGTACGCGGTCGAGCCGCTGATGGCCGTTCTGCGGGATCGGTTCGCGAGCGCCGACTCGGATCGGCGAGCAGACCTGTGGATGGTGGCGGGCGCGCTCGGGCAGCTCGGCGATCCGCGCGTGATCCCCGAGATGATCGCGATGATCGACGCCGACGATACCTACGACTCGGTGTACGGCATCGGCTACTTCGGCCTGTATTGGCTGACCGGCGTGGAATACGACCAGAGCCACGACGGGCTTTGGTGGCGGGAGTGGTGGGAGAAGAACCGCGAGCGGTTCGAAGAAGCCAAGCACCTCGACGTTCCCGCGCTGGACTTCGAGCAGCCAACGCCCAGGCCGGTGACGGCGGACGACAAAGCACCGGCGGAGCAGGGCGGCGAGACGATCGAGCAGTCGCTGTTCGCCGGTGGCGACCCGATGAAGCGGTACTACCTCTACGGCCCCAAGGCGACCCCGCCAGAGGACCCGCGTCCGCTGCTCCTGATCATGCCCGGCGGGGACGGGAGCGCCGAGTTCAAGCCCTTCATCACGAACATCTGGCGGCAAACGGCCCCGGAGGACATGCTCGTCGCCCAGCTTGTCGCCCCGCGATGGGGTCCCGAGCAGTTCGACAATGTGGTCTGGCCGACCGCCGGCCTGCCCTGGGCAGAGGCCGCGTTCACGACCGAAGAGCTGGTCTCGTCCGTCGTCGAGGACATCGACGCCCGCTACGACGTGGATCGCTCGCGGGTGTGGATCCTGGCGTGGTCATCGGGCGGCCCCGCCGCCTACGCCGCCCTGCTGGATGGCCCCGCCACGGGCGCGATCGTGGCAATGAGCGTGTTCAAGCCCGACCAGCTCGGCGACCTCTCCCGGGCGGCGCGAAAGAGCGTGTACATACTGCACTCGCCGCAGGACTTCATCCCGATGTCGTTCCCCGAGTCCGCCCGCGACGTGCTCGCGGCCAACGGCGCAAGAACCAGGCTCCAGACGTACGAGGGCGGGCACGGCTGGCACGGCGACGTGTTCGCGATGATTCGTCACGGCTTGGCGTGGCTTGAGGATCAGGCGCCGCACGGCGCTGGTGCGAACGCGCCTTCCGGCGAGTAGAACTCCTCTAGCACGGCCCGCCAGTCGCCGAGGCTCCCGACCCGCGTGAAGCGCCGCCGCACCTCTTCCGCGCGCGGGTGGTGCTCGGCGAAGCGGATGCCGAACTTGCGCATCACCCGCCCCGTGAAGACCTCCGGCTTGCGGCAGCCGGCGTTGACGGCGAGGGCGAGGGCGAAGTGATCCTCGAGGACCCGGCGCTGCTCGTCGATCGTGGGCGTGCGCGGCTCGCGCCCGGCGAGGAGATCGCGGGCCTGGCGGAAGATCCACGGATTGCCGATGCACCCGCGGGCGACGCTGGCGCCGGTGACGCCGGTGTACTCGATCATGCGGAAGATGTCGCCGGCTTCCCAGATGTCGCCGGAGCCGAAGATGGGGCGGTCGGGATCGTCGCGGCGGACGCGGGCGACCACGTCGCGCAGGATGTCCCACCGGCTTGGGCCGACGTACTTCTGCTCGACGGTGCGCGCGTGCACTGTCGCCCACCCGTAGCCCATCGCGTACGCGGCGTCGAGGATGCGCCAGCCGGCTTCGACCATCTCGGGCGTGTCGTCGAAGCTCCGCCGGAGCTTGAGGGTGCAGAGGACATCGGCGGGGACGGCGTCGCGGACGGCCTCGAGGATCGCGATGGCGCCGTCGGGCTCGGCGAGCCAGTGCCCGCCGCGGGCCTTGGAGGAGATCTTCTTGACGGGGCAGGCGAGGTTGACGTCGACCGCAGCGAAGCTGCGGGGAGGCACCGAGGCATCGAGGCACTGAGGCATCGAGGGGGAGAGGTCGCAGGCGTCGAGGTCGGCCGCGGGGTCCGTTCGGCCGAGTTGTTCGCCGCCGGGGAGGCGGAGATGACTCCCGAGCTTGCGCTCGGGGCTCGTTGTGGCGGCGGCATGCCCGAGCTTGCGCTCGGGGCTCGTAGCGGCAGCGGGATGCCCGAGCTTGCGCTCGGGGCTCGTAAAGGCATTTGCCCCCGGGGCCGTCGCCCCGGCGTAGGCGAGGCGGCGGTAGTCGCGCTCGTGGCGGCGGCCCTGCTCGACCATCTTGAGGGCGGCGGCGGCCATCTCGGCGGGGTCGGAGCCCATGAGCTGGCCGGCGAGGGGGGAGTCCTCGCGGCCGCCGGGGACGTTGTCGTGGAGCTCGCCGAGGTCGGCCTTGGCGAAGCCCCGGCCGCCGGCGAGGAGGGTGCGGTCGAGGAGGGCCTCGGTGACGCACCAGGGGCAGCCGTGGCGTCGTGCGATGATGCGCATGGCGGCGTCGGAGTATCCTGCGAGCCCGGCCTGGAAGAAGGGGGCGTCGAAGGCGGGGGCGAGGGCCCGGACGCGCGGGTGCATGCCGCCGGGGCCGTGGGCGAGGGCGAGGCGCTCGGCCACGCGGCGCGGGTCGATCGCCTCGGCGCCCGGCGCGACGGCCGGGCAGGCGGGGGTGGCGTTGTTGCTCGTGCAGCCCATCGGGGAGAGGATAGGGAGCCGATCGCCGAGGCCAGGGAACGCGGAGGCACGGAGCAGACGCGAAGACGCGGAGGAGACACCGGTGTCAAGACCAAGGCTGTGCCACGAGCTCGGATCTCAGCTCCTCCTTCGCGGACTCCGCGCATCTCCGCGCCTCCGCGTTGCCTCCGTGGTGGCGCACGCGCTCTGCGCGCTCTGCGTTCTCTCGGCGTGCAGCTCGGTGCCGACGGGGCTGCTCGGCCAGCCCGTCGGGGCCTACGACCGGCCCTACCCGCGGGAGCTGGAGCAGAGCGAGGTGCTCGACGTGCAGGTGATCCGCGACCCGGAGACGATCATCAGCATGACCAACACGACGTCGCGGACGTTCGGGCCCTCGACGGTGTGGATCAACGGGCGCTTCAGCAGGCCGATCGGCGGCTTCGAGCCGGGGGAGACGGTCCGGATGAACCTCTACGACTTCCGCGACGAGTTCGGCGAGAAGTTCCGCGCCGGCGGCTTCTTCGCGACCAAGAACCCCGACAAGGTGCTGCACGCCCAGCTCGAGACGATCGAGGACGGCGAGACGAAGCTGATCGGGCTGATCGTCGTCGGGCAGGATGAGTGACGTGCGGGACGAAAGGGAATCGGCTGTGGCCCAGGTGCTCGTCGTCGGCCCGCATCCGGATGACCAGGAGCTCGGCATGGGGGGCACGATCGCTCGCCTCGCCGAGCAGGGGCACGACGTGCTCCTGCTGGACATGACCGACGGGGAGCCGACGCCCCACGGCAGCCCGGAGGTGCGGGCGAAGGAAGCCGCGGCCGCGGCGGAGATCCTGTCCCCGGACCCGGCGAATCACCCCGGCGGCAAGCCCGTGCGTCGCGTGCAGCTCGGCCTGCGCAACCGCTACGTCGAGCACACGATCGAGGCACGCCACGCGGTCGCCGGCGTGATCCGCGCCCATCAGGCGCAGATCCTCTTCGTCCCCTACCCCGAGGACGCCCACCCCGACCACCGCGCCGTCACCCGCATCGTCGAGGACGCCCGCTTCGATGCCAAGCTCACCAGCATCGACATGCCCGTCCCCGATTCGCTGCGCCGCGGCCCCACCTCAGGCCTCAAGCCTCAGGCCTCAGCCCCGATCTACCCCCGCTGGCTCTTCTACTACTTCTGCACGCACCTGCGGATCTCGCCGCAGCCGACGTTCGTGTTCGACGTCTCCGGGTGCGAGGCCAAGAAGGAGGCCGCTATCCGCGCGTACGACTCGCAGTTCGGTGTCAACGAGCGGAACCGCCAGGTGGTGGACTGGGTGATGTCGGGGACGCGGTTTTTCGGCTCGCGGATCGGGACGGCGGCGGGGGAGCCGTTCTTTGCGCGCGAGCCGGTCGGTTTCACGAGCCTCGCCGCGCTGGCGCTGTAAGGATCGAATGCAAGTGGCTTGACCATGAGTTCAGAACGCGCGATCAACGATCCCGACAGGCTGCTGCGCATTGCCGCGACCCCCAGCCGTGACGGCCTGAGGATCTCCCTAATCCCGCTCCTCGGCGATGACGTGGTGCATGCCAAGACAGCCCTGGGCTTCGAGGGCGGCCCGTTCAGCGAAAAGGTCTGCCGAGCAATCCGCGACACCGGGGTCATGCCCCGCGCGGACGTGATGAGCGGCCAGACTGAGGAGGCGGGACTCAGTTGGCCGCGGGAGGTGCTCGAGCTCGCCCGCTGGGGCGACGAGTACGCGCCTTGGCAGTGCTTCGCCGCTTGGGTGTTGCTCACCTGGGTCGCCGACCCCGCGGACGACCAGGCGTCGGTGGCCGAGGACGAGACGGTGTGCTCTCTCGCACACTCGGCGAGCCAGCTGACGCCCGACATCTGCGCCAATGCAATCTCCTACCTCCGCTGGCATGCACCGGCCCGAAACGAGTCGGGTCCTGCCGCGTACCATGAGCTGGCGAAAGCCTGCCTCTACGCGGCGATGTTCCGCGCTTGTCCCGGGAAGCGCCTCCACGATGCGCTGGACGAGCAATGCCAACACGTGCTGTACACGGCCGACCGCGAGCTTCTCGAGGCGATCGACCGGGGCAGCGTGTACAACCTCCAGTGGCCTCTGAATCTGACAGAGTCTCTCGCGCGCGAGCAGTGGCAATCGCTCTGCGAAAGCTTTCTGGCACCATTTGACGCTCGCGCCATGCCACCCTCCGCGGACAAGCTGCTCGCCAAGCTCAGGCACGGGTACTAAGCCACTCAGTTTACTCGCCCATTGCTGCCCGCCGGCTTCGCCGTAGGTGCAAACCGCCTCGTCGGCACGACCGGCTCGTACACCTCCGAGAGCGGCCACGTCCTCTCGCCGGGCCAGAAGCTCGTCTTCGAAAGGTCGTCCACCCCGATGCGCGCGTCACCGACCACGCGCACGGACCAGCGCGCAAGCTCGGCCCCGTCGAGCGCGGGCTCTTCGGGAGCTGCCCCGCACAGAGACGCAAACGCCGGCAAGGGCGCCAGCAGCGAGACGATCTCGCCGGGACCGTGCGGGCCGTGGAGGTAGGCCAGCGGCCCCGGCGTCAGCAGCATCTCGACCTCCTCGAACACTTCGCCGTCGCGGAGCATCTGCACACGCACCCCCACCGCCACGCCCTCGGCGGTGTCCGATGAGAGGCGCTCGACCTGCACGCCGACCTCCGCCGCCGGCTCGGCCGCGAAGAGCGGCCGGTGACGTACGCGCACGACGCACCGCATCCCCCGCTCGATCTCCCGCGCGCTCGACGCGGGGCAGGGCGGGATCGCCTCGGCGGGATCCTCCACGATGCGGATGCGCCCGAGCAAGCCCGACCACAGCGGGCCCGGTGCGCCGGTCCCGCCCTGGAGCACCTCGACATCCAGCCGAACGTCGGCGCGATCGCCCGCGGGGAGCCCGAGCGAGAGGCGCACCGGGCGCGGCGGCTCGATGCGCCCGAAGTAGTTCGGCCCGACCGGCGGCGCCTTGATCGGCGGGTCGAGCGGCGCGAGACCGTCGGCGCTGTGGAGCCGGAGCCCGCGGCTCTCCGGGAGCACGATCGGGCCGGTGAGCTGCAGCACCGAGCCGGCGGCCCACCCGGCGGGCGGCGTGGCCACCGGCGCCAGCGCGGAGCCCTCGAGCCAGGCGGGCCGCATCACCTCGACGAGCACCGAACGGTCCCGCGGCCAAGCCGGGCGGAAGCGGACCACGCCGGTGCGCTCCAGGAGCATCGACCACTGCCAGCGCGTGAGGCTGCGCCCGTCGATGCGGGCCGCGATCTCGCGGTAGACCAGCTGCCCGCGCGGCCCGACCGCCGTCTCCGCGTGCGCCGGCGGCATCATGAGGATGAGGACCTCGGTCGGCAGCGCCGAGGTCAAGCCTCCGCCGCGGAGCACGGGCCAGGCGATCGTCGCGAGGCCGAGAGCCGTGATGAGCGCACCCGCGCCGGCCCGGCGCCAATGGCGGCGCGTCCTGTGCAGCCGCTTCTCGCTCGCCGCCTCGCGCCCGCACTCGGGGCAGCGCAGGCCCGGCACGCCCGACATGTCATACCAGCACCGGTGGCAGCGCCGCCGCCCTCGGGAGCGGTCCCGGACGAGAGCCCGGACGAGGATCGCCAGGCCGGCAACCACCGCCGCGAGCCCGCAGATCCAGAACCAGCTCGGCCCGGCCATGCCCTCCAAGCTACCAGACCGGTGAGACCCTTGGCGCCGGCGGCGAGGGGGGAACTGATTCCGGACAGGCACGAATAGAATGTCTCGCCGGGCGGGCGGGAGGCGCGAGGCACACAGCACAAGGAGAGAGCGATGCATTCGCGGCTGATTTGCTCGGCGATAGTCGTCGCCGCGTTCCTGTCGTCCACCGCACCGGGGCAGGCGATATCACCCCGCGAGGAGTTGACCAAGCCCGTCGCCATTGAGCGGCCCGGTTTCGGTCACGAGCTCGTCGTCAAATTCCGCGACCGGGTGCGGGCCCGGGCCGCGGACGGAAGGGTCCGCAGCGACGCGGGTGTCGAAATGAGCCGCGAGCTCCCGCTGCTCGCGGACCGCGCGATCGAGTTCCGGCAACTGATCTCGCTCCCGCAGCCGACACTGGACGCCCTCCAGGCGCGGGCCCGGGCGGCGAGCGGCGTCACCCAGCCGGACCTCGCCGGGATGATGGTCGTGCACGCGCCGGACGCGCGGCTCGACGCGGTCGCCGACGCGCTGCTCGCGAGCGACCTCACCGAGTGGGTGTGCTTCCAGGAGCTGCTCCCGCCCCCGCCGTGCGAGGACATCCTGCCGACGACGCCGCAGTACTTCCCCGCCCGGCAGGGCTATCACGGCCCCAATCCGGGGCTGAGCATGCCCGCGTCGTGGGCGCGGGGCGGGCGCGGGCAGGGCGTGACGATCGCCGACTGCGAGTACGGATTTGTGGCGGGCCACGAGGACCTGTGCAACATCGTGCCCGAGCCGGGGCAGACGATCCACCCCGACGTGATCAATTACGGCTGGGACGAGCACGGTACGGCCGTATTCGGCGAGATGATCAGCCTCGACAACGCGTACGGGTGCACCGGGCTTGTCCCCGACGCCTCGGGGATGTTCTTCCCGGAGTGGACGGTCGAGGATGGCGGCCGGCGGGTGACCGCGATCGCCAACGCGATCGCGAGCGTGCGCGCGGGCGACATCGTGCTGCTCGAGATGCAGACGACAGGCTCCGGCGGCGGGTACGGGCCGGCCGAGCTGGACCCGGCGGTGTGGACCGTGGTCCGCGTGGGAACCGACGCGGGCGTGGTCGTCGTCGCGGCCGCGGGCAACGGCGGCCAGAACCTCGACGCGCCGGTCTACCAGGAGTACCGCGACCGCGGCGACAGCGGGGCGATCATCGTGGGCGCGGGCTCGCCCGACACATCGCACAACGCGTACTGGTGGAGCACCTACGGCTCGCGCGTCAACGTGCAGGGCTGGGGCGGGAGTGTCTTCTCCACCGGCTACGGCGACTACGCGCAGCACGGCGGCGACAAGAACCAGCGGTACACCTCCGGGTTCTCAGGCACGAGTTCGGCCTCGCCCTTCATCGCCTCCTCCGCGGCCTCGCTCCAGAGCGTCTCGCTGGTTGCCAGGGGCAGGCCGCTGCTGCCGCGGGAGCTGCGCCGGGTGCTCATCGACACCGGCATCCCGCAGGGCACGGGGGGCCACGTCGGACCCTTCCCGGACCTGGACGCGGCGTCGGTGATCGTTGCGTGCGCCGCGGACTTCAACCTGGACGGCTCCGTCAGCACGGTGGACGTCCTCGCCTTCCTGAACGTGTGGACCTCGCACGGGCCGGGGGCGGACTTCAACGGGGACGGCGCGGTGGACACACGCGACGTTCGCGACTTCCTCAACGCGTGGAACGCCGGCTGCCCGGGATAGCCGGCCGGGCCCGTGCGCCGCCCCGGCCGTCTACCCTTCCGGCCCGCTCGGGCGAGCCACGAGGAACGACATGACCAGCACGCTGCCCCCCGCCGGAGTCTCGTCCACAACGCCACCCCCCCCGCTGGAGTTTCACTGGGAGCCCCAGCCCCAGGCGCAGAAGCTCGTTGACGAGCTCGTCGAGGGCTTCCTCGCGCACTGCCCCGCCGCCGCGGCCCTGGCGATGCGGATGCGGGCCGAGACCGGGAGCCGCTTCAAGGACTGGGTTGATTTCATCGAGGCGCCCGGCGAGGGGTCGATCCGCGAGCTGGGCGAGAGCGTCGGTTTCGAGCTCCGCGCGCAGCCGGGCGCCGAGGAGTGCTACGTGCACCCGGGGGCGATCTTCCCCACGATCCTGATCGGCAAGGGCGGACGCACGCGGGTGGGCATCAAGGTCGAGTCGCTCTCGGACGCGTTCGCGGCCAACGCGGTGGACAACAGCTTCCGCTCGGAGGGAGAGCCGGGGTCGCGCTTCCGCTGGGGGCAGCTCTTCGTCTCGCCCGGGGCCGAGCTGTGGGCCGTGGAACGGCACGGCTACCGCGGCTTCGCGCCCGTGGAGGACCCGCTCGCGGTGCGCCTCGAGGCGCAGCGGCAGCTCGAGCGTCTGCGCCGGCGCCAGCGCAACTTCGCGACCGACGCGGAGGGCTTCGGGCGCCTGCATGAGCTGCTCGACGAGGCGATCGCCCTCGTGGGCGTGGACTGGGCGTGCGACCTCTTCTTCGCGGCCGAGCGCGAGTACTGGATGCGTCGGAACCGGGCGGCGCGGGCGCAGAAGAGCCGGCAGGACGTGCTCGGCCTGGGCTGGGCCAACCACGACCACCATACCTACCGCTGCTCGCGCGAGAACTACCGCGAGGTGATCGGCGTGCTCGAGAAGCTTGGGTTCAATCTCCGCGAGCGGTTCTACGCGGGGCGCGAGGCGGGGTGGGGGGCGCAGGTGCTCGAGCAGCCGGTGACGGGGATCACGATCTTCGCCGACGTCGACATGAGCCCGGAGGAACTGACGGGCGACTTCGCGCACGGCCGGCTCGAACCGCGCGAGGAGCTGGGGACGATCGGCCTGTGGGTGGCGCTGCATGGGGAGAGCATGCTCCAGGCGGGGATGCACCACCTCGAGTGCCAGTTCGACTGGCACGCGCTGCGGGATCAGCTGCTGCGCGAGGGCGTGAACACGATGCAGCCATTCACGACGTTCAGCTACCTCCGCCAGGCGTTCACCGAGGGCGAGTGGTGGCGCGTGGACGAGCGGCGGCTCGCGAGGCTGGTCGAGCGAGAGCAGCTCTCGCCCGACCAGGCGGCGTTCATCCGCGAGAACGGGGCGATCGGCTCGCACCTCGAGAACCTCGAGCGCAACGACGGGTTCAAGGGGTTCAACCAGCAGGGCGTGAGCGACATCATCCAGCGGACGGACGCGCGGCGGCATCTGCACCCGACGGGCGCGTAGGCCTCCGCGACCGTGACGGTTCGTGAATGCGACCGGGCTCGCCCGGCGCGGTATCGTGTGGCCGCCAGACCCACGGAGGCGCCGATGTCGCACCGCCCGCTCGCCCTGCTTCTCGCCCTCGCCGGGATCGCCCCCTGTCTCCATGCTCAGGAGCACCGGGGCGCGACGGCGCGCGGCGTGGTGTTCGACGACGCGGACGCGAGCGGCACCCGCGATCCCGGCGAGACGGGGCTTCCCGGTATCCGCGTGTCCAACGGGCGGGAGATCGTGCTCACCGACGACGACGGGCGGTACGAGATCTCCGTCGATGACGACGACATCCTCTTCGTCATCAAGCCCCGCGGCTGGATGACGCCGCTCGACCAGAACAACCTCCCGCGCTTCTACTACATCCACAAGCCGGCGGGGTCGCCGGCCGGCCTGAAGTTCGCGGGCGTGGATCCGACAGGTCCCCTGCCGGAGTCGATCGACTTCGCGCTGACGCCCCACGAGGAGCCCGATCACTTCCGAGCGGTTCTCTTCGGCGACCCGCAACCGCGGAACGTGGAGGAGGTCGAGTATCTCGCGCACGACGTGGTCGAGGAGCTGGTGGGTGTGGACGCCTCTTTCGGCGTGACGCTCGGCGACATCGTCTTCGACGACCTCTCGGTGTTCGGGCCGTCCATCGAGACGGTGGCGCTCATCGGCCTGCCCTGGTACAACGTGCTCGGCAACCACGATCAGAACTACGACGTGCCCAGCGACGGGCTTGCGGACGAGACGTACGAGCGGCACTTCGGCCCGGCGACGTACTCCTTCGACTACGGCCCCGTGCACTACGTCGTCGTCGACAACGTCTTCTTCTACCGCAACGCCGAGGACAAGCCGGCCTACCGCGGCGGCATCACCGAGGAGCAGATGCGCTTCATGGTGCGGGACCTCGAGCACGTCTCCAAGGACCGGCTGATCGTCTACATGATGCACATACCGCTGACGGCCGTGCCGGAGCGGGCCGAGTTCTTCGATATCATCAAGGAGTACCCGCACACGCTCTCGATCTCGGCGCACACGCACACCCTCGAGCACCACTTCCTCGGCGAGGCGCACGGCAACCACTCGGGCCGCCCCCACCACCACTACGTCGCGGTCACCGCCTGCGGCAGCTGGTGGCAGGGCGCACCCGACGATCGCGGCATCCCGGCGGCGACCATGGCCGACGGGGCGCCGAACGGCTACACCATCGTGACCTTCGACGGCAGCGCTTACTCCATGGAGTTCAAGGCCGCGGGGAGGCCGGCAGACGAGCAGATGCACATCTGGGCGCCCGAGGAGGTCTCGGCCGGCGAACTCGTCTCGACAGAGGTCGTCGTCAACGTCTACGCCGGGAGCGAGCGATCGATCGTCGAGCTGCGGGTGAGCGGCGGCGAGTGGGTCCGGCTGCGTCATGAGCGCCGGCAGGACCCCTACTACCTCGCGATGAAGTCGCTCGAGGAGGGCCCGACGCCGCCGCCGGGGCGCAGACTCCCCAAGCCCGCGGACTCGACGCACATCTGGATCGGCACGCTCCCCGACGGACTTACGCCCGGCGGGCATCTCATCGAGGTTCGGACGATCGATATGTTCGGTCGCCAGCGCCGGGCCGAGCGCGTGATCCGGGTGCGGTGATCTGGTCTTTGGCCGCCCCGCTACGGGTTGCACGGGTCGGGGTGCCCTCCGCGCACGAGCGCGAGGAATCCGATGATGCTCTGCTCCTCGGGCGACGGGCCCAGCATCGTCGACGAGGGCGTCGGCTTCGGATCGCTCAGCTGGACCCCGGCCCCCGAGCCGTTCGCCACGACATACTCGCCGGCCTTGACGACCTTGGGCTGGCCGCCGGAGCCCTTCGGGATGACGACGGCGCGCCCGCACTCCACGAAGATCTGCTCGCGGTCCGGGAGTCCGTTGCTGGGCGGGACGAAGCGGCCGATGACCGTTGTGCCCCACGTGATGGTGCGCGTGCGATCCGTGTCGAGGAGTCTCCAATACCCCCAGATGTAGAAGTACCCCTTCGACTGCCGCCACGTGCCGCCCCCGTCGATGATGACCGCCTCCCCGACCGTCGAGGCGTCCGTCGGGTCCCCGCCGTACTCGGCGTTGTAGGCGTCGCCCCCGAAGAGCACGTGCACGATGGCCCGCTCCGTTGACGGCGGCACGGCGATGTCGGCCCACGGCACGACGACCGTGGTCTCTGTCTCGCCCAGCCAGTTGACCGGCATGCGCTCCGGCTCCTCGGTCGTCGATGCGCAGCCCCAGCACGCGAGCGCACAGAGAGCGAGCCCCCACCTCAACGCGGTCGTTCCCATCGTCAAACCCCCACGCCCTGCGGGCGCTCGAGCAGGCCGACACCCCGAATGCGGCGGACGCCCGCCACAGCCGCGCTGCACTCCCCCGCGAGCACCACCGCGGCGATCACGGGCGCCGGGTGCGCGAGCACGAGCGTCTGGGTAAACGCACCGAGCGACAGGGCCATGATGCCTGCGCCGGCCGCCGCGTGCAATGCCCATCTGCGGCGGGGGCGCGCCAGCGGCGGCATCGCTCCCGCCAATCCGAGCAACGCGCCTGATCCGACAAGCACCATATCTTGTGGTCCGGTCGTGAACCGCAGCGATCTGTGGTCGATCAGCGTCTCGATCGCGACCATCTGGGCCTGGTGCCCGTCCAGCACGCGCCCGTCCGGGTGAAACTTGATATCCCCGCCTCCCCGCGGCTTGGCGATCACCACGATGCGCCCGTGGAACGCTTCGTTGATCTGCGCCGGCGTCATGGCGAAGAGTGTCCCCGCGTCGTACGAGACCGCCTGGAACGCCTCGTCCGCGGGCACGTCGAGCAGCGAGTAGGCGATGAGCGAGCCGGTGGCGACACCGACCTCGGCCGAGCCGCGGTCGCGCCGCACGAAGCTCGCCGGCGCCTCCAGGCTTCCCGCCGAGCGCACGCCGCCGCCGCCGGCCGGCTTGAAGAAGTCGAGCCGGACCGTCGCGTCCCCGGGCGAGATGGTGACGCTGTACTCCGACCCCGGACGCTGGAAGGCCGCCAGACACGCCAACGCGAGCGAGGCCTCGGCGCGATCCTGGCCGGGCTGCTGCAACGCCATGTCCGACCGCCACGGCTTGGTGGCCTTGAACTCGCCGGTGATCCCTCCCCAACGCACGATCGAGATGACGTCGTCGTCCAGAGGGGGAGGATCGCCGGGCGTGGGCATCCACATCGACGAGGCGACGACGACCTCGCACCCGCCGGCCTGGACCGTCCTGATGCCCGTGACTAGCTCGGCATCTCCCGGGTCGTCGCGCTCCGTGAAGGCCACGTCGATTGCGATCACCTTCGGACGCGCCGTCGCGAGTCGGCCGAGGATGCGCCCGTAGAGCGCGCGGTATGTCCACGGGTTGTTGGGGTCGATCCCCTCAAGTCCGAGCGAGGCGCTCAATGCGGCGATGTCCGTGTCGTCCGTAATCAGGACCGCGCGAACGGTCTCGAAGCTCGGTCCTGGCCCGACGGCCATGGCCCGCGCAGCCCGGGCCACACCGGCGAGCCAGCGGTCCGATGCCCCGGGCGTGTCGATCGCTCCCCGCACAAGGAAGAGGGCCGCGGCCGTCGCGACGGCCCAGCACCCCAGCAGCGCGCCGCGCGGCGCGACGAAGACCGCGCGGCGCACCGCTCCGCCGAGGCGGGCGCCGCCCCGTCCTGCGGGCACCGGCTCGGCCTCCAGCCAGCGGCGGAGGTCTCGCGACACGTCGGCCAGGCGCTGGTAGCGCCGCAACGGATCCTTCTCGAGGACGCGGAGCAGGATCGCCTCCAGATCTCCCCGGAGGCGGGGGTCGGCCCGGCGCGCCGGCGCGGGCGGCTCGTGACGGATGATCTCGGCGGCCTCGACGATCGAGGCATCCTTCACCCCGTACGGCAGAACGCCGGTAAGAAGCTCGTAGAGCACCACGCCCATCGCGTACACGTCGGCCCGCTGGTCGATGAGGTCGGGGTCTCCATCGAAGTGCTGCGGCGACATGTACCAGACGGTGCCCAGCACCGAGCCCTGTTCAAGCGATCGCAGGCTGTCCGACGCGTCTACGGCGTGGCCGGAGGCAAGGCCGAAGTCGATCACGCGGGGCGAGCCGTGCCGGTCGACGAGCAGGTTGGCCGGCTTGAGGTCGCGATGGAGAATGCCCGCGGCGTGACCCGCGCCGA
Organism: uncultured Phycisphaeraceae bacterium; assembly: GCA_964435785.1. Taxonomy (GTDB): domain Bacteria; phylum Planctomycetota; class Phycisphaerae; order Phycisphaerales; family UBA1924; genus PNC22. Next base: position 41,558 of record CAYTAH010000008.1, on the reverse strand, counting down.
CGGCATCACAGAACGTAATGAACAGGCGGATGCGCTCGTGCGACGCGAGGCTGTGCTCGTGGGCATAGTCCGTGATGGTCCGGGCCCCGCGCAGATACTCCATCACGAAGTAGCGCGCCGGCCGGCCTCCAAGCTCCGCGCGCCCGAAGTCGAAGACCGAGACGATGTTGGGGTGCTGGAGCTGCCCGAGCGCCCGCGCCTCGCGCTCGCACCGCTCGGGACCATCGTCGCGGGGGCCGCGCGAGACCACGATCTTGATCGCCACCGTCCGTCCGAGGTCCGGGTCGAAGCCCTCGTAGAGCAGGCCCTGGCCGTGCTCGGCGACGAGCCTGCGCGCCTCGTACCGGCCGATGACGAAGGGTGTCGCGGGCACGGCCAGGGGCTGGCGATCCGATGCCGCCCGTGTGGCGTCGGTCGATCTCGGCATCCCCGCCTGATCATCCATCACCTACCCCCCACGAGCCGGCGCTGAGAGCGCCGCGGGCCGCATCCAGGCACGCCACCCCCGGGACCCCAATATAACCTGGGGATCACCCGACACCAAGCCCTCTGGCGGGCGAGAGGGGCCGGGGGAGCGGCCGGGTTACCATCCCCCCGATGAACTCGACGACCCAGCTCCTCGAGCCCGAGATCCGCGAGCTGATCAACGAGCGCAGGTTCGTCGAGCTCCGCAGCGCCCTTCGCGGCATGGACCCGGCCGACATCGGGGAGCTGCTCAGCGAGCTGGAGGCGACCGAGGCCGCGATCGTCTTCCGGCTCCTCCACCGTGAGGAGGCGGCCGAGGCGTTCGCCCACCTCGAGGCCGATCGGCAGGAGGAGCTGATCGAGCACCTCGGGGACGAGCGGGCGCTGCGGATCCTCGAGGAGATGCACCCCGACGACCGGGTGGCGTTCCTGGACGAGCTTCCGGCCGAGGCGGCCGCGCGGCTGATCGCCAAGCTGAGCCCGGAGAACCGGCGCGTCACCCAGCAGATCCTCAACTACCCGGAGGAGAGCGTCGGGCGGCTCATGACACCCGACTACGTGCGCGTGCGTCCCGAGTGGACGATCGCCCGCGCGATCGACCACATCCGCCAGTACGGGCACGACGCGGAGACGATCAACTGGATCTTCGTGGTGGGCGATCGTCTCAAGCTGCTCGACGACCTGCCCATCCGCAAGCTGCTCCTGGCCAGCCCCGAGGCCACGATCGAGTCGCTGTGCGACGGCCGCGTGCCGAGCCTCAACGCCACCGACGATCGCGAGGAGGCCGTGCGGCTCATGGGCCGCTACGACCGGACCGCCCTGCCCGTGGTCGATACCGGCGGGCACCTCCTCGGCATCGTCACATTCGACGACGTCGCGGACGTCGCCGAGGAGGAGGCCACCGAGGACATCCAGGCCCTCGGCGGCGTCGCGGCCCTCGACCAGGCCTACATGGAGACGGGCCCGGGCGAGATGTTCCTCAAGCGCGGCGGGTGGCTGGGGGTGCTCTTCCTCGGCGGCGTCTTCACCGTCGTCGTGCTCGGCGCGTTCGAGGAGCAGCTCGAGCGCACCGCGGCGCTGGCGCTTTTCATCCCGCTCGTGATCTCGTGCGGCGGCAACTCGGGCAGCCAGGCCGCGACGCTGGTGACGCGGGCCCTGGCTCTCGACGAGGTGGAGCCGGCGGACTGGCTCAGGATCGTCCGACGCGAGCTGCTGAGCGGGCTGATGCTCGGTCTCGCGCTGGGGCTCATGGGCGTTCTCGTCGTGCTGGCGTGGCGAGCCCTCGCCCACGGCTCCGACACCGTTTCTCCCGAGGTCGGCTCCGGCGTGCTGGCCCTGGCCGTCGCGGGCGCGGTCACCGGGGTCGTCACGTGGGGCACCATCGTGGGCTCGCTCCTCCCGCTGGTGCTCAAGAAGGCCCGCCTCGACCCCGCCGTGGCCTCCACCCCGCTCGTCGCCACGCTGATGGACACGTCGGGGATGCTGATCTACTTCGGCATCGCGGTCGCGCTGCTCCGCGGGATCATGCCCTGAGCGCCCGGGCGTCAGGGGGACGTCGAGCGCGCCGTGCCCATCAGAATGCTCAGCGTGTCGGAGTAATGATTCGTCGTGACGATGTCGCCGAGACCGTTGGCGTCGAGATCGACGATCGCGACCATGACCGGGCCGGAGACGTCGGTCGGATCCGCGGGATCCCCGTCGAGCGAGTAGAGGTAGGCGTGCGTGGGTGACGGCGTCTGCATGGTGCCATCGGCGCGCCCGAGCAGGACGGCGACCTCCGGTCGGTCGATGACGTCGTTCCTGATCGCCACCGCGACGTCGAGCCTGGTCCCGCCGTTGAGGTGCCCGACCGCCAGGCCGTGGGCGAACGTCGGGGGGGCCTCGTCGTCCTGGCGAAGCGCGCAGCGCAGGCGCGCGTCGTCGCAGCTCGAGACGAATTCACCCCGGCCGTCGCCGAGGAAGATCAGCGCATCGAGCCCGGACACCCCCAGAAAGTCGTCGTGATCGTCGCTGTTGATCCGCCCGCTCGCGACCCGGGTCATCCCCCACCACTCCTGGCAGTTGCCGGGCTTGCGGGCGGCCCGTGCGCGGAACTCGCCCCCGCCGAGGTTCTCGACCGTCCAGAAAAGATCGGCCGACCCGCAGGGCACGACAAAGTCGGGCAGCACGGGCCCCGAGCCCTCGAAAAAGTCGCCCGGGGCGAGCCCCGCCGGCGCCAGGTGGTTCGTGATGCCGACCTGCACGGGAACCTGATCGAGGAACCGCCCGTCGCCGCTCCCCATCTTGACCCAAAGGAAGTCCAGCGGCACGCCGTCCGGCCGCGGGCAGTCCGTCGTCGCCGCGACGACATCGCCGCCCAGCCCGTTCCCGTCCACATCCGTGACGCACAGCCCCAGCAGGCCGAGGGGCATCGAGTGCTTCGCGGCGTCCAGAAACGCGCCCGACCCATCGTTGAGGGCGACATACAGACCGGCGTTCTGCCATCCGTGCACCCACTGCGTCGCGGAGACGACAAGGTCTGGTCCGTTCACCCCGTCGAGGTCGGCGATCGCGATTTCCGCGCCGAGCCCCGGCGAGATCGGGATCTCCTGCACAAGCTCGAGCCCGGCAATGCCCGTTCCCCACTCGCCCGTGTTCCAGAACACGTCGATCTGCCCCCACGAGGCCGGCGAGCAGGAGAGCAGGTCGATCCCGCTGTTCACGACGACCACCTCGGGGTACCCGTCCTGCCCCGCCATGCCGGTGGAGTCGAGGAAATCCGCTGTCGCGATGCCGTAGGGCCGGCCTGCCCACGTCGACCCGCTGTGGCTGGGGATGACCATCGCCTGCCGGAACGTCGGGACCCGCTCGCTTTGGGCAAGCGACTGCGCGGGGAGCAGAGCGGCGCCGGCCGCCGCGAACGTGCTGCTGAATCCCCATCCATATGCGCGATGGCGAGCGGTCTGCATCGGTGGCGCCTTTCGGTGGGAGCGGGCCCGGCGATGGCAGCCCTGCCCCGCCGTGCGCCGGTCGGTGCGACGCGCCGATATCGGGTCACGGCGGCGCGTTGGTTTAAATTGGGCAAAGTAGAGAGAAGTCCGGCCGGACGCAAGACGCGTCGATCCTGCGCCAGGCAGATCGCACGCTTCCCCCCAAAGCGGGGGAATCACGCCATCAGCCGACGCGCTCCTGCTTCAGCTCGCGGCTCATGAGGCGCCCGATCGCCTGAATCGGATCGACACCTCCGAAGAGCACCGCGTGCACCGCCTCGGTGATGGGCATCTCCACGCGATACTTGCGCGCGAGGTCCATGACGGAGCGCGTCGTCGCGACGCCCTCCACGACATAGGGAGAACGCGCCAGGTATGCGTCGAGCTTCTCCCCCTTGCCCAGCGCCTCGCCGCAGGAGCGGTTGCGCCCCTCGGGGCTGAAGCAGCTCGTGGCGAGGTCCCCCACGCCGGCGATGCCGAAGAAGGTCTCGGAGCTGGCGCCCATCGCCCCGCCGAGGCGGGCGATCTCGGCGAGACCCCGCGCCAGGAGCGCGCTCTTGGCGTTGTACCCCGCCTGGAGGCCGTCGAGGACACCCGCGGCGATGGCGATGACGTTCTTGGTGGCGCCCGCGAGTTCGACGCCCAGCACGTCGGGGTTGGTGTAGACGCGCAGGTAGCTCGTCGCGAAGAGCTGCTGCAGTCGCTCGGCGAACGCGTGATCGTCGCTCGCGGCGATCATCGTCGCGGGCAGGCCGCGCGCCAGCTCCGCGGCGATGGTGGGCCCGCTGAGCACGCCGAGCGCGCGGGGCCGGGCGTCGGGGTCGTCGCGCAGGACGTCGGCGATGACCTGTGTGGGGCGGAGCAGGGTGTCGTTCTCGACGCCCTTGGCGACGCTCACGACTCCCGCGCCGGGCGGGACGTGGGGCCGGAGCCGCCCCCACGCCTCGCGGATGAACTGCACGGGGATGGCGGAGACGATGACGTCGGCCCCGTGGAGCGCGTCGGCGTCCTGCAGGCAGATCTTCACGTCTTCGGGCAATCTGAAGCCGCTCAGCCTGATGCTTTCCCTGGTTTGGGCGAGCGCGCCCGCCTCGTCCAGGCTGTGGCCCCACATGCGGACTCGCGGGCGCTCCCGGGCGCCCGCGTCGGGCCCGGCCAGCATCGACGCGCAGACGAGCCCCATCTGGCCCAGGCCCAGGATGGCGACGGTTGGTTGATGTTTAGGTCGTGGGGACATAGGTGGCTCTCGCGCACCGTCCGACGAACCGCGCGCCGGGCGGTCCCGTAAGGTAGTCGCCCGGGAGAGGGCGCGAGGACATACCATGCCGCCTCTCCGCCCGGCGTGCGACGGAATCTCCGCCGGGCTTCGGGGCGCTCGCCCCCAGACCCCGCCCGGGAGCCCAGGGAGCCGTTGCCGATGGCCCACGCCGCGCACCACCACGACCACGACCATCACCACCACGACCACGAGGACGGGCGGATGCTCGCCTGCTCTCACGGCGACGCGAGCGAGCGGAGCATCGTGCTCTACCTGCTGGGCGGCATCCTTCTCCTGACCACCCGGGCCGCGGACTGGATGGGAGCGACCGACCCCGATGTCGCGCAGATCCCGGCGGTGTTCGCGGCGGTCCTGCTGGCGATCCCGCTGGTGAACGAGGCGAGGAAGGAGATCATGCGCGGCGCGGCGAGCAGCTCGACGCTGGCGGCGATCGCCATCATCGCCGCGATCGCGGTGGCCAAGTACGAGACGGCCGGCTGGCTGGCGTTCATCCTGCTCGTGGCGGACGCGGTGCTCAACCGCACGGCGTTCGGCGCCCGGCGTGCGATCGAGGACCTGATCGCCCTCACGCCGGAGACGGCCCGCATCGTGGTGGACGGGCAGGAGCGCGAGATCGCGCTCTCGGAGGTGAAGGTCGGCGACATCGTCCGCGTGCGGCCGGGCGAGAACCTGCCGGTGGACGGGCTCGTGGTGTCGGGCCGCTCGACGATCAACCAGGCGTCGCTGACCGGTGAGGCGGCCCCCGTCGAGGTCGAGGAGAACGACGAGGTCTACGCCGGCACGACCAACCTCACGGGCTCGCTCGACATGCGGGCCACGCTGGTGGGCGAGGACACCACCATCGGCAAGGTGAGCCAGCTCATCCGCGAGGCCGAGGAGACGCGCTCGCCCCGGCAGGCGCTGATCGAGCAGGTCGCCCGCTTCTTCGTTCCCGTGGCGCTCTCGGTCGCGGGCGTGGTCTGGTTCGTGATGAGCCAGAACGCCGAGATGAAGGACGAGGCGACGCTCACCGCGATCACCGTGCTCATCGTGTGCTGCCCCGCGTCGCTCCTGCTCTCGAGCCCCAGCGCGACGGTCGCCGCCTTCGCGTCCGCGGCCCGCCTGGGCATCATGATCAAGGAGGTCAACTACCTCGAGACGGCCGCGACCGTGGACGCGGTGGTGATGGACAAGACGGGGACGATCACGACCGGGCGTTTCGAGGTGTCGCGCCTGGCTCCGGCGCCGGGCGTCGATGGGGCGGAGCTGCTCCGCGCCGCCGCGTCGGGCGAGCAGCACTCCAACCACCCGCTCGCGCAGTCCATCCTGCGGACGGCGCGCCAGGCCAAGATCGACCCCGACGACTCGGGCCAGTTCGAGGAGATCCATGGGCGCGGCGTGCGCGCGAAGACCTCCCTCGGCGAGCTGTGCGTCGGTCGCGCCAGCTGGATCCGCGAGATCGCGCCCCACACCGCGCCGGACATCTCCCACGTCGAGCAGCGGATCGAGGGGATGACCGGGGTGCACGTGCTCCGCGACGGGCGCTACCTGGGCGCCGTCGGGCTCGAGGACAAGGTCAAGCCCGGGACACAGGCCGTCATCACCCACCTGAGGGAGCTGGGCGTCCGCATGATCGCCATCTTCACCGGCGACCGGCTCAGCGTGGCCAGGCGCGTCGGGCAGGCCGTGGGCGTCGACGCGATCGAGGCCGAGTGCCTCCCCGAGGAGAAGCACGAGCAGATCCGGCAGCTTGTCGCCCAGGGGTACCGCACCATGATGGTGGGCGACGGCATCAACGACGGGCCCTCGCTCGCGGCCGCGGACGTCGGCGTGGCCATGGGCCTCTCCGGCTCGGACATCGCCACCAACTCGGCGGGCGTGGCCCTCATGACCGACGACCTCAACCGCATCCCCTTCCTCATCCAGCTGGCCCGCAAGGCGCGGGTGATCATCGGGCAGAACATCGCGGCGTCGGTCGTGATCGTCCTCATCGGTCTGGTGCTGGCCGCGACGGGCATGCTCGAGGTGTGGGAGGCGGGCCTCTACCACTTCGCCGGCGAGATCTTCGTGCTGGCCAACAGCTTCCGCCTCTTCCGGTTCGGCGAGAATTTCACCGAGGCCGAGGAGCAGGCCAAGCGGCCCCAGCTCGTGCGGCGCGAGGCGAGCATCCGCGGGCTGGGCACGGCGCTCGAGGCTTGAGCGGACGATCGCTCGGCGCCGGGAGCCGCCGCGCGGGGATCATTGTGCCGCACCTCGCCCCGGCGCTCGCCCGGCGCCCTGCACGCGCTGCGCGGCCGTGTCGCTCGTGCCGTAAACTCGGGGCATGAGCCTCAAGATCACGTACTTCGGACACTCGGCCTTCGCCCTCGAGCACGGCCAGACGCGGGTGCTCATCGACCCCTTCATCACGGGCAACCCGCTCGCCGAGAAGGCGGGAATCAAGGCCGGCGCGCAGGACGCGACGGCCATCGTGCTCACGCACGGGCACGGCGATCACATCGGCGACACGATACCCATCGCCAAGCGCACGGGTGCGACCGTCTACTGCTCGTGGGAGATTCACGAGTACCTGCAGGAGCAGGGCGTCGAGCGGACCGAACCGGGCAACCCGGGGGGCAAGATCGGCGCTCCCTGGGGCTGGGTCGCGTTCACGCAGGCGTTCCACTCATCCTCGCTGAACGGACGGTACCTCGGCCAGCCCATGGGCGCGGTGGTGCGACTGGGCGAGAAGACGGTCTACCACTGCGGCGACACGGGGCTCTTCTCCGACATGAAGCTCCTCGGCGAGATCTACAGGCCCGACGCCGCGATGATCCCCGTCGGCGACCGCTTCACCATGGGCCCCGAGCTGGCGACGCGCGCGGCCGAGTTCATCGGGGCGCCGGTCGCGATCCCGATCCATTACAGGACCTTCGGGCTGCTCCGCCAGGACGCCGCGGGCTTCGCGCCCAGGGGCGTCCGCGTGCGCGAGCTTGAGGCGGGCGAGAGTGTGACGCTGGAGTAGCCGAGGAGCGACGCGAGCGTGCGCCGCCCCGGCAAAACCCCATTGTTCGGATCGGGGCGTTGCTGTAGCGTGGGCGGAGAGGGGCTCGCCCTCGGGAGGAAGATTCCATGCGCTGCTCGAAGTTCTTTGCCCTGATTGCCTGCCTCGCCGGCGTTGCCACCCCCGGCGCGGTCTTTGCCCAGGCCGATTCCCCGACCGTCTTCCTCGTTCACAACGTGAGCGACTCGGTCGTGGCGTACCGCGTCGGCGACGACGGGCGTCCGACCGAGGTCGGGTTCGTGGCCGTCTCCGACTGGCCCACCGACATCGCGATCACCCCCGACGGCTCGCGCCTCGCGGTGACGCACGCGACGCAGTCGTCGACCGAGACACTGACGATCCTCGCGGTGGCGCCGGACGGGACGCTGGCCAAGGTCGCCGAGTTCAGCATCCCGGACGCGCCGCTCGCGGTGGACTGGCTGGCCGACGACCTGGTCGCGGTGACCTCCTCGACGTTCGGCGCGAGCTCCTTCCGCGTCTACCGGTATGTGGAGGACCCCGTCCCGACGCTCACGCTCGTCGACACGGAGACGCCCGGCGGATTCGTCACCGCGCTGCAGCCCAACGCCGACCGCTCGGTGCTCTACGCCAACGACTCGGGCAGCAATGTCGTCCGCGCCTACGCCGTGAACGCCGATGGCACGGTGGACCTGTTCGACGAGACCTTCACCGCCCTCTACCCCATCGACATCAAGCTCACGCCCGACGGGACCAAGATGTACGCCGGCTGCGGCATCTCGGGCTCCGGGCACGACATCCTCGGCCTCCACGTGCTCGCCGACGGCTCGACGACGATGCAGCAGGGGTCGCCGTACAACAGCCCCGGCCAGTCGCCGGCCTACCTCTGCCCCACGGGCGACGGGCGGTTCATCTTCATCGGCCACGGCACCGACGCCACGGTGCGGGGCTTCGCGATCGACGAGGAGACCGGCGCGCTGACGTACACGGGCTACACCTTCGACGTCGGGCTGCAGGGCACGATCGGCGACATCGTCGAGATCAACGGCTTCGTCTTCATCACCGACGAGTCCACGGCCATCGACAACGTCTACGGGCTCTACTCCTTCATCCTCAACCCCGACGGGACGCTCACGCAGAACGGGCCCATCCTCGAGACGCCCGGCACGCGCCCGGAGACGATGGTGGTATGGAACCCCGGCGCCGGCTGCCCCGCCGACTTCAACGGCGACGGCGACGTGAACACGCTCGACGTGCTCGCCTTCCTCAACGCGTGGGCGTCGGGCGATCCGCGGGCCGACTTCAACGGCGACGGCGACATCAACACCCTGGACGTGCTCGCCTTCCTCAACGCCTGGACAGCGGGCTGCTGAACGGTTTCCGCCCCCTGGGGCGGCGAGGGTGGATGACAATCGGGCGCGCGCCGGGCGCGCCGTGGAGGTGGGCTATGGCTCGCAACGCCGCTCTTCCGGTTGCGGTGCTCGGCGCGTGCGCGGCCGTGGCGGGGGCGCAGCCTCTCGCCATCGGGCCGGCTGTCCGCTTCGAGGGGCACGTCGTCGTCCGCGTCGAGATCGGCTCGGCGTCGGACCTGCGCTTTCTCGAGCGGCTCGGGGCCGACCAGTGGTCGCACCGCGTGGTCGCCGGGCAGCCCGCGGACTTCATGCTCCCCGGGGCGCTGCTCCCCGAACTCGACGCCGCGGGCCTCGCCTACGAGGTCGCGATCGGGGACGTCCAGGCCCTGATCGACGCGGAGAGCGCCCGCCTTCGCCGCCCGGCGCGGGGGCGCGGGTGGTTCGACGACTTCAAGTCGCTCGCCGAGATCGACAGCTACCTCGACGCGCTCGGCGCGGCGCGCCCGGACATCGCCGAGACGTTCGTGGTCGGCAAGTCGCTCGAGGGCCGCGCCGTGCGCGGCATCCGCATCGCCAACGACGCCTTCGGCGACGGGGCGTGCAAGCCGACGATCCTCTTCAACGCCTGCCAGCACGCGCGGGAGTGGATCGCGCCGATGGTCGCGATGTACGCCGCCGACCGTCTCCTGGCCGAGCACGGATCCGATCCCGATGTGACGGCGCTCGTCGACCGCGCCGAGTTCCTCATTGTCCCTGTCGCCAACGCCGACGGCTATGAGTACACATGGACCACAAACCGGCTGTGGCGCAAGAACCGGCGCGACAACGGCAACGGCAGCTTCGGTGTCGACCTCAACCGCAACTGGGGCTACGAGTGGGGGCATGGCAACGGATCCTCCGGCACGCCCTCGAGCGAGACATACCGGGGCGTGGCGCCCTTCTCCGAGCCCGAGACGCAGATCCTCCGCGACCTGGCCCTTTCGCGCCCCCGGATCGCCGCGCAGGTCGATCTCCACTCCTACGGGCAGCTCATCCTCGCGCCCTGGGGCTACACCGTCGATCTGCCCCCGGACCACGCCACGTTCCAGATGCTCGGCGGCGAGATGCAGCAGATCATCCAGGGCGTGCATGGGCGCTTCTACCAGCACGGGCCGTGCTACACGGCGCTCTACCCCATCTCCGGCGGCGAGGGCGACTGGTTCTGGGGCGATCGCGCCGTGCACAACTTCCTGATCGAGCTGCGGGGACCGAACTTCGTGCTTCCCCCCGACCAGATTATCCCCAACGCCGAAGAGGTCTACCCCGCGCTGCTCCACTTCGCGGCGTGGGCGCGTGCCCAGAAGGCCCCCCGCGCCGATTTCAACGACGACGCGAGGATGGACACCCTCGACGTGCTCGCCTTCCTCAACGCATGGACAGGGAACGACCCAGACGCGGACTTCAACGCCGACGGGACGATCGACACGCGTGACGTGCTCGCGTTCCTGAACGAGTGGAGCGCCGGATGCTGATCGACGGGCGGGCGCGCGCTGGGGTGGCCCACGTTTCGGGCGGACCCTGGCCATGCCTGGCCGAATCCGCGTGCTCGGGAGGCTCGGCGGCCTTTCCGGACTCCGGCATGCCGTTTGTAGACCGCTCTGTTGCCCGCGTCGAGTGCGGAGCGGCGTTCATCACGAAGAGGATTGCAGCATGATGCAGAATGTGTCGAGGCGCGCCCTGGGCGCGGTGGTCACCTACGCCACGTGCGCGGCTACGGCGCAGAACGTATGGCGCGTGGATGCCGACGCGGTCGGCGCCGATAACGGGACTACGTGGATCGACGCATTCCCCGACCTGCAGGATGCTCTCGCCGCGGCCGGGGCCGGGGACGAGATCTGGGTCGCCGAGGGTCTCTACACGCCCTCGGATTGGGACGCGACGGCCAGCTACTTCCTCGAGAGCGGGGTCGGGCTCTACGGCGGGTTCGCCGGGACGGAGTCTTCGCGCGACGAGCGCGACTGGCGGGCGCACGAGACGATCCTCTCGGGCGACATCGGACGCGACGACGTCGTCGGCTCGGGCTCGTACTGGTACGGCAACTGGCAGCGGAACACGGCGAACGTGGGGCACGTGCTCGTCGGAAGCGGCACGGACGGCACGGCTGTGCTCGACGGGTTCACCGTCGCCGACGGGGCGACGGGCCCCGACGGCACGCCCGCGGGCGACCCTCTCATGTTCGGGTCGGGCATCTACATCGTCGGGGGCAGCCCGACGATCAGGAACTGCCGGTTCGAGCACAACCTCGCGGCGTTCGCTGCCGGCGGGGCGATCTACTGCCTCGACGCGAGCCCGACGATCGTCAACTGCGACATCAGCGAGAACTACGTGCATTCGGGTCGCGGCGGGGCGATCTTCACCGGCGGGGCGAGCGCGCCCGTGGTCGAGGACTGCACGTTCTGGTACAACATCGCGGTCTCCACCGGGCCCGACACGATGGGCGCGGGCATCGACCACGAGGGGACGCTGCCGCTCGCGGTCGAGCGCTGCACGTTCGGCGGCAACGTGGCCAGGTGCTTCTACCCGGTCGGGTCGGACATCGCCTACGGCGGGGCACTCGCGAGCTTCTGGTCGCCCCTGACCGTCCGCGACTGCGTGTTCACCGGCAATCAGGCCAACATCGGCGCCGGCGTGATCGCGTGGAAGGACGCGACGCTCGTCAACTGCGTGTTCGTCGGCAACACGGCGCTGCCGCGCCCCAACGATCCGTACCCCGAGGGCGGCGGCTTCGGCGCCGGGGCGCTCGTCTTCTCATTCCAGGCGAGCGTGATGGACGCGGTGAACTGCACCTTCGCCTTCAACTCGGGGAAGAAGGAGGTGGGCGTCCTCGGCGGGTGGAACGGCGAGGTGAACATCCACAACTGCGTGGTGTGGGGCAACACGGCGTCGCACCCCGACTTCAAGGGTTACTACCGCGAGCAGGTCGGGGGGAACTTCAACGCCGCGTTCTCGTGCATCCAGAACATCTTCGGGCTCTCCGAGGTGGACGGCGACCCGCTGGAGCTGGAGAAGATCCCCGGGTGCATCGACGACGACCCTCTCCTGGTCAGCGGGCAGGACCTCCACCTCTCCGCCGGCTCGCCGTGCATCGACGCGGGGAAGAACCTCTTCGTCCCTGGCGGCGTCGAGCACGACCACGACGGGCTGGCGCGGTTCGTGGACGACCCGGCGACGGCGGATACGGGCGTGCCGGGGCGCGGGCACGACGAGGTGGTGGACATGGGCGCGTTCGAGTTGCAGGGCGCGCCCCAGTGCCCCGCGGACTTCAACGGCGACGGCATCGTGAACACGATCGACGTGCTTGCGTTCCTCAACGCCTGGACCGCCCACGACCCGCGCGCCGACTTCAACGGCGACGGGACGATCGACACGCGTGACGTGCTCGCCTTCCTCAACGCCTGGAGCGCCGGGTGCTGAGCGCGGGCGCGCGCCGCGGGGAGCGGCGCGCGCCCTTTCCGATCGAACCCAATGCTGGAGCATCCTCAATGTTCAGGCCCGCGCTCTCGTCCGCGTTCCTCACCCTTCTCGGCACCCCCGGCGCGGCGCAGGACGTGCAGTTCAAGCCCAGGGCGGTTTACGAGGCGGCCAGCTCCTCGCCGCAAAGGATGCGGGTCGCCGACTTCGACGGCGATCCGGGTCTTGACATCCTTGTCGCCGCCGCGGGGACCGACAGCGGGCCGGGCGAGGTGACGATCCTGCGCAACCGGGGTGACGGCACCTTTAGCGACGACGGCTTCGGCATGGACTATCACCCCTGGGCGGCCGCGGCGGGCGACTTCGACGGCGACGGGTGCGTGGACGTCGCTATCGGCGACAGCGGGCACTCCGCCAGCGACGTCCACGTGTACGTGAACGATTGCTCGGCCGGGATGAGCGAGGGCGGGGTGTTCAGCGCCGGCGACTTTCCCGTAGATGCGATCGCGGCCCTGCTCGACGCGGACCAGCACCTCGACCTCGCGATCGCGAACAACGTCTCGGGCGGCGTGAAGGTCTTCCGCGGCGACGGGCACGGCGCGTTCTCACTGATCCAGGGGTACAACGCAAGCAGCTGCACCTCGCTGGATTCCGCCGACTTCGACGGTGACGTGCGTCCGGATCTCCTGCTCGGGACGTACTTCGGCTCGACCGTGCTGCTCAACAACGGCGATGGGACGTTCCGCGCCGGGCCGGGTGTGGCGCCGGGGCACGCCGCGGACGTGGCGACCGGCGATTTCAATCACGACGGGCACACCGACGCGGCGTCGATCACGCACTACACGGGAGTCCTTACCGTCGCCTTGGGCCGGGGCGACGGCACGTTCGAGGCCGGACCCTCGTTCGCGACGGGCGGCGGCTTCGTCGAGGGGCTCGCCGGCGCGGATCTGAACAGGGACGGGTACGACGACCTCCTCCACACCGACGCAAACGGCGACTACGTCCGCATCTACGTCAACGACCGGCACGGCTCGTTCGGGGCGCCCATCACGCTCGCGACCGACTGGCAGCCGCAGGACCTCGTGGTGGCGGATCTGGACGGCGACGGCTGGCCGGACGTCGCGGTGGGGTGCCGCAACCTGGGAGACGCGGCTCTTGTCGATGTCTTTCTGCAGATCCCACCGGCGCCTTGCGACGCGGACTTCAACGGCGACGGCGTCGTGAACACCATGGACGTGCTCGCGTTCCTCAACGCCTGGACAGCTCACGACCCGCGCGCCGACTTCAACGGCGACGGGACGATCGACACCCGCGACGTGCTCGCCTTCCTGAACGCCTGGGGCGCGGGGTGCGACTAGGCCGCACGCATTGCCCCGGCCTCGCGCCGGGAAAGGAACCGCGATGAGACTGATCCGCCTTGCCCTGGCGACCTGCGCCTGGGCCCTGACGGCCGGTGCGCAGCCCGTGCTCTTCGACTTCGACGACTCGCCCCTCCACACGCCGCTGCCCATCGACGTCACGAAGGGGGGCATCACGGCCCACCTCTGGGCGGACGCGTGGTACTACAACTACTCGGTGCAGCGCGCCGACACCATGGGCTTCACGCCGGACGGCTTCGCCGGGCTGTGCATCTATCCCAACACCGTGTTCAAGTGTGACCTCTCGGCGAGCTTCTCGGTCCGCCTCAGCGAGTTCTCCGTTCTTTACGCCGTGCAGGATCTCAACTGCGACACGGCCGCGACCATGCGCGTCAGCGTGTACATGGACGACGTGTTCGTCGCGACGACGACGTTCGTGGGGAACAACGACGCGTACTGGCCCAGCTCGACGCTGGCGATCACCAGCGCAGAGCCCTTCAACAAGGCGGTGATCCATTACGAGGCGCCGCCGCCGGGCTGCCACGACTGGGGGCCGATCTTCATGGTGGACAACATGCGCGTCACGCCCGCACCGGAGCCGTGCGAGGCGGACTTCAACGGCGACGGCCTGGTGGACTCACGCGACGTGCTGGCGTTCCTCAACGCGTGGACGGCGCACGGCCCGGGCGCCGACTTCAACGGCGACGGCGCGATCGACACGCGGGACGTGCTCGCGTTTCTCAACGCTTGGACCGTCGGCTGCTGACGGAGCGGGGCGCGTCCCAACATTCACATGGCATCGCGCCCGTGCACCGCAGGGCGCAAGGAGCGGACCAATGCGCAGTCTCGTCGGATTCATGGCCTGTGCGGCCTGCTGGGCGATCGGCTCGACTGCCCGCGCGGACGTGCTCTACTCGCACGCACCGGCAAGCCCCGCCGGCCTCGCACCCTCCTCGTGGGTCGAGCCGGACGACAGCGACGCGGACCAGTACTCGTGGGACGCCTTCGTGCTTCCGGAGGGGGGCACCGTGACCCAGGTCACCTGGCGCGGCGGGTACGCCTACGGCGCCCAGTACGGGCGCGTGACCGGGTTCGTCATCGGCTTCTGGCCGTCGAACTCCTACGGGGGTGAGCCCGATCTCTCCGCGGAGCCCGCCGAGTATTCGGTTCGCGGCCTGGCGGGCGAGCACTACGTCGGCACCTTCGACGGCACGCCCATGTACGAGTACGCCATGACGATCGAGCCCGGTTTCGTCGCCGAGCCTGGCGTCAAGTACTGGATCCAGATCGAGGCCTCGCAATCGGTCTACCCGGACTGGGGCCTCGCGTGGGGGGAGGGCGGCGACGGATCGCACTTCCGATTCATCCGCGGCTACCACATGTACTTCAACTTCTCGCACGACACGGCGTTCACGCTGCTCGGCATCGCCCCGCCCTCGTGCCCGGCCGACTTCAACTCGGACGGCGCCGTAGATACGCGCGACGTGGTCGCGTTCCTCAACGCCTGGACGGCCCACGACCCCCGGGGCGACTTCAACGGCGACGGGACGATCGACACCCGCGACGTGCTCGTGTTTCTCAACGCCTGGACAACGGGCTGTTGAAACACCGGGTCAATTGCGCAAATCGCGGCCGGCGGGCGAAACCCGGATCCGTCGCTCCGCAATAAGATGGCGGGGGTCGCACCTCGGCCGGGCTCCCCCACAGCGCGCAGGCCCAGCCCCATCCGGAGATCCGTATGAGCCGCGTTCTTGTCTGGGATCTGCCCACCCGCATCATCCACTGGCTGATGGCCGTAGGTTTCCTCAGCGCGGCGACCATCGCGCTCGTGCTGGGGGACGAGAGCCCGCTCTTCCCCTTCCACGCGATCATCGGCCTCGCGCTCGCGCTGCTCGTGCTCCTGCGCATCGTGTGGGGACTTTTGGGCACCCGTTACGCCCGGTTCGGCTCGCTCGGCTTCGGCCCGGTCGCGCTGGCGGGCTACATGAAGGGGGCGGTGCTCGGGGGGGCCAAGCGGTACATGGGGCACAACCCCGGGTCGGCGTACGCCGCGATCGCGATGCTGGTGATCCTCGCCGGGCTCGCGGCCACGGGCTTCATGCTCGGGCGCGGCAACGAGGGCGTGAAGGAGGTGCATGAGGCCCTCGCCTACGCGATGCTCGCGGTCGTCGGGCTGCACCTCCTCGGCATCGCCGCGCACACGCTGCGGCACCGGGAGAACATCGCGTCGAGCATGGTGCACGGGCGCAAGTCGGGGGACGACGCGGCCGGGATCGCGTCCGCCCACCCCGCGGCGGGGTTCGCGGTGGTGGCGCTCACCGTCGCGTGGGTTTCGCTGATCTACGCGAATTTCGACAGCGCCGCCCAGACGACGCGCCTGCCGCTCCTCGGGCAGCTGCAACTGGGCGAGGGCGAGCATGAGGGCGGCGAGGGCGGCGACCACGAGGAACACGAGGAGGAGCACGACGACTGACGCGACACCCTCCGATCGGTGGGGTGCATCGGACGCGGCCTCGGCGCACAATGGCCGGAGCGGCCAATCGAGGAGCACCCCATGCGCCCCGCATCCCCCGTACTCGCCGTCGCTCTTGCGCTCGCCGTGAACCAGGCCCGGGCCGACCTGCGGCTGTACGTCGACGCCGACGCCCCTCCGGGGGGCGACGGGACGAGTTGGGCCGCGGCGTTCAATGACCTCCAGGACGCCCTCGGCGCGGCGTCGATCGCGGGAGAGCCGGTCGAGATCTGGGTGGCGGCGGGCGTCTACCGCCCCGACCGCGGCACGGGTGACCGCTCCGCGTCCTTCGGGCTGCTCACCGGCGTGGCGATCTACGGGGGTTTCGCGGGCGATGAGACCGACCTGTCGGAACGCGACCCCGCGGCGCACCGAACGACGCTCTCCGGTGATCTCCGGCACAACGATCAGCCCGGCTTCTTCAACTACGCGGACAACTCCGTGCACGTGGCGACGGCCTTCGGCGTGGACCAGAGCGCGGTGCTCGACGGCTTCACGATCACGGGAGGCAACGCCAACATCGACGGGGGTGACGCGGAGACCAGGATCGGCGGCGGCGGGCTCTTCGCGGACGAGGCGAGCCCCACGATCGTCGGGTGCACGTTCGACCGAAACTCCGCCGGGCGGGGCGTCCCGACGACCGGCTTCTTCGGGGGCGGCGTGTTCCTGCGCAATCGGCTCGAGCCGATGCGCGCGCGGCTGGAGCGGTGCGCATTCGCCGAGAACAGGTCGGTGAGCGGCGGCGCGCTGGGCATCCACAGCAGGGACCGCGTCCTCTACCAGGAATTCGCCGAGTACGACATCCAGGTGATTGATTGCGAGTTCTTCGGCAATAGCGCCCAGGACCAGCTCGGCGGGGCCGTCGCGACCGCCGGGAGCCCGTTCAACACCGACGTCGAGCAGACCCTCAATTTCGAGCGCTGCCGGTTCGTCGGCAACTTCGCCTCGTACGGCGGCGCGCTCGTCGTCCAGAACCCGCTGGAGTTCTCGATCGTGGGGTGCGATTTCGTCGGCAACTCGGCGGGCGTCTACGCGGGCGCGCTGTGGCACATCCAGACCGCGCAGACGGACATCAACCCGGCCAGGATCGTGGGGTGCACCTTCGAGGGCAACTTCGTCGGCGGCCCTGGCGGCGCGCTGCTCTTCAACTCTACGGCCGCGGAGGTGATCGGCTGCTCGTTCGCCGGCAACTTCGCCGACGCCGGCGCTGCAATCTTCACCGACGGGTACACGTTCGGGTGCGGGCAGGCGCTCACGGTCATCAACAGCGAGTTCTCGGGGAACGTTGCCGGGGTCGGGGCGGTCTATGTGGCGTGCTCGCCGCGGGTGGTCGTGGCCCCTCCACCTTCTCGGCGAACCGTGCGACCCAGGGCGCCGCGGGACTCTTCATCAACGACGCCGCGGCACACGTCGCGAACTCCATCTTCTGGGGGAATTCCGCCGGCGGATCGCACCACGAGGCGGCGCAGCTCGCGCACACGGGCGGGGGCTCGCTCACGCTCGACTACTCGCTCGTGCAGAATCTCTCCGGCGGGCTCGGCGGCGAGGGCAACATCGCCGCCGACCCCCTCTTTGCCGATCCCGAGGGGCCGGACGGCTTCCTCGGGAGCCGCGACGACGACCTCACTCTGCTGCCCGGCTCCCCGGCGATCGACGCCGCGGACAACACCCGCGTGCCCGCCGACTCGGCCGACCTGGACGGCGACGGCGACACGGCTGAGGCGACGCCGCTCGATCTCGCGGGGCTCGAGCGGTTCACGGATGACCCGGCGGCGCCGGACACCGGTGTCCCTGGCAACGGACACGCATCGATCGTGGACATGGGGGCCCACGAGACGACCGGCGCATGCCTCGCAGACTTCAACGGCGACGGAAGGGTGGACACGCTCGATGTGCTCTCGTTCCTGAACGCCTGGAACGCGGGCGACCCGCGCGCCGACATTAACGGCGACGGCGCCATCAATACTCAGGATGTGCTCGCATTCCTGAATCGATGGAACACGGGGTGCTGAGCGGCCCCCGGCGCCGCGCGATCTCGGATCCCGGCGCCCGAGGTCGGTGCGTGCCGCGAGCGCCAGGCCCGGCGCCCGGGCGTGCGCTTCCGGCAGGGCGCCTGCCCGGGCCTGCACACCGCCTTCCGACCCACAGGACCCGCTGATGCCGGCGCCGGCCGGCACGACGGTGATCATCTCCGGTCGCGCGGATCGAGGATTCTTCCCCGGATGATCCCGCCCCCAGTGACGGCTACGGTCGGTAAGCCGGCGGCTGTTGACGGGCGACGCGGGCTGTGCGTGAGGGGTTCAATCGACCGTCGAGACCGGGCGCACATCGACGCCGTCATGCAGGCGGTTGCCGGCCGCCAAGCTCCGCGAGGGGCGAGGAGGCGTCATGGGAACTGGGTGCTTCATGGTAGTTGCGGTCGGCTCCGTGCTCGCCGCGTGTCCACTGGCGGGCGCACAGTGGGAGCAGGAGGCAAAGCTGCTCCCGTCGGGCGCGGCGTTTGACTGGGAGGCCGGATTCGACGTGGGCATGGATGGCGGCGTCGCCGTGCTCGGTGTCCCGCACAGCAGCGACGTGAACTGGCTCAACGGAAGCGTGTGCGTCTTCGAAGAGGCCGAGTCGCACTGGCAGCAGACAGCCCAGCTGATCGCGGACGACGCCGGGGCGTTCGACTTCCTCGGTTGGAGCGTCGCGATCAGCGGCGGCACGCTGGCGGCGGGGGCCTGGAACAAGGATGGGGCGACTGGTGCGGTCTACGTCTTCGATAACACCGCGGGCACGTGGTCGCAGTCCGCCAAGCTGATGGCGAGCGACCCGGTGCCGAACACCGGCTTCGGGCACAGCGTCGCGTTGGACGGCGACCGGCTGCTTGTCGGCTCGCCGGCGGGCGAGGCGGCGTACGTGTTCGAACGCTCCGGCGGGCGGTGGGTGCAGCTGCAGAAGCTCGTTTCCGCTGATTCCGCCGACAGGCAGCAGTTCGGATTCAGCGTTGCGCTGTCGGGGAACTGGGCGGTCATCGGGGCGAACGTCGACGGGGAGCACGGGCTCCAGAGCGGCGCCGCGTACATCTTCAAGCGTGTCGAGGGCCTTTGGGACAAGGTGGCCAAGATCTCGCCCGATGACGCGGCCCCCGGCGATGGGTTCGGACTCAGCGTCGGGTTGTGCGGCCCGGTGGCGGTGATCGGATCCCGGGCGGGGGCCCCGAACGACCGGCCCGGGGCCGCGTATGTCTTCCGGGAGCTCGCCGGGAAGTGGATCCAGGTCGCACACCTCGTGCCGCTCCTAAGCGCGCCGGGGGACTTCTTCGGTTGCTCCGTTGACATCGCCGGCAACACGGCGCTCGTGGGGGCGTACGGCGATCCCGCGGGCGGGGAGCTGAGCGGCGCGGCCTACGTCTTCCAGGACCTCGGCCTCGGGTGGGTGCAGTGCGCGAGGCTCACCGCGGTCGATGCGGCGGCCGGCGACTGCTACGGCTTCAGCGTGTCGCTGCGGGGCTATTCCGCGATTGTCGGGGCCTATCTTGACGATGAGCTGTGGGCCGACTCAGGCTCGGCCTATGTGCTGGACGAGATCACCTGCATCGCGGACTTCAACCGCGACGGGGTCGTGAACACGCTCGACGTCCTGGCGTTTCTCAACGCCTGGAACGCCCGCGAGCTTCGGGCCGACATCGATCGCGACGGCACGATCGATACGCGCGACGTCCTGAGCTTCCTCAACGCCTGGACCGCGGGATGCTGACCGAGATCGAGCGTGATCGGCAATCCGGGGGCGCCGCCCGCGAGCCCGCCGGCGGCTCCCTCGGACCTATGCTCGCTCTATGCGGTTCACGTTCCTCGGAACCGGGACAAGCGCGGGCGTCCCCGCCATCGGGTGCAACTGCTCCGTGTGCACGTCGGACGACCCCCGCGACAGGAGGCTGCGCACCAGCGCCTGCCTCGAATTCACCGATCCCGGCGGCCGACCCCGGGCCATCCTCCTCGACGCCGGGCCCGACCTGCGCGAGCAGGCGCTCCGGCGCGGCATGGAGCGGCTCGACGCGATCCTTCTCACGCACAACCACGTGGACCACACCTTCGGGCTCGACGAGGTCCGGCGGTTCAACGTGCTCATGGACGCCCCGATCGACATCTACGCGGACGCCCGCACGTTCGAGGGCGTCCGGCGCGTCTTCCAGCACATCTTCGACCAGACCAGCAACATCCAGAAATCGTTCGTCGCAACGCTCATCCCCCACCACGTCAAGCCGGGCGAGGCTCTCGAGCTGTACGGGCTCCGGGTGACGCCGCTGGCGCTCCTGCACGGGCGGCTGCCCGTCCTGGGCTACAGGGTGGACGCCGCCGACGGGCGTCTCGCGGCGCCCTTTCTGCCGCTGGCGTACTGCACGGACGTCTCGGCGGTCCCTCCCGAGACGTGGCCCCGGCTGACCGGCCTGAGGACGCTCGTGCTCGACGCGCTGCGTCACCGCCACCATCCGACCCACCTCACCGTGGGCCAGGCGGTGAGCATCGCCCACCAGGTCGGCGCCGAGCACAGCTACTTCGTCCACATGAGTCACGACCTCCCGCACGCCGAAACCGACGCCAAGCTGCCCGAGGGCATTCACCTGGCTTACGACGGCCTCGCCCTGGCGTAGCCGACCTCACTCGGGCCGCTTCTCCGGCGGCTGGAACATGGCCTCCTCCAGGGGCACGTTCGCCTCCGCGGTCGCGTACTCGGTGCGCATCTTGCCGGCCAGGGGAATCTCCACCTCTTGGTGGTGTGCGATCTTGACGCCCGCCACCTCGCGCCAGTCGTCGAGCCTCACCGTGATCGGCAGCTCGGCGCCCGCCGGGCTCTGGAAGCTCGTCTCGATGGCCAGCGGCAGGTGTGTCTCGGCATCGACCAGGAGTCTCGCCCACCCCTCGCCAAGGGTCGCGCTGACGACCAGGACGTCGCGCCCGTCGAACCTCCGCTTTCCGGTCACCGTCACCGAGTCGAAGACGCGGCGCCAATCGCTCGCCCACACCAGCGGGCTCTGCGCTCTCGCCGAGGCGAGCATCTTCGGCGTCATCTCCGTGTCGCCGGTCGAGTAGGCGCGGATGAGGCCGGAATCGGCGCCCACCCAGGTCTCCGTGAGGCGTCCGCCCCCGAGGTCGTTCGCGGCGTACACGCGCCCGTCGGCGGTGTCGACGCGCCTCTCCGGCCCGCTGAGGCCCATGTGCACGGCAGTGATCGTCCCCTCCAGCCGGAGCGATCGGAGCGAGCCCTCGAGATCGAGCACGCCGGCCTCATCGGCCCAGGCGATGACCTCGTCCACGGTCGGGAGGCGCCGCCCCTCGCCGATATCGCCGATCCTCGGCATCACCGTCTCGACGCCCCCCTGCAGCTGGGTGATCGAGACCACCTTCCCGCTCTCGTCGCGGTCGAATCGCACCCTGATGTCCTCGCTCACGCGGAGCGTGCACCAGCCGTCGGCGTCGGGCGGACGAAGCTCGTAGACCATCTGGCCCGGATGGTCGATCGCCAGACGGTTGTTCTGGATGAGCGCCGTGAGGTCGAGACCCTGCTCCTCGAGCCGGTAGACACCGAGGCAGTCCTGGGCGGCGGCAAGGTCGATCTCGATCGGGGCCTCCATCCCCTCGCGGATCGCCTCGAACTCCATGCCGCTCTGGAAGAACGTCAGCGAGTAGACCTCGTCGCGCTCGTTGCGGTTGAAACTGACCGCGACGGCGTCGGTGAGGACGAACGGGCGCTTGCCCCCGGCGTCGGGCGGCTGGAGCTCGAAGACCATCTGCCCGGGGACGTCCACCGCGAGCCGGTCGTTCTTCACGAGCACCTTCATCACCGCGTCGTGGAAGGGGCCGAAGTTGGCGATGTAGTTGCCGGTGTAGGGCTCGAAGTCCTCCGCGAGCACCGCCCCGGCGGCCTCGGAGATGTCCCCCAGCAGGCCGCGGAAGACGAGCTTGCGCGAGAGCTCCTGGAGCGGGCTGCCGAACTGGTTCGTGAGCATCACCATGCCGACGTTCTCATCGGGGAGGATGGCGACCTCGGCGGTGAAGCCGTCGATGCCGCCGGCGTGCTCGACCATCGGCCGCCCCTCCCACTCGCCGAGGAACCAGCCCAGGCCGTAGCTGCCCGAGAGCGTCCCCAGCGACAGATCGATGTGCTTCTTCCACGTTTCGGCGTGCATCTCCTCGCTGAGGAGGCGCCTGCCTTCGATCTGGCCGCGCCCGAGCTGGAAGAGCACCCAGCGGGACATGTCGTGCACGCTCGAGTTGATCGAACCCGCCGGCCCGACAGCGTCGACCCGCCGCATCGGCTGGTGCTCAAGCTCACCCTTATCCTCGTCCCAGAGGTACCCCTCCGCCATGAGCGGGTCCGCCTGGGCGGCGGCGTAGCTCGTGTTGGACTCGTCCATCCCCAGGGGCACGAAGATCCTCGTCAGGATGAGCGAATCCCAGTCGCTCCCCGCGGCGTGTCCCGCCGCGACCCCGGCCGCGAGGAAGCTCTCGTTGCTGTAGTTCCACCGCTCGCGGAAGGGGTGGAGCAGCTCGGCCTTCACCATCGTGTCGAGCACCTCCTGGCGGGTGATATCGGGCAATCCGTACCAGACGCCGTTCATGATGGCAAAGCCGGCGCGGTGGCAGAGCAGGTCGCGCACGGTCACCTGCTCGTCGGCGACGGGGTCCTTGAGGCGGAACATCGGCAGGTAGGTGCGGACCGGCTCGTCGAAGCTCATCACGCCCTCGTCGGCGAGCATGCCGATCACCGTCGCGGTGAACGCCTTCGAGGTCGAGCCGATGGCGAAGCGCGTGTCGGGCGTCACCTCGCGCCCGGAGTCCACGTCCGCCACGCCGAAGCCCCGGAGCATGACGACCTCGCCGTCCTTCACCACGGCGAGCGCGACGCCGGGCGTGTGGTGCTCTGACATCGCCCGCTCGACCTGCTCGGCGATCCAGCCCAGCCGCTCGTCCAGGTCGGACCCGGCCTGGCCAACGGCGACGCCCTCCTGCGCGAGCGCCGAAACCGTGAACGGCACGCTGACCGAGGCGAATGCGATAGCCGCGGCCGCAAACGTGCGGCTGAGTGTCTCACGCGTAGACATGTTCGCTCTCCTTCCCCGCATGCCCGCCCACTTGTGGGGAGCCTGCTCGGAACTGTTTCATTATTGAACCGCGCCCGACGACCCACGGGCGTGCGCTGCGCCGGCTCGCGTCCAAGGCCGACGCTCCCTACCAGAAGCCGCCCGCCGACTTGCCCCCCCCCGACTACGATCTCCCGTGGATCCCGACGACAACGTCTGTCTCTGCTTCCGCGTCTCGCTTCGGAAGATCCGGGCGTACCTCAAGCGCGAGGACCCGCCCGTGGCCTCCCTCATCTCCGAGTGCCTCGGGGCGGGGACGGGGTGCCAGTGGTGCGTGCCCTTCCTCAAGCACCTGCACGCCCAGCACCAGCGCGGCGAGGTGCCCGACCTGAAGATCTCGCCGCAGCGGTACGGCGAGGCCCGGACCAGCTACCGGGCCTCCGGCGAGCGGGACTCGCGGGTGGTGTATGAGGCGACGGAGGGCGGCCGGGACACGACAACGCCCGGGTCCGCGGACCCGGGCGCTGCATCGGTCGATGGTGACGATCGGCCGGACTGACCGGGCCGCCGGATCACTCCGGGTCGAGCATGCGGAGCGCGAGGCCGTGCTCGGCGAGCCGCTCCTTGACCTCGGTGAGCGAGGTGGCGCCGAAGTTCTTGACACCCATCAGCTCCGCCTCGGTGTGGCTGGCCAGATCGCCCATTGTCTGGATGTTGAGCAGCTGGAGCGCCCGACGCGCCCGCACCGAGAGGTTCAGGTCGCTCACCGGCTTGCCCAGCACGGCCTCCTTGCCGGTGCCCTTGAGCTGCTCCATGATCGCGCGGCGGGCGGCGCGGTGCGCGTCCTCGAGCCCCTGCCCCAGGCGGAGCCCCTTCATCGCCAGCATCCGCTTGATCTCGGTGAGGCTCGACTCGCCGAAGTTCTTGTAGCTCATCAGCTCCGCCTCGGTGATGCGGAGCAGGTCGCCGAGCGTGCGGATGTTCATCTTCTTCAGGCACGTCCGAGCACGCACGGAGAGCTCGAAGTCCGTCACCGGCGTGTCGAGCAGGGCCTTGCGCTTGAAGATGTCGCGGTCCTGCTCCTCCTCGATGACCATCTCGCGGCTGGCGAGCACGTCCTTCATGAAGAGACGCGCCCGCGTGTGGTTCGGGTTGGTCTCGAGGATCTGCCGCAGGCACCGCTCGGCCCGGATGTACTGCCCGAGGTCCTCGTAGAGCACCGCGAGATTCATCAGCGCGTTGATCGGCGCGGGGCGGAACTCGCACACGCGCTCGTACACCTCGATCGCGTCCTCGTCCTGCCCGGTGAGATCCAGGAGGAACGCCAGGCGGAACATCACGTCCGCGTTCGTCGGGTCGGCCGCCGCGGCCTTGCGGTACTCGGCGAGCGCGGTCTCGCGGTCCCCCGCCCCCTCCGCGGCCCGGGCGGCCTCGGCGTGGCGCTTGCCGGCCTCGGCGTCGCGTCTCACCGACTCCAGGCCGATCATCATGTCCAACGGGTCGTTCGTCATGTGGTCTCCTCGGCCCGGGGGCGGCCCCCGGGGCGGCTCAGCACGAACCATAGAACCCCGTCCCCACCGCCTCCAGCCCCGGGCTCAGGCCTCCCCCGGCATACCACCGGCCAGGGCCTCGGTCGGGGCCGGGAACTCGTCGAAATCGTCCCGCGCCCGGGCCGTGGCGGATCTGCCGAGCACGTCGATGGTCTTCCAGCGGCCCCTGAGAAACCGACCCAGGAACAGGATGCCCAGGAGAATGATGTAGCTGCTGGCGCCGATCCAGGGACCGATCGAGCCGAGCTCGGGGGCCAGCTTCATAAGGGCCAGACCGACCACGACGATGCACGTCCACGAGGCTATCACGGTCGCAACACCGGGCCAGACGGTGTCCCCGGCGCCGCGCAGGGCCGCGCTGGTCGTGATGGCGATGGCGTCGAAGACCTGGAAGACCGCGGCGGCGATCATGACCGAGGACGCCACCGCCAGCAGCGCGTCTCGCTCGGCGGGGGCGAGGTCGTCGGGGATGAACACGCCGGCGAGCTGCTCGCGGAGGACGACGAACGCGAGCGCGCAGAGCCCCATGTAGCCGACTGTGAGGCCCATGCCGAGCCACGCCCTCCTCTCGGCGAGGTCGGGCCTGCCCATGCCCATGCACTTGCCCACGAGCGCCGTCACGGCGATCGAGATCCCGATCGCGGGCATGAACGAGAGGTGCATGTAGCGCAGCGCGATCCACCCGGCGGTGTTCGCGGTCGTCTTGGCGGCCTCGACGGCGGCCTCCAGCTGATCCGGCGGCAGGTCGAGCCCGCGGGACTGGGCCATGGTCCTCGCCGCCCCGCCGGCGGGGAGCATGTACGCCATCAGGAAGCTCCAGCAGAGCATCTCGTTGACGAACATGACGCCCGCGGGCCAGCCCAGGCGCAGAATGTCCCTCGCGTGCGCGGCGGAGGGACGCCACGCGGCACGCGTCGCGTACCGGGCGTTCATCCTCGGGCCGAGGAACACGGCGATCGGGATCAGGACCTCGATCGCGGATCCCGCGACCGTGCCGAGCGCGGCCCCCGCCACGCCCATGGGCGCGACGCCGAGCGCCCCGGCGGCCTCGCGGATCTGCTCGCTGAAGGGGGTCCAGGCCGGTGGCCCGTCGGTCCCGTAGATCAGCAGGGCGTTGAGGGCGACGTTGACGATGTTCGCCGAGAGCGCCGAGACCATGACCACCATCGGCCTGTGGAGCCCGTAGAAGTAGTGCGAGATGCCGCGGGCGGTGAGCACGAAGAACGCGCCCATGATGTTGATCTGCGCATAGGTCGTCTCGAGCTGGACGAGGTGCGCCGGGTGATTGAGCGCACGAAAGAGCGCGGGGAGGAGCATCGCGTAGGGCACGAGCAGGAGCGACCAGGCGACCGACAGCCAGAGCACGGACCAGCCGTACGCGCTCCCGCGTTCGGGGCGGCCGGCACCCAGGTTCTGGGAGACGTACGTGTTCACCACGCCCATCGCCCCCAGCGGGAGCGAGAGCGCCAGCCACGCCGCCATGCCCCCGTTGCCCTGCGCCGACACGTAGACAGGGTCCGGCGGCTGGATCTGGCTCACCATCATGCCGTCGATGAACTGCATGACCGTGTAGCTGGTCATGGTCACCACCGAGGGGGCGGCGATCATCAGCATCTCGGCGAGCGGCCCGCGCTCCCGCGCGCGCACCGCACTGGTTGTCTCGTGTGGAGCACTCATAGCGATTCCGATGTTGGGGATGCGCCCTTCGCGGGTGCGAACTCTAGGCCTACCCCCGGGCGGCGGGTGCCCCACCGGCGCCGTGGCTCCGCGCCATTCGCGCCGCCAGCAGCAGCGCCGCGCGGGCGCTCCCCGGATCGGCGGCGCCGCGCCCGGCGATATCGAAGGCGGTGCCGTGATCCGGGCTCGTGCGGACCGTCGGCAGGCCGATGGTGACGTTGACGGCCTCGTCACGGAACAGCAGCTTCACCGGGATCAGACCCTGGTCGTGGTACATCGCGACCACGAGGTCGTATTTCGCGCTGCGCGCCGTCGAGCCGGGGCGCGGGATCGCATCGCGGAAGACGGTGTCGGCCGGAAAGGGTCCGCGCGCATCGATCCCGTGCTGCTGGGCGATGCGGATGGCCGGGTCGATGATCCGCTCTTCCTCATCGCCGAGCAGCCCGCCCTCCCCAGCGTGCGGGTTGAGGCCGCAGACGGCGATCCGCGGCTTGGCCAGCCCGAGGCCGAGGCACGCCTCGTGCCCCAGGTCGATGGCGTCGAAGACCCGCCCGATGGTGAGGACGTTGCGGATCTCCATGAGGGGGAGGTGCGTCGTGGCGAGCACGACGCGCAGCTGGTCGCAGACGAACATCATCGCGTGGCGCTTCACGCCGAAACGGGCCGCGAGCAGCTCCGTGTGACCGGGGTATTTGCCGCGCCCCGCGAGGCTCCACGCCTCCTTGGAGATGGGCCCGGTCACGATCCCGTCCACGCGCAGCGGGTCGCTCGGCGCGCGCCTCGCCGCGGCGATCGCGTCCTCGACGAACCTGAAGGAGAGCTCGCCCCCGAGCCGCGACGGGGCGTGCGGGCAACGGTTCGGCGCGTCGGCCGGCTCGTAGTCCACGAGCGTGACGTCGTGAGCAAGGGTGGTGTCGAC
Source organism: uncultured Phycisphaeraceae bacterium (assembly GCA_964435785.1). Lineage (GTDB taxonomy): Bacteria > Planctomycetota > Phycisphaerae > Phycisphaerales > UBA1924 > PNC22. Next base: position 13,981 of record CAYTAH010000008.1, on the reverse strand, counting down.
GAGCGCCGAGTCGGCGCTCACCCGCCACCAGAAGGGGTCGATCCCGGCCCGCTGCGCCGCGTCGTGCATGGCCGATCCCACGCCGAGCACGCGCCACCGTGCCGCGCTCCGCAAGGCACGGTCGGAAAGCGCCTTGACGACGACCTCGGGGCCGATGCCTCCGGGGTCGCCGAGCGTCACGGCGAGCGTGGGCCTGGATGGTCCGAGGGCCGTCTGCACCCGGGATCATAGTGCCCGCGCCTCTACGTCCCCGGCCACACGAACTCCCAGTGCACGAACTCGGCCACCGGCGTGAAGCCGACCCTGGCGTACACCCGGTTCGGCACCGCGTCGTCCGCATCCGTGAAGAGAAGGACGTCGCGCGTCCCCATCTCGAGCAGGCGCCTCGCGAGCAGGGCGGTCACCGCGCCGCCCCGCCCGCGCCCCCGCTGCCCCGGCGGCGTGTAGACGCAGTTGATGGTGCGCGTGTGGCGCGTGGGCCGGGCCCAGCTCGCCGCGGCAACCCGCTCGGACCCGTCCCACAGCACGAAAAGGCGGCCGGACCCGATCCCCTGGCGCACACGCCTCTCGGCGTCGCGGGCGTGCGGCGGCGAGTTGGTGTCGCCCTCGAACCCCAGCGCCCATCGCACCAGGACGCCCTCGTCGCCCGGCTGCGCGGCGCGAAGCTCCGGCCCGGCCTCCCCGCCGACCGGTTCGCGGCTGAGACGGTGCAGGAGGAGCCGGCGCTGCAACCGGGTCGAGACCCCGGCACGCCCGGCGAACGCGCCCGCCGCCGCGTCGGCCTCGAGCCGCGGGCCGACCACACCCCGCGAGCGCGTGCCGGCGTCGGCGAGCGCCCGACCCAGGGCCCGCGCCGCGACGCCGACACCCGTGCTGATGATCGCCTCGTTGATCGCCGTCTGGATCATCGCCGCCGCGGGTGTGGAGCCGGAGAACGCGGCCATCGCGCGCTCGCACCCTCCCAGGGCCCGCTCCGCCTGCGCGGAGCCGACGAGGAGGCTGTTCTCCGCCTCGCGGGCGTCGAGCATGGCGCCCGCGGCGGCGAGCATCTCGGGGCCGGTCTGGAATTGGCGCACGTGCACGGGCTATACCCTGAAGATCGAGCCGAGCTTCCGCCCCAGCAGCAGCGAGGCGCCGGCCATGGTGACGGTGAGCAGGGCCATGCCCCAGACGCCCATGGCGCTGGCGACGTGCTGACCGATGCCGAGCATCTCGCTGAACGCGAAGATCTGCTTGGTGATCGGGTAGTGCCCGGCCCTCTGCGCGAGGATCAGCGAGTCGGAGACCTCGAGCATGGAGAAGCTGAACACGAGCAGCCCCCCTGCGATCATGTTGGCCAGGATCAGCGGCACGATCACGCGGACCACCGCCATGGGACGGGAGGCGCCGAGGTTGACCGCCGCCTCCTCGAGCTCGCCCGAGGTCTGCTCGAGGCCGGCGACCGTCGATCGCACGATGTAGGGGAGCCGGCGCACCGCATAGGCGATGATCAGAAGCGGGAACGGATTCGGGTCCGCACCGAACACCTCGAATACGCCGGGCAGGAGCGCGGGAAGGCGGAACGAGAACCAGGAGTTGTCCACGACGAGGTCCCGCCCGAAGGGCCACTCCAGCGACATCGCCACGTACCCGAACGCCATGACCAGGCCCGGGACGGCCAGCGGGAGCATGCACAGGGCGTCCAGCAACCCGCGCCCGCGCACGCTCGTGCGCACGAGCAGGTAGGCGATCACCAGTCCCACCGCGATGTCGAGCGCCATCGCAGCGGCCGAGAGCGCGAGGCTGTTCCGGATCGAACTTGTCGCGGCCGGGTCACCGAGCGCGTAGGCAAAGTGCTCGAGCGTGACCGCGTCGGGAAGCACGGAGCGGTACCACGCCCCCGGGACCGAGAGGCTCGTGAGCGCGACGCCGATATGCGGGAGGATCGCCACCACGCCGACGAGGCCGAAGGCCGCGCCCGCGAGCATGCCCGCCGGCCCGGAGAGCGGCTTCTCGGCGGCCGCGCGGGAGGCCTTGGCGTACATCGCGTGGGCGCGGCCCCCGAACGCGACGCGCCCGAGTGTGTAGAGAAGGATGGAGCAGCCCAGGAGGATGACGGTGAGGGCGTAGGGCCTGGCGGAGCTCTCCACCTCCTTCAAGCCGAAGAAGATCTGTACCGGCGTCACCGTATAAAAATCGAACATAAGGGGCGTGCCCAGCTCGGTGAAGGACCAGATGAAGACGATCGTGCCCCCCGCAAAGAGGCCGGGGCGCATCAGCGGCAGCGTGATGCGGAAGAAGCGCCTGACCGGCCCGGCGCCGAGGTTCTCCGCCGACTCTCGAAGGGCCGGGTCGAGGTTCGCCAGCGCCGCCGTCGCGTTCAGATAGATGATGGGGTAGAGGTGGAGCGCCTCGGCGACGACCACGCCCCAGAACCGCCCCTGCCCGAGCACGTCCCATTCCACGCCCAGCAGCGCGTTGAGCGCCCCCTGCCGACCGAGGATCGCGCGCAGTCCGATCGCCCCCACGAACGGGGGGAGTATCAGCGGCACGAGCACGAGAGCGTTGAGGAGCTTCTTGCCCCGGAACGCGTAGCCGGCGTTGAGGATCGCGAGCGGCAGGGCGAGCAGGATTGACAGCATCGTCGTGCACACCGCCACCAGGCCCGAGTTGAGCAGCCCGGCGCGCCCGAGCGGGTCGCGGAAGACGAGCAGGACGTGGTCGAGCGTGAACTCCCGCCCCGTGGCCGGATCGCCCGCGAACCCGCCGCGGACCGTCATCAGGATGGGCACGAGCAGGAACCACGCAAGCGCCGCGAGCACGAGGGCAAGCAGGGCGTAGTGCCAAGGGTGGGCACGCTGTCGCTCGATCATCGCGCCCAGTCTAGTCAGACCAGGCCCGCGGGCGTCGCGAGCGGCGCAGGGCCGATGGTCTGCACCGTCGCCCGCCCGACGGCGCGCCCGGCGAGGTAGGCGTTGAGCCGCTCGAGCGTGATGCCGTCGATCAGCCCCGCGATCTCGTCGAGCGAGCGGGGGCGGCCCAGCCGATGAACGTCGCCCGCCAGGGCGGCGGCGCGCCCGCCGGTCGATTCGCCGCTGAAGATCAGACGCGACTTCATGCCCACGACGGCGCGGTGAAACTCCTCCGGCGTGACTCGCCCCTCCGGGGTGGAGATCCGGCGCAGCTCGGCGACGAGCACGTCGAGCGACTCCTGCGCGCGCTCCGGCTGCGTGCCGACGTCGGCGAAGACCACGCCGAAGTCACGCTCGGCGCTGTAGCGGGCGTGGACCGAGTAGCACAGACCCCGCTTCTCCCTCACCTCGGTGAACAGGCGCGAAGACATCCCCCCCGAGAGGACGCTCACCGCGAGGCGCTCGAGCATGGAGTCGGGGTGCGGCTCGGCGGGCGCGTCGTGCGCGAGGATGATCTGCACCTGGTTGGTCTTGTCCGTCTCGTGGGCGTAGCCGCGCGCCGGCTCGGCGGCCGGCGCCGGCTCGACCCCCGCGCCGGTCCAGTCGCCGAGGAGCGACTCGAGCTGCGTGACGACGGCCCCCGCGTCCACGGCGCCGGCGATCGCGAGGATCGCGCCCCCGGGGACGGCCAGCCGGCGCCATCCCTCGGCGATCTCGTCCCGGCTCGCCAGCCGGATCCCCTCGGCCTCGCCGAGCGTGGACCGATTGAAGGGAGGCGCCAGGTGGCGCGAGCGCGCGCCCAGCACGGCGCGCTCGGCCGGGTCGTCCTTCAGCGCCTCGATGGCCTGGAGGCACAGCTCGCGGCTGGGCTCGATGGAGGCGGGGTCGAACGTCGGTCGCCGGACCATGTCCACCACCAGCGGGAGCGCCTCGGCGAAGCGAGTCCCGATCACCGTCGCGCTCACCGAGAGGAACCGGGAGGAGACCCGGGTCGAGCGCGAGGCGCCGACGCGGTCGAAGGCGTCGGCCTGGGCCCGAGAATCAAGCTCGCCGGCCCCGCGGAGCAGCAGCTCGGCCCAAAGTGCAGAAATTCCGAGACGATCTTCGGGGTCCGTCGCGGCCCCCGCCGGGAGCATCCAGGTCAGCGCCGCCGAGCGCACGCCCGGGTTCGATTCGATCGCCACGGGCATGCCGTTGGAGAGTCTCGAGAGCGTGATCGACGTCATGCGGGGACCTCCCGAATCTCGTGCTGCGGAGCGAGGCGGACGGACCGGTGAGCGAGAGTGTATCGGGCCTGACGGGCCCGAGAACGCCGATCGGACGCGCCGAGACGGACCGAAACGCGCCACGAAATGTCGCGAACATGCACGGAACGCGCACGAACATGCCCCGTTCCTCGGAACGAGCGCCGCTCCGGCCCGGAGCCGTCGCGGCGCGGGCAAGAGCGCCCGAGCACGCGCTCGGCGCATTGCCGGTGCAGACTCGACGCACGCTCCATCGCCGACCGACGAGGCGCTCGACGCGCGGCGACGACGCGCTCGCTGATGCATTCGATCGGCGTCCCCGAGCGAGCGAGATGCGCTCTCTCGGCGCGGTCCGGAGCGGCGCGGCACGCGGTGGATGACTCGCGCTTCATCCACTCTCGGACTTGCACAATCGCGAGAATGTGCGCACACTACGCGCGGTTCGTGCTGCAACGATCGAATGGCGTTGCAGCCCCGAGCAGCCGGCTCGTGAGGCGGCTCGGCTCAAGACGGGCGTGTGTCTCGCCCGATATTCCCGGCAACGCCTCGGGTCGGAGCGACGGTCGCTCCCATCGGCAAGAGGCCGGTCCCGAGCTTCGCGTGATCCGAAGGAGAATGGAAATGGCGAAGAAGAAAGCGACCAGGAAGAAGGCCGCGAAGAAAGCCACCCGCAGGAAGGCTGGCAAGAAGGCGGCGAAGAAGGCGACCCGCAAGAAGGGCGGTCGCCGCAAGAAGGCCGCGAAGAAGACCGCGAAGAAGGCAACCCGCCGCCGCAAGAAGGCCGCGAAGAAGACCGCCAAGAAGGCCCGTCGCAAGACGCGCCGCAAGAAGGCGGCGGCCGCCGCCTGAGTCGGTCGCTCAGGACAATCGCTCGAACGCGGGGCCGCTTGCGGCCCCGCGTCGCGTTTTTCGGAGCCCTGTTGTCCGGGGGCCGGCTGGGCGTCACAATCCCGGCATGGACCCGACCCCCGAAGAGGCCGTCCGTGCTCTGCGTGCCGCGGCCGAGGCGCACCTGGCCGTCGGCGACGACCGGGTCCGGCGCGTGCGGTTCGTGATCGACCGGCGTCGCGGGGCGCTGGTCTTCCCGCTCCCGGGGGAGCTGCGCGAGCTCGCCGAGGCGCAGCTCCTCGTGCCCAGCGAGCACGACCCGGTGGTCGCGGCGCTGCTCTCCCTCCGGCCCGTGGCGTCGGCCCCGGCCGACGCGGAGATCCGCTTCGAGATCTACCACGGCGCCGCGCGCGAGGCCGCCTGGGGCATCGCCACGATCGAGGCCGTCCGGTACCACGGCGAGGCGTTCGACGGGGAGGAGATCGAGCTGCAGGACGGCCTCGTCGCCCACGAGCCCGAGCTGTGCCGGACGCTCAATGCCGACAGGGACGCGCTCCGGGAGGCGTGCTCGCGCATCGCCAGGGCCAACGTCGAGCAGCCGGTGGCGGTGGGCGTCGACCCCGACGGGGTCGACGTGCGGGCCCGCTTCGGCATCGTGCGCATCGAGTTCGACGAGCCGGCCGCCACGGTGGAGCAGGCGCGCGAGCGGATCGCCGGTCTGACGGCGCGGAGCAGGGCGTGAGCGACGAGGCCGAGAGTGCGAGGCCCGAGCGACCCTCGTTCCCGCTGCGCGAGGCGCACGCCCACGTCTACCAGCACGGGTGCGCCCGGCGGAGCGTGGACCTGGGCGAGTGCTCCTCGCCCGAGGAGATGCTCGATTTCATCGCGGACGCGCTCCGCGCCCAGCCGGGCCACGGCCCGCCCAGCTACGCGGTGGCGTTCGGCGCCCGGCCCGAGTCCTGGGCGCCGGCGCGCTGGCCCACGCTCGAGCACTTCGACCGCGCCACGGGGCGGACGCCCGCGCTGGCATGGTGCTTCGACTACCACGCGCTGATGGCCAACTCGGCGATGCTCGCCCTCGCCGGCATCGAGGAGGACACCCCGGATCCGCCCGGAGGGATCATCGCCCGCGACGAGGAGTGGCGCCTCACAGGCGTGGTCTACGAGCGGGCCGCGCATCGCGTGTGGGAATCGCTCCCGGAACGCTCATGGGGCGAACGCCAGCGCGACCTCATCGAGGGGCAGACGAGCCTGGAATCGATCTTCGCCGAGATCCACGACCTCAAGAGCCAGGTCTGGCTCGGGCCGATGCTCGGAGGTCTGCTCCAGTACGGCCACGCCCTCCGCGCCCGCTACCACCTCTACCCCCTCCTCGCCGAGATCGGCGAGGCCGCCGCCGACCGGGAGGAGTGGGAGTGCGACCGCGTCCGCCTCGCGGGGGTGAAGATCTTCGTGGACGGCACGCTCAGCTCCCGCACGGCGTGGATGCTCGAGCCCTACACCGACGGGCGCCCCGACCGCCCCTGCGGCACGCCGATGATGTCCCCGCACGAGCTCGAGGAGTCGGTGCGCCGCGCCGACGATCTGGGGCTGCCGCTGGCGGCTCACGCGATCGGCGACGCCGCGGTGCGGGCCGTGCTCGACGCGATCGAGCGCGTCCGCCCCCGCACGCCGGGGTTCCGCGTCGAGCACGCCGAGATCATCGACCCGGCCGACATCGCCCGCTTCGTCAAGCTGGGCGTCAGCGCGAGCGTGCAGCCTTGCCACCTCCTCTGCGACATCGAGACCCTGCGCAGGGCGCTCCCCCACCGCCTCGGCCGCGTGCTCCCGCTGCGCGACCTGCTCGACGCGGGCCTCGTCCCCGGGGAGACGCTGCTCTTCGGCTCCGACGCCCCGATCGTCCGCCCGGACCCGGAGGACTCGATCCTCGCGGCCACCAGGCGGGCACGGGAGGAGATGGACCCGGCGGACGCCATCGCGCCCGAGCAGGCGATCGGCGTTGACGAGGCGTGGCGGTGCTTCGGCCCGGGGCGCTGACGCCGCCGACGCCGGCTACTCCTTGTTGCGGCGCCACAGCCGCCACACCAGCCACCACTGCGCCCAGCTGCCCGGCATGCGCATCATGCGGAACCCGCCGCTGACGCCCTTGGGCAGCTCGTCCCGCTGCGACTGGGCCTTGGCGTTCTTCGCAAGCACCTCACCGAGCCGGCGGGTGGGATCCGCGGAACGACCGCTGACCTTCTCGTAGAGCCTCGGATCGATAACCATTCGCGTCCCCCTTCACATGCGGTCCCAGTGTCCCAGAAGGCGGCAGCATACCGGAACAGGCCCCGGACGCAACCCCTTCGGGTAGAATCTTCCGGGATCGGCGCATCGAGCGCATGTGGGAGGACCGGGCATGCGGGCGGACATCCGGTACAACAACGTGATCGACGGCGAGGAGTTCGTGCGGGCCCAGAAGGCCGCGGACAGGGCGGCGCACCTGCCCGCCACCGAGATCGACCCCGAAACCTTCTACGTCACGCAGCACTACGAGCGGTACTCGGACGAGGACCACGAGGTGTGGGCAACGCTCGTCCGCCGGCGCATGGAGACGCTCGAGGACCAGGCCTCCGAGGTCTTCCTCTCGGGCGTCCGCCAGCTCGGCCTCGACAAGGACCACGTCCCGAAGGTTTCCTATGTCAACTCGCGCCTCGCCCAGCTCACCGGCTGGCAGAGCCGCGGCGTGCCGGGATACCTTCCTGCGAAGGCCTTCTTCGCCTGCCTCGCCCGGCGGCAGTTCCCGACCACGATCGTGATCCGGCCGAAGGAGAAGCTGGAGTACCTGCCCGAGCCGGACATCTTCCACGACGTCTTCGGCCACGTGCCGCTCCATGCCGACCCGGTCTTCGCCGAGTTCCTCCAGACCTACGGGCGCGCCGCCCTGCTCTGCGAGGACCCCTACCACGTCGAGCGGCTCGGCCGGCTCTTCTGGTTCACCGTCGAGTTCGGGCTCATCCGCGAGCACGGGCGCGTCAAGCTCTACGGCTCCGGGCTCATCTCGAGCCTGGGCGAGAGCTTCCACGCCCTGGAGAGCGCCGACGTGGACCGGCGGCCCTTCGAGCTGGAGCGCGTCTGCGAGACGCCCTTCGAGATCGACCACTACCAGGGCGTGCTCTACGTGCTCGAGAGCTTCGAGCAGCTCCGCGACGCGATGAACGACTACGCCGAGCAGGTGCTCGGCGAGGCGGCGCTGGCGACCGCCTAGGCGGGCCGGCGCTGGCTGGGCATTGCGCGAGATTCATCCCCGCGTTGCCGCCCGGATGTTGTCCGGGGGGCGCGGGGTCGAAATACTTGTGCGCGGCGATTCCTCGGCAGGGTCCGCCCGCGGGGCGCTCGGGAGGCCCCCGCTGGCCGGAGGGGCCGGGCGAGCACACGCGCGCGATCGCACCGGGGTGGGCACGGGTCCTCCCCCGCACCGCTGGAAACCCTGATGACCAGACTCGCGCCCCCGGCCGCCGGCGACGGCATCTCGTCCAATGAGCAGGTCCCCACTCCCGAGGAGTGGACCATCGAGCGCGCCATGGCCACCTACGGGATCTCCGCCTGGGGGGCCGGCTACTTCGGCATCAACGGGCAGGGGCACCTGACCGTCTACCCCGAGAAGGACCGCAGCCGCGAGATCGACCTCTACGAGGTGGTCGAGGGGCTCATCGAGCGCGACATCGGCACGCCGGTCATCATCCGCTGCGTGGACGTGCTCCGCCACCGGATGCGGGAGATCCGCCAGGCCTTCGACGCGGCCATCAAGGACCACGGCTACGGCGGGGCCTACGCCTGCGTCTACCCGATCAAGGTCAACCAGCAGCGCCAGCTCTGCGAGGAGCTCCGCGACGCCGCGGCCGAGCTGGGCTTCGGCTTCGAGGCCGGCAGCAAGCCCGAGCTGCTGGCGGTGCTGGGGCTCACCGAGAACCTGCCGGACATGCCCATCGTCTGCAACGGCTTCAAGGACTCGGAGTTCATCGAGACGGTCATCCTGGCCACCAAGCTGGGGCGGCACATCATCCCCGTCGTCGAGCGGTTCAGCGATCTGGAGCTCATCGTCAAGCACGCCGAGCGCTACCAGGTGCGCCCGCGGATCGGCGTCCGCACCAAGCCCAGCGCCCGCGGCACCGGCCGCTGGGAGAGCTCGGCGGGCATGCGCTCGAAGTTCGGCCTGACCGTCACCGAGCTGCTCAAGGCGGTCGAGTTCCTCAAGGCCCACGACATGGCCGACTGCCTGAACATGATCCACTTCCACATCGGCAGCCAGGTGGGCGACATCCGCCGGATCAAGGCCGCGGTGAACGAGCTGGCCCACATCTACTGCGAGCTCAAGAAGCTCGGCGCCGGCCTCGACACGATCGACGTCGGCGGCGGCATGGGCATCGACTACGACGGCAGCCTCTCCACCAGCCCCGCGAGCGTGAACTACACCGTCGCCGAGTACGCCGCCGACATCGTCTACCGCATCAAGAGCGCGTGCGACGCCAACGAGGTGGAGCACCCGCGCATCCTCTCCGAGTCGGGCCGGGCGATGGTCAGCCAGTGCTCGATGCTGCTCTTCGACGTGCTCGGGGCCAGCCGCTTCCCCACCGACGCGGACCTCGCGACGGTGAAGGCGCGCATGGAGGAGGAGGACGAGCGCCCGCAGCCGGTGCTGGAGCTGATCGACGCCTTCGAGTCGATCGACCGTCCGCGCGTCAACCTCGTCGAGGTCTACCACGACGCGGTCCAGGCCATCGACGAGGCCATGAGCCTCTTCAACCTCGGCTACCTCAGCCTCCCGATGCGATCGGCCGCGGAGCACCTCTTCTGGACGATCGGCAAGCGCGTGCTCGACCTCGCCCGCGCCAAGGGCGAGTTGCCCGACGACCTCGCCGACCTGCCCAGGCGCCTCAGCGACATCTACTACGCCAACCTCTCTATCTTCCAGAGCTTGCCCGACCACTGGGCGATCGACCAGCTCTTCCCCATCTGCCCCATCCACCGGCTCGACGAGGAGCCGACGCGCCGCGGCATCCTCGCCGACATCACCTGCGACTCCGACGGGCAGATCGATAAGTTCATCGACCAGCGCGAGCTCTCCAAGCCCATCCTCGAGCTGCACGAGCTCAAGGTCGGCGAGACCTACTACCTCGGCGTCTTCCTCCTCGGGGCCTACCAGGAGGTGCTCGGCGACCTGCACAACCTCTACGGCGACACGCACGTCGTCCACGTCTCCTTCGACGAGTCCGAGGGCGAGGGCGACTGGAACATCGACGAGGTCGTCGAGGGCGACACCGTCGAGGAGGTCCTCGCCTACGTGCAGTACGACGCCGAGGACCTCGTCAAGGCCATGCGCCGCGAGGTCGAGCGGGCCGTCAAAAACCGCAAGCTCAACGTCACCGAGGCCAAGAACCTGCTCAAGTTCTACAGCTCGGGGATGGAAGGGTACACGTACCTTGAGTAGCCCCCGCGAGCCGGCCGCCTACCGCCCTCGCACCACCTTCAGGGCATCCATGACGCCGAGCCGCGCGGCCCAGGACTCGAGATACCGATCGTCGAGTCGGTCCCGCGAAACCGCGTAGACAGGACAACTGAGAGTCACGGACCGCCGCCTCCACTGCCTCGCGGCTGTAGCAGTACCGCCCCTCCGGAAACGCCGACAGCAGCTTCGCAACCTGCGGAGGGTGCAGCTCTACGACCACGTCGATGTCATGCGTGGCAAGGGGGCTGACCCTGAAGACTCGATCCGTAAGATCCCGTGACCATGTACGCGACGCCAGCCGCCCCGAGCGCGTCCACCGCGTGCCGAAGCAGGTCTAGCTGGCCCATCGCGATCTCATCGCGGCCATCTCCCGGCGGAGCTCCCGCTCGCTCCAGTCCGGATGCCTCGCCCGAAGGCCCGCCAACGCAAACTCCTTGGTGAGCTCCGAGAGCTCGGCCGCCTTCCGCAGCCGCCGTTCCGGAGTCATCCGACGGAGCACGTCAAGATACCGAGCCTCATTGGGGCGGGGCTTCACAATCGCATTGTATGGGGCCGACATCACCCCCTACAATCCCGGGTTCCGCGGCCCGCCACCCCCGGGCCGCACGCAAAGCCACGCCGCCAGGGGGGCCGGGCACTCACCAGAAGGGGCTCCACCCATGAAGCCGACCCACCAGTGGACCAAGGGCGAGCTGCTCGCCAACCCCATCCGGCACATCGACATCAGCGCCTTCGACGCCCGGCCCGTGGTCGAGAGCTACCGCGAGATGGCCTACTCGGCCCGCACGCTCGCCCGCGCCGCCGACATCTACTCGCAGATGCTCGCCGACAGGGGCTGCGCGGTCGTCCTCACGCTCGCCGGCTCGCTCGTCTCGGCCGGGCTCAAGAAGGCCCTCATGACGCTCGTCGAGCACAACATGGTGGACGCCATCGTCTCGACGGGGGCGAACATCGTCGATCAGGACTTCTTCGAGGGCCTGGGCTTCAGGCACTACATCGCCCCCGGCTCGCCCGAGGCCCCGCCGGTGGACGACAAGACCCTCCGCGACCTCATGATCGACCGCATCTACGACACCTACATCGACGAGGACGAGCTGCGCGAGTGCGACGACACCACGCAGAAGGTCTTCGACTCGCTGCCCGCCGCGGCCTACTCCTCGCGCGAGCTGATCGAGGCCCTCGGGCGCTATCTCGACGAGCACCACCCCAAGGCCGAGTCGCTGGTGCTCACCTGCTACCGCAAGGGCGTGCCGATCTTCGTGCCGGCTTTCAGCGATTGCTCCGCCGGCTTCGGCATCGTGCTCCACCGCGTGGCCCGCGCCGAGCAGGGCAAGGAGCCCATCACCTTCGACTCGGGCAAGGACTTCCATGAGCTCACCCAGATCAAGCTTGCGAACGCCGACACCGGGCTCCTCATGCTCGGCGGCGGCGTGCCGAAGAACTTCGCCCAGGACATCGTCGTCGCGGCCGAGCTGCTCGACGAGCGCGCCGGGGGCCAGGCGCGCGGCGGGGTCGCCATGCACAAGTACGCCGTCCAGATGACCGTCGCCGACAGCCGCGACGGCGCCCTCTCGGGCTCCACGCTCCGCGAGGCGTGCAGCTGGGGCAAGGTCGACGTCGTCCACGAGCAGATGGTCTACGGCGAGATCGCCTCGCTCTTCCCGGTGCTCGCCTCCGACGCCTACCACCGCGGGCAGTGGAAGGGCCGCAAGGAGCACCGCTTCGGCGACATGCTGAACAAGCAGGCGGCGGCGGTGTGACTCCTCGTCCGCGTCGACAGCCCGGCGAACGCGGGGCAGAACAGCTACAAGAAGCAGTATTCGCAAAGGCGTTTTACCACAGCGGCTTGGCGGTGTGCGCCTCGATGTTCGTTCTGATCGTCTGGCTTGTGCCTGCGACAACGCGCTTCAGCGCGCAGTGGAGCGTGACCGGTGCCGGACTGATCCTGTTCGTCTGGTCGTTCGTCGAGTTCGTTCGCTGCATGGTGCGCGGCCGCTCGCTGGCAAAGGGTGTTCTCGGCGAAAGGTTGGCGGCGGACGCGCTCGACTCGCTCCGTGCGATTGGCTACGAGCTGTTTCACGATATCCCGGATCAAACCTCAGCCGGGCGCTTCTGCAACATTGATCATGTCGTGGTCGGAATCGGCGGGATATTCGTGTTGGAGACGAAGTTTCGAAGTGCAGTGTTTAACGGTGGTCGGGTTGCGGTGCTCTCCGACCGGCTTGAGATCAACGGCCGGCCGATGGAGCCGGACCCCCGCCCCCAGGCACTCGCGGCGATGGCAAGCGTGCGCACTGCCCTCGAGGGCGTTCTTTCTGGCACGCCGAATGCGATCCGTGCGGTGGTCGTCCTGCCGCGTCGGAAGCGCGGCGGGGTAGACAATGCTTTCGAGAGCCCAGATGGGGTCTGGGTGCTCACGCCAGAGGCGTTGGTCAAAACGCTACGGAAACAGCGGCCGGTCCTCACTCAGCAGCAGATCCGAGAGGCTTGCATAGCGCTTCGAGGTATGGCGCACCAGTTCATCACAACGGGCCAGTGATGCTCGCCCGATCCTTCCATGCAAGTCTTCTCGGCGCTCAGTAAACTGGAGCCATGCTCGACGCGCACGAGAGGCCGCCGACCATCGAAGAGCGGGCCTTACTCGACGAGTGGCGACGGCCGATGAGGATGGGGTGCGTCGTGAACCTCGGCATCATCTGTCTATTGACGATGACGATCGGCATCATCGGCACGCCGATCCTCACCCACCGCTCTCGCCTGGATCCAGGCACGGCAGGCTCGATTCTGATGATCGGCTCGCTCGTCCTGCTGAGCCTCCTTTGCGCGATCCCAGCGGTGCGCAGGCTACCGATGCGCATCTTCTTCCTGATGGTTCCGCCACCAGTCGTCGAGGAGTTTGTGGACTACACCTTTGTCGCGGACATCGCGTGGGCATACGACGGTGGGGATGACGATGCGCCCGCCGTGCTGCTCCGGGTTGCGCCGGACCGCTACGTCGCCGTGAATGACCAATGGCTCGAGCAAGTCATGGACCCCGACGAGATGACGATCCGATCGCACGTGCGGCTCACATGGGTCGAGGAGCTCTCGCTCATCCTCGCGCTGTCGGGCGAGGGTGCGATACTCGATGTCAGTCAAGACTTGCCCCAACCGGCAGATCCCTATTCGGAGCCGGACGCGCTGACCCACATCCCGGTCTTCGCCGTGCTCCGCGAGGAAGAGCTCCCCGGGCCGGTGCGGGACGCCGTCCGTGCCGAACCTCCCCCACCGCCATGAGCGCTGGTCGGGCGTGCCCTGCGGCCCGAGCTTGCAGCGCCGGGCTCCCCCGCGATTGTCGCAAGACTCCCGGCGATACTCCGAGCCCGTCATGCTCGCCAGCCAACAATCCCCCATGAAGGAGTCCGAGCTCGTCGCCCACATCTTCTCGATCTCCGGCGGGATCAACGCCGGGGCGGGTGACGTGCTCGTTGGGCCGGGCGACGACTGCGCCGTGGTCCGCACACCCTCCGGCGACATCCTGCTTCTCAAGG
>CAYTAH010000007.1:0-140559 GCA_964435785.1 uncultured Phycisphaeraceae bacterium | reverse complement strand
GGTCGTGAGGACGACCCGCTGCAGCTCTTGGAATGGGTGGTCGGCGGGCATGTCACTGCGCTCCTGAGTCGAATGTTATCTCAACAGGGCGGCCACTGCCGCCGTGATGCCGCCCGCTCCGGACACATCGAGGTTGGGGACCTGCCGCGTCGCAACGGTGTGAATCACAGCGCTCGGCTCCTTGCACCATCCGACGGAGGCGCACACCAGGACTACGCCGGCGGTGAACTCGTTTAAGACACGTCCCATGTCCAATGTGAGCCGATCCAGCTGCTCGTTCATTCTCCGACCCACCCCGCCAAAGAAGTCCTCAGGCGTATCCGCTGTGAAAATGATTGGCTTCTCGGCGTCGTGGGCGCGATGCAGTACTGCATCAGCGTTCACTACTACTACGCCGCAGATCCTACGGCTTGCCAGCTGCTTGCAGCCATCACGAATCGAGTCGCGCAGACCCCGCTTGGATCGCGGGTGCTTGCATTCAATGCCCCACATTGCCTCGTTCTCGTGACGCAACACCACGTCGGTCTCGGACATTTCTACGGCGCATCCTGTTCGCGCCATGGCACCAGCGACCTCTAGCTCCCACAATGCATCGAGCGATTGCGGATCGTGGCTTCGCAATCGGTCTATCCGTTTACGCAGACATTGCGCTTTATCACTAGCGCCATTGACATTCACCGCTCCTTGAAGCGCCGTAGCGATCCGCCGCAATCGGAACACCCGCCACGTTACCTCACCAGCCCGTCGGACATCCAGCTTAGCTGGACCTGCGATCGTGTCGAAAACATCGCCAGCGAATCCCCCAACCCACTCGAAATCTCGAAGAATGCATTCTAACTCGCTACCGCTGTTGAGTTTCACATCCAGGTCGTGGAGCGAGGTCCGAATGGATCTCGCAAGGGCCATGCAATCCTCGCACCGGAGCGCTTGCAATCCATGGGGCGGCACGTCACTCATGGCATGGCAGCTCACACAGGTACACGTACACCGCGTACACCAGCCCCACGCGCCCGTCCGCCCCCGCGTACCGCGCGTGCAGCGCGCGCAATCCGGCGACCAGCCGCTCGGCCTTCTCGCCGGTCTTGGGCACGTAGCTCGCGCTCATGGCCCGCCCGATGAGGCCGTCCACATCAAGCCGCTGCTCGTTGCGGAAGACGAGGCGGCGCACGCGCGCGGCGTCGAAGGGCGGGGCGATCGTCGGGCTCTTCGCGACCGTCTGGTGGCTCGTGGGGCCGACGCCCCCGCTCGCCGCGCGCACGCGGTCGTAGTACCCCCGCGCGACCGGGTCGGTCTCGTCGCCGTCGTTCCACATCAGCGCCAGCCGCCCGCCGGGCCTCAGGATCCGCGCGAACTCGCGGCACGCCGAGCCGGGCTCGAACCAGTGGTAGCTCTGCGCGCAGAGCACCAGGTCCACCGAGCCCTCGCCCAGGCCGGTCGACTCGGCGGTCCCGTCCCGCCACTCGATCCGCTCGTGGTGCTCCGCGGCCGCGCGCATCGCCTCGTTGGGCTCGATCGCGTACACGTTCACGCCCCGGTCGGCCAGCAGGCGCGCGGAGATCCCCGTGCCCGCGCCGATGTCCGCGGCGATCGGCTCGCGACCGGGCGAGACCTCGCCGGGATCGGGGGCGTGCCCCTGCGGGAGCAGCCCCGCGAGGATCGCGTCGATGGCTTCGGGCGGGTAGCCCGGGCGGTAGCGCGTGTAATCGGCGGCCCGGTCGCTGAACCGTGTTGTCGGATGCTGCTCGTGCAGGGGCGCGGTCATTCCTCGCCCTCCTTCCGCTCGCGCTCGAACCGCTCGCGCGCCCGGCGCTTGGCGGCGAGCAGGCCCCCGGCGCCCTCTTCCTCGCCGGGGGGGGCGGGCTCGCGCGGCTTCTCCTCGACGGGGGCGGGCTTGCGTGACCCGGCGGCCCCGGCGCTCATCATCTCCTCGCGCAGCCTGCGCAGGCGCTCGGCCTCCTCTCGCGCCCGCCGCTCGCGCGCCTGGGCGACGAGGTCGGCCGCGGACTCCTCGCCGAAGGTCCGCGCGGACGCCGCCGGCTCCTCGGGGCGGGGTCGCCCGGCCTTGAGGCCGGCGATGGCCCGCCCGGCCTGCTCGCCGCGGCTGCGCGTCGCCTCGGCGGCTGCGCGGCGGAGGTCGGCGCCGAACTCCTTGCTCACGAAGCGGTCCCACGCGATGCGCCGCGTCGCGACGTCGAGCACGAAGAGCCCCAGCGTGAGCAGCATCAGCGGCAGGAAGACGGGCACGCTGGTGATGCGCGGCGGCACGCCCGCGCGGTCGAAGAGGTCGGCGCCCCGCGGGTCGGCCAGGTCGAGCACGCGCCCGCCGGTGGCCTCGGCGAGGTCCCGCAGGAGGGGCTCGTTGGAGCGGAGGGTGCGGTACTCCTCGCCGCGGGCGATCGTCATCCCGCCCACGACCGGGGGGAGCTGCCTCGCGCCGAGGCGGGGCCGGACGACGGCGACGATCTGGCCGCTCTCGAGCTGGCGCACCCTGGCCTCGTAGACGCCGGGGGCAACCTGGGAGAGCTGCACCTCGCGCGATCGGCCCTCCTCGTCGTAGACGCTCGCGGGCACGCGGAGGTAGTCGATCGGCGCGCCGCGCTCGTCGACGGCCTCGAGGCGGAGCACCAGGCCGTCGTCGCGCGGGAGCATGCGCAGCTCGTAGGGGCCGGCCGAGGTCGGGCGCGAGAGCGTGCGGGCCAGGCGCGTCCAGAAGAGGCGGTAGCCGGGCCAGTCGGCCCAGCGCTGGGCCCACTGGTCGGCGCGGGCGTCGGAGGTAAAGGCCGCGACCTGCCCGAGCCCCACCTGCCAGTGCGCCAGCACCGGCTCGCCCTTGGGCGTCACCATGGCGTTGACAATCGTCGGCTCGGTGCGGGCGCGGGTGAGCACGAGCCCCCCGAGCACGGGCGGGTCGTCGAGCCCCTCGACCAGGGGCGAGCCCGTGGGCAGCACCCGGGGCACGAAGGGCGACTCGCGGACCAGCGGCGTGCGCACCACGCGGATCGCCTTGATGAATATCCGCGGGAGCACGCCCGGGTTGAGCACGACGTAGTGCTTGCCCCCGCTCATGTCGGCGATCGCCTGCATGGTCGCGACGTCGGCGCCGCTGCCGACGCTGATGGTCGTCACGCGGATGCCGGCCTCTCCCATCTGCTCGGCGAGCACGGGGAGGCCCTCGGCCCCGGTGCTCTGCCCGTCGGAGAGCACGACGACGTGGCGGAGCTCGGCCTCGGCCCCGAGCAGGAGCGATTGCGCCCGCTCCAGCGCCGGGCCCATCTGCGTGCCGCCGCTGGGGGAGATGGAGCGGATCAGCCCGCCGGTTCGCTGGGGGTCGGTGTTGGGCGCGAGCGGGACCACCTCGCGCGTAACCGTGTCGAAGGCGATGACGCCGACGAGGTCTCGCTTGTCGAGCGTCGCTACCGCCAGCGCCGCCGACTCGTTGGCGATCTCCTGCTGCGTGCGGAGCGAGCCCATCACCCCGTGCCCCATCGAGCCGGAGCTGTCGAGCACGATCACGACCGCCGCGGTGGGCACGACCAGCTCGTCGGGGATCTCCATGTCCACCGGGAGCAGCGGGGCGAGCGACGAGCCTTTCCACCCGCCGGGGGCGAAGGAGTTGAACCCCCCCACCATCACCAGGCCCGCGCCGATCTGCTCCACGTGCGCCGCCAGGGCCCGCTGGGCGCGCTCGCTGACCAGGTCCGCCGCGGCGTCCTGGAGCACCACGAGGTCGTACGCCTGGAGCGAGACGAGGTCGTCGGGCATCGCCTCGGGGCTCACCATCGTCACGCGCATGCCGGCGCCCTCGAGCGTGCGCGCCAGCGTCGCCCCCGCGCCGACCTCCGAGGCCGAGCCCACGCCGTCGACGATCAGCACCTCGCCCCGGCCCGGCGTGATCGTGAGCCCCGAGGCGGCGTTGTTCTCCGCGCGCACGTCGCCCATCAGGCGCGCGCCGCCCCCCTCGCCCTGGAGCACGCGCGGCTCCCACACCGCGTCGAAGCGGTGCACGCGCCCCGGCTCGAGCGGCGCCTCGATCACCTCGACCGTGCGCCCGGGCCCGAGGCGCAGAGCCCGCCCGCGCCCGGGCGAGCCGCCGTTGATATCCAGCTCCTCGCCCCCACGCAGCACGCGGAGCGTCCCCTGCGCCTCGCCCGCCGAGAAGAGCACGACCCGCACCGGCACCACCGACTCGGCCGGCGCCGAGGGGGGCACGTCCACCGACTCGACGATCACCTCCTCGCGCACCTCGTAGCGGAGCGGCACCACGTCCACGGGCAGCCCCGAGCGCCCGCCCCGGCGGCTTGCCAGGCGGGCCGTCAGCTCCGCCGCGGCGCTCCCGGCGCTCCCGGCCGTCTCGTTCCCGTCGCTGAAGAGCACGAGCCGCCCCGCGGCGTCGGCGGGGATGAGCGCCGAGGCGTACCGCAGCGCCGCCTCGATGTTCGTCCCCTCGACGCCCGAGACCTCGATCGGTCGCCCGAGCACGTCCGCCCTGCTCGGCGTGGCGACGGCGACCGCGCGCCCGTCGAAGACGACGACGCCGAGCAGGTCCTCGGCGCCGCGTCCGGCCGTGGCCTCCTCGAGGAAGCCCCGCACCGCATTCAGCGCCTCCGCGCGCGTGCCATCGGCGTGCTCCGGCCCGGCGGCGAAGCGGCGGACCGAATCGGAGACGTCGATCAGCGCGACGACGGCCAGCCGGTTGGTGCGGTGCACGCTCATGGCGCCGGCCAAGAGCGAGGCGATCGCCGCCAGCAGCAGCGCGCGAGCCACGGCCGCGCTCCAGCGGCGCATGCTGGTCATCGTGACGAACCATCGCAGCGCGATCCACGCGGCGGGGATCGCGAGCGCCGCGACCAGCAGCCACTGCGGGTTCTCGAAGCGGAACCCCACGCCCCCTACTCCCCGCCGCCGGGGCCGCCGCCCGACGACTGCTCCGCCGCCCGGCGCTGGTAGCGCTCGAAGACGCGCCGCACCAGCTCGCTGCGCGCCCGCGGGACCGCCTGACGGTCGATCGCCCGCTCGGCCCCCGCCGCCGCCTCGCGGAGCGGCGCCGACGCGCCGCGGGCGGTCTCACCGGCCGGGCGCTCCTCTCCGGCTCCGTACCAGTCGGCGACGATCTGCTGAGGGCCCGCGTCGCCCGGGCGCGGGTCGCCCCGCGCGTCGAACGCCTCGGTCTGCCACGGCTCTTCGCTCCCGGGCGTGATCCCGCCGGGCCGACGCGCCCCCTCGCCCGTCCCGGCCCCCTCCCCCATCTCGCGCGCAAGCTCCTCGAGCTGGCGGCGCTCCTCCGGCGAAGCGTTCTCGAGCAGGCGCCGCGCCTGCTCGCGCAGCTCCTCGGCCGCCTCGCGCTTGGACCCGCCTCGCTCGCCGCCGCCAAGACGCTCGAGCCGCTCGCGAAGACCCTGTAGCCCCCGGCCCCCGGACTCGCCCCCGGGCGTCTCCGGGCGCTCGCCGGCCGGCTCCGGGCCGAGGTCGTGATCGCCCCCGGCGCCGCCCGGCCGATCGCCGGCGCCCTCTGCCTCGCCGCCTCCCTGCTCGCCCCGCGGCAGGCCCTCGCCCTCGCCCTCGCCGGGCTGCACCCCCTCCTGCTCGCGCCCGCCGGGGGCCTCGGCCCCCGGACGCTCGCCGCCGCCTTCACGCCCGGCATCGCGCTCGCCGGTCTGTCCGCCCTCGCGTCGCTCTTGGCCGCCCGGACGCTCTGCTCCTTCGGCCCCGCGCCGGTCGTCGGCGCCACCCTGCTCGCGGCCTTCGCGTGCGTCGCGGCCCGGCTGCTCGCGCCCCTGCTCCGATCCGGCCCCTCGATCGCCCTCTTGCCTGCGCTGACCCTCGGTGGCCTCGCGATCCTGGGCACCCTCCCGTGCCCGGCCTTCGCTGTCCGCACCCTCGCCGCTCCGCTCGCGTGCGCCCTCGCGCTGCTCGCCACCATCCGCATCCCGGCCCTGCTCGCGCTGCCCGCCCGGCGTGTGTTCACCCTGGCGGGGCTCCTCTCGGCTCTCGCTCCCCTCGTCCCGAGCCGGTTCGGGCTGGGCCTGTCGCTCTCCGGGCGGCTGCATCTGGTCAGGCCGCTGCGCCTCGCGCGGCGCCGGCGGCTGCTCGAGCTCGCGGGCTGCGTCCTCCGCCGCCTCCGAGAGCTCGCGCAGGGACTCCTCCGCGCGGCGCTGCGCCTCGCGCTCGGTGTTCCGATCGGCGATCTCCCTCGCCATGCGCTCGGCGGTCTCGGCGTCGAGCCCTTCCTCCTGCAGACGTTCGCTGATCTCCTGCGGGGACTGCTCGGCCAACGCGTCCGCATCGTCGATGCCCTGCTCGCGGAGCTGCTCCTCTACCGCGTCGGCTCGCTCGCCACCCTCCGCCTGCGTCGGCTGGGCGAGGGCATCGAACTGGTCGGCGAGCTGGCGAAGCTCCTCGGCGTACCGCGCTCGGTCCTCCCCGCTCATCTCGGGCGCACGGCGGAAAAGCTCCTGCGCAGCCTGGCGCGCTCCCGCGAGGTCGCCCTCGGAGAGCGCCCTCGCGAGCTCGCTCTCGCCGGAGCCGCCCAGGCCCTGGGCCAGCCGCTCCTGCAGCTCCCGCTGCGCGAGCTCCTCCTCGTGCGCGGCCCGGTCGAGTGTGTCCGCGGCGCGGTCCAGACGCCGCGCGCTCTCGGCGAGCGCCTCGCCCGGCTCGATCTCCCCGTCGAGCAGCTCCCGCTCCAGCTCCTCGAGCGACGCGAGCTCCTCCGCGACCGCGGCGTCCCGCAGCTCCCGCTCCGTCCGCTCCCGCGCCTGACGCGACGCCGACGCGATCACCTCCGCCGCCGCGCGACGCTCGGGCTCGCCGGCCCGGGCCGCCACGGGCGTGGGCGGCTCAGCGCGTTGAGGCAGCCAGATCCCCGTCGCGACCGCCCCGGCCAGGAGCAGCGGCCAGGCCGCCCACGCGGCGCCGAACCGCACGGGCGCCACCGCGCGGGCACGCAGTCCTTGTGCGATCTCCTCCGAGGCTCGCACCGCGAGCGTCTCCGCGGGTGTCAGCGCGCGAGGGAGCCGGCTCAGGCTGATCGCGGTGGCGAGCCGGTCCTTGAGCCCCAGCGCGCGGTCGGCGCGGACCGCCGCGCCGAAGAGAGATCCGACCCTCGCGGCCCCGATCGCAGCTCCGGCCGCAAGCCCGAGCACGCCCGCCGCCACGACCCCCTGCCACCAGGGGAGGCCCACGCCGCCCGCTCGCGCCGCGACCGCCCAGGCGAGCCCCGCGCCGGCCCCGGCGGCCAGTCCCCTCCCCCCGTCACGGACGACCGAGGCCAGGAGGATCCGCCGCCGCACCCTGCGGGCGATCCGGAACGTGGCCGGGCAAGCTTCCTGCATACCTGACTGTACTGCCCGGGGGCCGGCCGAGTGCCCCCCAAACCCGCCGGCTTGACCGAATCACCGCTGGAGAGCTCTGGCCGTCGCGGACGCGCCTCATCCGCACGAGTCGCGCCCGCCGAACCGTGGTAACGTGGGCCGCGATGGAGATCCGCGAGACCCTCGCCCACCTGGTCCGCGGCGGCAGGCTCGCCGCCGCCGAGACCGAGACGCTCTTCGAGTCCCTGCTCACTGGGGGGCTCGACGACGCGCAGATCGCCGCCGTGCTGGCGCTCCTCCAGTGCCGGGGACCGACGGTGGACGAGGTCGTGGGCGCCGCGCGGGTCATGCGCCGGCACGTCACCCCGGTCCAGCGCCCCCCCGGCATGGACGACGCGGTCCTCATCGACACCTGCGGCACCGGCGGTGCGCCCAAGACGTTCAACGTCTCCACCGGCGCGGCAATCGTCGCGGCCTCGTGCCCGCCCAGCGCCGGGCGGGTGCTGGTCGCCAAGCACGGAAACCGCTCGCGGACGGGGCGCGGTTCGGCCGAGCTGCTCGCGGCCCTGGGCGTCGTGGTCGACGCCTCCCCCGTGGTTCAGACGCGCTGCCTCGCGGAGGCGGGGGTCTGCTTCTGCTTCGCCGTCCACCACCACCCGGCGATGCGCCACGCGATGGCCGCCCGGCGCTCGCTCGGCTTCCCGACGATCTTCAACATCCTCGGGCCGCTCACCAACCCCGCCGGCGCCGACCGGCAGCTCATCGGCGTGTACGAGGAGTCGCTGCTCGTGCTCACGGCCGAGGCGCTCGCGCGACTCGGCGCCACGCGGGCGATCCTCGCCCACGCGATGGACGGCCTGGACGAACTGAGCACGACCAGCCCCACGCATCTCGGGCACGTGGAGCGGGGGACGGTCACGCAGGAGATCTTCGATCCCGCGTCGGTCGGCCTCACGCCCGCTTCGATGGAGTCGCTCCGGGCTCGCGACGTCGAGCACGCCGCCTCGATCATCCGCGACGTGCTCGCGGGCGGGCACGGACCCCACCGGGACATCGTGCTCCTCAACGCGGCCGCCGCCTTCGTCGTCGCGGGCGTCGCCGACGACATCGCCTCGGGGCTCGTGCTGGCCGCCGAGGCGATCGACTCGGGCCGCGCCGCCAAGACGCTCGAGACGCTCGCCCGCGTCTCGAGCGAGGCCGCCTCAGCCGCGTAGGTCGAACAGCGCCTGGATGGAGCTGAGCAGCTCGGGGGGAGCGTCCTCGCGCGTCTCGGTCGCCGCGAACACGCGGACGTTGGGGCGCTGGCCGTGCTCGGCCGCGGGCTCGATCCAGATCAGCAGGTCGGCCTCGTCCCGCGCATCGAGCCACGCGCTCAGCTCCGCGTCCACCTCGCCGTCGTCGAGCGGGCGCAGGGCCCTGAGCTTCTGCAGCTCGGCGATCATCTCGGCCGCCGCCTCGCTCTCCTGCTCGCTCAGCGCGAGGCCGGGCAGGATGCCCAGCACGTCGAGCCGCGCCTGCTTCATGGCGGCGATCGCCCCCATGAGGTGCGCCTGGATCTGCGGCTCCAGCGGCAGGCCGAGGTCGTTCACGACGAGCACCGCGCCGGAGAGGGCCGGCAACTCGGCCATGGCCTGCACGGGCGCCGGCGCCGCCGGGGGCTGCGGCACAATCACGGTCGCGCCGTTTCCGCTGACCGTGACGCCGCCCCCACCGACGCGGACCGTCGCCTCTGCGGCCTCTCCCGCCGAGACAGCCAGGTCGTACGACGGCTGCGAGCGCTTCATCCCCTCGGTGATGATCAGGCCCGCGAGGCCGACGCAGAAGGCGAGGAAAATGAAGATGCTCACGACCACGCCCGCGTTCACGCCGCTCGCGTGCCGGCGCCCGGCCTCGCGTCCGTGGCGGCGGCCGGACATGCGCTCCCTCGCGCGCTGTCGCCTCGCTTCGGCGCGGGCGCGTGCGGAGCGGAGCTGCTCGGCGGCCGTGGGGCGTCCGCCCGCGCTCCGGGGCCTCGGCGAGCCCGCGCGGCGCGACGGGACGCCCACGGCCAGCCCGGCCATCGTGACCGGCCGCCCGCGGAGGTCCGCCGCTTCCTCCAGCTCGTACTTTCCCGACCACCAGTTGGTCACGCGCAGGTGGGGGCGGGCCCGTGCGGCGCCGATCGCTGCCACAGCCGCCACCGCCGCGGGCGCGCCGGCCATCCTCGGGCCGGGACGCGCCTCGCCGGCCACGCTCCGGGGCGGCTCGAACCGGAACTCCTCGGTCGCCACCTCGACGATCGGCTCCGCGGGGGGCGCCTCGCCCCCGGCAACGCTCGGGAGCTCCGCCGGCTTGACGGCGAAGGGATCGGACGCCCGTCGCAGGAAGCTCAGGTCCGCGAGCATCGCCGACGCGGTGGGGTACCGCTTGTCGTAGTCGGTCATCGCCCGGCGGATGATCCAGCGGAGCGCGTCGGGGCAGCGCCTGGAGATCTGGCTCAAGCCGCCGTGAGCCGGGAACGAGTTCTCCACCACCGAGTAGAGGACCGCGCCCGCGGCGTAGACGTCGAACCGGGCGCCGTCCACCTCGTGCACCTTCACGCCCTTGAGCGCCATCCGCACCATCTCGGGGTCGCGGAAGTACTCCGTCCCGTGGGTCGTGAGCGTCATCGCCGAGCGCAGGGGGGTGATCAGCCCGAAGTCGACCAGGTGCGCCTCCTGGCCGTGGATGATGATGTTGTCCGGCTTGACGTCCTTGTGCCACAGGCCACCGTCGTGGTAGCGCCGGAGCGTGGCGAGGAGGTGCTCGATATACCCGAGCGCCTTGCCCAGCTGGACGTTGGAGAGCCCGCTCTCGGGGCTCTGCGCGTGCAGGTGCTGCGTGACCAGCCCGAGCGACTCGCCCGGGACGTACCGCATGACGTAGAAGAACCGCTCCGGGGTCAGCTCGTGGTCCAGCACGAGGCCCAGCTTCTTGGCGGCGTCCAGCGCCCGGCTCTCACGCACGATCTGCGGGAGGCTCGAGCCGTCGCGCAGGCTGAACGACTTGATCACCACCTGCTGCACGTCGTGCTGGCCGTTCCTCGCGAACGCCGCGAGCTTGAGCTGGTCGGGCTCGGCGATGTAGAGCTTGCCGCCGGACCCGCCGCCCGCAAGCGAGCCGATGATGCGGTAGTTCTCGAACTGACCGGTACGGCGCGAGGGCCGATCGGACGTCGGCGCGGCGGCCACGGCCTGCGGGACGCGGTGCTCGATCCCGTCCACGAGCGACTTGAGCCCGAGCAGACGCGCGGGGTGGCCGACCAGGATGCGGTAGATGCTCGCCCCGCCGGCCGCCAGCTCCGCCGTGAACGCCCTGCCGAAGTGCGCTGAGGCGGACCATCGGAAGATCAGGATGTTGGCGACGACGAGCAGGCTGAAGACGATCGCGGTGAGCGCCGAGCCGACCAGGCGGAGCGCGTCGCGGATCTCACCCCCGATGAACGCGAAGACGTGGCGCAGCACCCACCCGACGCCCCGGAACACGGGCACCAGGATGACGGTGATCAGGATCGCCGCGAGCAGCAGCCCGAAGACCCCGGCGATCAGCCCGAATGCGACTTGCATCGCTCACTCCTTGCCGTCCGCCGGCCCAGGCCTAGAACCCCTTGCCGGCCCGCTCGGCCGCCCTGAGCTCTGACTGGCGGTGGAATATCTCCGCGACCGCCTCGTCGAAGAGCACGTCGTCGGCCTTATTCGGGCTTTGGATGACGCCCTTTCGCTCTGCCTCGCGGAGCTCCTCGTCGGTGAAGCTGAAGGTGGCGACCGTCTCGGCCACCCGTGCGCGGAGGATCTCCCGCACCCGCGCCAGACGCCTGCTGACCGTCGGCTCGCTCACCCCCACCGACTCGGCAACGTCCTTCCCGCTCATGCCGTCGAGCACCCGCATGCGGAATATCTCGAAGTCGGCGAACTCGCACTCCCGCTCGACCTTGCGCAGGGCCGCCTCGACCTTGGCGCGAAAGACCGCCGCCTCGTACGCCTCGTCCACCCCCGGCCCGGTGGTCCCCGCCATCCAGGCGTCCTCGAGCGTGGCCGCCCTCCGCCCCCCGCCGCGCTTGGCGGCCATCCGCCGGTCCATCTCGTCGCCCAGCACGTGCTTGGCGATCGCGAGGAGCCACGTGCTGAAGCGGGCGCCGCGCGAGGGGTCGTAGCGGTCGATCGAGTTCGAGAGGGCGGCCATCGTCTCCTGGGAGAGGTCCCGCACCGTCTCGACGCCGATCCGGCCGTTGCCCCATTTCATGAGCTGCGCGCGGACCACCGGTCCGAACGTCTCCCACAGCTCAAACCACGCCGCCTGGTCGTTGGCGCGGAGCCGGGCCACGAAGGAAGTCGTCATTGCGCTGAGCACCCGGCTCCTCCTGCACGGGGAGCGCGGCCCGCCTGAACCCGTCGGACCGACCCTTCCCGAGGGCGTATTCGGCGGAGAGGCCCGCGGCTTTCGCCGCCCCAGGACTCCCCCAGAGAAGCATATCAGGCAAGCAGCCCCGGCCAAAGGTCCGGGAACCCGCGCCCCGGGGCGGAAGGAAACGCTGAAAGACGCCGGGACGACCTCCGAATGACGCCTGTGTCGGACACCGAGAACCACGCCGCGACGCCGGGCCCGTGTCGGGACCCGCTGAGCGGGAAGCCAGGACCGATTGGACAGGAGGTTGCACATGGGATTCATCAAGCCGGTGATTTGGGTTGGCGTGGCCGGGGCCCTGGCCGCGGGAACAGCGGTCGCCGTGATGGGCGGGCCGAGGGCGCACGCCCTGTTCCACCAGACGCGGGCCAAGATCAACGCGACGATCGACTCGAACATCAGCGATCCGATCGCGCTGCGCCAGCAGCTCCGCGAGCTGGAGTCGCAGTATCCGGGGCGGATCGCCGAGGTTCGGGGCGACCTGGCGGAGCTCTCGTCGCAGATCGGTCAGCTCGAGCGGGAGATGAAGGTGAGCGCCCGCGTGGTGGAGCTGGCCGACGCGGACCTGGGGCAGATGAAGAGCCTGATCGCCAAGGCGGAGGCGGCCCGGAGCGACAGCGGGTACGCCCTCGTCAGGGTGCGCTTCGGCGATGAGTCGCTCGACCTGGAGAACGCCTACAGCAAGGCGAACCAGATCAGCCAGCTCCGCAGCGCCTACGCGAGCAAGACGGCCGATATCGACGGCAACCTCGCGATCCTGCGCCAACAGGAGGAGCGGCTCGGCCAGATCCTCGCCCAGCTGGAGGGCGAGCGGGCCGACTTCCAGGCACAGCTCTGGCAGCTCGACCGCCAGGTGGACGCCATCGCGCGGAACGACCGCATGATCGACATGCTCGAGGCGCGGCAGGCGGCCCTCGAGAAGTACGACCGCTACGGCGAGGTGACCAGCCCCGACCAGGTGCAGGGGCGCATCGCCAAGGTGCTCGCGGAGCAGGAGGCCCGCCTCAACGCCCTCTCCATGGCCGGCGAGCAGAACGACTACGAGCTCCAGGCCAAGCACGAGCTCTCCTACCAGAGCCAGGTCGGGGCGGAGATCCTGGAGCGCGCCGGTCGCCCCGCCCTTGAGCTCGAGCCGGCGGTGATCGAGATCACCCCCGACGGGGAGGAGCGAACGGTTCCCTCCGTGGGTCGGCCCATCGCCTCGAACGACTGACCCTTCCCTCCGCGGCCCCTGAACCCGACCGCGGACGCGCCCCGACCGGAGCACGGTCGGGGCGTGTTTCTTTTTTGGCCTTCGGGCGCCCGGGAGTCTGGGCGACTGGCGGAAACTGGGAGGCGGCGATAACCTCTCGGAGCACCCGAGGCCCCTGCGCGGCGGGTTTCGGCCGTCCTCGGAACGGATTCTGCTGCCTCGGGGGCGCGCGCACGACCCCCGGGGCCGCCCGGGCACGATGCCCGTCACAGCGTGAGACCCCTGCCTGTGGACCTCAACCGCCTGCTTGGCCTCTTCAGCGTGGACATGGGCATCGACCTGGGGACGTGCAACACCCTGGTCGCCGTCCGTGGCCAGGGCATCGTCCTCAACGAGCCGAGCGTGGTGGCGGTGCGCAAGGGCACCAACCAGGTGCTCAAGAACGGCGAGGCGGTCGGCTGGGTGGCCAAGGAGATGCTCGGCAAGACGCCGGGGTCGATCACCGCCATCCGCCCCCTCAAGGACGGCGTGATCAGCGACTTCGAGATCACCGAGGCGATGCTCGGCTACTTCATCCGCAAGGTGAACGGGCGGAACCGGCTGTTCCGGCCGCGGGTGGTGATCTCGATCCCCTCGGGGATCACCGCCGTCGAGAAGCAGGCGGTCTTCAACTCGTCTGAGCGTGCCGGCGCGCGGAAGACCTACCTCATCGAGGAGCCGGTGGCCGCGGCGATCGGCGCGGGGCTCCCCTTCGCGGAGGCGACCGCGAGCATGATCGTGGACATCGGGGGCGGGACGACCGAGGTGGCGATCATGTCGCTGGCGGATATCGCGGTGTGCGAGAGCGTGCGCGTCGCCGGGGACGACATGGACGAGGCGATCATCAACCACATGAAGCGCACCTACAACCTGATGATCGGCGAGCAGACGGCCGAGCGCATCAAGATCGAGATCGGGTCCGCGGCCCTGACCGGCGACGAGACGAGCATGGAGGTGCGGGGGCGCGACATGATCTCGGGCCTGCCGCGCAAGACCGTGGTCTCCAGCGAGGAGATCCGCGAGGCGCTCCAGGAGCCCGTGACGGCGATCATCGAGGCGGTGACGCGCACGCTCGAGAAGGCGGAGCCCGAGCTCGCCGCCGACCTTGTCGAGAACGGCATCATGATGGCGGGCGGGGGCTCGCTGCTGCGGGGTCTGCCGATCGTGGTCGAGAAGGCGACTGGCCTCAAGTGCGCGCTCGCGGAGGACCCCCTGACCTGCGTGGCGCGCGGTACCGCGCTCTTTCTCGAGAACATCGACGAGTGGAAGGACACGCTCGAGACGAACATGGAGCTCTGACCGCGGGCTTCTGACACCGCACCGTCATGGCGCGACGAGCCGCACAGCACGCCACCAACGACCGGATGCTGCCCGCCGCGGTGGCCCTCCTTCTCATCGGCTGCTTCCTCCCCCCCAGGTTCCTCACCCCGGTCCGCTGGCTCGGCGACCTGGTGGGCATGCTCGCCGCCCCGGTGAGCCAGCCCATGCACGTGGTCGGCGGCTGGCTCGCCCCGCCCTCCCAGGGGGGCGCCGAGCCCGAGGAGATCGCGCTGCTGCGCCGGGAGCGCGACGAGTACCAGACCCTCTACGAGCGCATGCGCGAGCGCAACAGCGATCTGCTCCGCCTGATGGAGCAGCAGCAGCTGATGATCGAGCTGAACCCCTCGGTGAGCACGCGCCACCTCTACGCCCCGGTGATCGGGCGCACCAGCGACCCCGAGGCCGCGCAGCTCCAAATCCGCGCCGGTCGCGTCCACGAGATCAATGTCAACGACGTGGTCGCGGTCGAGGGGGTGCAGCTCTTCGGCAAGGTCACGGGCGTCGCCCCACGCACGAGCTGGATCCTGCCCATCACCGCCGAGGCCTCTCGCGCCATCGGGGGCAAGGTGATGACCGCCGACGGCGAGGGGTTCACGTGCCAACTGCGCCCGGTCGGCGACGGCACGCTCGAGGGCGACGTCGGCGATCCCGGCGCCGAGGGGACCCGCCTGATCCAGCCGGGCCAGCTCGTCCGCCTTTTCGACCGCCAGTGGCCGGCCAGCGCCCAGATGCTGGTGATCGGCCGGGTCGAGACGGTCAATCCCGCCCCGGACTCGCCGCTCCGCCCCGTCATCTCCGTCCGGCCGACCGTGGTCCTCGACCGCGTCACCGAGGTGATCGTCCGCGTCACGCCGACCGAGGGGGGGGCCGAGTGAGCTGGATCGTCTTCTCGCTGGGCGCGTGGATCATGCTCGGGCTCGAGCAGGGCCTGCGCGGCTCGCTCGAGCTGGGCACGTCGGGCATCTCGCCCAGCTTCCTGGCGGTCTACGCCGTGTTCATCGCCTGCTCGGCCCCGGGCCGCCCGGCGCAGTGGGCGTGCCTCTTGACGGGCCTTCTCGTCGATCTGACCTCTCCGCTCCCGAGGACGGACATGGGCACGTTCACGGTCGCCGGACCGAACGCCCTCGGCGCCCTGCTCATGTGCCAGCTCGTGCTCGCGCTTCGGGGGCTCATGTTCCGGCGCAACCCCCTCACGCTGGCCTTCCTCTCGTGCGTCGGCTTCGCGACCTGGCAGGCCGTCGTGACGGCCGTCTACACGATCCGAGCCCTCGCCGGGGACCCGATCGACTGGAGCCCAGCCTCGGCGCTGGGGGTCCGTCTGGCCTCCAGCCTGTACACCGGCGTGCTCGCCATCCCGGTGGCGCTCGCGCTCCTCCTCCTCATGCCGCTCTTTGTGTTCCAGTTCGTCCCCCACCGGGTCTCGCATCGCCGCTAGACCACCCCGCCCTTCAGCCGCCGCGCACGAGCCCGCCGAGTCGGAGCTCGCCGAGGGATCCCACGACCTCCTCCGCGCCGGCGAGCCGGGACCGTTCGAAGGAGTGCTCGACCGCGACCACCCGGAACCCCGCGCGCCGGGCCGATTCGATGCCCGTGGGCGAGTCCTCCACGGCGAGCCCCTCGGAGGGGTCGATCCCCAGGCGGGCGGCCGCGAGCAGGTACGCCTCGGGGTGCGGCTTGGGGTGCGTGATGTCGTCCGAGGTGACCACGGCGTCCAGCTCGGCGCCGAGGCCCATCGACTCGAGCATGGCCCGCACCGATGCGCCGCTCGATCCGCTGCAGACGGCGACCGGGACGCTCGCCGCCGCGGCACGGACCGTCTCCGGCGCGCCGGGGTAGGGACGGACCCAGCCGGCGCGCACCTCCCCGAGAAACGCCCGGAGCTTGATCGAGACGAGCCGCTCCAGCGTCTCGTCGGGCAGCGCGACCCCGTGCTCGGACGCGAGCATCCGGAAGCAGCCCCGCTCGCCCACCCCCACGCACCTCTCCCGGAAGTACGCGTGCGAGAAGGTGATCCCGATGCTCTCCGAGGCAGCGCGGAGCGCCCGCTCATGGGCGAGCTCGGAGTCCGCGAGCGTTCCGTCGAGGTCAAACACCAGGGCGCGGACGGTTCGGGCGGGCAATCGGGCCTCCTCCGCTCCCCGCTCCGGGGGGGCGCGCGGCAGAGAGGGTATAGTGCTGGCGATGATCCCGGCGGTGATATTCGACGATGGGAAGGGGCAGTTGTCGCCGTTGACGGATCTGCGCGCGGCGTTCGACATCCGCACCGGTGCGCTCACCACCTTCGAGCGGCTGAGGCTCTCGCTGGGGGTCGAGCTGGTCGCTCTCTATACGCCGGAGACGATCGGCGGACTTGCCGCCGAGGATCACGACGTGACCATCAACCGTCTGCCGGTTCGAACCGGGCGGGTGATGGTGCTCAACGGGCGCTGCCCGATCCCCCCCACCGAGCTTCGCGAGCCCGAGCCCGACGTCGCCTACGCCGACCCGGTCGAGGGCACGATCGTCGGCGGCCTGCTCGAGCACATGGACGCGATCCGCGTGCTCGTGGGAGAGAAGCCGGAGTGCGCGATCAGGACGCTCGACGGCCCGGTGCTCATGAGCAGGCCCTGGCACGTGCGGAGCGTGCGCGACCAGGCAATCCGCTTCGATCTGGAGCTGATCCGCCGGTCGGACCGGTTCCGGCCCCCGCCGGAAGGGGTTCTGGTCATCGGCAGCCCGGACGACTTCCTGCTCGACGCGGAGGCGACGGTCTATCCGGGCGTCACAATCGACGTGGAGCGCGGCCCGGTCTCGGTGGCGGGACACGCCGTGCTGCGCCCCGGGGCGGTCGTCGTCGGGCCCGCGGCGATCGGCCCGCATTCGAGCGTGCTCGAGCACGCGCTGGTGCGCGGCAACACGGCGATCGGGCGGCGGTGCAAGGTGGGCGGCGAGGTGGCCGGGGTTATCTTCCAGGGCTTCGCCAACAAGGCGCATGAGGGCTTCCTCGGCGACTCCTGGGTGGGCGAGTGGAGCAACCTCGGCGCGGGGACCACCAACTCGAACCTGCTCAACACCTACAGCGAGGTGATCGCCCAGGCGACCTGCGACGGCCCGCGCGAGCGGACGGGCGAGACGTTTCTCGGCGCCACGATCGGGGATCACGTGCGCACGGCGATCGGGACGCGGATCATGACCGGCGCCATCGTGCACACCGGGGCGATGTGGGCCGCCAGCGCCGCGATCGACGGGTGTGTCGGGCGGTTCGCCTGGGTGACCGACGAGGGTCAGCGGACCTACCGCCTGGGCAAGTTCCTCGACGTGGCGCGCACGGTGATGGCGCGGCGGGACGTGGAGCCGAGCGACGCGTACCTCGCGAGGCTGACGGCGCTGCATCACGAAGCGACGACCCCCTCCGGTTGAATCCGCCGTGGCGCACGTCGACCTTCAGGAGACTGGCCGCAACGGCTCGATCGGCGATGTTCGCCTGGGAGACCGCAGATCGCGAGTGATCGCGGTGTTCGGGGAACCGACGGACATTGCGCGCGGACGGTCCATCATCCGGTATGGCACGTTCGAGTTCCACTTCGCCGGCGAAGCGCTCTGGCTCGTCCACTGTGACGACCCGCACGAGCCGTGGTCGTTCGGGGGCCGCGTGAGCATGGACCCGTGGGTCATCGCGCGCGGCAGGCCCCTGGGCGACATCGAGACGGCGTGCCGGATCGCTGGCCTTCCGACTGAGCGAGCGGCACGGCCCGATCTGGGCCAGATCCGGCTCCACTTTCATTGTGGTGTCACCCTGGGCTTTGACGCGGAAACGGGGGACACCAGCGCCGAGCCGCCGCTGTGCTGCCTCTCGCTCTCCCGCCGCTGAGCGGGGCCCGGAGTCGCCTGTGCGTCGCGGCGGCGTCCACTACCATCTGTGCGATGAAGACCCTCTACCTCATCGACGGCTACGCCCAGTTCTTCCGGGCCTACCACGCGATCCGGACGCCGATGACCAGCCCCGTCACGAAGGAGCCGACGAACATGACGTTCGGCTTCGTGGGCATGCTGCTCAAGCTGCTGCGGGGCGAGGGGCAGGTCGGGGGCAGGCCGGACTACGTGGCGTGTGTGATCGACGTATCCGGGGATCGGGGCACGTTCCGGTCGCAGATCTTCCCGGAGTACAAGGCGACGCGGAAGGAGCCGCCCGAGGACCTCGGGCCGCAGGTGGAGCGCGCGCTCTCGCTGCTGCACGCGGTCGGCGTGCCGGTGATCGGGGCCGAGGGGTTTGAGGCCGACGACGTGATCGCGACGATCGCGAGCACGTTCAGCGAGAGGCACCCGGACCTGCGCGTGCGGATCATCAGCAAGGACAAGGACCTCAAGCAGCTCCTCGGCGAGGGCGTGCCGCCGACGGAGATGTACGACATCCACACCGACGAGCTGATCACGGCGGAGAGCCTGAGGGCCGAGACCGGTCTCTCGCCCCGGCAGGTGATCGACATGCTCGCGCTCATGGGCGACAACGTGGACAACGTACCGGGGGTGCCGGGGATCGGGCCGAAGACCGCGGCGGAGCTGATCTGCGAGTTCGGCTCGATCGAGGCCGTCATCGCCGAGGTGTTGGAGGACAAGCCGAAGAAGGACTGGCGGATCACGGGCAAGCGGCGAGAGAACATCCGGGCGTCGGCCGAGGCGGGGGCGCTCGAGCTGTCTCGGAAGCTCGTGGCGCTGAGGCACGATGCGCCGATCGATCTCGACCTCGCGAAGGCCGACACGGCGACGTTCAGGCTCACCGAGCTGGGGCCGATCTTGAAGGAGCTGGGGTTCAACCGCTACCAGGACGAGCTGCGCCTGCTCATGGGCGAGGAGGTCAAGCCCGCCGAGTTCATGCCGCCGATCGGCGAGGCGCATGCGGCGCCGGCGCCCGCGCGACGGGCGGCGTTCGAGGAGCCCGGGGGCCTGTTCGACGGACTGGGCGAAGAGCCGCCGCCGCGGACGCGCGCCGAGGGGGCGTACCGCTGCGCCTGCACTCGCGCCGACCTCGACGAGCTGATCGCCGAGCTCCGCGAGGCCGACGCGATCGCGATCGACACCGAGACGACGTCGCTCCGCCCCATGCGCGCGCAGATGTGCGGTCTCTCCTTCTCGACGAGGGCCGGCACGGGGTGGTACGTCCCCGTGCGCTCGTGCACGCCGGGCGAGCACCTCGACGAGAGGACGGTGCTCGATGCGCTGCGCCCCATCCTCGAGGATCCGACCAAGCCCAAGCTCGGGCACAACATCAAGTACGACATGCTCGTGCTGCGCCGGGCGGGGGTCGAGCTGCGCGGGCACCTCGCCGAGGGCGGATGCGACTCGATGATCGCGAGCTTCCTCATCGACGCCTCGCGCTCGAGCCACTCGATGGACGCCCTCGCGCTCGCCCTGCTGGGACGCACCAACATCTCCATCACCGAGCTGATCGGCTCTGGCAAGAATCAGAAGACCTTCGACACGGTGGCGCTCGACCGGGCCACGGAGTACGCCGCGGAAGACGCGGACGTGACGCTGCAGCTCGCCCGCAAGATGATGCCGCAGCTGAGGGCGATGCAGCTCGACGATCTGTTCCACCGGCTGGAGATGCCGCTGGTGGACGTGCTCGCGGAGCTGGAGTGGAACGGGATCCGGGTCGATCCCGACGAGCTGGAGAACCAGCGGC
The DNA here is from genome assembly GCA_964435785.1 of uncultured Phycisphaeraceae bacterium. GTDB lineage: Bacteria > Planctomycetota > Phycisphaerae > Phycisphaerales > UBA1924 > PNC22. Next base: position 120,617 of record CAYTAH010000007.1, on the reverse strand, counting down.
GGCTCTTGGAGAAGCGGATCGGCGAGCTGCGCGCCCGCATCGCCGACGAGGCCATGGGGACGATCGGGCGGGAGTTCGACCCCGACTCGCCCCGCCAGCTCGCGGCCGCGCTCTTCAACAAGCCGGACGCCTCGGAGCCGGGGCTGGGCCTGCGCGTGATCAAGCGGGGGAAGACGGGCCCTTCGACCGACGCGGAGGTTCTGGAGAAGCTCGAGCAGGACGCGGGCATCGAGACTCCGATCCCCGGGCTCATCCTCGAGTACCGCCAGCTCACGAAGCTCGTGAACACGTACCTGGTGAGCCTGCGCGAGGAGATCGACCCGCGCACCGGGCGGATCCACGCGAGCTTCAACCAGACGGTCGCGGTGACAGGGCGGCTCAGCTCGAGCGACCCTAACCTGCAGAACATCCCGATCCGGACGGACATCGGACGCGAGATCCGCAAGGCGTTCGTCGCCGAGCCGGGGCACGTGCTGGTGACGGCCGACTACTCGCAGATCGAGCTGCGGCTGCTCGCGCACCTCTCGCGTGATCCGGCTCTGATCGAGGCGTTCCGCGAGGGGCAGGACATCCACGCGGCCGTGGCGGCGCAGATCCACGGCGTGCCGGTGGAGAAGGTGACCCGCGAGCAGCGCAGCGGGGCGAAGATGGTGAACTTCGGGATTGTCTACGGGATCACGGCGTTCGGGCTCGCGCGGCGGCTGGGGATCTCCAACACCGAGGCGGGCGAGATCATCGACGGGTACAAGCGGCGCTTCGCGGGCATCACCACGTTCCTCGAGGAGTGCATCGCGCAGGCGCGCCGGCACGGGTATGTCGAGACGATGATGAAGCGGCGGCGCCCGATCCCCGACATCGAGGCGCGGGACCCGGCGAGGCGATCGCTCGCGGAGCGCACGGCGATCAACAGCGTCGTGCAGGGCTCGGCGGCGGACCTGATCAAGATCGCGATGGTGGACCTGCACACGCGTCTGAGCGCCCACGCGGGGCACCTGCGGGGCGGCAGGCCGCCGGAGATCGAGGGGACGCGCATGCTGCTCCAGATCCACGACGAACTGGTGTTCGAGGCGCCGAGGGCCCTCGGCGAGCGCGTGCGGGACCTGGTCGTGGACCGGATGCAGCGGGCGATGACGCTGGACGTTCCTCTCGTGGCGGACGCGGCGATCAGCGAGAACTGGCACGAGGCGAAGTGATCGCGTGCCACTACCGTCGTGCCGCTCAATCGTGTCCCGATCGTAGCGAATCGTTCGGGGCACGACGGTAGTGCGGCGGCTGAGCGGGCCGCACGGCACTACGGTCGGGGAGAAGCAGTAGAAGAAGAGCTGAAGGAGTTCCGACCGTAGTGGCACTTCAGTCGAGCTTGATCTCGAGGATGCCGCCCGAGAATCCCTCGCGGAGCTTCGCCTCGACGCGCACCGCGTCGGTGCTCACGGGCGTGAACTCGACGCGACAGTAGCGGTCCTTCGCCACCGGATGCTCGCCTTCGGGCTGCACTGGCTTCCACTCCCCTCCGTCCCGGTACATCACGCGCCACGAGAGCGGCAACCGGCACGCCCCCACTCCCGTGTCGTCGAACCAGTAGACCTCGAGGGCGCGCACCTCGCGCGGCCCGCCGAAGTCGAGCTGCGCCCACTCGGTCGTGCCCTTGTGGTCCCACCACGTGAGGCGCGGGATCGACTGATCGGCCGAGGAGGCGGGCTCCTTCTGGTCGTTGATCGCGAAGACGCTGTCGCGGACCCAGCAGTGCGACGCCCCGGCGGCGGCCGTCGAGGCGATCGTGGGCGCGGGTGCGGCCTTGATGAGCTCGGCCGTCGCGGGCATCCAGACCGCCATCGGTCCCGGCTCGCGGTGGGCCCAGGCGTAGTAGGGGATCGCGCGGGCCTCGACGGGCTCGGTCCGGAGCGCCCCGTCGGCGCTCCGCGTCGCGTGCTCCGCGACCAGGTCGATGACCCCGAGGCCACCGAGCAGGCCCTCGTCGAAGCTCCACTCGGCCGGCGCGCCGGGCTCGATCACGATGCTCTCCAGATCGGCGGCGTTGTCCACGCCCTCGAAGCAGTACACGAGCGGGCCCCGCTCGATCGCGACGCGTCCGCGGTTCTGGGCGATCTTCTCGTGCGCCCGCACGAAGTTCACGCGCATGGGCATCTCCAGCGTCACCTCGTCGCCTGGGGCCCACTCCCGCTCGATGACGGCGTACCCCTGTTCGTTGTGCGCGAGGACGTCGGCGCCGTTCACGCGAAGCGTGCGCGTGACGTTCGCGTCGCCCTCGTAGGTGTAGAGATCGCTCGGGAATGGCCTGCCCTTGGCCCAGCCGGGGATCCGGACCCGGAGCGCGAACCGACCTTCGGTTTCGGGCCAGAGCTTGACCCGCACGAGCCCGTCCCACGGGTACGCCGTCTCCTGGGTGATCCGGACGTGGCCGCGCTCCGTCTCGACGGTCGCCTCGCCGGCGACGAACAGGTTCACGTACACGTCGTCGCCGCGGGTGGCGTAGATGTACCCCGGCAGAGAGGGCAGCACCCTCACCACGTTCACGGGGCAGCAGGAGGTGCTGAACCAAGGGGCACGCTGCACCTGCCCGAAGTTGAACGCCGTAACGCCGTCGCTCGCGAGCGGGTTGGGGTAGAAGAAGCGGTCGCCGGAGAACGAGACCCCGGGCAGGAAGGCGTTGTAGAGCGTGCGCTCGAAGACGTCCATGTACTTCGAGTCGCCCTCGAGCAGGAACATCCGGTGGTTCCAGAGCATGCTCGCCACCGCGGCGCACGTCTCGTTGTACGCGTCGGTGTTGGGCAGGTCGTAGTCGGCCCCGAAGCCCTCTGTGTGCCGGTGCGCGCCGATCCCGCCGGTGAGGTAGGTGCGCGTGGAGACCAGCCGCTCCCAGATGCGGTCGAGCGCCTCCATGTAGCCGGGCGCCTCCGTGTGCGCGGCCACGTCGGCCATGCCCGCGTAGAGGTAGCCCGCCCGCACCGCGTGCCCCACCGGCTCGTCCTGCTCGACCACCGGCTCGTGGTCCTGGGCGTACTCGCCGTACGTCTCGCGCAGATCCGAGCGCCCGCGCATGTCGATGAAGAACTTCGCCTGGTCCAGATACTTCCGCTCCCCGGTCGCCTGGTAGAGCTTGACCAGCCCGATCTCGATCTCCTCGTGCCCGGGCACGTCCCTGAGCTGCCCCTCGCCCGGGCCGAAGACCTTGCAGATGAGGTCGGCGTTCCTGATCGCCACGTCGAGCAGCGTGCGCTGGCCGGTCGCCTGGTGGTGCGCGACGGCCGCCTCGTAGAGGTGCCCGACGTTGTACAGCTCGTGGCTGTGGGCGAGATAGGCCCAGCGGGTCGCGCCGGCGTTCTTCGCCGAGATCTTGTCGCCCTGGATCGTCCTCTGTGTGTAGAGGTAGCCGTCCTCCTCCTGCGCGGCCGCGATCTTGGCGATGAGGTCGTCGAGGTAGGCCTCGAGCTTGGGGTCGCGCTCGGTCTGGAGCGAGTAGGCGGCGCCCTCGATGACCTTGTAGACGTCCGAGTCGTTGTAGAAGATGCCCTGGAACTCGCCTTCCTCGAGCCCGCCCGCGATCGCGAAATTGCGGATGCGCCCGGTCCTCTCGCACTGCTCGAAGTCGTACCAGACGGTCACGTCGCGGTTGGTCTCGAGCCGCGGTGACCAGAAGGGGTCCTGCACGCGCACGGCGGTGAAGGGGACCGCCTCAATGCGCGGCTGCTCCTGGGCGACGGCCGCGGCGCTCACGAGCGCGGCGGCGAGGGCGAGGCGTGTGGTGCGCACGGCGATCCTCCTCTGGGGCGTCCGATGCGCATGATATCGGGGCCGACCGCGCGCCCCCTGCGCCACCGTCCGGTGACACCCCGGGGGTGGATCAGTTCGATTGCACCGTGAGCGGCGTGAAGGCCGTCTCCCCCTCCGGCGTCATGAAGAAGGGCTCGTCGCTGGGCGTCAGGGGCTCGAGCTGGTCGTACCACGAGGCGAGGGGGTCGAACTTGGCGAAGAAGGGGCGTCGAACCAGATCCTGCTCGCGCGCCTGGAGGAACTCCAGGCAGAACGCCCGCTGGCCGGCCACCTCGGCCACGCCCAGGATGTGGCACTTGCCCGGGAAGCACGACATGCTCGGACCCCGCACAGTGCGTGCCAGCCCCGAGACCCGCTGGTAGGCGTTGCGGAAGATGTTCCAGCACCGCACCAGCGGCATCTCGAAATAGCGCTTCGCACCGGTGTCTCGCTCCACGAACATGTAGTATGGCACGCACCCGAGCTGCACGCCCCGGGTCCACAGGTCCACCCACGCCGGGCTGTTGTCGTTCACGTGGCGGATCACGGGGCTCTGCATGCGGATGTTCACGCCCGCGGAGCGGATCCGGCGCACCGCGTCCTGCGCCACCTCGGTCGAGAGCTCGACCGGATGGGAATAGTGCCCCATCAGCGCCAGCTGCCTCCCCGAGACCACCACCCGCTCGAAGAGGCTCAGGATGTCGTCGGAGTCGGGGTCGGTCACGTACCGCTGCGGCCAGTAGGCCACGCTCTTGGTCCCGATCCGGATCGATCGCACGCTCTCGATCTCCAGGAGCGGCGTGATGTACCGCTCCAGGATCGCGGCCTTCATCACCATCGGGTCGCCGCCGGTGAAGAGCACATCCGAGATCTGCGCGTGCCTGCGCAGATAGGCGCAGAGCTGCTCGACCTCCTTGCTCGCGAACTTGAGATTCTCGATCCCCACGAACTGCGCCCAGCGGAAGCAGAACGTGCAGTAGGCGTGGCAGGTCTGGCCGTGGGAGGGGAAGAACAGGGCCGTCTCGCGGTACTTGTGCTGGATGCCGTCGAGGATCTGGCCGTCGAGCACCGCCCGGTTGTGCGTCATCTGGCCCGCCGGGTGCGGGTTCAGCTCGTAGCGGATCCGCTCCACGGCGCCGTCGATGCGCTCCTTGTCGCCGGCGGCGACGAGCGAGCGCAGCTCGGCGTAGTGCTCCTCCTCGAGCATGCCCCGCTGCGGGAAGGTGAGCTGGAATATCGGGTCTTCGGGGACGTTGTTCCAGTTGATGAGCTCGCCGCACACGTACTCGTTGGTGCGGAAGGGGAGGACGAGCGAGACAATCTCCACGGCCTCGCGCAGGTCGGCGTCGAGCCGCCCCCACTGGGGCAGCTTGTCCACGTTGTTCCGGAGGATCGCGCGATACCGCGGACTCATCATCAGCCTTCGCTCCTCACGGTCGTTCCCGCCAGCCAGCCCGGGGTTTCGCAAGAGGCTCCACGCGCCCGTAGATCGAGTACCGAGCCCGCGGAGAACGACCGGCGGTCTCGTGTCACCACGGACGCCGCCACACCTCATGCTACAGGAAGTTGCGCGCCCGAACAACCGGAGCAGCGTAAGTTTGCGGCCATCAACCGAACATGCGCACACCGATCGCCGTCCTGAGGGCGTGAGGCGGGTTCGCCCCGCGTCCCGGACGGGGTCGCGCCCGCGTCCCATGACGGCGCTCCCCGTGCGCGAGAGCGACGCCTGTACGCAGGTCTGTAGCGTCGGCTACGGTCGCGAGGCCGGCCCGGCGCGGCCCCCCGGGGGGGCGCGGCCGCACGCGAAGAGCCTCCTGGCGGGGGGGATCGCCGCCGACGTACGCTGAGAAACCATGAACCGCTACACCCTGCCCGACATCGCCGGCCCCTCCCCAGTCCCGCCGAAGACGGCGGTGATGATCGCCTCGGGCGACTCGCGCCTCAGCGCCAACAGCCTCTGCTGGCCGACGCAGCAGCGGGTCGAGGCCGAGGCCCGCGCCGCGCTCGAGTCGCTCGGCTGGTCCGTCGTGAGAGGATCCCCCGAGCGCTGGTCCGACGCCGAGCCACACGGGTTTGTCTTCAGCCAGGCCCATGGGCGCGAGGTCTTCGCGAAGATCCACCCCGACGCCCCGCTCGTCGTCGTCGAGAGCGTGTGGCAGTACTCGATGCACGTGCTGCCCGGGCTCGTCCGCCACCGCGGGCCGGTCCTCATCGTCGCCAATTGGTCGGGCCAGTGGCCTGGGCTGGTCGGAGCGCTCAACCTGCGGGGCTCGCTCACGAAGGCCGGGCGCGAGCACAGCCTGCTCTGGGGCGAGGATTTCGCCGACCAGGCGTTCCGCGCCAGGCTCCGGCAGTGGTGCGAGACGGGGCGGATCGAGCACGATCTCTCGCACGTCCGCCCGCTCGAGCCGGCGAGCCTCCCGGGCGCCGAGCGGGCGCTCGGCGAGGCCCTCGCGGCCGAGCTGCACCGCCGCCCCGCGATCATGGGCGTCTTCGACGAGGGGTGCATGGGGATGTTCAACGCGATCATCCCCGACCACCTGCTCCACCCCACCGGCGCGTTCAAGGAGCGGCTCAGCCAGGCGACCCTCTACGCGCACATGCGCCGGGTGCCCGAGGCCGAGGCCCGCGCCGTCTACGACTGGATCCTCGCCCGCGGCATGAAGTTCGACATCGGCCCCGGAGAGGATCAGCTCCGCGAGGAGCACGTGATCGACCAATGCCGCATGTACATCGCGGCCCTGCGTCTGGCCGACCGCTACGGGTGCGACGCGATCGGGATCCAGTACCAGCTCGGGCTCACGGAGCTCTGCGTCGCGAGCGATCTCGTCGAGGGCCTGCTCAACTGCTCGGAGCGTCCGCCGGTGAGGGCGGCCGAGGGGCCCAACGCGGGCAAGGTGATCTTCGACGGCCGGCCCCTCCCCCACTTCAACGAGGTGGACGAGTGTGCCGGCCTCGATGCGCTCATCACCGACCGCCTCTGGCGGGCGATGGGCATGGCGCCGGACAACACGCTCCACGACGTGCGCTGGGCCGACTGGTGGCACGGCTCGCCGAGCCGTGAGGCTCCGCCTAAGACGCACGGCTCGGAGAGCCGTGCCACCTATGTCTGGGTGTTCGAGATCTCCGGCGCCGTCCCCCCGTCCCACTTCGCCCGCGGCTACGCCGACGCCGTGGGGTACCGCCAGCCCGCGATGTACTTCGCCCCAGGGGGCTCGGGCATCCGCGGCGTGAGCAGGCCGGGCGAGGTCGTGTGGAGCCGGATCTACGTCGACGGCGCGGCGGATGACGGCGCCGGCCGGCTCTGCATGGATCTGGGGCGCGCGAGCGCGATCACGCTCCCCGAGGCCGAGATGACGCGCCGCTGGGACTCGACCACCAGGCAGTGGCCGATCATGAACGCCGTCCTCCACGGCGTCTCACGCGACCAGCTCATGGCCAAGCACCAGTCCAACCACATCCAGGTGGTGTACGCTGACAGCGCCGACGCCGCGGACCGGGGCCTCGCGGCCAAGGCCGCGATGGCGAGCGCGATGGGCGTTCGCGTGAACCTGTGCGGGGTGTGAGCCGTTGGCTCCGAGACGGCGCCCGGGGGCATGTTCGGGCTCACCCGGTGCCCGGGCCGGAGCGCCTGCGTGAGCGTCGAGCGATCACCAGTCCACCGATGACCAGGGGCAGCGTGCTCCCCGGGGCGGGAATAGTGAGGCGATAGACCAGCCGCTCGCCGTCGACGATCGCCGAGCCTGTGATCTGCCCCGCATCGTTTATGGCGACGGCGTCGAGGAGTTGCACACCCCCACCGACCAGCTGCTCCAGGTCGATGAGCTCGCCGTCTTTCCAGAGGACTCCGGCCTCGCCGCCGCCGCTGCGCTGCGACACACCGACCGCCCAGCCCATGTTGTTGATGTCCCACACCTGCGAGTACCGCTCAGAGTCGAGCTTCGGCAGCGGCACGATACCCGTGGACTCCGACCACAGGAACGGTGTCGTGACGCCTCCGAGCTGCATCGAGCCCACGACTTCGCCGGCGTTGTTGACGCCGCGAGCGACGTAGTTGCGCCCGCCCGGGAAGGTGCCGAGATCGCGGAAGCCCGAGCCGTCGGAGTACAGGAACGCGCGCGAGCCGAACGAGCCGTTCGCGAATCCGGCGACCTGCCCGAGGTCATTGATGGCAAGCCCGGCGCTGTCGTCGCGCCCGTCGGGGACGCCGAGATCCTCAAGGCCGGCGTCGGAGAAGCGATAGGCTCGCTGCGGAGAGTCGTTCCACCCCGTCACCTGACCCGCCTCGTTGATCGCCTCCGGCGCAGACCGGTCGCCGCTGAGGGCGCCGATCTCCTCGTACCCGACGCCCGGCGTGTACCGATAGCTCAGGAAGGAGCCTCCGCCAACCCCGATCGCCGTCACCGCGAGTTGGCCGCGACTGTTGATATCGTCCGCCCGGCCGTGCGCCCACCCATCCGGCGGCGGGATGACGCCGACGCTCGAGCCGAAACTCTCGGAGACGAAGGGATACGCACCAGCGCTCCCGCTCGAGAACCGTGCCTCGCCGCAGATCTGACCGAGGCCGTTAATCCCCATGGGATACATGGGCCCGGAAAATCCGTCGATGCGATCGAGCGTCTCGAACGTGACCCAGTCGGGCTGCGCGCAGACCGACCCGGCGACGACGGCGCAAGCCGAAGCGGCGAGTGTGACCGCACAGGCTCTGATGTTCGGCATGATCGAGCTCCTAGTCTGGGATCGAGACTAGCGGGCCGTGTCGCCATCGCCAAGAGCGATGTGCGGCGAACGCCCGCCAACCCGTCGGTCCTGCCGCATCGGCGGGCCCGCGATCGAGCCGCGACCGGGCTGGTGGTGATCTCCCAGGCGTCCGAACAGCCGCTCGCACTCGCGGTACGCTACATCGATGCCCCGCCCCATCCCCCACACGGTGCACGCCCGCTGGCCGGACCGGCCCGCGCACCGCTTCGCGAGCCTCGTCCGCACCGACTCGCCCGAGGGATGCGCCGTCGCCATCCTCGGCATGCCCGACGACACGGGCGTCAGGCTCAACGGCGGGCGCCCCGGCGCCGCCGATGCGCCCGCCGCGTTCCGGCGCGCACTCGCGCGATACGGCGTCGCCGATCCGCCGGCGCACGCCTGGCCCCTCGTCTACGACGCGGGCGATGTGCCCCCCGCCGGCGCCGACCCCAAGGCCATCCACGACACGCACGCCCGCGTCACCGAGGCCGCGGGGGCCATCCTCGACGCCGGGCTCATCCCGGTCGGCGTCGGCGGGGGGCACGACCTCACGTTCCCGCTGGTGCGGGCTCTCGCGCAGCGCACCGAGAAGCTCGCGGGCGTCTACTTCGACGCCCACCTCGACGTGCGCGAAGAGGTCGGCAGCGGCATGCCCTTCCGCGCCCTCGTCGAGCAGTGCGCCGTCTTGCAGCTGACCGTCTTCGGCCTCAACCCGCTCGCCAACTCCTCGGAGCACGCGGCGTATTTCCGGCACCACAACGGCCACGCCTTCCGCGACGAACGCGTGGACGAGGTCTTCGACAGCGCCCGCACGGACCTCTTCGTCAGCTTCGACCTCGACGTGGTCGACGCAGCCCACGCCCCCGGCGTCAGCGCGATCAACCCCGCGGGCTGGACGGCCCGCCAGGCCGAGGCCGCCGCCCTCGCGGCGGGAAGGTGCCCGCGCGTCGGCTGCTTCGACATTATGGAGCTCAGCCCGCCCCACGACGAGGGCGACCGCACCGCACGCCTCGCGGCGCATCTGTTCCTCACCTTTCTGCGCGGCGTCGCGGAGCGGCCCGCGTGAGCCTGCTCTTCCACGATGCCCGCGTCCTCACGCTCGCGGGCGACCCGGCCCATCGGCGCGGCCTGCTCACGGGCGAGCTCGGCGTAATCGAGCGTGGCTGGGTGCGCACCGAGGACGGGCTGATCGCGGGCATCGGCGAGGCGGGGCCGCCGGCCCCACGCCCGGGCGAGCGAGTGATCGATGCGCGCGGGCGCGTGCTCATGCCCGCGTTCGTCGATTGCCACACGCACCTGTGCTGGGCGGGCGAGCGGCTGGGCGAGTGGGAGGCGAAGCTCCGCGGAGCGACGTATCTCGAGATCCTCAAGGCCGGCGGAGGCATCCTCTCGACCGTCCGCGCCGTGCGGGCCGCGACGCGGGAGGATCTCGCAGAGTTCCTCCTCGAGCGGCTCGGCCACGCGCTGCGCGAGGGCACGACGACCATCGAGGTCAAGAGCGGCTACGGCCTCTCGACCGAAGCCGAGCTCAAGATGCTCCGCGCGACCGCCGACGCGGCAGCGCAATGGGCGGGCACGGTCGTCCCCACCGCCTGCATCGGGCACGCGATCGATCCCGAGGCGACCACGCCCGACGCGCGCGCCGCCTTCATCCGGCGCACGATCGAAGAGACGCTGCCAGCGATCTCCGCCGAGTTCCCCGGCGTGGCGATCGACGCATACTGCGAGGAGGGCGCCTGGTTGGGTGAGCAGTGCCTCGAGCTCTTCGACCGCGCCCAAGCCGCCGGCCACCCCGTCCGCGTGCACGCCGACCAGTTCCACTCCCTCGGGCTCGTCGCCGAGGCCGCCCGCCGCGGCTACCGCTCCGTCGACCACCTCGAGGCGACGAAGGCCGAGGACATCGCGGCGCTCGCCGCCTCGGACACCTTCGCCGTGCTCCTGCCCTGCGCGGGCTTCCACACCGACGGGCGCTACGCCGATGGGCGCGCCCTCATCGACGCCGGCGCACGCCTGGCCGTCGCCACCAACGCCAACCCCGGCAGCGCCCCCTGCCAATCGGTGCCGATGGCCATCGCGCTGGCGGCACGGTTCAACCGCCTCACCCCGGCCGAGGCGATCGCCTGCGCGACAGCGACGTCGGCGGCTGTGCTCGGCCTGACGGACCGGGGGCGCATCGCGCCCGGCCTTCGCGCCGACCTCGTCCTGCTCCGCCACCGCGACGAGCGGTCCTTGGGCCATGAGTTCGGGGGCAACCCCGCCGACGTGGTGGTGTGCGCCGGGCGCGTCGTGGCCGATCGGCCCTAAGGGGCGGGCGGGCAGAGCACACGCAGCGCTCCGGGAAGCGGGCTGAGTCTCAGGGGTTCGCCCGGCGACAGCCACCCCCCCACCTCGCCGTCGGTCTGCCAGGGGGCTGGCTCGACGCTCTCGATCGTGACCAGCGCGCCGCGCGTGCCCGGGCTCCCCAACCCCAGCGCGCGCGCCACGCCGCGCACCAGCGTCCCCGCGCTCGTGGACGCGGGGAGGAAGACCACGTCGAGCAGGCCGTCGCGGACATCGGCGCCGCGGGCCGGGTCGAGCCGCAGCGCGTATCGCCCGCTGTTGGCCACGACCACGACGCCGCGACGCCCCTCGACGACCGTGCGCCCGTCCACCACAACGCTGAGGCGCGGAAGGTGCGGACGCAGGAGCTCCCCGGCGACCGGGCCGAGGTACATCGCGTGCCCCGTCGCCCGCCGGCGGGACGCGCTGAGGCGGTGGATCACACCGGCGTCGGGACCGACCGAGACCATCAATGCGAAGGGACGATCGCCCGCGACGCCCGCGTCCACGGCTTCAATGCGCCCGCCCTCGATTGCGCGCGCGAGGACGACGGGGTCCGGCGCCATGCCGAACTCCCTCGCGAAGAGGTTCTCGTTGCCTCCCGGCGCGTGGTACACCGGACGTTTCGAAGCGATCAGGTCGGGCAGTGCGTGGTGGATCGTGCCGTCGCCCCCGACCGAGACGACGACGTCCACGTCCGCGAAGCCCGCGTGCGCCGGGAGCGGCGGACCGGATCCCGCGCAGACGTCCCGAACCACGATGGCGTGTCCGCGCCCGGCGAGCTCGCGCTCCAGGGCCGTGGTCAACGCCGCTGCCCGGCCTCTGCCGGAGCGCAGATTCGCCAGCAGGAGCACTCGCACAGCGGGCAGCGTAGCGGCCCGGACAGGGCCCCGCCGCCTACCATCCCGCCCGTGCGCCGTACCCTCGAACGAATCCACGCGGCCGACGTCGACGCCGCCCACGCCGCGGCCCGATGCGTCGTCGACACGCACCGGCGCGTCGCCGCGTTCCTCCGAGTCGGCCTGACGATGGCCGAGCTCGACCGCTTCGTCGCCCAGACGCTCGCCGACCTCTCCTGCCGGTCGTGCTTCCTCGGCTACAAAGTGCCGCGCACGCCCGCTTTCCCCTCGCACGCGTGCCTGAGCGTCAACGACTGCATCGTGCACGGCACCGCGGCCTCGCACACCGCCCCCCTGGCGCCGGGAGACCTGCTCAAGGTCGATGTCGGCGTCCTGCACAGGGGCTGGATCGGCGACGCCGCCTGGACGTACTCGATCGGCGAGCCCACGCCCGAGGTCCGCAGGCTTATGGACTGCGGCAAGGAATCGATCCGGCGCGGCGTCGAGACGCTCCACCCCCGCAACCGCTACGTCGAGTGGGCACGGACGGTGCAGGGGTACGTCGAGGGCGAGTGCGGCTTCCACCTCGTGCGCGGCCTGGGCGGGCACGGCTACGGACGCAAGCTCCATGCGGCCCCGTTCATCGCCAACGTCGTGCCCGGCTATCCAGGCGAGTGGCCCGACGCCCTCAAGCACTGCGAGGCCGGCACGCTCGTCGCCGTCGAGCCGATGATCGCCATCGGCACCGGCCAGACGCGTCAGACTCGCGGCCAGTGGCCCATCTACACCGCCGACGGCTCGATGGCCGTGCACTACGAGCACGACGTGCTGGTCACCGAGGACGGCCCCCGCGTCCTCACCGAGGGGCTCGAGTCGCTCCCCGACGTCGTCCCGGCGTAGCCCACCCGCCCCGGCGGACGAGCGCCAAACGAAAGGCGGGCCGCTCCCGCGAGCGGCCCGCCGATATCCGATCACGTCGGACTCAGGTTACGGGACCGTGACCTTGTTCGACCAGGGTGCAAAGAGGCTCTTGAGCGTCAGCGACGTGGCCTGCACGCGGTAGCGCCACTCGCCCGAGCCCGGGCTGTCGCTCGCGGACGTGGTATCCGGACCGACGTTCCCGACGATCGTCGTGTTGGTCCAGGTGCCGCCCACCCGCTCCTGCCGCTGGATCAGGTACCCGGTCTCGATCCCCGAGTTGTCGTTCCAGGAGATGTCAACGGTGCTCCCGTTCAGCGACGCGCTCATGCCGTTGGGCCTCGCGGGCTTGGCGGTCTTGTACGCCGACCACGTCGAGTTTCCGCCGCTCCCGAGCGCCCGCACGCGGTAGCGCCATCCGCCGGAGGGCACGCTGTCGGCGTAGGACGTGGCGTCCGGCGCCGTGGGGCCGAGGTTGGTGAGATTGGTCCAACTACCGCCGACCTTCTCCTGGCGCTGGACGCCGAAGCCCGTCTCGTTGGAGGAGTTGTCGAGCCAGTTGTGCGTGAGCACGCCGGCCGGCCCCTCGAGCGTGCTCACCGCCGTCGGCGCCGCCGGGACGCTGCCCGCGCTCACGCCGATGGTCAGGAACTCGTAGTCGGTCAGCCCGCCCGAGTCGATCACCTCCACGTCGATGTAGTGCGTGCCGGCGGAGAGCGTCGAGGTCGTGAAATCGCCCACGCCGATGAGGCCGTCGATGTTCGAGGTCCACGTCACCAGATGGGAGATATCCCCGTCCTCGGCGTCGAGCGTCGTGGTGTCGAACTGGACCGGATCGCCCACGTTGAATGTCGCGCCGTAGGCCGGCGAGTGGATCGTGATCGAGGGCGGCGTGTTGGGCGAGCCGCCGATCGCGTCCATGGCGTTCACCACGCCGCCCGTCACCGTCCGCCCCTGCATGCTGCTGACGGGGCGCACCGTGGTGAGCACCTGGTCGATCACCTGCCCGTACGTCAGACTCGGGTTCTTGGAGTACACCAGCGCCACGACGCCCGCGACGTGGGGGCAGGCCATCGACGTGCCGTCCCCGTACGCGTACGAGGCGTTGAACGTGCTGTAGATGCCCGCGCCCGGGGCGCCGAGATCGACCCTCGTGGGCCCGTAGTTCGACCAGCTCGGCTTGCCGTCCGCGCTGTTGGTCGCCGCGACGGAGACCAGGTTGGTGTTGTCGTACGCCGCGGGATAGAAGGGGTTGTTGTCGATGTTCACGCCGGCGTTGCCCGCCGCCGCTACGAACACGTGACCCACGCTCTTGGAGTTCTCGATCGCGGTGCGCATCGAGGAGGAGAAGCCCCCGCCTCCCCAGCTGTTGTTGGAGACCTTGACGCCCTTGTTCCGCGCGTAGTTCAGCGCCGCGATCGCGTCAGAGATCGAGCCGCCGCCCGGCCCGAGAAACTGCAGCGCCATCAGCTTGCACCGCCAGTTCACGCCCGTCACGCCGACACCGTTGTTCCCGACCGCCCCGACCGTGCCCGCCGTGTGCGTGCCGTGCTGGTAGTCCCAGCTGTTGTTCGTGGATGACGGGTTGTTGTCGTTGGCGTAGAAGTCCCAGCCGTTGATGTCGTCGATGTACCCGTTGCCGTCGTCATCGATGCCGTTGCCGGCGGTCTCGCCCGGATTGACCCAGATGTTCGCCGCGAGGTCCGGATGGTTCGTGCGGATGGAGGTGTCGATCACGGCGACCACGAAGTTCGGATCGCCCGTCCACACGTCCCACGCCTCCGGGGCGTCGATGTCGCGATCGCTCGCCTGGTGCATCCCCCACAGGTTCCCGAAATTCGGGTCGTTCGGAAAGCCCGTGTGGTGCACGATGTAGTCCGGCTCGGCGAACTCGACTATCCCCGCGTACCGCGCGTCGCTCAGCCTCGCGATCGCCTCCTCCACCGTCATCCCGCCGATGGTCATCTGCACCAGGCCGGGAACGATCTCGAAGGTGCGGTACACCTGCCCGCCCACCTCCGCCGCGAGACCCGCGGCGTCCACCCGGACGTTCGGGTTCGTCTGCACGAGGATCGTGTAGGGGTCAAACGCGAGATCGGCCCCCGCCTCGAGCATCGCCTTCATCGCGGAGCGCGCGGCGAGCGGGGACATCCCCGGCTGCGGCCGGATGCCCTCCTCCGCGCCCGCCATCGCGAGCCCCGCGAGGACCGAGACTGCCGCAGCACCCATCAACCCCCGCGGAATCCAGTTCATCATGAGACTTCTCCTCTGCCAGATCAGGTCACAGGAACCACGCCGCTTCCCCGGAGCCCGGGGAACGCGTCACCCCTCCGCGCCGAAGCGCGACGCCATGTGCAACGTATTACGAACGAACGCCGAATCTACCCTCTCCTCCAAATCTAAGGGATCGGTTATCCCCAGTCAACGCGATCTTTCGTCCCCTGACCACGCACCCGGCCCGAACACCGTACGCTCCGCCCATGAATCGCATCGACGCGATCTTCCAGGACGCCCGATCTCGCCACGCACGGCTGATCATGCCCTTTGTCTGCGGGGGCCACCCAGGCCCGGACGCCACGCCAGAGCTTCTCCACGAGCTCCAGGACGCCGGCGCTGCGATCGCGGAGGTCGGCTTTCCCTTCTCCGATCCCATCGCCGACGGGCCGGTGATCGCCTCTGCCATGCACGCCGCGCTTGAGCGAGGGACAACGCCTCAGGCGCTCTTCCGGCAGGTGGAGAGCATCCGTGCGTCTCTCCGCATGGGTTTGGTGGCGATGGTGAGCGCCTCGATCGTGTACCGGGCCGGGGGAGCGGAGGGGTTCGCCCGCCAGGCGGCGGCGGCGGGCTTCGACGGAGTCATCTACCCCGACGCCCCTCTCGAGGAGTCGGCCGATCTGCTGGGCGCCGCAAGGGCGCAAGGGCTGGCGGCGACGCTGCTTATCGCGCCGACCACGCCGCCGGACCGGGCCCAGGCCATCGCCGGCGCCTGCTCGGGGTTCGTGTACCTCCTGGCTCGAACGGGCATCACGGGCGAGCGAGGCGAGGCTCCGGACGTCGCCAGACGCGTCGAGCGCCTGCGCCAGGTGACCGAACTTCCGATCGCCTGCGGCTTCGGGATCTCCACCCCCGAGCACGTCCGAGCCGTCGTCGCCCACGCCGACGCGGCCATCGTGGGCTCGGCGCTCGTCAAGCGGATCGATCAGGCGGTCCTTCACGGCGAGAATCCCGCCGCCGCCGCGGGGGCGTTCGTCGCCGAGCTGGTCGGCGCGCTGCACGGTCAGCAAGCGCCCGCGCCCGGCTTGCCCTGAGCCGGGCCCCTCCGGAGACGGACGCGGGGATTTTGAGAGAATTGCTCCAAGTGCCGCCCGGCCCCCTTGCCGCGCGATGCCGGACCGCCACAATGCGCCCGGTTCCGGCGGTCTCGAGCCGCGGAGTTGCGGCCTCCGCCGGGCGTATGCATGCGTATTCACAGGGGAATACACTGATGCATCGGCTGAACAACGGAGTTGGGACGCTGCCGACCCCCACCACCAGCACATGGAGCGCCCCCGTGCAATCGAACGGCATCCCGGGCCGGGCGAAGCACGTGCAGGAAGAGTTCGCCTGCGACGTCTTCAGCGAGCGTCAGATGCAACAGCGCCTGCCCAAGGACGTGTTCCGGCGGCTGATGCGCACCATCCAGGCGGGCGAGCCCCTGCCGCACGAGGTCGCCGACGTCATCGCGGCCGCGATGAAGGAGTGGGCCGTCGAGCACGGCGCGACGCACTACACGCACTGGTTCCAGCCCCTCACCGGCTCCACGGCCGAGAAGCACGACAGCTTCCTCACTCCCGACGGGCACGGCGGGGTGATCTGCGAGTTCACCGGCCACATGCTCGTCCAGGGCGAGCCCGACGCGTCCAGCTTCCCCTCAGGAGGCTTGAGGGCGACGTTCGAGGCGCGCGGCTACACCGCCTGGGACCCCACGAGCCCCGTCTTCCTCGTGCGCGGGCCCAACCACGTCACCCTCTGCATCCCCACGGCGTTCGTCTCCTGGAACGGCGAGGCCCTCGACAAGAAGACGCCGCTGCTCCGCTCGATGGACGCGGTCTCGAACGCCGCGCTCCGCATCCTCAAGCTCTTCGGCACCATGGACGATGTCACCCGGGTCTACGCGACGCTTGGCGCCGAGCAGGAGTACTTCCTCCTCGACCGCGAGCTCTACTACGAGCGGCCGGACCTCGTGATGTGCGACCGCACGCTGCTCGGGACCCGGCCGCCCAAGGGGCAGCAGCTCGAGGACCACTATTTCGGCTCCATCCCGCCGCGCGTGCTCGCCTTCATGGCCGAGTGCGAGCGCGAGCTCTACCGGCTCGGCGTGCCCGTCAAGACCCGTCACAACGAGGTCGCGCCCGGGCAGTTCGAGATCGCCCCCTACTTCGAGCACGCCAACATCGCCTGCGACCACCAGATGCTCGTGATGGAGACCCTCCGGCGCGTCGGGCCTCGCTACGGACTCCGCGCCATCCTCCACGAGAAGCCCTTCGCGGGCATCAACGGGTCGGGCAAGCACCTCAACTGGTCGCTGGCGACCGACACCGGCGTCAATCTTCTCGACCCGCGCGACGAGGCCCACAGCAACATGGAGTTCATGGTCTTCCTGTGCGCGGTCATCTACGCCGTGGACAGCTACGCCGAGCTCCTCCGCGCCAGCGTCGCCAGCGCCGGCAACGACCACCGTCTCGGCGCCAACGAGGCTCCCCCCGCCATCATCTCCATCTTCCTCGGCGACATGCTCATGGACATCATCGAGCAGCTCGAGGCCGGCGAAGCCAAGAAGACCATCAAGGGGGGCAAGCTCGACCTCGGCGCGAGGTCGCTCCCCCAGATCCCCCGCCACACCGGCGACCGCAACCGCACCTCGCCCTTCGCCTTCACCGGCAACAAGTTCGAGTTCCGCGCCGCCGGCGCCTCCGCCGCCGTCTCCTGGCCGACCACCGTCCTCAACACCATCGTCGCCGAGGCCCTCGACGAGATCGCCGACCGCCTCGAGAAGGCGATGGGCAAGAACCCCACGCCCGCCAAGCGGGAGCAGGCCGTCTGGCAGGTCCTCCAGAAAATCGTCCGCGACCACAAGCGCGTCATCTTCAACGGCGACGGCTACGACCCCGCCTGGCACGCGGAGGCCGAGAAGCGCGGCCTGCCAAACCTCCGCGACAGCGTCAGCGCCTTCGCGGTCATCAACGCCAAGAAGCACGCCGACCTCTTCAAGAAGCACAACGTGCTCTCCAAGGCCGAGCTGGACAGCCGCTCGACGATCTTCTTCGAGAAGTTCTGCAAGCAGCTCACGATCGAGGCCGAGACCCTCGCGTCGATCGTGCGCACCCGGGTGCTCCCGGCCGCCTGGCGCCATCAGACCGAGGTGATCGACGCGCTGGCGGCGACTGAGGCAGTCGAGATCGAGAACCCCGAGCTCCGCACGTCGGTCGAGCATCTCGTCGCGCTCGTGCGCGAGTGTCACAGCCGTCTCCGGGCGCTCGAGGCCGCGCTCGCGGGCGACCACGGATCGCCGGAGAAGCACGCCCGGCAGATCCGCGACAAGGTCCGCCCCGCGATGGACGCTCTCCGCGAGGTCGCCGACCAGCTCGAGACGCACATCGCCTCCGACCACTGGCCGCTCCCGAGCTATGCGGAAATGCTCATCATCAAGTAAGCGGACACAAAGCGCGCCAACGGCCCCGCGACAGCGCGGGGTCGTTTCTTTTTTGGAATCCTCCACGCCGTCACGGGCGCCGAGCGCCCCGATGAGTCCACTTTCACTGGGCGTTCACCGGCGCGCCAACCCGAACCCCCATACTCCCCGTGGAAAACGGGCGAGCCGACAGAGCCGCGTCCCCGCTTCCTTCCGCAGAAGCACACACAGAAGGAGCAATTGTGATGACAGTCAGGAATCTCGTTCGCGTGAGCGGCACCAGCATCGCGATCACCCTCGCGAGCGCCGCCGCACAGCAGGACACAAGGACGACGCAGACCGATCCCATCCGCGACTCGGCGATCGGCACGGTGAACTCCGGCCAGGTGGAGGATCTCCTGCAGAAGCGCCAGGGCGTGTGGCAGGTCGAGGTCATGCTCAACAGCGCGTTCTGGTCGAAGCACCACGGGGCCGGCGCCGGTACGGGCGTGGACTCGCGCTACATCACGCGTCCGGACAATCCCAACAGCACCCCGGATCTCGGGGACAAGCCCACCGATCGCGCCACCACCGACCGGCAGGACAAGGGCCTGGACGACCCGGCCAACCCGTGGTTCAACGACCCGACCAAGAAGAACGAGGACCCGCAGACCACCCGGCCCAGCCACACCGATCCGACGAGCCCGAGCACCGCGACCCAGCCCGCGGACGTGGCCGGCCAGCCGGGCATGATGCGCCTGAACGGCTACGCCGAGTCCAGCCTCGTTCTCGGCGGACCGATCCTGCAGGAGCGCATCGTCGTTCCCACGAGCGGCGGCGCCCAGTTCGACGCCGACACGGACGACAACAGGGACGCGGCGCTCCCCAACGACTTCCCCGACAAGCCCGACGCTCAGCAGCCCGACGCGATCGGCGCCGGCCTCGACGACGGCAGCTTCCGCGGCATCTCCTTCCTCGAGTTCAACGAGTCCGACAAGACCTACGACATCGTCTTCCTCACCAACAAGAGCGAGGGAATCAAGTACGATTCCGGACACTTCGACGCGCAGCGCAACCGCATCGTCTTCCGCGGCCGGGGCGGCGACATGCGCCACGACACCACCGAGTGGAGCCCCACCAAGGATCGCCAGTGGCAGAACGACTGGGACTCGCGCGAGACCGGCGATCCCTCCCACGACAACCTGGGCGATCCCTCCCACGACAACCTCGGCGATCCCGACGGCGACCGGCGGGACGACGCCACGCGGGACGATCACCGGGACCCCGCCCGGGACACGCTGAACGATCCGACGCGTGACAACCTCCACGCCCCGAGCCGCGACGGCACCGCCACCCGCGGGCAGGCCGGCGCCCCCGACACCATGGACAGCGTCGTGGTCGTTCTCGAGTTCATCGACGATGACACGCACAGGGTCACGATGTACGACACCGGCTCGACTACCTGGCCGATGTCCGATCGTCCGAGCGATCTTCGTGATGACCTCGACCACGATCTCAACAACGACATCAACGAGCTCGACGACGACGCCGGCGGCATCGATGACGACGCGAACACGCTCGAGGACGACGTCGAGGACTTCAACGACCAGTCCGGCCAGCGCGAGGCGGACGACGACATCGACGATCTCGACAACCGCTCCGACGATGCCCTCGATACGGCCCGGCCCGACGCCACCCGGACGCAGCCCGGCGTCGACAGCCCGATCCGCACCTCCAGCGAGTTCGGCAGGGTCATCTACCAGGCGACCTACACCCGCGCCCCCGGCTCGATGGAGGCCAGCATCCGCTCGATGATCGACCGCGAGATCACCGTCGCGAGCCGCTGATCGGCCCCCCGACTCTCCCGGGGCACGCGCATCGAGGCCCCGTCTGTCCGGAGCCGGCGCAGGCGAACCGCCCGCGCCGGCTCCTTTTTTGTCTCCTCCCCTGCCCGCCGCGCGTGCGTGGGCTGCCCCGACCGCCGCGGCCGCGACAACCGCCCGAGTACACTTGCCCAGAGCGGTCTCCTCCGGAGCCGCGGCCCCGTAGCTCAGCGGTCAGAGCTGGCGACTCATAATCGCTCGGTCCCCGGTTCGAATCCGGGCGGGGCCATTCGGAGCAGCCCGACGCTGCACGACACGCGGCGCGCCGGCTCCGCGTTCCAATAGGGCCTTGTACGGCATCACGCGGCTCGAGTTCGCGTCCGGCGATGTGCTGACAGCCGTCGTCCCCGGTCTGCGCACAAAGGGGTGTGAGCACCCAGCCGCTGGTCGATCTCCGGACCGCGTTACCATCACACGCGACCGCTCCGCGCGCCTGTGGCGCGGCCTCTCGTTCGGACCAGAGCCCCGCCGCACGCATGGACCAGCCCCGCACCCGCGATCCCGAGTGGTTGGCCACGGCCGTCTCGCAGCTCTCCGAGGGCGAGCGCCGGCTGTTCGTCGAGAAGCTCCGCTCCGGCGGCGAGGACGCCCCGACCCTGGCCCCCGCGGAACGCCCGCCGGCCTCGGGCCCCCACGCCGGCCCCGCGGAGGACGCCCCGGGCGCCGTCATCGGCAACTACAAGATCCTCGAGTGCATCGGCGAGGGCGGATTCGGCTCGGTCTTCGTCGCCGAGCAGTCGCACCCCGTCCGCAGGCGCGTCGCGCTGAAGATCCTCAAGCGCGGCATGGACACGCAGCGTGTCGTCGCCCGCTTCGAGGCCGAGCGGCAGGCGCTGGCGATGATGGACCACCCCAACATCGCCAAGGTGCTCGACGCCGGGCAGACCCCCTCAGGCCGTCCCTACTTCGCGATGGAGCTGGTGAAGGGCCAGCCCATCACCGCCTTCTGCGACGGCGCGCGGATGCCCATCGACGATCGCATCGCGCTCCTCCGCGCCGTCTGCGCCGCCGTGCAGCACGCGCACCAGAAGGGCATCATCCACCGCGACATCAAGCCCAGCAACGTGCTCGTCTCGCTCCAGGACGGCGTGCCCGTCCCCAAGGTCATCGACTTCGGCATCGCCAAGGCCGTGCACGGCCAGCTCTCCGACGAGACGGTCTACACCCAGGTCCACCAGATGCTCGGCACGCCGATGTACATGAGCCCGGAGCAGACCGGCGCCTCGGCGCTCGACGTCGACACGCGCACCGACATCTACTCCCTCGGCGTGCTGATGTACGAGCTGCTCGCGGGCGCGACCCCTCACCCTGCCGAGGAGCTCCAGTTCCTGGGCCCCGCCGACCTCCAGCGGCTCATCGCGCACCAGAATCCTCCGAGGCCCTCCGCGCGATACCAGGCCCTCGGCAACGATCGCGCGCGCGTCGCCGAGGCCCGCTCGACCGACCCGGCCCGCCTCTCCCGCCGCCTCCGGGGCGATCTCGACTGGATCATCCTCAAGTGCCTCGAGAAGGACCGCGCCCGGCGCTACGAGAGCGCCAGCTCGCTCGACGACGATCTCGCACGCCACCTCGCCACCGAGCCCGTCCGCGCCGGCCCGCCCTCGGCCACGTACGTCGCCCGCAAGTTCGTCCGCCGCCACCGCGCCCAGGTCGCCGCCGCGACGGCCATCGTCCTCCTGCTCGTGCTCGGCCTCGGCGGCACCATGGTGGCATGGTCGCGCGCTCGATCCCAGTCCGAGCGGCTCCGATTCACGCTCGACTTCTTCAGCCGCGCACTCGCCGGCGCCACCGACGAAGCCTCCTCGCTCGCGATCTGGCAGGAGCAGCCCGAGCTCACCCTCGGCCAGGCCCTGCGCAGCGCCGAGGGCCTCATCGACCAGACCTTCGCCCACGAGCCCACGCTCGAGGCGGTCATCCGCGAGCTCATCGGCCTCGCCCAGCTCCGCGGCGGGGAGTTCGACGAGGCGTCGCAGCAGCTCGCCCGCGCCGTCGAGATCCGCTCGGCCCTCCTCGGCGAGTCCGACCCGAGCACCCTGCGCCTCCTCCTCCCCCTCGCCGACGCCCAGAGCAAGGCGGGCGACTACGAGGGATCGATGGACGCCGCACGGCGCGCCTACGACCTCCGCGCCGCGGCCCTCGGCCCCGACCACGCCGAGGCCCGCGCCGCCGCCCTCTGGCTCGCCCGGTGGCTCGCCGCCGCGTACCACTTCGAGGAGGCGGAGAACTACTTCGCCCTCGCCTCGCGTCAGATCCAGGGCGTCGCCGACACGCGCGACGCCATTACGCTCGCGGCGACGATCGAGAGCTGCGGCGTGCTCATGAGCAAGGGCAGGCTCGACCGCGCCGAGCAGGTCCTCCGCTCCACCGCCCCGCGCATCGCCGAGCTGCCCGAGTCGCTCGACGCCGTCAAGGCCCGCTTCGACAGGCAGCTCGGCATGCTCCTCGTGCTGCGCGGGCAGAGCGATCAGGCCGTCGCGCTGCTGGACGCCGCCGACGGCAAGGGCCGCCCCACCTCCCCGAACGCCGATCGCATCCGCGCCAGGTTCCTCGCGTGGGCCCTGGGCAAGGCGGGCAGGGGCGAGGAGGCCGAGCAGGCGTTCCACGACCTCCTCGCGCTCGAGCGCCGCACCGCCGGCGTCTCCTTCCGCGAGATCTTCGCCCGGGTCTACTTCGCCGACGTGCTGCTCGACCTCGGACGCCCCCAGGAGGCGCTCGCGCAGATCGGCCCCGCGCTCCAGCAGTACGACGCCCTGGGCCTGCCCAACGACCCCGACCGCCTCTGGGCGCAGTCGATCCTGGGACGCGCGCTGCTCGACTCGGGAGATGTCGTCGCCGCCGGCAGGCCGCTGACCGAGGCCATCGAGATCGAGCGGCTCTTCCCCGAGCACAAGCTCTACGTCCCCGCCATCCGCTTCGCCTACGCGCGGTGGCTGCAGGCCGGTGGCGACGCGCCGCGCGCCCGAACCGAGCTCGCCGCCGCGATCGAGCAGGGGCGCGCCGTCCACGGACCCGAGCACCCGCTCGTCAGGCAGATGATCGCCTTCTCCGAGCGGTGAGCTTGCTCGGCGCACCGAGATCCCCGCTCACGACCGGCGCCGGCGCCGGGCCAGCGCCGCCGCCGCGAGCCCGCCGATCGCGAGCGAGCCCGGCGCGGGCACCTGGAAGTAGCCGTCCCACCCGATCGTGAGCGTCTCGCCGTCGAAGGTCGTGTCGAACGAGCCGACGCCGAACTGCGTCTGCCCCAGGCTGTCGCGCAGGCCGAAGTACCGCGTCGCGAACTGCACGACGAGCAGGTCGCCGGTCGCGCGCCGCACCAGGGCCGTGCCCGCCTCGAACACCTCGCCCTCGGTCGAGCTCGGGAGCCACAGCACGGAGTAGCTCTCGATCGCGACCAGGTCCGTCGGGCCAGTGTACTCGCCAGAGAAGTGCATCGACGAGACGAGGTGCTGCGCATCGGCGTCGAACGTGACCTCCGCCGTGGATGTGATCGTGCTCCCCGGGAAGCCCACCCACTGGAACGTCCGCTCGATCAGGTACTCGCCCCCGCCGAGGTCCCACAGGTTGTCCGCGTTCCCGTCGGCCCGGAAGCCGTTGGGGCACACGTTCGTCAGGAGGGCATCGACCGCCAGCGGCGAGAAGTTGTCCGGGAGCGCCTCGAAACCGATCGTCCCGAAGTTGCTCCCCATCCCCTGCCGCTCGAGCGACCCCGACCCCGACGCGTCGATCGTCTGCCCGTTGATCTCCCCGTCGAACTCGACCTCGAACGTCAGCATCTGGCCCCGAGCCTGCCCCCCAACCAGAAGCAGACCGCCCGTCACCAGCGCCCCGATTCGCATGCTCCGCATCGAAACCCCCTCGCTTCCTGGCGCTTCGCGCGCCGCCACCCCCGGGGACCACGGTGGTCCCGAGCCGATAAGGTGCCGCGCCCCGGCCCGCTGGCCAGGAATCGGAGGCAAAACCACGCACGTGCATCGTGTGCCCAGGTCCAACGTCTCATAATCGAATTCTGCCGCATGCGCGAGGGGTGCTATGCATCGGACAGGCGTGCCCGCCATCCGGCCCCCGGGATGCGCCTCACTCTCCCGGCGCCCCCGGGGTGGGATCGGTGGAGCGCCTGAACCGAACACAACCCTGCCGTCCGAGGCGCATCGTGCCGCGCCAATACATTTGCACACTGTTCGCACGCAGGGCCCCCGAACGAGGGGATCGCGCAGCACGAACCCCGCGAATCGTGATCTCGAACGCGGGCGCGCGCGGTACGCTGGAGTCGGCTTGTGCGGGTTCCGACCCGGCGCCGCCTCGTGCGCGACCCGGCTCAGCGAGCCGTGATGCCGCGGGTGACGCGAGTGCGACACGCCCGGGCGGGAGCATGCTCCGGCGCCGTGGCGACAGCCTCGTCGCCAGTTTGCGTGAGCAACGCGCGTCGCGTTGAGAGAGCGCAGCGTGGTCCGCGCGTACGCGGGCCGCAAGCGAGAGGAGGATCGTCCTATGAGAGGGATTGTCACGATCATCGCGGTCGCGGGCGTCGCGGCCGGGGCTTCGGCCCAGATCTACAAGACCAGCCTCGACGGCAACGGCGCGTTCGAGTACTACAACATCGGCGCCAACACCTGGACGGATCTCAACGACTACTTCACGAACTCCAACATGGCCGTCAGCCAGTCCGGCGTGCTCTACGCCCACAACGCCACGACCAACATGATCCAGCGCTACGACCCGGGCAGCGACACCTGGACCGACGTCTTGTCCGGGCCCGGCCCCGTGCTCGACAAGGGCAATCTGGAGATCACCCGCGGGGGTGAGTTCATCTACCACGGCGGCGCCGACTCGAACATCTACTACACCTCGGGCGGCGTGTGGAACACCGTCGACCCGGGCCTCGGCGGGCTCAACGCCCTCGGCGACTACGACCCCGTCCGCAACGTGCTCGTCTTCGGCGTCTTCGGCCAAAACACCATGCACACGCTCGACGTCGGCTCGCTCCTGGTCACCCAGAGCTTCACCGACCCGACCGGCCAGGGCAACGGCGAGTGGGCGCGCGGGCTCGACATCGACTCCGGCAGCGGCAACGTCTTCTACCACTGGGGCGGCCTCCCGCCCAGCAGCTTCGACGTCGACACCAACGGCGACTACGCCGCCTACACCGGGGGCTTCGCCTTCTACGACTCGCTGGCCATCGACCAGAGCACCGGGCTCGTCTACATCTCCCAGCTCGCCGGCGAGAGCTTCGGCGTCCTGGACCCCGGCTCCAACATCTTCTCACCGCTGGCGAGCGGCGCGAACGTCGGCAACCACTCCTCGATCGCCTGGGTCCCCGCGCCGAGCAGCCTCGCCCTGCTGGGGCTCGGCTCCCTCGCCGCCGCCCGGCGCCGGCGCGCCTGAACCATCACCGACCAGCTCGACATCTTCGCGGCGGGAGCCCCGGGCTCCCGCCGGTTTCTTTCAGCCCTCGCTCCGCGCGCTCAGACCGAGAGCCCGCCCAGGCTCGCGCCGGCGTCCCCGAAGCTCTCCACCTCGCACCCCATCCGCTCCAGCATCGTCAGGTAGAGCGCGCAGAGCGGCGTCTCGCGCGGGTAGGCGATCAGCCGCCCGGTCTCGAGCGCCCCGCCCCCGCGCCCGGCCATGACGATCGGCAGGTCCTCGTGGTTGTGCCGGTTCCCGTCGCTGATCCCGCTCCCGTGCAGGATCATGCAGCTGTCCAGCAGCGAGCCCTCCCCCTCCGGCGTCGCCGCCATCCGCTCGACGAAGCGCGCGAACCGCTCGACATAGAACCGGTCGATCCGCCTGATCTTCTCGATCATCTCCTGGTTGTTCTGGTGGTGGGAGAGTTCGTGGTGCCCCTCGCTGACCCCGATCTCCGGCAGGCTGCGGTTGCTCCCGCCCGTCCCCACCATGAACGTCGCGATCCGCGTGCAATCGGTCTGGAAGGCCAGCAGCATCATGTCGTACATCAGGTCGATGTGCTCGCCCACCCGGCGCGGGATGCCCGCCGGCGCCGCCTGCTCGGGGAGCGGCTGCTCCGCCGACTCGGCCGCCGCCAGCTGCACCCGCCGCTCGATCTCCCGCACCGCCGTCTGGAACTCGTCGAGCTTGCGCCGGTCGGCGCCGCCGAGCCGTCGCTCCAGGCGCTCCGAGTCCTCGAGCACGAAGTCGAGCACGCTCCCCCGCCTGCGCAGCCGCTCGCGCTGCGCCGCCGTCGCCCCCGCGTCGCCGAACATCCGCTCGAAGACCGCCGCCGGGTCCACCATCTTCGGCACCGGCGTGTCCTCGTCCCGCCACGCGATGTTGGACGTGTACGCGCACGAATAGCCCGAGTCGCAGTTGCCCGCCGGCTGGCTGTGCTCGCACCCCAGCTCGAGCGAGGGCAGGCGCGTCGCGCCGCCCACCTGCGCCGCCGCGAACTGGTCGACGCTGATGCCCAGGTGGATGTCGTTGCCCGAGGTCTTCCTCGCCTGCCGTCCCGTGAGAAACGACGCCGACGAGCGCGCGTGGTCGCCCGGCCCGTCCCCGTTGTCTCTCGCCTTGTCGAGCGTCAGCCCGGTGAGGATGTTGACGTGCTCCCGCACGCCCGCGAGCGGCCCGAGCGTCGGCGACAGCTCGTACGCCGCCCCCTCGCCCCGCGGCAGCCAGTGCGGGTAGTTCACGCCGTTGGGCGCGAAGATGAACGCCATCCGCAGCGGGATCGCGCCGCCCCCGCCGGCGCCGGCCGCCGCCGCACGCGCGACGGACGTGGCCGCGCCGCTCATCGCCTCCAGCCACGGCAGCGCCATCGTGATCCCCACGCCGCGCAGCACCGACCGGCGCGAGAGCGCCCCCCCGCGCGCCGGGATGAAGAAGCCGGTCCCACGCCCCTCTTGCCCAGTCATTGACCCGCCTCTCTGCCCCGGCACGTCCGGAACGCCTCGCTGGCCACCACCGCTTCGATGAGCGCCCCGAAGCGGTCGCCCCGGGCGCGAACCTCCTCGCTGATCCGGCGCACCGTCGGCCGGTCGAAGGGCTCGAGCCCGCGCCCCAGCGCGTACGTCAGCACCTTCCGCGAGAGATTCTCGACGAACTCGCCGTCCCGTGCCAGAAGAATCTGCTTGAGCTCGTCCGGCCCCTCGAACGCCGCGCCCCCGGGCAGGACCCCGCTCGCGTCGATGGGGCGGCCGCCCTCCTCCTCCCGCCACCGCCCCACGGCGTCGAAGTTCTCCATCGCCAGCCCGATCGGGTCCATCCGCCGGTGGCACACGGCGCAGTTGGCGTCGAAGAGATGGGCCGCGAGCTTCTCCCGCAGCGTCGCATCCTCCCCCACCACCTCCGCGGCCTGCTCGAGCCTGGCGATGTCCGGGGGCGGGGGAGGCGGCGGCGAGCCCAGCAGTTGATCGAGCACGTAGAGCCCCCGCTTCACCGGGCTCGTGCGCGTCGGGTTGCTCGTGACCGTGAGCACCGCCCCCATCGTCAGCACGCCGCCGCGGTGCGAGGCCGGATCGAGCGCGACGCGCCGGAACGCCTCGCCCCGCACGCCCGGGACGCCGTAGTGGGCCGCGAGCCGCTCGTTGAGAAAGGTGTCGCCCGCGTCGAGCAGATCGAGCACGCTCCGGTCCGATCGCACCACGTCCGCGAAGAAGAGCCTCGCCTCCGCGATCATGTCCGCGCGCAGCTCGCCGGTGTACCCCGGGTAGGTCGCCGGGTCGATCTGCAGCCGCTCGAGGTTGCGCAGCAGCAGCCACTGCCCCGCGAAGTTCTCGACGAACGCGTCCGCGCGGCGGTCCACCAGCAGCCGCCGCGCCTGGGCGCGGAGCACCGACTCGTCGCGCAGCGCGCCCTCCGCCGCCAAGCCGAGCAGCTCCTCATCCGGCATGCCGCTCCAGAGGAAGTAGCTCAGCCTGCCTGCCAGCTCGTAGTCGTTCAGCGCGTAGACGAAGCCCGGATCGTCGCCACGGGGGTTCTCGAGCGAGCGGTAGAGGAAGCTCGGCGAGACCAGCGTCGCCGCGAGCACGACGCGCACCGCCGGCTCGTGCGAGTCGCCCGCCGAGCGCGAGGCCTCGTAGAGCCCAAGCAGCCGGGGCAGCTCCCCGTCCCTCAGCGGCCGCCGGTACGCCCGCGACGCGAACCGCTCGATCACCCGCTCAGCCGCGGTCCGCTCGCCCGCGGCGTCCGCCCCGCGAGCCGGATGCACGAAGAACACCGTGTCGTACGCCTCCGGCCGCTCGATGCCCGCCGCGTCAAGCGGTCCAACGATCGCCACCTCCTCGATCGCCAGGTTGCGGTCGGCGACGTTGGGCACGTAATGGTCGTTGGTGAACGCGCCCGCGATCCGGTGCGACCCGGCGCCCAGGCGCAGCGCCACCCGGCACTCCTGCGGCCCTCCCTCTGCGGCCTCGATCAAGAACTCCCCCACCTCCCTCCCGTCGAGGCGCACGCTCAGCCGGGGCAGCTCGTCCCCCGCCCTCGTCCCCCACGCCAGCACCACGATCTCGTAGTCGCCCCCCGCGCCGATCTCGACCGTGCCCGACACCTCGCCGTTGGAGTAGAGCATGTGCCCGCCGCCCCGAAGGGGCCGCCCGTTCCGCGACCCCTCGAGCGGACGCAGCGGACGCGGACGGTCGCTCACCTCCACGGCGGGCCCCAGGCCGATCTCGATCGCCCGCTCCGCGGCCGCGAGGTACGCCTCGAGCGCCAGCGCCGAGACGCTCAGCACGTCGGCGATGTTGTCGAACCCGTAGCCGGTGTCGTCGGCGGGGAGCCCGTCCGCGAGATCGACCGTCGCGGGATCGATGCCGAGCAGGTCCCGCAGGGTGTTGCGGTACTCCGCTCGGTTCAGGCGGTGGATCGTGTACCAGCCCGGGTCGACGGGCGCATCGGCAGGGTAATAGTCCAGCGCGTCATCGATCCACTGCACAACGGTGAGCCGCTCGTGCTCGCTGGGCCCGGGCTCGTCCTCCGGAGGCATCTCGTGCGTGGAGATCATCTCACGGGCCGTCGCCCACGCCTCGGCCGTCTCCAGGACCCGGGCCATCGTCGAGATGCCCTCGAACTGCACGTCCCCCTTGGACTTCTCCTCCCCGTGGCAACGCCAGCAGAATTGCTCCATCAGCGGGGCCACGTCCTCGGCCAGCCGCCGTTCCAGTTCGGCCGCCAGCGGGTCACGGTCCCCAACCCTCCCAGGCTGGCCGCCCCCACCGGAGCGACCGAGCCCCGGGAGCAGCGAGAGCGCCGCCGCCCCCACAATGGCCGACAGCCACACCCTTCCCGTGCCCGTCTTCGCCCGCGACGATCCCGCCACCTCGCGCTCCCATATCCCCCACCGCCGGGGCCCAGAGATACCCCGGATGTCGCGCGCGGTCAAACCCATCGGTCGAACTGTCAAACGGGGAAAGTCGACTCGGGCCCCGGGCGTTTGCGGACTCGCTGATACTGGCGGGAAGTACGGTATTCGCGCCGCCGTGCGCCCTTCATCGTGCTTTTACGTAGACGAACGCACAGCCCCGCGGTAACGTCGCCAGCCGTATCCCGGGGACCCTGCGTCGTTGTGGGGACAGCCAACGAGGGACATCGCAGAAGGCGCCGCGCCCGAGGTCGCGGCGTCGACAGGAGATTGGGGATGAAGGGCATCACTCTCTTTGTGTCTGCCGCAGTGGCCGCATGCGCCGGCGCCGGCCCGATCTGGAGCCCGGTGGCCGTGATCCGCAACGACTACGGGGAGCTCAACAGCAACTACGTCATCACGCAGGCGTTCAGCCAGGTGGGGCTGCTCTCCGGCTTCACCAGCGGCGTGAGCGACTTCGACGCGTACGCGCCGGCCACGCAGCTCCACGACACCGACTCCAAGTTCAACGATTGGTTCAGCACCGGGACCGGATTCGTCGCAGGCGGATTCGTCGATTTCGACCTCGGCGCGGCGATGGACCTCGCCCGCGCGGCGATCTGGAACGAGGACGGCGCGGGCATCGACATGGTGAACATCTACACGTCCACCGATCCGAGCTTCGGGTCGTCCACCTTCGTCGGCCAGTTCGCCCTGACGAACAACCCCGTCGGCGTCGACTACGGCGCCGATGTCCTCGATCTCATCGACTCGCACGCCCGCTACGTGCGCCTGGAGATCCTGAGCATCCCCGCCGACAGCCAGTGGCCCGGCGGCGTCTCGCTCGGGGAGATCGCCTTCGAGCAGCGCATCGTCCAGATGATCCCGCTCCCATCCGCCGCCGCGCTCGGCGCCGCCGGCGTGCTGGGCCTCGGGTGCCGCCGCCGGCGCGGCGCGCTCTGAATCGCGCCACGAACAGCCCGCGCTGCCGCCACGCGTTGGGGGACAGCGCCAGGGGCCCCACCGCGACCGGTGGGGTCCCCTGATTTCCACGCTCCCCTCTCGCCCGGCCGCGCGTACGCTGCGTCATGCTCTTCAGGCACTGGCGTCGCAAGCGTGCGGCCGGGCGCCCCTTTCCGGCCGGCTGGGAGCGCATCCTGCGCGATCGCTTCGCCTGGTGGCCCCGGCTCTCCCCCGCCGACCGCGCCGAGCTGCGGCGCCACGTCCAGGTCTTCCTGGCCGAGAAGTCCTTCGAGGGCTGCGCCGGGCTGGAGATCACCGACGAGATGCGCGTGCTCATCGCGGCGCAGGCGTGCATGCTGCTGCTGCACCGCGACACCAACTACTACCCCACGGTCTCGACGATTCTGGTGTACCCGAGCGCCTACCTCGCCCGCGGCAGGCGCGTCGGCCCCGGCGGAGTCGTGACCGAGGGCTCCGGGATGCGCCTCGGCGAGATGGCCGTGGGCGTGACCAGCCCGCTCGGCGCGGGACCGATCGTCCTCGCCTGGGACAGCGTGCTCGCCGGCGCACGCGACATCCACGACGGGCACAACGTCGTCCTCCACGAGTTCGCCCACGCCCTCGACGCCGAGGCCGGGGGCGTGGACGGCGCGCCCGCGCTCGGCGACCGGTCGATGTACACCGCCTGGGCCCGCGTCCTCGGCGCCGAATACCAGCGCCTCGTCGCCGACCTCCAATCCCGGCACCGCGGCGTGCTCGACCCCTACGGCGCCACCAGCCCCGCCGAGTTCTTCGCCGTCACCACCGAGGCCTTCTTCGAGACGCCCCACGCCCTCAAGGATCACCACCCCGACCTCTACGAACAGCTCGCCTCCTTCTACCGCCAGGATCCGGCGGCCGGCACGCCGAGTGCGCCCGCCTGAGCCCCGGGGCGATACGCTAGTGCCCATGATCACCCCGCTCCGCCCCCTCGCCCTCGCCGTCCTCTCGCTGTGCGCACTCATCGCCCGCGCCCAGCCGCAGCTCTACCACAACGCCAACATCTACACCATGGACCCCGAGAAGCCGCGGGCCGAGCAGATGCTCGTCCAGGACGGCATCATCGCGGCGATCGGCTCGGCGGCCGAGGTGCGCGAGGCGATGCGCGAGCAGGGCGTCCGCGTGATCACCAGGGTCGATGTCGGCGGGCGGACGATCATCCCGGGGCTCATCGACGCCCACGGGCACATGATCAGCCTCGGCGCCATCGGCCTGGGCATGCTCGACCTGCGCTCCGCGGCCTCGTACGAGGACGTGATCAACATCGTGCGCGACCGGGCCTCGCACGTGCCCCCGGGGACATGGATCGTCGGGCGCGGGTGGGACAACGAGTCGTGGGCAGACAAGCGGCTCCCCCACCACGCCGCGCTCTCGAGGGCGGTGCCCGACCACCCCGTCTGGATCTCCCGCGTGGACGGGCACGCGGGCCTCGCCAACGCGAAGGCCATGGAGCTCGCCGGCGTCACGGCGGCGACGCAGAGCCCCGCAGGCGGCGAGGTCGTGCGCGGCGAGAACGGCCAGCCGACGGGGCTCTTCGTGGACAACGCCGAGTCGATCATCGGCGCGGCGGTCCCCGACGGGCTCACGGGGTCGGCCGAGGAGTGCATCCTCAAGGCGCAGGAGATGTGCCTCTCCGTCGGCCTTACGGGCGTGCACGACGCGGGTATCTCGCCGCGCGAGGTGGAGGTGTACCAAGGCCTCGGCTCCTCGAATCGGCTGAAGATCCGTGTCTACGGCATGGT
Source organism: uncultured Phycisphaeraceae bacterium (assembly GCA_964435785.1). Taxonomy (GTDB): domain Bacteria; phylum Planctomycetota; class Phycisphaerae; order Phycisphaerales; family UBA1924; genus PNC22. Next base: position 88,464 of record CAYTAH010000007.1, on the reverse strand, counting down.
GCACGGGTCGATGGCGCCCGAGTTCTTCGAGACGCACGGGCCGATCGACGGGTTCAAGCTGAGCGTCTACGCCGCGAAGGCGTACATCGACGGCGCGATGGGGTCGCGCGGGGCGTGGCTGCTCGAGCCCTACGCCGACCGCTCGTCCGGGCCCGACGGGCAGCCGTATGTCGGGCTGGCCGTCACCCAGCCGAGCGAGATCGAGGAGCTGACCCGCCACGCGATTCTCAACAACTACCAGGTGTGCACGCACGCGATCGGCGACCGCGGGAACCGCGAGGTGCTCGACGCCTACGCACGGGCGCTGGCCTCGACCCAGGCGCCCGAGGGCAGCATGCCGCGCCTGCGGATCGAGCACGCGCAGCTCCTCGACCCCGAGGACATCCCCCGCTTCGCGGAGCTCGGCGTGATCGCCTCGATGCAGCCGACGCACTGCACGAGCGACATGCGCTGGGTGGACGCCCGCGTGGGGCCCGAGCGGGCCGCGGGCGCCTACGCGTGGGCGTCGCTGCTCAAGAGCGGCGCGCGCCTCGCCTTCGGGTCGGACTTCCCGGTGGAGAGCCACAACCCGTTCCTCGGCATCTACGCCGCCGTCACCCGCCAGAACCCCGAGCGCCAGCCCGAGGGCGGCTTCCACCCCGAGCAGCGGCTCACGCGCGAGGAGGCGCTGCGGGCGTTCACCATCGACGCGGCCTACGCCGCCTTCTGGGAGGAGCGCGTCGGATCGCTCGAGTACGGCAAGCTCGCCGACTTCCTCATCCTCGACCGCGACATCATGACGTGCGACGTGGAGGAGATCCCAGAGACGACGGTGCTCAAGACCTACAGCTTCGGCGAGCTGGTGTACGAGGCGAAGTGATTCAGCCCCGAAGGGATTCAGCCCCGGAGGGGCGACTGAATGGAGCCCCGGGTGGAGCGCAGTCCGCCCACGGCCGGCGGAGCGGAACCCGGGATAGCTGGCCCCAGACCTACTGAGAGCCCCAAAGGGGCGAAGGAAACCCGCGACATGCCGAAGGCCATCGTTCTCGGAGCCGGCCTCGTCGGAGGCGTCATGGCCGCGGACTTGGCGGCCGATCCCGATTTCGCCGTGACGATCGCCGACAGCCGCACGGGGGCCCTGGAGCGGGCGAACGCGCGGGGGGGCGGGAAGCTCGCGACCGTGCGTGCGGATCTCTCCGACACCTCGACGCTGAAGCGGACGATCGCGGACCACGACATAGTCCTCGGCGCACTCGCGAGCACGATCGGCTTCCAAACCCTCCGCGCCGTGATCGAGGCCGGCAAGAACTACTGCGACATCAGCTTCATGCCCGAGGACGCCATCGACCTCGACGCGCTCGCCAAGGAGCACGGCGTCACCGCCGTCGTCGATTGCGGCGTGGCCCCCGGCATGAGCAACCTGCTCGCCGCCCGATCTGTCGCCGAGCTGGACAGGGCCGATTCCATCGAGATCTACGTCGGCGGCCTCCCCCGCGAGCGCCGCTGGCCCTTCCAGTACAAAGCCGGCTTCTCCCCCTCCGACGTCATCGAGGAGTACACCCGGCCCTCGCGCATCGTCGAGCGCGGCGAGCTCGTCACCCGCCCCGCCCTCTCCGAGCCCGAGCTGCTCGACTTCGACGGCGTCGGCACGCTCGAGGCGTTCAACACCGACGGGCTCCGCTCGCTCGCGTACACGATGCAAGTCCCCTTCATGAAGGAGAAGACGCTCCGCTATCCCGGGCACATCGAGCTGATGCGCGTCTTCCGCGAGACCGGGCTCTTCTCGCACGAGCCCGTGCAGATCGGCGACGTGCGCGTCCGCCCCATCGACGTGATCAGCACGCTCATGTTCCCCAAGTGGACGTACGGCCCCGGCGAGGAGGACCTCACCGTCATGCGCATCGTCGTCGAGGGCGAGAAGCGAGGCCGGCGCGAGCGGCACACCTGGGACCTGCTCGAGTTCTACCACCGCCCGTCGCAGGCCACCAGCATGGCGCGCACCACCGCGTTCCCCTGCACGATCATGGCCCGCCTGGTTGCGAGCGGCCGCTACCGCCGCCCGGGCGTCAACCCGCCGGAGCTGATCGGCCCCGACGCGAAGATCGTCGAGCACGTCCTCGCCGCGCACCGCGCCCGCGGCGTCGAGTACCGCCACACCGTCACGGCTCTCTGACACGCGTCCCTTGGCTCTCCACGCCAAAGGCGTGACATAGCCAGAGCCCAGGGCACCGCCCTGGGTGCGGTTCCCCCAGCCCGGAGGGCTGAACTCCAATAGCCGGGGGTGGAGGTCGCGCCAGCGACCGACACCCCCGGAATCGACAAGGACCGCGCACAGACCAAGAAGGGGTCCCCTTCCCGCGCTCACACGACTGCGTCACCCTCGCGGCACTTCCCCGCACTCCGGACACGCCACCCGCGCACCCAAGCCCCGCCTGTCATAGTTGCACACGGGACACCGCCGTCGTCGCCGCCCCAACGACGCCCGCCACGCCCCCGCTCCCCACTGCAGCAGGACAATGGGTGACGCGATCGCGAGCAGGTTCAGAGCCACGCCACGCCAGATCGGGAAGAACGGAAGCGGAAACGCGTGCTCGCTGAACTCGATCTGACCTCTCGTCCAGTTGTGCTGCGTCGGCGAACCGTCGTACCGACCGTCCGCGTCGAGCGGCGGCATCACGGTGGCGTACACCGTCTCTCCCCACACGCACCGGCAAGGCCAGCCGACGGCACGGGAATAGACGAAGTAGGCGAACTCCCCGCGCACCGAAGGGATCCGATACGGCGCCGGATCGTGCCCCCGTGTGGAGAACCAGCCGGGGACTCGTCCCGGGAGTCGGGGAACAAATCTCGATGGCAGATCACCGCCCTTCAACAGATCGATCGCGTCGTACGCGCTCTCCACGTGCCGCTTCGCGCCCTCCATGGTCTCTGAGGGGCGCGCGTCGACGTATGTCTCCAGCCACCCGAACCGACGGACGTCCACGCTCCAGTGAAGCTCGTCGCGACGCAGGACCACACTGAACGTCTCGATCGGGGGCACCCCGAGCAAACGCGCAGGCAAACGGTAGAGCGTCGCTGCGATGACCGCCGCCTCGATCAGAACTCCGATGGCAACGCCGATCGCCACGCGACGCGCCCATCTCCGAAAGGGTCGGCAACCGCTAGCCATCAACCGTCCCCACCTGATCTGTGCCGCCGAGGCGGCCCTGAACGGCGCCGCACTCCGGACACCGGGCGCCGCCGGGCAGTCCTAACAAGTCATACCTGCACCGCGGACACTCGCCCGCTCGCAGCCGACGCCGCCGGCACCACACGTCGCGAAGGGAGAGCGCCAGAGCCCCCGCGCTCATGACCAAGAGCACATCCAGCAAGAGACCCGTCCAGATCGGGCGCACTGGGATGTCAAGCGAACCGATCCGCACGTATCCGGGCGACCCGATGGCGCTACTGGGCGACAGCCACCCGACGACCCCCGGATCCACCATGCCGCGATACACACGCTCCCCTCGGAACGATCTGAGCGGCCACCCGATCGCGCACTGCGCGAGCGTCACCAGGCCCTGGCAGCTCTGGGCGTGACGGCGGATCTCTGTCTCACTCCAGCCCACGTACCACCGGGGCGGCGACGCCAGCGATGGGACCGCGCTCCGCGTGAGGAACACCCGCTGCAACTCGCCCTGCCTTCCGGGCAGATACCCCGGCGTGAAGCAATCTGTCGCCGCGCCGTAGGTCTTGACCAGAAGCTCGTGGTCGCGATCGCCGACGCGAACACTCGCCGTCGCCACGGTCGCCGCTCTCGGGGCCTGTTGCGCCCGCCACCCGGCGACGCCGACCTCCAGACCCACGCCGAGCGTCGCGTGCGATGCGACGCGGAGCAGCCATTGCGCTCTATCTGGAGACATCCCCATCCTCATCAATGTACCCGAGGAAACACCCGGCCGCCCCGCGTCCCTGGCCCGATATCCGATGCGCGGCCGAAGGGCGCCACATCCCCCTTGGCGCGGCCCCGGCGTCCGCTACCATCGGGGCGGGAGATCCGTTTCAGGGAGAACGACATGGATCGTGCGATGTGTTGCGCCGCCGCAGTTTCTCTGGTCGCCCTCGCCGGCGCCGCAGCCGCCCAGCCCTCGCTGCCGCGGGGCGTGATCGAAGTTTCCGAGGATGGTCACATCCGTGTTTCCGCCCCGCCGACCGGCGGCGGAATCGTCACCAAGCGCTCTGACGAGGTCCCCTTCGGCCAGACCGCCGACTGGGAGCTCGCCCTCCGCCGCCAGGTCGGCGGCCTGCAGATCGCCGACATGAACGGCGACGGCAAGAACGACCTCATCGTCGGCTGCTTCCACTCCGAGAGCTTCCCGCCCTACACCGACTGGCACGACATGATCTTCTACAACACCGGGAGCGAGCTGGAGGCCTCCCCCTCCTGGATCGCCACCGACCAGACGCACACCGGCGACGTCCAGATCGGCGACGTGAACAAGGACACCTACCCCGACTACTTCGCGGTCAGCGGCGGGACCGCGTTCAGCCAGCCGCGGATCTACTTCGGGTCCGAGGACGGGCCGTCCACGACCGCCGGCTGGTTCGGCGTCCCGCCGAAGACGACCTGGGCCACGAGCGGCCTGCTCGTGGACATCGACAAGGACGGCGACCTCGACGTCTTCACGACCAACCAGGCGGTGAGCCCCGACCCCTACCGGCCGATGCTCATGTGGCGCAACCAGGACGGCGTGCTCGACACGACCACGAGCTGGCAGAGCCTCGAGCAGTCCATCCAGAACGGGCTCGCGTCGGCCGACTACGACGGCGACGGCTGGCCCGACGTGGGCGTCGCCAAGTGGGTGAACTTCCAGACCGGCATCTACCGCAACGACGGCTCGGGCACGCCGGAGACGACGCCCGCGTGGACCACCGGCGACGACGGCACCGACAAGGGCGCCGCCTTCGCCGACGTGGACGGCAACGGCTGGCCCGACTTCGGCGTCGGGCACGACGAGCCCAGCCGCGTGTACGGCAACGACGGCGGCAACCTCTCGCTCATGTGGGAGGCCGATGCGCCCTTCTACAGCCAGCAGGAGGTGCGCTTCTTCGACGTGGACGCCGACGGGGACCCCGACTACTCCGAGACCAACTTCTCCGACGGGCGCACGCACATCTACATCAACCGCGCCGGCGCCCTCGACGTGCAGCCGACGTGGACGTACGACTCCTCCACCGTAGCCAACACCCACGCCTTCGGCGACATCAACGGCGACGGCTGGGCCGACCTCGCCATCGGCTTCAGCGGCGACATCTCCATCCGCGTCTTCTACGCCGTGCCGCCCGAGTGCGTGGCAGACTTCAACGGCGACGGGACCGTCAACACCCAGGACGTGCTCGCCTTCCTGAACGCATGGAACTCGGGCGACCCCCGTGCCGACATCAACGGCGACGGCGCGATCAACACCCAGGACGTGCTGGCCTTCCTCAACCTGTGGAACCAGGGGTGCTGAATCCGGGTACCCCGCCCCTCCGGGGCGGGCTCCGAATTCCCCTCCGGTTCGGGACCGACCCCCCGGCGCTCGCCCCTGTGCGCGCGTCGGCCTGACACGGGAGCAGCCGCGCGCGTTCATTGAACTCCCGGCCCTGTACACTCCCGCCATGCCCACCCGCCCCGCCCAAGGCGCCCAGGCCTGGACCACGCGCAAGCTCCTCGCGTGGATGAAGGACGCCTTCGCCAAGGCCGGGCTCGAGTCGCCCCAGCTCTGCGCCGAGATGCTCGTCGCCCACGTGCTCGGGTGCGAGCGGCTCAGGCTCTACATGGACCCTGACCGGCCGGCGACGCCGCTGGAGCGCCAGCAGCTCCGCGACCTGACCGCCCGGGCGCTCAAGGACGAGCCCGTGCAGTACGTCGTCGGCGAGGCCTGGTTCTTCAGCCTTCCCTTCCACGTGGACCGGCGGGTGCTCATCCCGCGCCCGGCGACGGGGACGATCGTCGAGCACGTGCTCCAGCACGCGCGGGCCACGCCGGGGTTCGGGGGCGAGAGCGAGGCCCGCTTCGGCGAGGGCGTGGTGATCGCGGACGTGTGCACGGGGTCGGGGTGCATCGCGGTGGCCCTGGCGAAGCACATGCCGGGGGCACACGTGGTCGCGACCGACATCTCCGGCGAGGCGCTGGAGGTGGCGCGGATCAACGCCGAGCGGCACAAGGTCTCCGAGCGCGTCGACCTGCTCGAGGGCGACCTGCTCCGCCCCCTGGAGAGTCACCCGGCGACGAAGGGACGCGGCTCGCTCCACTACCTCGTGAGCAACCCCCCCTACATCCCCGACGACGAGTGGGAGAGCGACGACCCCGAAACGGGCGTCCAATTGAACGTGAAAGTCTACGAGCCCGAGCGGGCGCTCCGCGCCGGTCCGGACGGGCTCGACTTCGTCCGCCCGCTGCTGACCGAGGGCCCCCGCTACCTCCGCCCCGGCGGGCTGATCCTCGTCGAGGTCGCCGCCAGCCGGGCAACCCAGGCGCGCGCCATCGCCGAGGCGAATCCCATGCTCGAAGCGGTCACCGTGCTCAAGGACTTCGAGGGCCTGCCGCGCACGATCGTGGCGCGAAGGCGAGCGTGATCCATAGGCCCATGGGACCTATGCGACCCATTGGACCCATGCTACTTCGGCGCCAGCGCCTTCCGCGCCTCGTCGATCAGCCGCTCGATTTGGAACGGCTTGAAGAGCACGCTCTGGAGCCCCTCCTGGCTCGCCCGCACGATCGAGTGGTGCGGGTCGTAGCCGAAGCCGGTCATGAGGATGACGGGGATGCCGGGGACGGCCTCGCGCGCGGCCGCGAAGACCTGGTAGCCGTTGCGGTCGGGCATCTTGATGTCGGAGATCACGATATCGAAAGGCTCCCCTGGGAGGGCGCTGGCGAGCTTCTCGATCGCCTCGGCGCCCGTCTCGCAGGCCACCACGAGGCACCCGCGGGAGCGGAGCACGTCGCGGATGATGCGTCGGATCTTCGACTCGTCGTCGGCGACGAGCACGCGCTTGCCCTTGAGAATCGGGTCCTCGGTGCGGTCGGCGAGGGCACGCTCAACACCGAGCAGCGTCTGAGGCCCGGCGGCCATGTTGCGCACACGGGCGCGGATGCTCTCGACGTCGGCCTTGATCCGGGCGATGTGGCGGGCGGTCTCCGGGTCGCGGGCGGCGGCGCCGGTGAGCCACTCGGCCTCGGAGAGGATGTCCTCGAGGCAGTCGCGCAGCTCGCCCTCCACGCGCCCGCTCACGCTGATGTTGGTGGTGCTGCGCTCGACGACGAGCAGGTCGAGCATGTGCAGGCTGATCGCGACGTAGCGGGCGAAGATCTCGCAGAACTGGCGGTCCGCCTCGTTGAAGGCCGCGGACCGCTCGCTCTCGACGTTCATCACGCCGATGACCTTGTCGTGGAGACGGAGGGGCACCGTGAGCGAGCTGCGCGCGCCGCCGAGTCCGGGCATGAACCGCTCGTCGGCCTGGGCGTCGGTGCAGATGACGCTGCGCCCCGTCGCGGCGACGTAGCCCGAGATCCCGTTGCCCTCCTCCTCCGCGAGCAGCTCGAGGTCGAGGGCCTCCTGGGGAAGGCCGACGGAGACGACCGGCTCGAGCCGCTTGGTGCGCTCGTCGATCAGCCGCACGACGAAGTGGTCGAAGCTGAGCAGGTCGTGCGCCAGCCGGATGATCCGCCCCTCCAGAGCCTTCAGCCGCTCCGCGGAGTTGTCGCGGCGCACGGCCTCGGCCTCGAGCCCGACCAGCTCGGCCCCGGCGCGGTCGATCGCGGACATCCGCTGCGCGAAGCGGCGCTCGGTCGAGACGTCGCGGACCACGACGGCGAGGTGACGCGCCCCGTCGTTGCGGGCGTCGCCCCCGGCGACCGGAAGGATGAAGACCTCGTGGGCGACCTGCTCGCGGGGGTCGCTCAGGTCGAACTTGCAGGTCGGCGGCGGCTGCCCCGCGAGGGCCCGCTGCGACGAGGCGATCGCCGCGCTGGCTTGCGGGTAGCAGGCCCGGACGCGCTCGAGCGTCGCCGGCGGCAGGGAGGAGAAGCGGTCGTTGGCCCAGATCTCCCGCCCGCCGGGGTCCACCAGGCACGCGCCCTCGCCGATGGCGTTGAGCAGGAGCGTGGCGGGATGGGAGGAGGCCAGCTCCGGGAACTCCCCGGCGCCGGCCACCACGGCCCGGATCGATTCGTCGTGCAGCCGCTCGGCCGCGGCGGCGGGGGGCTCGACGACGACATCGAAGTCCTCGCCCAGGCAACGGCTGAGTTCTTCAGCCGGAACGCCCGGGCCGCCGACGATAAGCAGTTTCGGCTTCGGCTGCGACATATCTCCCGCAACGCCCGTCGCGTTCCTTGGAGGTACTCTAGCCTCACGGCCCCTGCCGCCCGGCCGGGGCACCGGCCTCAGCTCACACGGGTTTGACATCGGACCTGAGCACCTTCGTACTGTGAAGCAACCATGATTCTCGTCCGAGAAATCCGGAAGTCTTATGGTCGGGTGAAGGCCGTCCGAGGCATCAGCTTTGCCATCGAGCCGGGGGAGGTCGTCGGCCTCCTCGGGCCCAACGGGGCGGGCAAGAGCACCACGATCCGGATCCTCACGAGCTATCTCATGCCCGACGCGGGCACGGTCGAGATCGACGGCCATGACACCCGCTCCGATTCGCTCAAAGCCCGGCGGCGGATCGGCTATCTCCCGGAATCCGCGCCGCTCTACCCCGAGATGACACCCCGGGCTTACCTGGACTACCGGGGACGGCTCTACGGCCTCACCAGAGGGGAGCGCCGTCGGGCCGCCGCGGCTGCCATGGATCGCTGCCGCATCTCGGAGGTCGCCGGTCGGCGGATCGGGCACCTCTCGAAGGGGTACCGCCAGCGGGTCGGCCTCGCCTCGGCGATGCTCCACGACCCGCCGGTGCTGGTGCTCGACGAGCCCTCCAACGGGCTCGACCCCTCGCAGATCCGGGAGACGAGGTCGCTCGTCCAGGACCTGGCCGAGAAGCGGACGATGGTCGTCAGCTCCCACATCCTGCCCGAGGTCGAGCGTCTGGCGACGAGGGTCATCGTGATCGCCGGCGGCGAGGTGAAGGCCGACGGCAAGCCCGCGGAGCTGACCCGGCTCGGGGCGGGGGGCGCGCGGTACGTCGCGGAAGTCGAGGGGGACACCGGGGAGTACGTAGCGGCGCTGCGGAGCCTCCCGGGCGTGCGGGAGGTCACGGCCGGGGCCGTGAACGGCGCGGGATGGAAACGCGTGTCCGTCGTCACCGCCCCGGGCGCCGAGGACCCGCGCCCGATGATCTCGCGCCACGCGGCGTACCTCATGCTCCCGCTGCGGGACCTGCGCGAGGACCGCCCCTCCCTCGAGCAGGTGTTCCTCGAGCTGACCGAGGGCGCGGGAGCGCCCCAGGGAAAGGCGGCCTCATGATGGGAGCGGCGTGGGCGATCGCCAGGCGCGAGCTGGCCTCCATGTTCAGGATGCCGGTGGGCTGGGTGGTCATCGCCCTGTTCCTCCTGCTCACCGCGTCGATGTTCGTCCTGGGCCTCGCGCCCGGGCAGCCGGCGAGCCTGCGCGACTTCTTCTCCGTCTCGGCGTGGCTGCTGATGCCCGTGGCCCCGGCGATCTCGATGCGCCTGCTCGCCGAGGAGCGGCGGACCGGGTCCGACGAGCCGCTGCTCACCGCGCCCGTCTCCGACGGCGCCGTGGTGCTCGGCAAGTACGCCGGGGCGTGGCTCTTCATGGCGTGCATGATGGCCCCCACGCTGATCTACCCCGCCGTGCTCTGGAGCGTCTCCGACCCCACGCCCGACCCCGGGCCGGTCGCCGCCGGGTACCTGAGCCTCATGCTCCAGGGCTCGCTCTACCTCGCGATCGGCACCGCCGTCAGCGCCATGACCAGCAGCCAGACGCTGGCCTATCTGGCGACGCTCCTCCCGATCCTCGGCCTGCTCCTGCTCTCCGCGGGGGCGGGCGACGCCTACGGGGCGCTGCCCGAGTGGCTCCGCCGGATGGTCGAGCTGGTCTCCGTCCGGGCGCGGGCGGCGGACTTCGCCCGCGGCATCATCGACACCTCGCACGTGGTCTTCTTCGCCGCGGCGAGCGCGTGGTGCCTCTTCGCGGCCCACACCGCCCTCGACGCACGGAGGTGGCGATGATCGCGGTGCGCCGGCGGATGCTCGCGGCCGGGGCGGGGGTGGTCGTGCTCGCCCTGGCGCTCGCGGCGGCGGCCGTCGTCGCCGCGGTCGGCGACCGCTTCAACGCGCGGATCGACGTCACCACCACGGGCGAGCAGCGCCTGGCCGCGCGGACGATGGCCGTGCTCGAGAGGGCCGCGCCGCTGGGCGAGGTCGAGATCGTCGTGGCCGTCAACGCCGCGTCGCTCGAGCCCTGGTCGCGACGCACCGTGCGGGACGTGCTCGACCTCTTCGAGCACGCGGGCGCGGTCCGGGCGAGCGAGATCGACGTGGGATCGTCCGAGGGTCAGGCCGAGTACGGCCGGCTGCTCGACAGGCTCATCGAGCGCGAGCGCGCGGGGATTGACGAGCACATCGCGGCCGTCGGTGCGGCCGCGGGCGAGGCTGCGGCCGCCGGCGACCGGCTCGAGCAGCAGATTGCGCCCGCGCTCGTATCGCTGCGTGACGCGCTGGCAGACGGGGACGCCCGCTCGGAAGCGGCCCGCGCCGGCCTGGAGGAGTGGGCGGCGCTGGCGCGCCTGAGCGCCCGCCGGCTCGGCGAGGCGGCCGGCGCGGCTCAGGCGGCCCTCACGGAGCCGGACCCCGTGCTGCCGATCCCGCCGCTGGCCCAGCACGAGGCGACGCTGCGCAGGGCGCTGGACGAGCGTGCGACGGAGCTCGAATCGCTGACGCGCGAGCTGGAGGCGCTCGCGGCGTCGGGCCTGGGGGCGGCGGGCCTGGAGCAGTCCAGCGGCGCTCTCGCCCGCGCCGTGCAGGACCTGCGCGACCGCCTGGCCCGAGCCTCCGACGCCCTCGCCCGCCTGCCCCGCCTCGACGTGCTGCGGGTGGCCGAGGCGCTCGGCTCCGCGGAGATCGCCCTGGTGATCGGCCCTCCCGGGGCGGGGGTCGCGGGGATCGACATCGGGATGCTCTACGAGCCGCGGGTCGTGGCCTCGGACGGTTCGCGCCTGGTGGGTGACGTCCGCTTCCAGGCCGAGGAGCTCTTCGCGTCGGCGGTCTCGACGGTCCTCGCAACGACGAACCCCGTCGTCGTGCTCACGCACGCCGAGGCGGCGAGCGTGCTCGAGAGCACGGCGCTCTTCAACGGCATCCGCGAGAGGCTCGCACGCCGTGGGATCGACGTGGTCGAGTGGTCGACGCTGCGCGAGGATGCGCCCGACCTGCGCGAGGTAAACCCCGACGGCGTGCGCCCCGTCGTGTATGTCACGCTCTCGCCCGACTCCTCGGCGGCGCCCCGCACGGCCGAGGAAGCGCCGGGCCCGGAGCGTGCCGCGGGGCTCGGACGGGCCCTGCAGCGGCTCGTCGACGAGGGGGAGCCGATCATGCTCAACCTCAACCCGTCCGTGCTCCCGGCGTACGGGGAGCGGGACCCGGTCGCGGTGCCGTTCGCGGCCCTGGGGCTGGAACTGCGGACCGGCTCGCCGCTGCTCAAGCGCATGCCCGGACTCCGCGGCGACGAGGTGCTCACCGAGCTGGCGCTGACGGGGCGGGAGGGCGAGCACCCCATCCAGCGCGCCGCGGCGAATCTGCCGACGCTGCTGCCGTGGGCGATCCCGGTTCGCGCCGCCGATGGGTCATCCCTCCGCACTACGGCGCTGCTCGAGGTCCGCGCCGAAGAGACGGTCTGGGGAGAAACGCAGTGGCTGAGGCTCTGGCAGACGCCGCGGGCGCAGCGGCCGATGATCCCCGACAAGCCCTCGTTCGACCGGGGCGTTGATGACGGCGCGGGGCCGTGGACGGTCGCGCTGGCGGCCGAGCGTGCCGACGCGCCGGCCGGATCGCGGCGCGGGCGGCTCGTGGTGGTCGGCTCGAACGGTTGGTACTCGGACCCCGCCGCCTTCCAGTACGAGATGGCGGACGGGCGGGTCTCCCTCGCGTCGCCGGGCAACGCGGAGCTGTTCGAGGCGGCCGTGCTCTGGCTCGCCGGCCAGGACGAGCTGATCGCCCAGTCGGCGGGGGCGCGGGCGATGCCGCTCGTCGGACCGATCGAGCCCGCGAGGCTCTCCATCATCCGCTGGGGGCTCGTGGCGGGGCTGCCGGTCCTGACCCTGCTGCTCGGCGCACTCTGGCGCGCCGTGCGGGGATAGGAGACGGCAAACGGCAAGCAGGGGCGATCAGCGCACCGGCGCGGCCCGTGCGGCGTGCCGGCCTTCCGCGTCGGTTCGCCCCGCGTCTCTACCGCCCGGCCTTGAAGAGCGTGCGGAGCGACTCGAGGATGTCCTCACGACCGTTGATCTTCGAGAGCAGGAGCCTCTCACCCTCCCCATCGCGCCGTCCGTCCGGGAACGCCTCGCGGAGCACGTTGAGGAAGTTGCCCGAGCCGTAGGCCGAGGCCACCTGCACGTACCCGAACATGTTGCTCTGTGGGAGCAAGTGCTCGTCGATGATCTTGCAGCAGAGGCGGTTGTCGGCCTCCGACGAGTTGTCGCCGTCGGAGAAGTGGAAGAGGTAGATGTTCCAGTCGGCCGGGTCGTAGTGCTCGGCGAGCAGCTCCTTGCAGCACGAGTAGGCGGAGCTGATGCGGGTGCCGCCGTCCTCGCGGAGCGTGAAGAAAGTCTGCCGGTCCACCTCGGCCGCGCGCACGTCGTGCACGATGTACCGGCTCTCGACGCCCTCGTAGTTGCGCCGAAGCCACGTGTCGATCCAGAACGCCTCGAGCCTCACCAGCTCCTTCTGCTCGGCCCCCATCGAGCCCGACACGTCCATCATGTACACGATCACCGCATTCGACTGCGGCTTCTTGACCTGCGTCCACGAGCGGTAGCGCAGGTCCTCCTTGATCGGGACGATGATCGGGTCCTCGGGGTCGTAGTCCCCCATGGCGAGCTGGCGCTTGAGGGCCTCCTTGTAGCTGCGCTTGAAGTGGCGCAGCGACGCGGGGCCCACCGGCCGGATCCCCGAGTACTTATCGCGGATCGTCGTGATGCGGTGCTCGCCCCGCGGCTTGATCCGCGGGAGCTGCAGCTCCTCGGCGAGGATGTCCGCCAGCTCCTCGAGCGAGACGTCCACCTCGGTGATGTGCCGCCCCTCCTGCTCGCCGCCGGCGTTCTGCCCCGAGGCCCCGGGCTGCCCGGCCCCCTGACCCTCCTCGCCCTCGCCCATGCCGACGCCCGTGGAGTTGTCGCCGTAGCGGAACGTCGGGATGTCGATGTCGTGGAGCGGGATCGAGACGTACCGCCCCCCCTCCTTGCCGATGATCTCGCCGCGCGAGAGGAACTTCTTCAGGTCGCGCCGGATCCTTCCCCGCACGATCTGCCGGAAGCGCTGGTGGTCTTGTTCGATCTTGTTGATCATGCTCGTCCCGCGGTGCGCTCACCGCCCGCACGCGGTTCCGGATCGTGGTCGGACATCCTTGCCCTCATGGGAATCTGTACGCCTGATGACATCGGCCGGATCGGGCCCCGCGGGTGAAGCCCAGAGGCCGATCAGGGCGACGAGGCGCGTCTGCGGACCGCCCTGGCCAGCATGTAGGAGCAGAGCAGCCCCACGGGGACGGCCAGGACGGTCTCGGCCGCTCTGTTCACAAGGTCGGCCGCCAGGCCGATCGCGGCGGCCTCGTCGCGGACCCCCGGGGCCGAGACCGCTGCCAGGGTGAGCCCCACCACCCACTCCCGGAGCCCCAGCCCGTTGCCCGTGATGGGGACGAGCATGGCCACCTGGCACACCGCGGTGATGGCGACCACGTGATCGACCGAGAGCGGCCTGCCGACGAGCACGAAGACGATGGCGTACCGGGCCACCCAGCTGAGGATGTCGAGGCTGCGCAGCGAGAGGGCCGCAAGCTCGCGCCAGTATCCTCGGCCGGCGAGGCGCGCCACGGCCGCCCCGGCGGCCGCGCCGAGCGTGGGCGTCGAGAGGGCCAGCACGTGCGCCGGCGTGCTGTCGATCCGCGATACGGCGATCGCGACCACGAGCAGCAGACCGAGCGAGCATCCCGTGAGCATCATCGCGGTGATCATGACCCGCACCGCGTCGCCGATCGCCATGCCGTGGAACTTCTTATGGAAGGCGACGCGTCCAACCATCCCGGGGCGGAAGGGGAGATGGTTGAGCAGCCACGCCGCGCCGATGAGCATGATCATGTCCGTGGCGGGGACGGCCGCGTAGCGCTGCGAGAGCAGCCAGAAGGTCAGGGATGTGGCGAGCCAGCTCAGCAGCGGCAGACAGAGCGCCGCGAGGATCAGCGCCGGCGAGGCGGTCTTGATCGCCTCGGTCGCGCTGTCGAGCACGGCTCTCTGCGAGACCAGCGCCCACACGGCCGCGCCGAGGAGCATCAGACCGACCACAGCCCCGAGGATCCGTCTCGACCGCCCCGACGCGCCGTTCGCCCCCGGTCGCGCCATGCCGCCCAGGAGGGCGTGGAGGCGCGTCGTCACTCCTCCCCACCGGCGACGGACGCCGAGGCCCGCAGCGAGGCCGCGTTGAGCCGGGAGAACGTCGTGCCCGGAGAGGCGAGGCGCGTGCGCAGCGCCCGCGCGAGCGCGGCGAGGTCCTCCGACTCGGCCGCGAGCCACGCGGCGAGCGCGGGCTCGTCGGGGCTGGTCGCACGCGAGACGAGGGCGATGGGGACGAGCGCCGGATCCTGCTCCCGGAGCGCGACCGCGTCGAACGCCTCCATGCCGGGCGCTGCGGTCCCCGTCGGGAGCACCGCCAGCATCATGGCCCTCGCCGCGGGGGGCAGGTGCGGGTAGCGGTCGGCGGCGATCGAGGCGATGCGCAGCAGGTCATCCCCGGCGAGCGAGTAGGGCGTGCCGGGCTCGAGCAGCGCGCGGGCCCGCACCGCCGCGACAACCCCCGGGAGCTGGCCCTGTGACGCGGCGTCCAGGGCGTCGGCGAGCTCGGTCGCCCCGACGCGTCCCAGCTCGAGCGGCGCACGCACGAGGCCCCGCGTCTCGGTCTCGAGGCAGAGCACCCCCGGCGTGGGGACGCCCTCGGCGTCGAGGGTGTATCCCTGCATGACGCGCCACCGCTCGCGCACCGTCTCGATGGCGCCGACCTCGGCCAGCCACCCGACGAGCCCGGGGTCGGGCCAGATCTCGACCTCGAGCGACTCGGAGGGCATCAGGCGCAGGCGCCGATCGAGCTCGGCGACCTCAGGCAGCACCTTGGCGAAGTGCTGCCCGGCGCCGGTCTCGAGGCGCGGCGAGAGGAGGAACCGGCTGTTGATCGAGCGATCGCCCCCGAGAGCGAGCGGCTGCGGCGCGAGGTTGGTCAGGCGGACGCGGAGCCTCGCACGCCCCGTCGCCGGGAGCGACTCATCGACAAGCTGGGCCTGCAGCGCGGTGAACGTGCGCGGATCCATGGTCATCCGGTCCAGCCACTCCGGCACCGAGGCCGCGATCCGGTCCACCGCCTCGCGCTCCTCGGTCGCCATCGGGTCGAGTCCGGTGTCGCGCCGGTAGCGTTCGCGCGCCCACACCCCCGAGAGCGAGAGCGGATAGCCGGTCGCCAGGGCGTGCAGCTCCTGACGGGCCTCGTCATTGCGCCCGAGCTTCTCGAGGGTCAGGGCCAGACCGACCCTGTTGAGCACCATCTCCTTCGGGAACGCGCGGAAGAGCGGCTCGGCCGCGCCGGGGTCTCCCAGACGCAGAGCCGCCCACGCCCTCAGCGTCCGCGTGATCTCCATCTCCTCGCCGAAGGTGCCGGCCGCGCGGTCGGCCCATTGGTTGAGCGAATCCGTGCTCGCGTCCGCCCAGGCAATCGCCACGAGCTGCTGCACCAGAATGCTCCAGAGCTGCAGCGACCTCTGGGTGCGCTCCTCCGGCGTCGAGAGCTGCGCGACCTCCTGGGCCTGCTGCGCTACCTGGTTCGACGCCGCGCCCATGTCCGCCAGCGCCGCACGGACCGTCTCGCGGTCGTCGGCGGCGATCGCGGCCACGAGACGAACCTGGTTGAACGCGGGGTTGAGAAGGATCGTCTCCGGCCTGGGGAGCGAATCGGTCGGCATCCGCGCCTGCTCCCACTGCATGATGCGGAGGGCGGCCTGCTGACGCATCATCGTGAGCTCGTCGTTGAGCGCCTTGACGACGACGTGCGGCCCGGCGACCTGCCATGTAATGGCCAGGGACTCCAGCGAGATGTTCTGATCGAGGTTCGGGTCAAGCGCCGTGAAGAGCCGCACCGCGTGGGAATGGAAGCGCCGAGCCTGCGGGAACGCCCCCGCGAGGGCCAGCTCGAAGGCGACCTGGCGGTGGATGTTGGGATCCGTGGGGTCGGCCCGCAGCAGGTTCAGCAGCAGCTCCAGGCGCTCGGCACGCGTGTCCACGAGGGGCCCGAAGTACGACCAGCACAGCGCGGCCGCCTCCTTGTTGCTCACGTCGAGCTGCGTGGCCTGCGTGAGCCGGTCCACGAAGCCCTGGAAGTCGTTGCGCTCCCGGCAGAGGAGAGCGGCGTCGAGCGCCAGCCGGCTGCGCACCGATGGATCGATCGAGGCGCCGGACGGGCCGAGGAGCCGGTCGTAGGCGCCAAGCCGCTCCTCGGCGGTCTGGAGCCGGCGCAGGCGCGAGGAGGCGAGGCGAAGCTGGGCCACCGTGTCGCCCGGGTCCAGGCGCACCAGCTCGCGGGTGAGCGCGTCGAGCTCGTCGGCGTTGCCGGCCGACCAGGCGGCGCGGATGCGCGTCCGGAGCAGCTCCGTGTCATCAGGCTGGAACGCCTGGGCCGATCCGAGCACCTGACCGGCGATCATGTAGTCGTCGGGAGTCGGCATCACCCGCGTGCGAAGGTCGAGCAGCGCGACCCTTGCGATGGATCGCGATGCGTACTCCGCGGGGTCGACGCTCTGGGCGCCCGCCGCCGGGAAGGGAAGAAGCGACGCCACGCCCAGGAGCAGGGCTGCGACGCGACGTGCACTCGGAGTTCTCGGTCCAGGCATGTGGTTCACGTTCCCGCGGCGAGGATCACCCGCCCGATCTGATAGAGGCCCCAGGCCGCCCCGCCGACGAGCACGAGGCTGGCCGCGATCTCGAGCGGCCACGTGATCGCTCTCGACGCACGGGGGAACCATCGGTCGGCCACCAGGTACATGAAAAGGAATTGGCCGGCGGTGACCGAAAGAACACCGCCGATCGTCCGTGCCGCCGGGCTGAGGAGCGGCCACCGCCCCTCCCCGTCGAGCATCAGCCACGCGCCCCCGACCACCATGACCAGCGCCCACGCGGTCGCGGCACAGCTCAGGAGCGTGAGGCTCAGTTCCCTGGTCATGCGCACCGGCGCAGCCCTCCCCGAGCGCGGCTGCCCGCGCACTCCGGGCGGCGGCCCGGCGGTGAGTGTACCGCCGCGGGGCCGGGGTGGTTCGGCTCGGACGGACCGCCGGCGCCGTGGACCACCGCGCCGGGGCTCGGGCCGGCTTGATCAGCCCAGGGCCATGGTCATCAGGAACTCGGCGTTGGTCTTGACCTTCTTGAGCCTGCTCTTGAGCAGCTCCATGGCCTCGACGACGTTCATGTCGCTGAGGACCTTGCGGAGGCGGTAGACCAGCTCGAGCTCCTTCGGGTCCATGAGGAGCTCCTCGCGCCGCGTGCCCGAAGCGGCGACGTCGATGGCGGGCCAGATGCGCTTTTCGACGAGACGGCGGTCCAGGTGCAGCTCGGAGTTGCCCGTGCCCTTGAACTCCTCGAAGATCACCTCGTCCATCTTGGAGCCGGTGTCCACGAGGGCGGTGCCGATGATGGTGAGCGAGCCGCCGCCCTCGATGGCGCGGGCCGCGCCGAAGAACTTCTTCGGGCGCTGGAGGGCGTTGGAGTCGAGACCGCCGGTCATGATCTTGCCCGAGTGGGGCATCTCGGCGTTGTAGGCGCGGGCGAGGCGGGTGATGGAGTCGAGGAGGATGACCACGTCCTCGCCGAACTCGACCAGCCTTCGGGCCTTCTCGATGACCATCTCGGCGACCGCGACGTGCCGGCTCGACTGCTCGTCGAACGTGCTCGCGACGACCTCGACCGACTTGTCGGTGTTCCGACGGAAGTCGGTGACCTCCTCGGGCCGCTCGTCCACGAGCAGGACGATGATCTTGACCTCCGGGTAGTTCTTCGTGATCGCCCTCGTCATCTTCTGGAGCAGCACGGTCTTGCCGGTGCGGGGGGGCGCGACGATCAGGGCGCGCTGGCCCTTGCCGAGGGGTGCGACCATGTCCACCACGCGCATCTCGATCTCTTCGGGGCTGGTCTCGAGGATGAACCGCTGCTCGGGGTGGAGCGGCGTCAGGTCCTCGAAATTGACCAGCTCGTGGATGCGCGCCGGCGGGCGCCCGTTCACCTCGTCCACGCGGAGCAGCGCGAAGTACCGCTCGCTCTCCTTCGGCGGGCGGATGGCGCCCCGCACGATCATGCCGCGCCGGAGCCCGAACCGCCGCACCTGGCTGGGGGAGACGTAGATGTCGTCGGGGCCGGGCAGGTAGCTCTGCTCGGCGGAGCGAAGGAACCCGAAGCCGTCGGGCATGATCTCGAGCGTGCCCTCGCCGAACATCAGCCCCAGGCGCGTCGCCCGCGCCTTGAGGATCTTGAAGATCAGGTCCTGCTTCGGGATCGACTGGGGCTCGTCGATGCCCTCGCGCCCGGCGACCCCGAAGAGGTCCGGCAGCTCCATCCGCTGGAGTTCGCCGATCGTGAACTGGTCCTTGAGCGCCTCGGGGTCGGCGTTGCGCGCGATGCGCTCGAGCTCGGCCGCTTCACGCTCGAGCTCCTCGTCGCTGGGGAGGATGTGGTCCGGGTAGGCCGAGCGTCCGCCGCCGCCCCCGCCGCCGCCGTGCCCCATGGGGCCCCCGCCCCCGCCGCCGCCCTTGCGCTTCTTCCGCTTGCGCCGCTTGCCGCCTCCCTGATCGAGCCCCTGGACGGCCATGCCGGGGCCGGAGGGGCGATCGAACGCGGGACGCGCCTGCTGGCCGTCGGACGCGGTCTCCGCGGGCGGGGCCTGCTGGGACTCGGCCCTGGATTGGACGGTCGGCTCGGTCTTGGGCTCCGGCGCCGCCTGCGCCCTGGACTCGGGCTTGGGCTCCGGGGCGGGCTCCGCACGCGCCGCGGCCTTGGGCTGCTCGGCGGCCTCCTTGGGCGACTCCTCCGAGGTCTTGCGCTTGCTCTTGGGCTTGGGCGAGTCCTCGACCACGTTGCTCGTCTTGGCCATGTTGTCTTCGTTCCTTGAGATCGATTCGCGGCTCGCGACGGGCTGAAGCCGCGCGGAAGCCGCCGTACGTTGCCCTGAGCCCGCGGGCCGGCGCCTCGGACCTTTCCCGCTCCCCTCGGGCCGCCGCACTCCCGCACGCGCCCTGGGGACTCCACCCTCCGTGACCGTTCCGGAACGGGAGAGAGCCTGTCGCACTGGCTGGAGGGGAACCGCCGTCGGCTATCACACGATGCCCGTCAACCGGCATCCGAACCGGGAGCACCCGGACCGTTTCCCCTTCGATGAGCCAGAATCTGATCGAGGATTCGCCGGGCTTCCGCCGTGAGGCGGTCGGCCCCGGCGTCGTTCACTATCTCATGATCTGACCGTTTCCGCTTCTCATCAAGGGGGAGTTGGACTTTTTCTCGGCGTTCCAGCTCCGCCTCGTCCCAGCCCCGCGAGACCCGAACACGCTCCAGCCGCACCCCGCGGGGGGCGTGCACGAACACGACCGCGTCGCACTCAGCGTCGAGCCCGGCCTCGAACAGCAGGGGCGCGTCCACGATCACGGCAGGGGCGCCCGCGGCGCTGGCAGCGGCGAGCAGCTCGGCGCGTCCCTGACGCACGATCGGGTGCACGAGCGATTCAAGCCGGCGGCGCTCCCCGGGGTCGCCGAAGACAATCGAGGCGACGCGCTTGCGGTCCACGCGTCCGTCGGCGCCCAGGATCTGCTCCCCCCACCACTCGACCAGCCTGGACTTGACCTCCGGCCGGTCCAGCGCCTCGCGCGCGGCCTTGTCCGAGTCGGCGACGACGCAGCCCAGCCGGGCAAAGGCGCGGGCGACCTCGCTCTTGCCTGCGCCCACGCCCCCCGCGAGTCCGATCACCACCGGCTGGCTCGCCTCGGGGATGGACCGCCGGGGCTCGATCACCGCTCGAACCTCCTCGACCCTGCGCAGGGGCCTGTCAACCACCACCCACGCCGCCTCGATGCGGTCGGTCCCGGCGGTGGCGAAGCCCAGCGTGCCGGTGCCCGTGAGGCGCTCGAGCAGCGTACGGACCAGAACGACGTGCTGCACGCGCCCGATGGGCAGGGTGGCGGCGCTGCGATTGAAGACGCCGCTCACGCGGAGCACATACCGGCGCGTCAGCACGTAACGGCGACAGAGCACCACGACGGTCTGCCAGAGCAGCCGGGCCGCCGCGCCGAGGCCCGCCCAGAGGACGATGGGGTAGCCCCATTGCGCCGCGCCCCCCCACGCGCCCGCGACGATCAGCGCCAGGAGCGCGAGGAGCGCGGATGCCGCGAGCGTGCCGGCGGACTCGATCAGGATCGCCCAAGGGCTGGGCCTGATGTGGATGACGACCTCGTCGCCGGGCTCAACCCAGGGGCGCAGCTCGCGGGGAACCCGCCCCGCCGCCTCGGCGGGGGCGTGCGTCATAGGGCTTCCCTCTTCAGCGTGGCGATCTCGGGGTAGTTGCGATAGAAGCCGTTGTAGTCCAGGCCGTAGCCGACGACGAACTCGTCGGGGATGTCGAAGCCGACGTACTCGGCGAGGCGGTGGTCGGGGATGGTGGCGGCGCGGGGCACGTCCTTGCGGAGCAGCACGCACGCGCGGACCGAGGCGGGCCCCTGCTCCCCGACGATGGAGCGGACCAGCTCGATGGTCTGCCCCGAGTCCAGGATGTCGTCCACGATGACGACGTGCTTGCCCGCCAGGTCGGTGGGCAGCTCGCTCTTGATCACCGTGCCCTTGCTGGCCAGGCTCTTGCCGGGATAGCTGCTCACGGCGACGAGCCCGAGCGAGAGCTTGAGGGGCATCTCCCGCAGCAGATCGGACGCGAAGATCATCGCCCCCGACATCACCGGCACGATGACGATCCGCGCCCCC
Source organism: uncultured Phycisphaeraceae bacterium (assembly GCA_964435785.1). Taxonomy (GTDB): domain Bacteria; phylum Planctomycetota; class Phycisphaerae; order Phycisphaerales; family UBA1924; genus PNC22. Next base: position 67,302 of record CAYTAH010000007.1, on the reverse strand, counting down.
CCGCCGGAGGGCTGCCCCCCTCGCTGAAGGTCGGCCCGCAGGTCGGCGCAGAGCTCGGCGGCGAGCTCGTGGACGCGCGCGGCGATCCGGTCGCGCCCGATCAGCACGCGGTCGATCTCGGGGAACGCGTCGGGCTGACCGGCGGCGCGCCTCACAGGACCAGCCCCCTCGCCCCCCCGGTCCGCCGGGCCATCGCGTAACGCTCCAGGGCGTCCTCGATGACGGCGTGCGCCGCCTCGGCGGGCATGATGTCGTCCACCTCCACCCCCTTGCCCTCCAGCTGCTTGTAGTCCTCGAAGAACCGCTTGAGCATCTTGAAGATGTGCTTGGGGAAATGGCTCGCCGCCTGGAACTCGCTGTAGATCGGGTCCTGGCAGAGCACGGAGATGATCTTGTGATCCGGATCGCCGGCGTCCACCATCGTCATGAGCCCCACCGCCCTCGCCTCGCAGATCGTCATCGGCGGGATCTGCTCCGTGCAGTAGACCAGCACGTCCAGCGGGTCGTGGTCCTCCGCGAGCGTCTGGGGGATGAAGCCGTAGTTCGCCGGGTAGTGCACCGCAGACGAGAGCACCCGGTCGAGCTTGAGCATGCCCGACCCTTTGTCCAGCTCGTACTTGTTGCTCGAGCCCCTGGGGATCTCGATGATCGCCTTGAAGATGCCGGGGAGGTCCTTCCCCTCGACCGCGGGGGTGACGTCGTGCCAGGGGTGGATCATGGCAGAGGGTAGCTCGAATCGGTCGGCACGGGGCGCCCTCGCGACGCCACGGCGCCCCGGCGCACGAAGCGGTTCTGGGACCTCCGCGGCACACCGTCCACGACGCCCGCGCCCAAGCCCCGCGGGTCGGCGCCATGGATTGCCAACAATGATCCCGATGCCCGCACGCCGATCCAGGCCGAGCCTCGCCGACCGGGCGATCGTGCTGGCCGTGGCCGACGCCGAACGCGAGGGCGCGGCGTGGCTCGACCGCGCCGCGCAACCCCCTCTCCCCGAGGCCGATGGCGATGCGCTGCTCGTCGCCCGCGCCCGGCGCATCGCGGCCGAGGAGAGAATCGAGGCTCCGGTGCGCAAGGCGCTCGAGTCTCAGCGGCTCCTCTGGCCCGCCGCCGCACTTGCCGGCCTCCTCGCGGGCCTCTCGGCCGCGTGGGCCGGCCTGGCCGGAGGCGGCGACCCTACCTCACCCGGCGCGGCGGACCTCAACGTGCTCTGGTTCCTCCAGGTCACGCTCGGCGTCCACACGCTCTTCTTCCTCGGCGCCGTCGTCGCGATGGCCGTCGCGCTCGCGGGCGCCTCCCACCCGCTGATGGGGCTCGCACACGCGGGCGCTCGATGGCTCGGGCGGTTGCTCGCCGGCCGAGGAGCCCTTTCGGGAGTCCGCGCAGCCGCGGCAACGCTTCTCGGCGGCCGGCGCGGGGCGCTGATGGCCGGAGCCCTCGGCCACACCGCCGGCCTGGGATTCGTGGTCGGGGCCGTCCTCGCCCTCCTGGTGGCCGCGAGCTTCAGAGAGCAGTACCGGTTCTTCTGGAAGTCCACCCTGCTCTCGAGCGGGCAGGCGGCGGCCCTCATCGACGCCGTGGCGTCCGGCCCGCGGGCGCTGGGGTTCCCCTCGCCCGGTGCCCAGGAGATCGCCGGCGCGCGGGCGGGCGGCACGCCCGTCCAGCCCGCGGCCGGCGAGACGGCGGCGTGGGCCTGGATGCTCGTGGGCGCGCTGCTTGTGTGGGGCGCAGCGCCCCGTCTGGTCGCGCTCGCGGCGTCGCTCGCGGCGATGCGCGTGGTCACGAACGCGGCGGCGCTGCCGGTGTCCGCCTCCTACAGACGGCGCGCCCTCGAGCGGCAACGCAGGGCGTCCGTGCCCGGTGAGCCGCGCGAGCACGAGGGCGCGACCGAGACCGTCCCCGCCTCTCCGGCGGCGGTCGAGGACGATCGCCCGCTCGGCGAGCCGGCGATGCTGGCCTATGAGCTCGATGTGGACGGCGCCTGGCCCCCGCGCGACGTCGGCGCGTGGACCGACTTGGGCATGGTGGACGGGGCGGCCGACCGCCGGCGCGTCGTCGAGACGCTCGACGGGGCGGCGACGCGCCCCGCCGCGCTCGTGGCGTTCTTCTCCCGGGGCGAGACGCCGGCCCAGGCCGAGCGCGGCTTCCTGCGCGAGCTGGTCGCGCGCGGGGCCGAGCGCACGGCCGTCGTGCTCACGCTGAGCCGCTCGCTCGCGACCGACCGCTCGGACCGCGACGCGGAGCGGATCGCCCGCCGCACGGCGCTCTGGCGCGAGGCCGCGGAAGCCGCGGGCGTCCGTCCCGAGCGCATCATCGAGGCCGATCTGCACCACCTCACCGGAACGACCACCGCTCGCCTGAAGGAGCTCGCCCGCAGCGGCGATCGCGCGCCCGTCCGCGCGGGAACCGACGCGATCGCCCGATCGCTCGACGATGTCCAGGCCTGGGCGGATCGCGCCGACGCATCCCCCGCCTCGCTCGCCTCGCTGCTCCGATCGATCGAGGCGAGGTTCGACGCCGCCCCCGCGTGGCGCCGCGCCGCCCGGGCCGCGGCGTCCCTGGACTTGGACGACGCGAGCGCGCTCGTCTCGGACGGAGCCCGATCGCTCGGGCGCCTCCTCCCCGCCTGGATGCCGCGACACCCGGCATGGATGGGCGCCACCGCGACCCTCGTCACCACGGGCACGCTCTCGGCGGTGCTGCTCGCGGGCGGACCGATCGGGTTCGCGGCCGGGCTCTGGCCGCTCTACGCCGCCGTCGGCGCCGCCATCGGGGAGCTCGGCGCGCGTGCCGCGGGCGCCCTCAGGCCCCAGCCCCCCGGCGATCGGGAGGCGATCGCCGACGGGGCGCAGGCGGCCGTGCTGCACGCGCTCGTGCTCGGCTTCCAGGGCAGACCCGACGAGGACGTCGCCCGCTCGATCGACGGCGTCCTCCGCGACGCGCCGGCGGTGCACGGCGCACCCGACGTGCCCGCGCTCATCGCGCACGTGCGCACGCGGCTCGCGCCGATCGGAGGCCCGCGGTGAGCGACCGCACCATCCGCCTCGCCGTCATCGGCCACACCAACACCGGCAAGACCTCCGTGCTGCGCACGCTCCTCCGCGACGCCTCGCTCGGCGAGGTCGCCGACGAGCCGGGAACGACGCGTGAGAGCCGCGAGTACAGGCTGCGCCTCGCCGGCAACGACGCCGCCGCCTTCTGGGACACGCCGGGGCTGGAGAACGCGGCACTCGCCCTCGAGCACCTGCGCCGGGTGGAATCGGCCGAGTCGCTCTCGGGCGCCGCCGCCCTGGAGTCGCTCCTCGCCGCCGCGCCTCCGGAAATCGAGCGCGACCTGCGCCCGCTGCGCACGCTCGGCGAGTGCGACGCGGGCCTCCTCGTCTTCGACGCCCGCGAGCCGCCCCGAAACAAGTACTGGGAGGAGCACGAGCTGCTCCGCCGCTGCGGGCGCCCGATCGTCGCCGTCCTCAACTGCACGAGCGACCCGCTCGCCCGCGTCGAGGAGTGGGACGCCGCGCTCCGGCGCAACGGCCTCCACGCCGTCGTGCGCTACGACGCCTGGGCCGCCAGCGAGGCCGACGCGCTCCGCCTCTTCGTCAAGCTCCGCGAGCTGCTCGACCGTCGCTGGGCCGAGAGCATCGAGCGCATTATCCGCCTCCGCGAGCACGAGCAGAAGCGGCGCGTCCACGCCATGGCCGAGGAGCTCGCGACGCTGCTCGTCGACCTCGCCACGCACCGCGTCGTGGTCCGGCGCGACGACCGCGCCGCCGGAGAGACCTCCCTCGCCGCCGCTCTGGGCGAGGGCTGGCTCCGCCTGCGAAAGGCCCTCGCCGAGCTGCACGGCGTCCCGCCCGACCGGCTCGCCGCGATCGAGGCCGCCATCGACGAGCACGCCGGGCGCGAGGCCGACATGCTCGACCCCGCCGACACCACGCTCACCGTCGGCTCGGTCATCACCGCCCTCGCCGGCGGCCTGCTCGCCGGAGGCGTCAAGGGCGGCGTCATCGACGCCGGCTCCGGCGGCGCAACGCTCGGCCTCGGCATGGTGCTCGGCGGGGCCGCGGGAGTCGCCATCGGCGGGCGCGAGCTCGCGCGACACACCGCGCTCAAGGCCCGGGGCGAGATCGAGCTGGGCCTGAGCGACGCGGCCCTCGCGGCCGTCGCACGCCGCGGCCTGTGGCTCGTCGGACGCCTCCAGACCTACGGCCAGGCGAGCGAACGCGCAATCGCCCCGCCCGCACTCGGCGAAGCCTCCGACGCGGGCACCATCCCCGGCCAGCTCCGCCGGCTGCGCCGCCACCGCGACTGGTCGCGACTCGACGAGCGCGCCCGCCGCCGCGGTCCGCGCCCCGAAGCAAGCCTCCGCGCAATCGAGCGCCTCGGCGGCGCGATCGTCGATCGAGCACTCAACATCGATGCCCGGCAGCCTTGACTCTCCGGCCCGAGAACGACTCCATGTCTAACGCACTCGACCATCTTCACTCAGACTTCCCTATGAACTACACACTCGAAATCGGAGCGCTTTCAACCCCCGGGGATCGCACGATCTGGTTTCCTCCCGATTCGTCGGACGGTGCGACCGCCCGTGTTCGGCACGCCTCTGGCCTCACGTGGTTCGGCTACTTCCCGCCCGATCGCTGGAGCGTTTCTGGGTTCGCGCTCTGCAGCACTCCCGATCCCGACAACCTGCTCTACTGCTCCGGGAGCCACTGCATTCTGGTGCCCACGAACAAACCCGAGCACTTTCGCACGTTCGATACGTCCGTTGAGTGCGTCATAGCTGCGCCCGACGCGAAGCTGCTCCTCATCTCTGATGGGGTGCGCATCTCCGCGACCGACGGGAAGAGTCTCGTCTGGCAATCCTCGCGCATCTCGTGGGACGGTTTCGACGGCCTGGAGTCCCGAGGCCACACGCTGCACGGCCTGGCCTGGGACGCTCCGAATGACGACTGGCGCGAATTCACACTCGACCTTCGAACCCAAACGGTGTCGGGAGGAGCCTACGACCTCGAATAGCTCCCGCCGCGATGGTGCCAATACCGCCGAGTGACAGTGCGTTCCTCCGATCAGGTCAGGGGGTATCCTCCCCCATGCTCACCCTCGACTACGCCAACTGCCTCGCCGACCGCGTCGGGGACCACGGGCTCGACCCCGCCCGGATCGGCCCGGGATCGGAGCTCTCCCAGGCCGCCGCCCACCTCACCGACCGCCTCGCCCAGAGCCGCGGCAAGGGCTGGGAGCGCTGGCGCGACCTGGCGCGAGACCCCATGCGCAGCGAGCACGTGTCCGCGGTGCGATCGGTCGTCGATCGCTGCGCCGGCCGCTTCGATAACGTCGTCGTCCTCGGCATCGGCGGCTCGGCCCTCGGCAACATCGCCCTCCAGTCGGCGCTCCGCCCGGCAACATGGAATCTGGAAGCGACGAAGCGACGAAGCGACGGAGCGACGAAGGGGCCGCGCCCCCGCGTCTTCGTCGTCGACAACGTCGACCCCGCCTATTTCAGCTCGGTTCTCCGCGCCTGCGAGGAGCTCGGCGGCCTCGAGCGCACCCTCTTCAACGTCATCTCCAAGAGCGGCGAGACCGCCGAAACCGCCGCCCAGTTCATGATCATCCGGCGCATGCTCAAGGACGCCCTCGGCTCCCACTTCAAGAGCCACATCGTCGCTATCACCGACCCCGCCAAGGGCACGATGCGCCGGATCTGCGACGCCGACGGCTACGCGACCCTCCCCGTCCCCGAGGGCGTCGGCGGGCGCTTCAGCGTCCTCAGCCCCGTCGGACTCTTCTCCGCCGCCATGGCCGGTATCGACATCGACGCCATGCTTGACGGCGCCGACGCGATGGACAAGCGCTGCTCCTCGCCCGACCTCGCGCAGAACCCCGCGGCCATGCTCGCCACCCTCCTCGTCGAGCTCGGCACGCGCAAGGGCAAGACAAACCACGTCATGATGCCCTACTGCAACGCCCTCTACCTCATGGCCGACTGGTTCCGCCAGCTCTGGGCCGAGAGCCTCGGCAAGCGCGTGAGCCTCGACGGCGACACCGTCTTCGCCGGCTTCACGCCCATCAAGGCCCTCGGCACGACCGACCAGCACTCCCAGGTACAGCTCTACCGCGAGGGCCCCAACGACAAGGTGCTCGGCCTCGTCGCCGTCGAGGACTTCGGGCCCGACGACGTCACCATCCCCACCGGCCTCGGCGTCGATGCCCTCGCGTACCTCGAGGGCAAGAGCATGGCGTCGCTCCTCAACGCCGAGCGACGCGCCACCGAGTTCGCCCTCGTCGAGAGCCAGCGCCCCAACTTCACGCTCACCTTCCCCCGCGTGGACGCCCACCACGTCGGCGAGTTCATCATGCTCTGGGAGGTCGTCACCGCCTACGCCGGCCTCATGCTCAACATCGACGCCTACGACCAGCCCGCCGTCGAGACCGGCAAGCAGGCGACGTTCGGCCTCATGGGCCGCGCCGGCTACGAGAAGTGGAAGGGCCGCGTCGAGGCCGCCCTCGCCCCGACCCAGCACACCATGTGATCGACGTGGTCCGGGATGTTTGAGATTCGAGAAGATTTGAGATCCGAGATGCTCTCGCTTTAAGCTTCCGCATGCCCCTCTACGAGTACGTCTGCGAGCAGGACGGGACGGTGATCGAGGTCCAGCGCCCCATGGCCGAGGCCGACGAACCCCTCGACGACCCCGAGGGCAAGGGCCGCACCTTCAAGCGGAAGTTCTCCACCTTCGCCGCCAGAAGCGGCGCCGCCCCCGCCGGCGGGCCCCTCCCCCTCGGCGGCTGCTGCCCTTGCGGCAAGCCCGGCGGCGGGTGCGGCATGGGCGGATGACCGGACGCCCCGCATCCCGGCAGCGCTCCCCCTGACCCAACCAGGCGCGGTTCGTGCGCACCGCGCGGCCGTTGCGCGACACGCCGAGCCCCGTGCCCCCATCACCGCTGGCACGCCGATTGAGTAGCCCCCTCCGGCACCCGGCCCGAGGAGCGCATGAACTACGGCCTCTATATCTCGACCTCCGGCGCCCTCAACGCCGTCTACCGCCAGGACCTCCTCACCGGCAACCTCGCCAACGTGAACACCGCCGGCTTCAAGCCCGACCTCCCCATCACCCGCCAGCGCGACCCCGCCCGCGTCGAGGACGGCCTCGGCCACCTCCCCTCGAGCGACCTCATCGAGCGGCTCGGCGCCGGCGTCATGGGCGCCCGCACCCGCACCCTCTTCCAGCAGGGCACGATCCGCCAGACCGGCAACGACCTCGACCTCGCCATCCGCGGCGACGGCTTCTTCACCCTCCTCGACGAGCGGGACGGCTCGCCCGAGCGGGTGCGTCTCACGCGAGACGGCCGCTTCACCCTCGGCGGCGACGGGCGCCTGGTCTCGGCCGTCAACGGCCTGCCGGTCCTCGGGGCCGACGGTCGCCCGGTCCGCCTCGACCCGACCCAGCCGGTCACGGTCATGGCCGACGGGTCGATCCTCCAGGGCGGCGCCGAGACCGCGAGGCTGGACTTCGTCGATGTCGCCGGGCGCGACCTGCTCCGCAAGCGCGGCGACGGGCAGTTCGTCCCCGACCCCGGCCAGCTCGCCGGCAAGCGCCCCGCCTCGGGCCTGATCGAGCAGCGGGCGATCGAGGAGTCCGCCGTCGACGAGATCCAGACCCTCATGGACATCGAGGCCGCGGCGAGGGACGCCCAGGCCAACATCGGCATGATCTCCTACCACGACCGCCTGCTCGACCAGGCGATCAACCGGTTCGCACGCGTCGCCTAGGCGCGGCGAGAGGAAGGGTGACTCGGCATGGCTGTGATCGCACTGCAATCGGCGGCGTCGGGGCTCTCGGCGCTCAACACCCAGCTCGACGTCATCGCCAACAACCTGGCGAACGTGAACACGGCGGGCTTCAAGGCCAGCCGCGCCAACTTCCAGGACCTCATGTACATCGAGCGCGCCCAGCCCGGCACCGAGAACGCCTTCGGCGACCAGCGACCCACCGGGCTCTATGTCGGCATGGGCGTGAAGGTCTCCGGCACGCAGGTGACCTTCGAGCAGGGCGCCCCGCTGACCACCGAACGCGAGCTGGACCTCATGATCGACGGCAACGGCTTCTTCCGCGTCGGCGTGGAGGACTCCCTGGGCCCCGACGGCGTCGCCTACACACGCGCGGGCAATTTCACCCTCAACTCCGACGGCGAGATCGTCCTCGCCAACGACCAGGGCCGGCGGCTCGAGCCCACGATCCAGATCGCCGAGGACGCCATCAGCGTGACGATCAACGCCGACGGACGCGTCTTCGAGCTCGCCGAGGGCGATACCGAGCCCCAGGAGATCGGGCAGATCGAGATCGCCACGTTCGTCAACCCGGCGGGCCTCAAGCAGGTCGGCGAGAACCTCTTCGTCCCCACCGCCGCGAGCGGGCCCGAGATCCTCGGCAACCCGGGCGAGGAGAACCGCGGGAGCATCCTCCAGGGCTTCCTGGAGAACTCCAACGTGGACCCCACACGCGAGCTCATCGAGATGATCCGCACCCAGCGCGCCTTCGAGATGAACAGCAACACGATCCGCGCCGCGGACGAGACGCTCCGGAGCGTCGCCCAGCTCCGCAGGTAGCACTGACCGGAGGCCGGTGACATGAGAGCATGGATGCTCGTGATCGCGGCTCTGGCGGGCGCGCTCGCGCCGCCGGACGCCCCGGCCCAGCACTCAATCGACCTGCGCCGCACCGCGCGCGTCCCGCCCGGAGAGGCGGTGCGCCTCGGCGACGTCGCGGCGGTCGGCGGCCCGGACGCCGACCGCATCGCCGGCCTCGTCCTCATCCCCGAGCCCGGCGCCGAGCCGGCCGGGCCGGGGGGCTGGATCACCATCGACCTCGAGCGCGTGCGCACGCTCCTCCAGTCCGACCTGGGCGACCGGGCCGGCATGGTCGCGCTCTCCGGCTCGGCCTGCGCCGTCCGGGTCGCGACCCCGCCGGCGCCGGCGCAGCAGCCCGCGCCCGCCCCGGCCCCCGCCGCCCCCGAGAGCGCCGACCTCGTGACGCTGCCGACCGTCCGCGGGGCGGTGGCGCGCGAGCTCTGCCGCATCCTGGCCGTGCCGCCCGACGCCGTGCGCCTCGACTTCGAAGCCGGGGATCGCGGGCTCCTCGATCTCCCCACCGAGGGACGCGTCCTCGAAATCGCCCCCACCGGCGCCTCGGACCGGATGCCCGTCTCCGTGACCGTCCACGGGCCCGACGGGCGCATGGTCAGGAAGACGATCCGGGTCGATCTACAGGTCCGCCGCCCGGTGGCGGTCGCGGCCCGCGCGATCGAGCGCGGGAGCGCCATCGGCCCCGACGACATCCTCGCCGAGGAGCGATGGGTGCCCCCAGGGAGCCCCGCCGTCTCGCCCGAGGACGCCGCCAACGCCGTCGCCCGCCGGCGCATCACGCCGGGCGAGCCGCTGGACATCCAGTCGATCGAGCCGCCCCTCGTCATCAGGCGCGGCGACCGAGTCTCCGTCCGGGTCGTCACCGGGCGCTGGGTCGTTCGGCGCGAGGCCGCGGCCCTCGAGGACGGACGCGAAGGGGACGAGATCGCCTTCGCCGCGGCGTCGGACTCCCGCCAGCGCTTCCGCGCGACCGTCTCCGGACGGGGCCAGGCGGTGGCCTGGTCAGGACACACGGGGCGCGGCACGGGCCTTGCGATTCTTCCGGCGCGTGACTGAGCCGAACCGGAGGAGGCCCCGATGAGCCGCTGGACCCTTGGGATCGCGATCGCGTGCGGCGCAGCATCTGCCGGCGCGCCGGCGGCCCTTGCGCAGAGCTTCTACACGCGTCCGCTGGAGATCCCCGCCGGCGAGACCGGCGCCCCGGATCCTTCGGCGCCCCTGCGCTCGGTGAGCATGATGTTCGTCGAGGTGCCCGAGCCGCGTCAGTTCGACGTGCACGACCTGATCACCATCATCATCGACGAGACGAGCCGGGCCGAGAGCAACCAGAGCCTCGACACGAAGAAGGACTACGACCTCTCCGGCTCCGTGAGCGAGTTCCCCGACCTCATGCAGCTCCTCGAGCTCCGCCTCGAGCCGGGAGAGCGGAGCCCGCTCGCCGAGCTGGGCATCGAGAGCAATCAGAAGTTCAAGAGCGAGGGGGACGCCGAGCGCACGGACCGGTTCATCGCCCGGGTCACCGCGGAGATCATCGACGTCAAGCCCAACGGAACCCTCGTGCTCGAGGCGCGGAAGGCCGTCGCGCACGGGCGGGAGAAGAAGACGATCGTCCTCTCCGGCACCTGCCGGCAGGAGGACGTCACGAACGCGAACACCGTGAGCTCCTCGCAGCTGGCCGACCTGAACATCGTGCAGACGACCGAGGGAGACGTGGACAGGGCCGCCAAGAAGGGGCTGATCCCGAGGGTGCTGGAGACCATCTTCAACTTCTAGAGGTTGGACGAGGAGGAGCCATGACGGGAACACCCTTGCCGCCGATGCGCCCCCGGGCGCGCCTGTCCCCCATGCGGAGTACCCAACGATGAAGCACCTCGCGCTCGCCGGCCTCCTCGCCGGGCTCCTCGGCGCCGCGCCCCTCACGGGGCAGACCATGACCGTCCAGGAGATTGCGCGCCTCTCGACCGACAGCAGCTTCACGCTCGCCGGACCGGGGCTGGTGATGGGCCTTCCCGGCACGGGCGATTCGGGCAAGGAGCTGGCCATGGCCGAGCCCCTCGCCCGCGTGCTCCAGCACAACGGCATCCCGCTCCCCGACCTCCGGGCGCTGGAGAAGACCCGCAGCGTGGCCCTGGTGATGGTCGCGTGCGAGGTCCCCGCCGGCGGCGCCCGCCTCAACGACCGGCTCGACATCACGGTGGCGACCATGGGGACCGCCTCGAGCCTCGAGGGCGGGCAGCTCTTCGTCGCCCCGCTGCTGGGCGCGATCCCGGGCTCGCCCGTCTACGCCATGGCGAGCGGGCCGGTGATGCTCCAGGACCGGGCGATCCCGACGACCGCCCGCGTCGCCGGCGGCGCACAGATCGTCAGGGAGCTGGTCATGCCCGCCCCCGAGACCAGGTTTGTGCTCGTCCTCGAGCCCCACTACCGCGGGTACGCCGCCGCCTCCCAGGTGGCGACCGCGATCAACGACACCTACTTCAACTCCCCCTCCTCAGCCGACGGCCCGCGCGTCGCCTACGCGATCGACGACCGGACCGTGACCGTGGAGATCCCCGAGGGTGAGCGTGCCGAGCCCGCGGCCTTCATCGCCGACGTGATGGCGACCCAGATCGCCGAGTCGCTGCTCAAGCTGCCGGCCGTCGTCATCTGCAATGTCCGCACGGGGGCCATCACCTTCAAGGGCGAGGTGCGCATCAGCCCCGTCGCCGTGACCATGGACGGCATCTCCGTGACCAGCACCATCCCACCGCCGGTCCCGACGCCCGCCGACCCGCTGGTCACGCAGTCACGCTGGATCGGGCTGACCACCGAGCCCGGCGAGAGCCAGGGCGCCAAGCTCGACGAGCTGCTCGCCGCCTTCAAGCAGCTGAGCATCCCCCCCAAGGACCAGATCGCGATCATCCAGCAGATCCACAAGCAGGGATGCCTGCACGCCAAGCTGATCGTGGAGTGACCCTCTCGATGAACCCCGCCGGCGCCATCCAGCTCTCTCCCGCCCGCGCCCCCGACGCCCCCGGGATCGCCACGCCCCGCCGGGAGAAGGAGTTCGAGCGCCTGCTGACCCGCGCCGAGTCGAGCCACGGGCCGGGCCCCGGGGCGAGCGAGGCGCGGGAGGCGGCCGAGGACTTCGTCGCCCTCGCCTTCATCGAGCCCACCCTCGAGCTGGTCCGGGAGTCGAGCCAGGCGGCGCCCCCGTTCGCGCCCACCAGCGGCGAGAAGCAGTTCCGCGCCATGCTCGACGCAGATCTTGCGCGGGAGATCACCCGCGCCGCACGATTCCCGCTCGTCGAGCGACTGGCACGCCAACTGCGTGGGCACGGGAGCACGGAAGCGCACACCACCGCCGCCCGGGCCTAGCCCGGTCGACGCCGGAGGAGCCGGCGATGCAGGCAGCGACACGAAGAAGCCCCAAGCCGGCGACGACGCCGCCCCCCCACCGCCCGCTCGACGACCTGCTCGCGGGGTTGGTGAGCGCGCACGAGCGGCTCGCGGAGGCGTCGAGCGCCCAGCGCGAAGCGATCCGCCGCGCCGACGCCCGCGCCCTCGCCGCGGCCCGAGCCCGGATGTCCGATGCCTGCGCGACGCTGGCGTCACTCGAGGAGGAGCGCCGCCTGACCGTCGCCGCGCTGGCGCCGGGAAGCCCGCAGTCGAGACTCTCGACGCTGGCGGACGAGCTGCCCGAACCGCAGCGCTCCCGTGCGATCGATCTCGCCTCGCGCCTGCGCACGCTCGCCGAGCACTCGCGGTCCGAGCAACGCCGTCTGCACGAAGCGACGGGCTCGATGCTCCGCCACGTGCGCGGCCTCGTGCAGCACATGCAGCGCAGCCTCAACCACGCCGGCGTCTACGGACGCGCGGGGCGCGTGGAGCCCGGGGCCTCCGTCATCTCCGGCATCGACCTGACCAGGTGAGGGCACGATGAGTCTGACCGCCGCCATGCTGATCGGCCGGAGCGGGTTGTCCGCGAGCCAGGCCGGCGTCCAGGTCGCCGCCAACAACATCGCCAACGCCTCCACCCCGGGCTACTCGCGCCAGGTGATGTCGCTCGAGCCGATGCGCGGCCAGGCGTTCGGCGCCTTCGGCACGATCGGGCGCGGCGTCAGCATCGCCGACATCCGGCGCCAGGTCTCCGAGGCGCTCCAGGGACGCCTGTGGTCGGGCAGATCGGACGAGGCCTCGGCCGCGGCCCGACTGGACTCGATGAGCCTGCTGGAGGCCTCTCTCCAGGAGCTCACGGGCAACGACTTCTCCAGCGAGCTGGCCGGCTTCTTCGGAGCCTGGTCGCAGGCGGCGAACCTGGAGCAGTCAAGCACGGTCGTCGTGCAGCAGGGGCAGCGCCTCGCCGAGTTCATGCACCGGATACGACGCGACGTCGTGCGCGTCCGCGACCAGGTCCAGGGCCAGCTCTCCGGACTCATCGGACGCGCCGACGAGATCCTCACGCAGATCGCAGAGCTGAACAAGGCCATCGCCCGCACCGAGCGCGGCCGGCCCAACGCCAACGAGCTGCGCGACCAGCGCGACATGCTCGTCACCACCCTCAGCGAGATCGTGGACACCTCCGTCGTCGAGCAGGCCGACGGCCAGTACGACGTCCTGATCGCCGGCACCCCGGTCGTCCTCGGCGCGCGAAACCTCGGGATCGACGCCCGACAGGAGTCCGACGGATCACGCCTGACCTCGGTGGTCACCCTCGCCACCAACGGTCAGCCGCTGCGCATCTCGGGCGGCGCTGTCGGAGGCCTGCTCGCCAGCCGCGACATCGGCATCGAGGAGACGCTCCGCACCCTCGACGGGATCGCCGCCCAGCTCATCTACGAGGTCAACAGGCTGCACTCCACCGGCCAGGGCGCGCAGGGCCTCTCGGCGGCGACCGGGCTCCTGGCGATCCCCACCGGCGACCGCGCCGTCGCGCTCAACTCGCCGCTGAACGACACGCTCGCTGCTCTCCCGTTCGAGGCCCGAAACGGCGGCTTCTACGTCAACGTGAAGCACCAGGCGAGCGGGCTGGTGCGTTCCGTGCGCATCGACGTCGACCTCGACGGCCTGACCGACGCCGGCGAGCCGGGATTCGCCGACGACACCTCCGCCGAGGACATCCGCGCCGCCCTGGACGGCGTGGCCAACCTCACCGCCGCCTTCACCGCCGACGGCCGCCTCCGCCTCGCCGCCGACGCGGGCTACGAGTTCTCCTTCTCCGACGACACCTCGGGCGCCCTCGCCGTGCTCGGCGTCAACGCCTTCTTCTCGGGCGCCAGCAGCGCCGACATCGCCGTGCGCGCCGACCTGCTCGACGACCCGTCGCGCCTCGCGACCGGCCGGCTCGTGGACGGGCAGCTCGTCGCCAACGGCACCGCGCTCGAGATCGCCGCCCTCCAGGACAGGCAGCTCGAGGCCCTCGGCGGCGTCACGATCCAGGGATTCTGGGGCGACCGCGTCCAGCGCATCGCCGTGGACACCGAGTACGCGGCCGACAGGTTCGACTCGGCCCAGATCGTGCGCGAGAGCCTCGAAGCGCAGCGTGCCGCGGCCAGCGGCGTCAGCATCGATGAGGAGTCGATCAACCTCATCAACTACCAGAAGCAGTACGAGGGCTCCGCGCGGGTCATCTCGGTGGCCCAGGAGCTCCTCGACACGCTCCTGGCCACGATCTGAGGAGGAGTGCGGCGATGTCGAGCATCCCATCCAACCTCGGGCGAGTCCCCGACCTGCTGCGCTCGCAGCTGGCCCTCTCCAACATCACGCGCACCAACAGCCAGCTCTTCCGCGTCGCCAACCAGATCTCCACCGGCAAGGCCATCCACCGCCCCAGCGACGACGCCGTCAAGGCGGTGGCGATCGCGGCCGTCAGGAGCAGGCTCGAGCGCGCCGGGCAGATCGGGAGCAACCTCGAGGTCGCCGGAAGCTCGCTCGCCACCCTCGACCAGGCCCTCGCCGAGGCGGGCGACCTGCTCCTCCAGGCCCAGTCCATCGCCTCCGAGCAGGCCAACTTCGGATCCAGCTCCGGCGAGCGCCAGAGCGAGGCAGTCGTCATCGAGTCGATCATCCAGGGCCTCTTCCAGATCGCCAACCGCGAGTCGCGCGTCGGGCACATCTTCGGCGGGAGCGTCCCCGGCCAGCGCCCGATGGAGGCGCTCCGCGCCGGGTACCGCTACACCGCGACCGGCCCCGGCCTCACCACCGACCTCGATTTCGGCGCCCTGATCCCCGTCACGCTCGGGGGAGGCACCCTGCTGGGCTCGACGTCGTCGCGCGTCCGCGGCACCGTGGACCTCGACCCGGACCTCACGGCGGACACCCGCCTGAGCGACCTCAACGGCGCACGCGGGATCGGCGTCGAGCGGGGGGTCATCACCTTCGCCTTCGACGGCGCCGAGCCGACCGAGATCGACCTGATCGGGGCGGAGACGATCGACGATGTCACCGACCGGATCGCCTCGGCCCTGCGCGCCTACGAGGCCGAGCAGGGCGTCACCATCCTCGGCCCCGGCGGCGTCGCATTCGACGGCGAGGCCCTCACCATCGACGTGGACCCCGCCGGCGGCGCCACCCCAGGGCTCCTCTTCGCGGACGTCGGCTCCGGCTCCACCGCCCGCGATCTCGGCCTCGCGACCGACGCCGGGATGACGTTCGCCGCCGGCGCGAGCGCCGGCATCGACCTCGCGCCCCGCCTCGCCTGGACGACGCCCGTCTCGGCCCTCCGCGCCCTCGACGGCACGCCGCTCGGCGAGATCCGCCTCCGCGCCGAAGGCATCGCCCGCACCGTCGACCTCGCCGGCGCCGAGACGCTCCAGGACATCCGCAACTGCATCGAAGCCTCGGGGCTCGGCCTGCGCGTCGAGATCAACGCCGACGGCTCGGGGATCAACGTCCTCAGCGAGGTCGCCACCTCCGGCGAGTCGGCCCTGGCGATCGAGGAAGTCGAGGGCAACGGCGGGACCGCCTCCGCCCTCGGCATCCGATCGCTCGACAACGCCACGCGCCTGGCCGACTTCAACGACGGCCGGGGCGTCCGCATCGTCTCCGGCTCGCTCGACCCCCAGTCCGGCGACCCCGACCCCTCCCTCGACATCGACTTCACCATCACCCTCGGCAACGGCGCGACGATCGATGTCAACCTCTCCCCCGCCGACGTCGCGACCGTCCAGACGGTGCTCGACGCGATCAACAGCCAGGCCTCGACCCAGCTCGCCGCCCAGGGCCTGCCCACCACGCTCTTCCGCGCCGGCCTGACCGACGGCGCCAACGGCATCGTCCTCGAGCAGGACTCGACCGCGCCCGGCATGACCGACGACCTCCGCATCGAGCCGCGGAACAACTCCCAGGCCGCCGCGGACCTGGGCCTGCTCGGCGGCGATCTCAGCGCCGACGGCGCGACGCTCCACGGCCAGGACCGCGCCAAGGTCCGGCCCGCAAACGTCTTCTCCTGGCTCATCGACCTCCGAAACGCCCTCGAAGCCGACGACACCGCTGGCATAGCTCTTGCGGGAGAGCGCATCGGCGCGGCCGTGGACGCGCTCGCGGAGACAAGGGCCCTCGTCGGAGGCTACGCCGACCGCGTCGAGAAGGAGTCGGCGGCGCTGGAGGACCGGAACGTGCTCGATCAGTCCGTGCTCAGCCAGCTCCAGGACGCGGACTTTGCGCAGGCGGCATCGACGCTTGCGCTCCTGCAGACGCAGCTCCAGGCCGGGCTGCAGACCACGGCGCTCGCCTCGAGCCTGTCCCTGCTGGACTTCCTCGCCTAGGCGGGGATCGGATCGGCGCGCGGCGGAAGCCGCGGGCCGGTGATCAGGATTGAACGCCTCGAGGGCCCGTCTCGGCCGCGGGCCCGGTCGTGGACAGGAAGTCCGCCGGCACGGATCGCCGGGGATCGATTTCTGGAGAAGGCCGAGTGAACTGGAGCGCACACATGGAAGTGCGGACCACACGGTTTGGGGTGATCGACATCGCGGAGGACCGCGTGATCACCTTCGCCAAGGGGCTGCTGGGGTTCCCGCAGCACCAGCGGTTCTGCCTCTTGGAGCCCGGGGAAGACGCGTGCTTCTTCTGGCTTCAGTCGGTGGACGACCCCGAGCTGGCGTTCGTCGTCACGGACCCCTCGCTCTTCGTCTCCGACTACGCGGTGCAGATCCGCCCCGAGCAGATGGCCTCGCTGGAGCTCGAGGACCTCGCGGACGCGCAGGTGTTCGTGATCGTCAACAAGGTCGATCAGACGCTGACGGGCAATCTCCAGGGCCCGCTGGTCGTCAACACGCTGACCCGCGGCGGCGAGCAGATGGTGCTCGCGGAGAAGAAGTGGACCACGCGTCACCCCCTGATGAAGGTGACCGCCGCGACCGAGGCCGCGTCGGCCTGAAACCTGCGTTCAACGAGTCGCTCGCGTCCCCGGCGCTCCCCGCAGGGTGAGCCCGGCGCCACGAGCAGCATCCCCCCGTGGCATCCGTACGCGCCACGCGCTCACCCCGGACCGCCGTCCCCGACGGCGACCGGAGTCTATGTGCTACCAGGAGCAAACCCATGCTGGTGCTCTCACGTCAGCGGGATGAGACGATCATGATCGGCGACGAGATCGAGATCACGGTCGTTGACATCCGCGGCGACAAGGTGCGGTTGGGCATCACCGCGCCGACGACGATCGCGGTGCATCGCAAGGAGGTCTACGAGGCCATCCGACGCGAGAACGAGCACGCCGCGCGTCTCAACGGCGACATCCAGGTGATCAGCCAGACCATCCAGCCCGGGCCCGAACGCGCGGCAGCGCGATCCCGGGCCGCGCAGCTGGCCAGGCCGCTCCGCGCCTCGCCGCCGCTCCCCCAGCCCACCACCGTCAACGCCAAGAAGGAAGCCACCAAGCGCACGGGCTGATCGCCCGCGCCAGGCCGTCAAGAGGATCGACACACCCCTCGGCCCCAGTCACGGAGGATTGCCATGTCGAGGATCCACTCCAATATCCCCAGCCTGATCGCCCAATCCAACCTGCAGCAGAACAACAAGGAGCTCCAGCTCCGCCTCGAGCGGCTCTCGACCGGCCTGCGCATCAACCGCGGCGCCGACGACCCCGCCGGGCTCATCATCACCGAGCGCATCCGCTCCGACCTCCACGGCCTCGAGCAGGGCATCAAAAACGTCGAACGCGCCTCCTCGGTCATCGCGACCACGGAGGGCGCGCTCGCCGAGGTCAACGACCTCCTCACCTCCATCCGCGCCCTCATGGTCGAGGCCGCCAACACCGGCGCAAACTCCAAGGAGGAACGCGCCGCAAACCAGCTCCAGATCGACTCGGCCATCGACTCCATCACCCGCATCAGCAACACCGCCACCTTCGGCGGACTCAAGCTCCTCAACGGCGGCCTCGACTACACCCTCTCCGGCGTCAACACCTCCGAGATCTCCCAGGCCCGCGTCAACACCGCCAGCCTCGTCAACGTCGACAGCCTCGAGGTCGAGGTCAACGTCCTCGCCTCCGCGCAGGTCGGGGCCCTCTACTACCCCGGCACCACCGACCCGGCGCACCTCGGCCAGATCCTCTCGACCACCGTCCTCGAGATCACCGGCCCCAGCGGCGTCGAGGTGCTCACCTTCAACTCCTTCACCTCCCTCACCGACGTCGTCGCCGGCATCAACAAGCTCACCTCCATCACCGGCGTCGAGGCCTCGCTCATCAACGGCAACGCCAACTCCGGCATCGTCTTCCAGTCCGCAGACTACGGCTCGGCCTCCTTCGTCTCCGTCCGCCGCCTCAACGCCCCGCCCCCGGGCTCCAACGGCTGGCAGACCTACCGCTTCCCCGACTCGGCCGAGCTCCCCGACACCTCCGGCGGCTTCCCCTGGGGCAGCGTCACCGAGGCCGACCGCGACAAGGGACGCAACGTCTCCGCACTCGTCAACGGAAACCTCGCCACCGGCGACGGCCTCAGGGTCTCCGTCAACTCCCAGTCCCTCGCCGTCGAGCTCCTGCTCGCCGAGAGCTTCGCGATCGACCCCTCCGCCGCCAACAGCACCTTCCACATCACCGGCGGCGGCGCCCTCTTCCAGGTCGGACCCGAGATCACCCCGCTCCAGCAGATCGGCGCCGGCATCCCCTCCGTCGCCGCCTCCAACCTCGGCGGCGTCCTCGACGAGGGCACGCTCCACTTCCTCAGCTCCGTCAAGTCCGGCGGCGCCAACAGCATCGAGAACAGCGTCGACAGGGGCGACTTCACGCTCGCCAACGACGTCGTCCAGTCCGCCATCGACCAGATCACCATCCTCCGCGGCCGCCTCGGCGCCCTCGAACGCAACAGCCTCGAAACCAACATCCGCTCCATGCAGGCCGCCTACGAGAACCTCAGCGCCAGCAACTCCCGCATCCGCGACGCCGACTTCGCCCACGAGACCAGCCAGCTCACGCGGGCACAGATCCTCGCCCAGTCGGGCACCTCCATCCTCCTCCTGGCCAACCAGCAGTCGCAGCAGGTGCTCCAGCTGCTCGGATAACCGCCCACCGACCCGAATCCCCCCTCCGGAGCCCCGGCCATCGAGCCGGGGTTTCTTCTTGCGCCGGCCGCCTTGCCCGCGTTCGCAGGGCGCACAATTCCTCACGATCCACACCAGTAGCGCTCAACCGCCCCCCCGCGAGAGTCGATGCCTCCGGTCGACGCCGGGCCGCCACAGGCCGGCGCGTGTTCCCGGACGGATCCGGGGGGTCACGTGGCAAAGGCCACACCCGAGGACCGGGCAGGACGCCCGACCCCGGGGCAAGGGGTTGGGGGGCGGCGAACACACACAGCCCGCCCGAGATCAGGCACGGAGGTAGGACGCAATGAGTCGCATCAACACGAATGTCCAGTCGATGATCGCCCAGCGCGTGCTCGGGCAGAACAACCTCATGCTCGGGAAGTCTCTCGAGCGCCTCAGCACGGGCCTGCGGATCAACCGCGGCAAGGACGACCCGGCCGGCCTCATCGCCTCGGAGAACCTGCGCTCCGAGATCAAGGCGACCAACGCCGCCATCGCCAACGCCACCCGCGCCGACCAGGTGGTCAACACCGCCGAGGGCGGCCTGCAGGAGATCTCCAACCTGCTCACCGAGCTCCAGGGCCTGGTCACCACCAGCTCCAGCAGCGGCGGCATCTCCGCCGAGGAGAAGGCCGCGAACCAGCTCCAGATCGACTCGATCCTCCAGACCATCGACCGCATCGCCGGCGCGACCTCCTTCCAGGGCATGAAGCTCCTGAACGGCAGCTTCGACTACCAGGTCAGCTCCGTCAGCTCCTCCGTCACCGACTACCGCGTCAACGGCGCCAAGTTCGAGGGCGCCTCCCAGGACGTCGACGTCCTCGTCACCCAGTCCGCCCAGCAGGGCATCCTCTTCATGTCCTTCGGCGCCACCGGCCTGAGCTTCGCCGGCGCCGACGACGGCAACTTCACCATCGAGATCACCGGCGCCAAGGGCAGCCGCGAGCTCCAGTTCGCCTCGGGCACCGCGCTCTCCGACATGGTCACCGCCATCAACACCTTCACCGACATCACCGGCCTGGTCGCCTCCGTGGCCGGCGGCGCCACCGGCATCGCCCTCTACTCCAACGAGTTCGGCTCCGACGAGTTCGCCACCGTGAAGGTCGTCAACGAGGCCGGCCTCCAGAACGGCAGCGGCACCCTCGGCTTCTACGACATGGAGGCCGACGACGCCGGCTCGATCAACACCACCATCCGCGCCACCTTCGACTCCACCGCCGCCGACAACGGCGTCAAGGACTCCGGCCAGGACGTGGGCGCCATCATCAACGGCATCGCCGCCACCTCCAAGGGCAAGAACATCAACATCAACACCGACTTCCTCGACGTCGCCATGACCCTCACCACCGGCGCCTCCCAGACGCTCGGCTCCATCGACGCCTTCAAGATCACCGGCGGCGGCGCCGACTTCCAGCTCGCCGGACAGGTCGATATCGGCGGCAAGGTCTCCGTCGGCATCAGCGACGTCGCCGTCCGCAAGCTCGGCACCAGCGACCTCGGCTTCCTCGACGACCTCGCCTCCGGCAAGACATACAACCTCGAGGACACCGACGGCGTTGACGCCCAGAGGATCGTCTCCGAGGCCATCAACCAGGTCTCCAGCCTCCGCGGCCGCCTCGGCGCCTTCCAGTCCAACGTCATCGGCTCCACCATCCGCAGCCTCGGCATCGCCGTCGAGAACACCGCCGCCGCAGAGAGCGTCATCCGCGACGCGGACTTCGCCACCGAGACCGCGGCGCTCACCCGCTCGCAGATCCTCTCCCAGGCGTCGCAGACCGTCCTCGCGATCGCCAACAGCCAGCCGCAGTCGGCCCTGCAGCTGCTCGGGTAAGCACGGAGGCTGACCCAACAGACGCCAACCCCAACACGCGCGACCCCGGTCCCGAGGGACCGGGGTCGTCTTCTTTGATTCGTGCTCCGCCGCACGCCCGCGCGCCGATCATTCCGCCGTGCCCAAGCCCACAGCGCCACACACACACGCCGCCGACGCCATGGCCCCGCTCGAGAGGGCCTTCCTCACCTACCTCCGCGTCGAGTGCGGCATGAGCGCCAACACACTCGACGCCTACGGACGCGACGTGCGCGAGCTCCTCGATCACCTCGCCGAGCTCGGCGTCCGCGCCCCCGACCAGATCAACCACCGACACCTCGCCGAGCACATCACCCGCCTCAGCCGACGCGGCCTCGCCGCCTCCTCCGTCGCACGCCACCTCGCCACCATCAAGGTCCTCTTCCGCTGGCTCGATGCCCGCGCCGAGATCGACCAGAACCCCGCCGACTTCCTCGACCAGCCCACCCGCTGGAAGAAGATCCCCGACGTCCTCTCCCCACGCCAGGTGCGACAGCTCATCGAGGCCCCGCGCCCGGGACAGGACCCCGACGCCCCGCCACTCTGGCTCCGCGACCGCGCCGTCCTCGAGCTGATGTACGCCAGCGGCCTGCGCGCCGGAGAGGTCGGCGCCCTCGGCCTCTCCGAGGTCATCGAGTCCCTCGGCGTCGTGCGCATCACCGGCAAGGGCGACAAGCAGCGCCTCGTCCCCATGGGCAAGCCCGCCCGCGCCGCGCTCGCCTCCTACCTCGCCGACTGCCGCCCCCGCCTCGTGCGCCCCGACGGACGCGACCGCGCCCGCGTCTTCCTCTCCCGCACCGGACGCCCCCTCGAGCGCGTCCGCGTCTGGCAGATCGTCAAGCTCCACGCCGCCGCCGCGGGCCTCGCCAACGTCCACCCACACGTCCTCCGCCACAGCTTCGCCACCCACCTCCTCATGGGCGGCGCCGACCTCCGCGTCGTCCAGGAGCTCCTCGGCCACGCCGACATCGCCACCACCCAGATCTACACCCACGTGGACAAGGGACGTCTCAAGAGCGTGCACCAGAAGTACCACCCCCGCGCGTGAGGGAAGCTCGATGGACTTCCGGCGGAGACCCGCGCTACACTGATCGAGACTTTCAGGAAACTTTGAAAACACGGCGGTGGGTCTACCCGCCGGCAGGACGCGAGCATGAGTGCGATTTACCAGCGGGCCCAGACGCACCCCCACCTCTCCGGCCTCGATGCCGGGCTGCTCGCGGACGTCGTGCGGGGAGCCGCCCGCCTCACCCCCGAGCAGGCCCTGGAGATCTTCCACCGCATGCCCACCGCCGAGCTCGGGCGCTGGGCCGACGCCCGCTGCCGCGCAATCCACGGCGACGTGCTCCGCACGTACGTCATCGACCGCAACATCAACTACACCAACGTCTGCACCGCCCGCTGCACCTTCTGCGCCTTCCGGCGCGACGCCGACGACCACGACGCCTACACGCTCGAGTACGAGGAGTTGCTCGCCAAGATCGCCGAGCTCGTCTCCATCGGCGGCACGCAGATCCTCATGCAGGGCGGCATGAACCCGCACCTGCCCCTCGACTGGTACCTCGGCCTCCTCGCGGCCATCAAGGACCGTTTCCCCCGCGTCCACGTCCACGCCTTCAGCCCGCCGGAGATGATCGAGTTCGTCAACTTCTTCGATCCGCCGGGCGAAACCCTTTTCCAGAAAGTCCGCTGGGTGCTGCTCAAGCTCAAGGGCGCGGGCATGGACTCGCTCCCCGGCGGCGGCGGCGAGATCTTCGCCGGCCCCGTCCGGCGCAAGATCGGCCTCGGCAAGTGCGACCAGGAGGCCTGGCTCACCACCATGTACGCCGCGCACTCCGTCGGCATGTTCACCAGCGCCAGCATGATGTTCGGCCACATCGAGGGCTACGCCGACCGCATCCACCACATGCGCTGCATCCGCGAGTGGCAGGACAAGGCGATGGGGCTGAGCGAGACAGCGAGGCAGCGAGACAGCGAAACAGGGTTTGCAATCCCCGATCTCGGTGACTCTTCCGCCCCCTGTCTCGCTGACTCGCTGACTCGCTGCTCTCCCTCCGGCCATGGCTCGGACCCCTGTCTCGCTGACTCGCTGTCTCGCTGCTCTCCCTTCGGCCACTACAAGGCCTTCATCTCCTGGCCCTTCCAGCGCGAGAACACGCCGCTGGGGCGCGTGAAGGACTGGTGCGCCCAGCCCGGCGACGAGGGCGAGTTCCCCGGCGACGTCGTCGCCAACCTCACCGGCGACGGCGACGCGAGGGCACACCCGGAGTTCGGCCGCCGCCTGCGGATGAGCGGGGCAGTCGATTACCTCCGCACGCAGGCGGTGAGCCGCCTCTTCCTCGACAACGTCTACTCCATCGGGGCCTCCTGGGTCACCATGGGCCCCCACGTCGGTCAGACCGGCCTTGCTTTCGGCGCTAACGACATGGGCAGCGTGATGATGGAGGAGAACGTGGTCTCGGCCGCGGGCACGACCTACTGCATGGACGAGGCCGTCCTCTGCCGCCTCATCCGCGACGCCGGCTTCGTCCCCGCCCAGCGCAACAACTCGTACGACATCCTCCGCATCCACGAGAGCCCCGGCAGCCCCGACCTCGCGGTGCGCGACTGGTCGGACCACCGCATGCGCAAGCTCCACGTCCAGCGCAAGGAAAGCGCCGGCGCGGCACTCACGATCGGGGCCTCCGACTGACTCACTTCTACGTCAGCCGGAGCCCGGAGGGCTCGTCGTAAGTAGCCGGGGGTGGAGTCCCGATGCAATCGGGACGACACCCCCGGACCGCGATCCCTCATATCGCGCGCCTCCGGACCCCGGAGGGGTCCTCGTGCCGCTTCGTGATGTTCGCCCCCGCTTACATCCCTCCCTGCGCGCAATCTCACCGCGCATGTCCTCCCCTGCGCGCGCAATCGCGGACCTACCACCATTTCCCCTTCCCTTCCGCCCGCAACCCGCGACACTCCGCCCATGCACTCCCACGAAACCGTTGACGCCGTCTTCCAAGCCCTCCTCGACCCCGAGACCGACCTCGCCCACAGCGCCCGCGCCCTCGGCCTCCCGCTCAGCGAGTTCCTCGTCGTCACCGAGTCCCCCGCCATCCGCGCCGAGCTCGACGCCCTCGAGAAGCTCGCGGCCATCCAGGCACAGACCGTCATCGCCCGCGCCCTCCACACCGCCGCACTCGCCCTCGAGCGCATCGCCGCCGGCGACGACCGCCCGCCCGCCGTCGTCGAAACCTGCCGCAAGGCCGCCTCCCAGATCCTCCGCCTCGCCGGCAAGTCCGTCGCGCCCGCGCGAGACGACCCCCAATCACCACCCGCATCCCCACCCGACACCCCGCCCGAGCCAACCCCGATTCCGCCCGACGACCACGCCACCGAACCCGCCGCCCGAGACCGCCCGACGAACCCCGCGCTCCATCAGGCCGACGATCGCAACTCTCCCGCCGCGCAAGATGCCCGCGGCGAGTCGAATGCCGCTTCACACAATTCCGATGTCACCACCAGCGAGATCCCCAATCCCGCGCCCACCCCCGACCACACCGCCGCCTCCGTGATCTCCCGCCTCCAGTCCGCCAAGCCCGCCACGCTCCGCGAGGCCTTCAACTCCATCGCCGACCTCGTCGGCGGCCAGGCAATGGAGACCCACACCGGCCGCCTCGCCTTCAAGGCCGGGCTCGAGCGCCTGCTCGACACCCTCCCCGACGCGCACATCGAGTCCGAGCCCGCCGCCCCGGAGCCCGATGGCGTCCACGCCCTCCAGCACTTCACCTTGCTCCGCCCCAACGAGCCCCCCGCCCGCTTCGCCCTCCGCCTCGTCGCCGACTCCACTACCTGGCGCCTCGAGAACATCATCCCCGACGCCCAACCCCGGCGGGACTCGAGCTGAGCCCGTGCCACGGGCGAAGGAGAACTCAGCCACATGTTGATACCGGTGGTCCGTAGTTTCCCCGGCGGCGAGTGCCGTCCAGCCAACGCGCCAGAGGAACCCTAGATTTCATGACTTCTTTGCGCCCGGGACCCACTCCATGCGTTCTGCCAAGCGGGCCGTGTGGCATCTTCGCATGGAGGAAAGGAACCATCAGCATGGGCAGGTCAAACCGCGTCTACGCCGCCGCGCTTTCCGCCATCGCGACCTCACTCGCCATCCCCGCCGCCGCGCAGGACCTGCTGTGGACGCGGCAGCTCGGCACGGCCGAGTGGGATCGCAGCCAGGCCGTCGCTGTGGACAGTGCCGGCAACGTCTACATCAGTGGCCACACCGCTGGAAGCCTGGGCGGGCCTCACCAGGGAGGCTGGGACGCCTTCTTGGCCAAGTACGACAGCGCCGGCAATCTCCTCTGGATGCGCCAGCTCGGCACCTCCGAAGGTGACGATAGCGCGGGCCTCGCCGTGGACAACAATGGCGACGTGTACATCAGCGGTTATACCGAGGGCAGCCTCGGCGGGGACAACCAGGGGGTGAGGGACGCCTATCTGGCCAAGTACGACGGCGACGGCAATCTCCTCTGGGCGCGCCAGCTCGGCACGGCCGCAATCGACTACGGCGTGGGCGCCGCAGTGGACAGCGATGGCGGTGTGTACATCGGTGGCATGACGCTGGGCAGCCTCGGCGGGCCTCAACAGGGGGAATTCGACGCCTTTGTGGCCAGGTACGACAGCGCCGGCAATCTCCTGTGGACGCGCCAATTCGGCACGCCCGGCCTTGACTCGTGCGGTGCCATCACCACGGATAGCGCCGGAAACGTCTACATCAACGGCGCGACCTGGGGAGACCTCGGCGGGCCCAACCAGGGAGGTCAAGACGCCTACGTGGCCAAGTTCGACAGCGCCGGCAATCTCCTCTGGACGCGCCAACTCGGAACGGCCGCATTCGACAGCGGCTCCGCGGTCGCTACGGACGGTTCCGGGAGCGTGTACATCAGCGGCGGTACCGACGGGAACCTCGGTGGGGACAACCAGGGGGAGAGGGACGCCTATCTGGCCAAGTACGACAGCGCCGGCACTCTCCTCTGGACGCGCCAGCTCGGCACGAGCGCCCGAGACCGAAGCTTGATGGCTGCGGTGGACGACGCCGGCGGCGTGTACATCACCGGCGACACGACCGGGAGCCTCGGCGGGCCCAACCAAGGGGACAAGGACTTCTTTCTTTCCAAGTACGACAGCACCGGCAACCTCCTCTGGATGCTCCAGCACGGGACGACTGCTGAGGATGCCGCCTACTCCGTCGTCGCCGACCGCTCCGGCAGTGTGTACATCAGCGGCTACACCGGTGGCAGCCTCGGCGGACCTCACCAAGGCGGGCTCGACGCCTTCCTCGCGAAGTACCATGCCGGCAACGAGCCCTGTTTGCCCGATCTCAACGGCGACGGCACCGTCGACACCCAAGACTTCATCCAGTTTCTCAACCTCTGGGCCGCCGGCGACGACCTCGCCGACTGGAACACCGACGGCGTCGTCAACACGCAGGACTTCATCGCATTCCTCAACGACTGGTCCGGGGCCCACAGCAACGGGTGCCCGTGACCACCGCTCCCTCCGACTCCTATCGGCGGGTGGGGCAGCGATTGCGCCATTGCTAAACCTCTTGATCTCTCGCTCCGCCCAACTAGCACGGTCTCTCGATACGGTTGGCGGACTCGTCAAGTTTCCAAAGGAGAGCTCTCGTATGCGTTGTCCACGCTTCGCAGCCGTACTCAGCGCCAGCGTCGCCCAGACGGCGGCCACTCTCGCCCAACCCGTCTATATCGAATTTGCCGATGTATCAGTCGGTCCGAACGACATCGTGATCACCGATCAGCGAACAGGCGCAACTGTCCAGCTCCAGACGGCCGAGATCACAGTTCGGGGGCGTGTGTTGACGATTGACGGCCGGCACACGATTTCCTCGCTTCGCCTGGAGCGGGGAACGGCCGATCAGCCTGCGACCCTCACCCATAGCCCTGAATTCATCCACGACTACGCAGGCGACGGATCCGACCTCGTCCGCGGAATGGACCTCACGGTCGTCGGCGATTGCTCGGTCGAGGGTGCATCGGGCGATCTACCCGAGAGCGCGATAGACCTCGCGGGGCGCGGCCATCCCGCGGGGTTCGGTCCCGGCGCCGGCCAGGGGGGTGGGTACGGCGTGTCCAGCGGCGGCGCGGGCCACGGCGGCGCCGGTGGAGACGGATACAGCCTCGTGGGTGGGGGTTGCTACGGCTCCTATTCAAGTCCGGCCACGTTCGGAAGCGGCGGAGGGGAAGACGCAGACCAGTACTGGAGCAGAGGCAGAGCAGGTGGAGGCGCTGCCATTCTGCGCGTCGGCGGTGCGCTCGTCGTCGACGGCCGCATTAGCGCGGACGCGCAATCCGATGGCGGCTCCTGCTACCACGCCGCTGGCGGCGGGGGGGCCGGCGGCAGCCTCCAGATCATCGCGGAGAGTCTCTCCGGCGCCGGAGCGATCACGGCGCGCGGTTCAGCCGCGCCATGCGACAACGGCGGCGGTGGCGGCGGAGGGCGGGTGGCGCTAACGCTGACATCGAACAGCTTCGCGGGCCAAGTTCTGGCCCATGGTTCTCCCGGTTTCTATGCGGGTGGCGCAGGCACTATTTGGATCGATGATCTGGGGGGCGCTCGACCCGTGCTCATCGTGGACAATGGGGGACTCTTTGGAGAAGCCACAGAGATCGAGGGCGACTTTCAAGTGGCAGGGGATCTCCTCGTGGATGCAGGCGCGAATCTCGTGCACGCCCCTGGTTCCGGGGGGCTCCACATCCAAGTAGCCGGAGATGCCCGCATTGGTCCGCAGGGCCTCATCGCCGCCGATGGCCGGGGCTTTGCGCCAGGGGAGGGCCCCGGCGCCGGCAGCGGCGGCGGATACGGCTACCACAGTGGCGGCGGTGCCCACGGCGGTGCTGGCGGCAACGGCTTTGGTGATGAGAACGGCGGTGAAACCTACGGCTCCTATGTTCAGCCGACGGAGCTCGGCAGCGGCGGTGGTGAGGACGCGGGCCAGCAGTGGAGCCACGGCACGGCGGGCGGCGGCGCAGTACGCCTGTCCGTCGCCGGCGAACTCGCCGTCGATGGTCGCATCGGCGCCGATGCTCAAAGCGAGGGCGGCAGCTGCTGGCGTGGTAGCGGCGGGGGCGGCTCGGGTGGCAGTATATGGATCAGCGCGGTGCGCCTTACAGGGTCTGGCATGATCACAGCCCGCGGTGCCGCGGCGCCTTGTGACACGGGCGGAGGCGGCGGAGGCGGCCGGGTATCTCTCACCTACGACACGTCGAACTTCAGCGGTGAGATAACGGCGCATGGCGGAGGTGGCAATGAGGGCGGCGGCGCTGGTACCGTTTGGATTGATGACCGCTCCGGATTGAAACCCGTGCTTGTCCTCGACAATGGCGGACTCGTAGGAGCCGCGACCGAGTCGAGTGGGGAGTTGGTCATTCCGGGCGATCTTGTCATCGACAACGGGGCGAACCTCACGCATCCGCCGCTCGATGCCGGGTTCCACGTGCGCGTCGTCGGGGATGTTGTCGTGGGCCCTGCGGGGCTGATGTCGGCCGATGGCCGCGGCTTTCCGGGCGGGAGTGGTCCGGGTGCCGGTGAAGGCGGGGGGTACGGCTATCACGGAGGAGGCGGCGGACATGGAGGGGTGGGCGGGCGAGGCTACAACCTCGGAGGCGGGGTGGTGAACGGCTCTGCGACTGCGCCGATGCAGTTCGGAAGCGGCGGAGGTGAAGACGCAGACCGGTACTGGAGCAGGGCGAGGGGCGGCGGCGGCGCGATGCGCCTCACCGTCACGGGCGGCTTGGTCGTCTCCGGCCGCATCAGCGCGGATGCTCAGCATGACGGGGGCAGTTGCTGGCGCAGTAGCGGCGGCGGCGGCGCGGGCGGCAGTATCTGGATCACGGCGAGCCAGCTCAGCGGCAGCGGTGAGATTACCGCCCGTGGGTCGGGCGCACCCTGTGATACGGGAGGCGGTGGCGGTGGCGGGCGCGTCGCAGTCTACGCTTGCCTGGATCCCGTCTCGCCCGCATTCCAGCTCCAAGGAGGCGGGGGATTCCAATCAGGGCAGGAAGGTTCGCTTGTCTTGGGAGCCGATTTGAATGGGGACGGGTCGGTGGACTCCAGGGATGTAGTGACGTTTCTGAACGCTTGGAGCCAGCGCGATCCTTCTGCCGATTTCAACGGCGATGGAGTCGTTGACTCGAAGGATGTCGTCGCATTCCTGAACGCGTGGGTCGTCGGCTGCTGAAAGACCGAGTCGGCTACCGGAGGCGGTGGCACATTGGAGAGATTTTTCGCGTGCGGCGCCAGAAATACCGCGTCCGTGAAGCTCCGCAACGCCCGGTCGATGGTGCCGCCTTAGGCCAGTCGTGGAATGTCAGCTTGACGTGATCACTTCGGCGGCGCCGCGGCGCGGCATCTCCGGCGGCTGCGGCCCATACCCCATGCGCACGATCATCTGAGGGAAGCCCTTCCGCTTGACGAGCGCGGCCACTTCGGGGCGGAGGCTGTCCACCTCGATCGGCTGGTTCATGAACGAGGCCCAGATGCCGACGCCGCAGGCGCGGAGGAGCATGTGCTGGAGGGCCTGGCCGGTTCCTAGCCAGTCTCGGGGCTCGTCGGCGTCGGTGCCGAGGACGGCGAGCAGGGGCGAGTGCTCGGCGAGGTCGAGGTCCTGGGCGGCGACGCCCTTGCCGAGGTCGAAGGTGCGGAGCGGGAGGGCGTTGGCGCTCGTCATGATCTCCTTGAGGCCCTGGGCGTACGCCGGCATGCCGTCGTGGCTGGCGCTGCGGCTGGAGTGGACCCACTGGGCCAGCTCGCGCCGGAAGCTCTTGTCGGCGAACTGCATCCGGTCGGCGCGGGCGATCAGCTCGGCGAGGGCGTGGCGGTCCTCGCGCTTGGTGACGTTGGCGCACCAGGCGCCCTCGGCGTGGGTCGCGGCGCAGAGCTGCTCCAGGATCTGCGGCTCGACCTTGCGCTTCTCGAAGGGCTGGCGGTTGGTGCGGCGCTTGGGGATGGCGGAGAAAAGGAAGTTCTCCTCGTGCGTCGGCGGCTTGCGCTCGCCGAGCGCGAGTGTTGCGAGCAGGTCCGGCTGGGCGGGGTCGGGCAGCAGCTTCACGTCCGGCATGTAGCCGAAGTGGCGGGCGGCGATGCGGAGGTTGTAGAGCGCGGCGCCGCAACTGATCGTCATCTCGCGGTCGGCGTGGTCAACGACCGGGAGCGCGCGGGTGCGGTCCGCGAGCAATTCGAGCGTCTCCTCGCGCACGCGGAAGCACCACGGCTGGCGGTTGTAGCCCGAGGGGGCGAGCACCGCGTAGTTGACGAGGAACTTGAGGCGCCTGGCGCCCGAGGCCTCGTGCCCGGGGAACTCCAGCGCGGAAACCTTCCACGGCCTGAACGCCTCGTCGTTATTGTTCGCCATCGCACACCTCCGCGGGGCCCCGAACGGGGCCGGGGGAGCGTGGCGGGGGAACGGCTACCCGCCGCGCTTGAGCTCGTCGTACACCGCGCCGATCGCGCGTTCGCGCACCTGCTCGAAGCCGAGGCCTTCCATGAAGTCCCAGCGCATCGCGACGACCTCGTCGCGCGCCCTGCCGAGACGGATCTCCTTGGCGACGCGGTCCCACAGCTCGTCGAGGTAGCGCTTCTGCGCTTCGAGCCCGGCGCGGTCGGTGATCTCGCCGTGCCCGGGCACCACGATCGTCTCCGCGTCGCACAGCCCGATCGCCTTGGCGACCGATTCGCTCCAGCCGCGGCAGGTGGCCCCGCCGTCGGGGTCGAAGAAGGGGTGGAGGTTGTGGAAGCAGAGGTCGCCGGCGTGGAGCACGTTGGCGTCGGGCAGGTGGACGACGACGTCGTTGTCGGTGTGGCCGGGGCCGAAGTGGTGCAGCGCGAGCTTGACCTCGGCGCAGGACATCTCGTGAGGCCAGGCGTCGAGCTTCACGTCGGGCGCGAAGTCGTCGCCGGTCCAGTCGGGCGCCGCCTCCGCCGCGGCCTGGGCCTCCTCGAGCACCTGCTCGGCGCCGGGGCGCTGCATCTCGATCTGGCGCGGCCCGCCGCGGGCGCCGCCGACGTAACGCTCGAGCTGGGCTGCGACGCGCTCGGCCACCTTGGCGTGGGCCACGATCTCGGCCCTGGGGTTGAGCACGGCGTTGCCGCCGGTGTGGTCGGCGTGGTGGTGGGTGTTGACGACGGTCGCGAGCGTGCCGCCCAGGGCCTCGGTCTCGCGGGCGAGCGCGGCCGCGAAGGCGGGGAACTTGGTGTCCACGAGCAGGACCTTGCCGCCGCTGATGACGGCCATGACGTTGCCGCCCATCGAGGCATCGACCGCGGCGTGGACGCCGGGGCGCAGCTCATGCCAGGTGAAGAAGGTGTCGGCCCGGCCGAGGCGCAGCCCGGCGGCCCGGGCGCGCGGGAGAAGCCCCGGGAGAGCGGCCGCGCCGACGAACCCGGCCGAGAGGGCGAGGAAGGAACGCCTGTCCAGAGTCCGCATGAGGTCGCTCCCGTCCGTCCCCGGGTGAAAAACGCCCTTCGTGGGGGCTACGATCGTGCCGAACCCCAGAACCCAGTGTACACGCGGGTGGCCGGTGCGCGCCACCGCTGTCAGGAGCCAGGAATGAAGGCAAACGATCTCCGTACCGGCCAGGGCGTCCGCATGGACGGGAAGCTCTACGTCGTGGTCGGGTACGAGCACCGGACGCCGGGCAACCTCCGGGCGTTCGTCCAGGCCAAGCTCCGCGACGTGGTGGACGGCAAGCTCCTCGACCGGCGGTTCGCGTCCACCGACGAGCTGGAGGAGGCGAGCCTCGACCGGCGCGAGATGGAGTACCTGTACGCCGACCCCTCGGGGGCGACGTTCATGGACAGCGAGACGTACGACCAGTTCGTGATCCACGAGGACGTGCTGGGGAACGCGATGCAGTTCCTCACGCCCAACTCAAAGGTGATCGTGCTGTGCTACGAGGGCAACCCGATCAGCCTCGAGCTGCCGGCCTCGGTGGAGCTGACGGTGACGGACACGCCGCCGGGGATCAAGGGGGCGACGGCGACGAACCAGACCAAGGAAGCCACCTGCGAGACGGGCCTGAAGACGAAGGTGCCGCCCTTCATCACGACGGGCGAGAGGATCCGCGTCTCGACGATCGACGGCTCCTACCAGTCGCGCGCCTGAGCCGCGCTCCGGAGGCGTGCATGCGACCCCGCGACACCGCGCGCTCCACCCGGCTCGTCGTCGCCGTCTTCGCCGCCGTGCTGCTCCTCGTCGGGATCGCGGGGGTCGTGCTGCTGCGCACGACCGGCGTGGGCTCGGGCGGGCTGAGCGGCGCGGGCGACCGGCTCGAGGAGTGGATCGGCGGCCAGCTCACCGGCATCGCCAACGCGTACCTCGTGCCGCAGCTTGCCTACAGCGAGATCGACTACCGGTGGCCGGGCGAGGTGACGCTCGGCGGCGTGACCTTCACCGCCCCGGACGGGACGCGCGTGCTGGAGCTGGAGTCGATGTCGGTCACGCTCGCCGAGGTGCCCAAGATCGGCGAGCCGATCGTGATCCAGAACCTCTCGCTGGCGCGCCCGACGGTGCGCCTGCTCCGCGAGCGCCGCGAGGACGGGTCGTCCGGCTTCAAGGGCCTGAGCCCCATCGTCCGGCACGCGCCCGGCGCCGACGAGGACGTCCCCGAGGAGTTCCGGCTCTCGAGCGTGCTGCGCCTGCGCCGGATCGACATCGCCGAGGGCACGTTCGTGTACGACGCGGGCGACGGCTCGCCGCCGATGACCCTCGCCGGCCTCACGACGACCGTGCAGGCCGCGCCCGACGAGGGCGAGCCCGGGTGGTACGCCCTGGACATCCGCAGCGCGGTCGGCCCGCTCGCCGAGCTCACCGTCGAGGGACTGCTCAGCCTGGACACGCTCGTCGGGCGATTCGATCAGCTGCGCTTCGCGGGGGAGATCTCGCCGCAGAGCGCCGGCGCGCTGCCCCCGCCGCTGCAGGAGCTGATCGCCGCGCACGAGGCGCGGGGGCGGGTCGAGATCTCCGCGTCCGGCACGCTGCCGCTGACCGACGCGCCCGGGGCGGATCTCCGCATCGATGTCCGGCTCAGCGATCTGAGCCTCGCCTCCGGCGAGTACGAGCTGAGCATCGACGCGGCGAGCGGCCGGGTGAGCCTGAGCGCCGGGCGGGCGACGCTCCTGGACGGGCGGGCCGAGACGCTCGGGGGCCTCGTCGAGGCGAGCGCCGACGCGGACCTCACCGCCACGGGGATCCCCGCGACGGTCGCGTGGACGATCGAGGGCGTGGACCTGGCGGAGCTGCTCCGCGCCGACCCCGCGCGCCAGGGACCGCCGCCGCTGGCGGGCATGCTCGCCGGCTCGGGCTCGGCGGCGATGGACCTCGCCTCGCCCCGGGCGTCGCTGGACGGCGCGGGCGAGCTCCGCGTGCGCGAGGGGACGCTCTCGGCGCTGCCCTCGCTGCGCCGGCTGGCGGCGCTGTTGCAGATCGCGACCGGCAACCTCCTTCGCGACGCCTTGCACCACCGGGCGGACGTCAGCTTCGGGCTGGGGCCGGCCGGCTTCGACGTGACCTCGCTCGAGATCACGACCGACTCGATCGGCGTGCGCGGGAGCGGCACGATCTCCTTCGAGGGCGCGCTGGACCTGAGCGTGAACGCGGGGCCGCTGGAGAAGGTGCAGTCGCTGCTCGGGCTCGCGGGCGACGTGCTCGGCGCCGTGACCGATCGGCTGGTCAAGTACCGGATCCGCGGGACGGTCGGCGACCCGCAGGTCACCGTCGATCCGCTGGGGGTCGGCGGGTGACCCGCCCGGCACCAGACGGTGCGCCGGCGCTCGTGCTGATCGGCCTGCGCGGGAGCGGGAAGTCCACGATCGGCCGGCTCGTCGCCTCGCGCGCCGGCGCGGCGTTCGTCGACCTCGACGAGCTGACGTCCCGGCTGCTCGGCGGGGGGGAGGTCGCCGAGATCTGGGCGCGTGTCGGCGAGCCCGGCTTCCGCGACGGGGAGGCCCGGGCCCTGCGCGACCTGAACCTCGACGCCCGAGGCGGACCCCGCGTCATCGCCCTCGGCGGCGGGACCCCCACCGCTCCCGGCGCCGCGGAGCTGCTCGAGAGCGCCTCGCGCGCCGGCGCCGTCACGCTCGTCTACCTGCGGGCCGCGCCGGGCGTGCTGCGGGCGAGGCTCGGCGCGACCGACGTCGCCTCGCGCCCGTCGCTCACGGGCGCGGGCACGCTCCGGGAGATCGAGGCGGTCTTCGCGGCGCGCGACCCGCTCTACCGGCGGCTGGCCACGCTCGTGCTCGAGACCGACGATCTCTCGGTGGAAGACCTCGCCGACCGCCTGGCCCCTCTCATCGGCGAGCCGCATCGGCCTCGCGCACCGCGCGGCAGAACGCCCTGACCTTCGCGGGGTCCTTCACGCCCGGCTCGCGCTCGACGCCGCTGGAGACATCGACCGCGAAGGGCCGGCAGGCCCGGATCGCCTCACCCACGTTCTCGGGCGTGAGGCCGCCGGCGACGATGACCGGCTTGGAGAGCTCCCGCACCGGGGCGGCGAGCGCGCTCCAGTCGAATGCCGCGCCCTCGCCGCCGGCCGAGCCGTCCACGAGCAGCGCGTCGACCTCGTCGATCGCCGCCCACCGGGCGAGGTCCTCGCCGAGCGTGTCGGCGCGGAAGCGGATGCCGCGGATGATCCGCGGCCCGCAGTCGCGCACGAGGCTCTCGCTCTCGGTCCCGTGGAGCTGCGACCAGTCGGTGGGGCACATCTGCTCGATCTCGATGAACTCGTCCAGCGTCGCGTTCCGGAAGACGCCGACGGTGCCGACCATCGGCGGGAGGACGCCCATGATCGCGAACGCGCGGTCCGGGTCGATATACCGCGGCGTCCCCTTGACGAAGACGAATCCGAGCACGTCCGCGCCGGCCTCGACCGCGGCCGCGGCGGCGTCCTCGCTCGTGACTCCGCAGACCTTCACCCTGGTGCGGTCCATAGCCGTGCTCCCGTCAGCCGATCTCGTCGAGCAGCTCCCTGGCGAGCTGCGTGTCCTCGTCCGAGGCGAGCCTGTCCAGCGCCTGGGTCAGCATCCGCTTGGCCTCGGTGGGGTCGTTGAGGAACCGGGCGTTGATGAGGCCGAGCATGAGGAGCACGCGCGGCGCCTCGGCGTCGTTCCCGTAGACCGCGAGGAACTGGCGGTAGGCGTCCGCGGCGTTGACGTAGTCGCCCTGCTGGAAGAGGTGATTGGCGATCTCGTAGATCTGGCGGCGCCCCAGGGGTGGAAGGTCGCCTGCGCCCGCCTGGCTTCGCATGCGCAGGTAGGCCTCGGCGGCGCCGGCGGGGTTGCCCGTGGCGAGCCGCTCCTGCGCCTCGAGGCGCGCTCTGGCGGCCGGGCCGTCGGGCTGGCGCACCGGGGGCTCCTTCGGTTTGCGGTGGGCCGGAGACGGGCGCTGGGCCGCGGCGTGGGCGGACTTGAAAGCCCGGCGCCTGGCGGCCTGTCGCCCGATGGTGAAGAGGTCGTACGGCTCTCGGGGGACGAGCCGGACGGCGAGGAGGAGGAGCGAGACGCCCGCGCCGAGGGCGTACCCGCCGAGGTGGGCCGCGTAGGCGATGTTGGTGTCGCTCCAGGCCAGACCGAAGAGGTCGGTGGCGACCATGAAGGCGATGTACCACCACGCCGTGATGTGGAACATCCCGATGATGAAGAAGAAGACGAGCGTGCGGACGTGGACGTAGGGGAAGAAGACGAGGAAGGCGCCGGTGACGGCGGCGATCGCGCCGGAGGCGCCGACGACGGGGTGGCTGTCGAGTGCGGCGTGCGCGGCGCCCGAGCCGACGACGCCGGCGAGATAGAGCAGGGCGAAGCCGATCTTGCCGAGGCGGTCCTCGACGTCGGGCCCGAAGACCCAGAGGGCGAGCATGTTGAAGAAGAGGTGCGCGAGGTTGGCGTGGAGGAACCCGTAGCTCAGGTAGGTCCACCAGGGCGATCGTCCGGGCGTCAGGGCCGCGGCCGCTCTCCAGGCTTCGGCCGCCTCGACTCCCGATCTCGTCAGGAGCTCCGGCCCGGCGAAGGCGGCGAGGTTCGCCGCGATGAGCGCGTAGGTCACGAGCGTGAGGCGTCTCTTGTGACGATCTGTGCCCAGGGGGATCAGCACGCGGGGATGGTACCCGTGGGGTGCGGAGCGGGTGGCTCGGAGTGGCGGGGCTCCTATAGTGCGATCCCGCCCCCAGGGGTCCGGGGCAGCGCGCAACCTTCGCGTCCCGAGAAGGAGTTTTGATGATGACTACGTTCGCCAAGGGCCTCGATGGCGTGATCGCGGCCGAGACGCAGATGTCCTACATCGACGGCCAGAAGGGAGTTCTCGAGTACGTCGGCATCCCCATCGGCGAGCTGTCATCACACTCCACCTTCGAGGAGGTGGTGTACCTGCTCTGGAACCTGCGTCTGCCGAAGGCGAACGAGCTCAAGGCGTTCACGGGCATGCTGCGGTCGCACTACGCGCTGCCCGACGGGCTCGAGGCCCGCATCCGCTCGATTCCGGAGACCGCGCAGCCCATGCACGTGCTGCGCACGCTGGTGAGCGAGCTGGCGCTGTACGACCCCTCCCCCAACGCCAACGACGTGGAATCGGCTCGCGAGAAGTCGATCCGGATCCTCGGCATGGCCCCCGCGCTGGTCGCGACGTTCGACCGTCTCCGGCGCGGGCTGGACCCCGTGAGGCCGAACCGCGAGCTTTCCTTCTCGCAGAACTTCCTCTACATGCTCAACGGGGAGCTGCCGACCGAGACGATGGCGCGTGCGTTCGACATCTGCATGATCCTCCACGCCGATCACGGCCTGAACAACTCGACGTTCACCGCGCGGGTGATCATCTCGACGCTCAGCGACGTCTACTCGGCGCTCACGGGCGCGATCGGATCGCTGCGGGGCCCGCTCCATGGCGGCGCCAACGAGGGCGTGATGCACATGCTCAACGAGATCCCCTCCCTCGACGCGGTCGAGCCCTACATCATGGGCAAAATCGAGCGGAAGGAGAAGGTCATGGGCTTCGGTCACCGAATCTACAAGGCGCGCGACCCGCGGGCCGTCGATCTCAAGAAGCTCGCCAAGAAGCTCGCGGAGGACACCGGCAACAGTGCCCTCTATGAGAAGAGCGCGAAGATCGAGCAGATCATGGAGCGCGAGCTGGCGTCCAAGGGCATCTACCCCAACGTGGACTTCTACTCCGCGACCACGTACCACTGCATCGGCCTCAAGCTCGACCTCTTCACGCCGATGTTCGCGCTGTCGCGCCTGGGCGGGTGGAGCGGGCACATCCTCGAGCAGCTTCGCGACAACCGGCTCTTCCGGCCCAAGGCGCAGTACGTTGGCCCGCACGACGCCCCGTACATCGCGGTCGGCTCACGCTGATCAATCACGCGGGCGAGGGGGCCGGGGACCTCTCGCAAGCCACGCCTCCATGTCGAGGTCCTCGATGCGCAGGCGGCCTCTCCACGCGGCGAGCGCTTCGCGTATGACCGGGTCGTCGGCAAGGGACTCCAGGCGCAGCACGCGCTCGTCGGGGAGCCGATCGGCGTCGGCCTCGCTCCCCGGCGCGGGGGCGTGCGCCGGCTCGCCTGCGCCGGCGGGCGCCGGCGCGGACGCGGGGGCCGGGCCCCGGGGCTCGCCGACGCCTGGCGGATGCGGCGCCGGCACACCGAACTCCCTCGCCCAGTGCGCCACGGAGTAGCGGTCGAGGGGGATGTCGCGCACGAAGCGGGGCAGGGGCTGGCGGCGTGCTTCCGCGTCGGAACGCAGGTGGGACAGGAAGGTCGCGCTCGGCATGGCCTTGGCGCGTGCCCGGGCCGCGGCCCGGCGCAGGCGCCGGTCGTCGCTCACCAGCGCCACCCCCGCGCCGCCGAGGGCCCTGAGCCGGTCCTCGAGCTCGTCGTCCGCCGAGCGGACGCGGCCCGAGAAGACGAGCTCGACCCCTCCCAGCCGGGCTTTCGCGCCGCCGCCGGCGCGGGCAGGGGCGCCGAACCCGGGCGGGGGCGTTCCGTCGCAGACGAGCAGGGTGCGGCGTCCGGCGTATCGGCTGCGGCCGATGAGCGCCGCGAGGCCCGCCAGCGAGGGCGAGGGCCCGAGCGCGTGCGCTTCGGGGTGGTGCAGCACGTTGTAGGCGTCGACGAGAAGCACCAAACATCCTATGAACTATCGGGGCGGTCCGTCCGTGGGGGGCTTGATCCCTCGGCGA
The DNA here is from genome assembly GCA_964435785.1 of uncultured Phycisphaeraceae bacterium. Taxonomy (GTDB): domain Bacteria; phylum Planctomycetota; class Phycisphaerae; order Phycisphaerales; family UBA1924; genus PNC22. Next base: position 29,097 of record CAYTAH010000007.1, on the reverse strand, counting down.
ACCCGACCTTTACTCCCAGCCCAGTGCTGCCTGTTTTCGGCGGGTCGTCGGCCCGGGGGTCAGCATCGACGGAACCGTGCCGCTGCGGCGGCGACGAGCGCGAGGTGTCCATGGCGATCCGGATCAAGGCGAGGGGCGGCGAGCACGTTGAAGGCATGATGAAGCGCTTCAAGAAGCTCTGCGAGAAGGAAGGCCTCACCAAGGACATCCGGCGCAAGGAGTACTACGAGAAGCCCTCGGAGCGGCGTCGTCGCGCGGCCCGCAAGGCCCAGGGACGCCGCTTCCGCACCGAGGCCGGCCCGCGCGGCGCTTGAGCTGCGGCCGGACGTCGCGCCGGGGCTCACCCCGGCCGAGCTTGACGTTCGGCCACCTGCGAAGCACAATCACGTTCCTTCTGGACAGGCCGGCTCCCCTTCGGGCACCGGCGCATGGTGGCTTTCACAGGAAGCATCCCTTGAAATCCTGCACGCATCGTTCGCACGCATCGTTCCTGGGTGGTGTGAGTTGGACGAGCTGGCGGCGGCCGGGGCGATTCCTGGCCGCGGTCGCGATCGCGCTCGTCGCGGTGGCGCTGCTCGCGCCGAGCGCGCGGGCGCAGCACACTCCGCCGGGGGGCGGGACGGCCGGGCTGGTCGACGCGGCGGGGCAGGGGGCGCCCGCGCACGCGCCGGGGGGCGAGGCGAGCCTGGTGCTCCCCGATCTGAACACGGCGGAGTTCCTGGGAATCGGCGGTCACACGCTGCTGCTGGCGGGCCTGGTCGTCAGCGCGCTGGGGCTGGTCTTCGGGTTCATCATCTACACGCAGCTGAAGAATCTGCCGGTGCACCAGTCGATGCGTGAGATCTCCGAGCTGATCTACGCCACGTGCAAGGCGTACCTGGTGCAGCAAGGGAAGTTCCTTCTCATTTTGTGGCTGTTCATCGGCGTGATCGTGGCCGTCTACTTCGGCAGGCTGGCCGAGACGCTGGACCCCGAGACGGGGGCGATCGAGCGCGGTTTCCCGCTCGCCAAGGTCGCGATCATCCTGGGCTTCAGCCTGGTGGGCATGGCCGGGTCGTACGGCGTCGCGTGGTTCGGCATCCGCGTGAACACGTTCGCCAACAGCCGCGCGGCCTTCGCCAGCCTGAGGGGCAAGCCCTATCCGTGCTACGCGATCCCGCTCAAGGCGGGCATGTCGATCGGCATGGCGCTGATCAGCGTCGAGCTGCTGATCATGCTGATCATCCTGCTGTTCGTCCCTGGGGACTACGCGGGGCCGTGCTTCATCGGGTTCGCGATCGGCGAGTCGCTCGGGGCGGCGGCGCTGCGTATCGCGGGCGGCATCTTCACCAAGATCGCCGACATCGGCTCCGACCTGATGAAGATCGTATTCAAGATCAAGGAGGACGACGCGCGCAACCCCGGCGTGATCGCGGACTGCACGGGCGACAACGCGGGCGACTCGGTGGGGCCGTCGGCCGACGGCTTCGAGACCTACGGCGTCACGGGCGTCGCCCTGATCAGCTTCATCCTGCTGGCGGTGCACGACCCGATGATCCAGGTCCAGCTGCTGGTCTGGATCTTCTCGATGCGCGTCATCATGGTCGTGGCGAGCGGGCTCTCGTACTTCATCAACGGGGCGATCGCCCACGCGAAGTTCCACGCCGTGGACAAGATGAACTTCGAGTCGCCCCTGACCCACCTGGTGTGGCTCACCTCGCTCGTCTCGGTCGCGCTGACGTACGCCACCTCGTGGCTGCTGATCCCGAACCTCGGCGGCGACGCCTCGATGTGGTGGAAGCTCGCGACGATCATCACCTGCGGCACGCTCGCGGGGGCGATCATCCCCGAGTTCGTCAAGGTGTTCACGTCCACGGAGAGCCGCCACGTCCGCGAGGTCGTCACGGCGAGCGAGCAGGGCGGCGCGTCGCTCAACATCCTCGCGGGCTTCGTGGCGGGCAACTTCTCCGCGTACTGGCTCGGGATGGCCATCCTGGGGCTCATGACGATCGCCTACTACGTGAGCACGGGCTTCCCGACGGGCGAGCACGCGGTGATGCTCGCGCCCTCGGTCTTCGCGTTCGGGCTGGTCGCCTTCGGCTTCCTCGGCATGGGGCCGGTGACGATCGCGGTGGACTCGTACGGCCCGGTGACCGACAACGCCCAGTCCGTCTACGAGCTCTCCATGATCGAGACCATCCCCGGGATCTCCGAGGACATCCAGAAGAACTTCGCCTTCACGCCCGACTTCGAGCGGGGCAAGCAGTTCCTCGAGGAGAACGACGGGGCCGGCAACACCTTCAAGGCGACGGCCAAGCCGGTGCTGATCGGCACGGCGGTCGTGGGCGCGACGACGATGATCTTCGCGATCATCGTCGTGCTGACCCACGGGCTTCAGCCCTCGGAGCTCGCCCACCTCTCCCTGCTGCACCCGCCGTTCCTGCTCGGGCTCATCGCCGGCGGCACGACGATCTACTGGTTCACCGGCGCGTCCACGCAGGCCGTCTCGACCGGCGCCTACCGCGCCGTGGAGTACATCAAGAAGCACATCAAGCTCCACTCGACCGAGAGGGCCAGCGTGGAGGACAGCAGGAAGGTCGTCACGATCTGCACCGAGTACGCGCAGAAGGGCATGTTCAACATCTTCCTGGGCGTCTTCTTCGCGACGCTCGCGTTCGCGTTCTTCGAGCCGTTCTTCTTCATCGGCTACCTGATCTCGATCGCGCTCTTCGGCCTCTTCCAGGCGATCTTCATGGCCAACGCCGGCGGGGCGTGGGATAACGCCAAGAAGATCGTGGAGACGGAGCTCAAGGCCAAGGGGACGGACCTGCACGCGGCCACCGTGGTCGGCGACACGGTCGGGGACCCCTTCAAGGACACGTCGTCGGTGGCGATGAACCCGGTCATCAAGTTCACCACGCTGTTCGGGCTCCTCGCCGTCGAGCTGGCGATGAGCCTCAAGGTGGTCACCGAGTCGGGCGACAAGGGCCACACCACGCTGACGGCCGTGCTCACCGGCCTGTTCTTCCTGATCTCCCTGTTCTTCGTGCACCGGTCCTTCTACGGGATGCAGATCGGGCGTCACGTCGAGTAGCCGGCCGGGAGGGGCCCGGGCCCCGATCGCCAACGCCTCACGCCTTCTCCCTGGGCACCGACCCGGGGCGGGCGGCCGGTGCGGCCTGTGCGGAGCCGGTTCGCATGGCCTAACATGCGGCCCTTCACCCAAGCCGAACCGAGGAGGACGACATGACGGGTCCCATCACACTCGCCACGCTCGCCGACATCCCCTGGCCCTACTTCATCGCACCGATCGGGGCGATCGCGGCCCTGGTCATGGCCCGCGTGTTTGCAGCCAGCGTGATGCAGAGGTCGGAGGGGGACGCGGAGATGGTCCGCATCGCCCAGGCCGTCCGCGAGGGGGCGATGGCCTACCTCACCCGCCAGTACAAGGTCGTGGCGGGGGTCTTCGTGGTGCTGGTCCTGTTCCTCGGGGCCCTGACGGCGCTCAAGCTCCAGCCCTGGCAGTCGATGGTCGGCGTGCCCATCGCCGGGCTGCTCAGCGGCCTGTGCGGCTGGTTCGGCATGCGGATGGCCACCAACGCCAGCGCCCGCACGGCGAACGCGGCAAAGCAGTCGCTCAACGACGGCCTCACGGTCGCCTTCCGCTCCGGGGCGGTCATGGGGCTGAACGTCGTGGGCTTCGCGCTGCTCGACGCGTCGGCGTGGTTCGCGATCTTCAACGCCCTCGACGTGCCGATCCAGACGCTCACGACGATCATGCTGAGCTACGGCATGGGGGCCTCGACGCAGGCGCTCTTCGCCCGCGTCGGCGGGGGCATCTACACCAAGGCCGCGGACGTCGGGGCCGACCTCGTGGGGAAGGTCGAGGCGGGCATCCCCGAGGACGACGCCCGCAACCCGGCGACGATCGCGGACAACGTCGGGGACAACGTGGGCGACGTGGCGGGCATGGGCGCCGACCTCTACGAGTCGTACTACGGGTCGATCCTGGCGACGATGGCCCTGGGCGCGGCGGCGGCGTTCTCCATCGTGGGCCTGGGGGAGGGGGCGGCGGCGAAGCTCGGGCTCACGCTCGCGGCGGCGCCGATCGCGCTGGCGGGCCTGGGCATCCTGTGCTCGATCGCCGGCGTGTTCACGGTCAAGGCCAAGGAGAACGCCTCGTTCGCGCAGCTGCTCAAGAGCCTTCACGCGGGGGTGTGGGCGGCGTCGGCGCTCATCGTCGTGGCCTGCTTCGCGCTGCTGTACGTGCTGCTGGGCCCGGGCAACGGGGCGGTGGGCGCGAACCTGGAGGGCGCCGGGACCAGCTGGTGGAGGCTGGGCCTCTCGATCGTGGTGGGGCTGGCCGCGGGGAACGTGATCGCGTTCGCGACCGAGTACTACACGTCCTACGAGCACCCGCCGACGCGGCGCATCGCGGAGCAGGCGCTGACGGGCCCGGCGACCGTGATCATCGCGGGGATCGCCGAGGGGATGAAGTCGACGTGGGCGTCGCTGCTGACGGTCGTGGTCGCGATCAGCGCCGCCTTCGCCTTCGCGGGCGGGGCGGACAACTTCCTCATGGGTCTGTACGGCGTGGGGATCTCGGCGGTGGGCATGCTCTCCACGCTGGGCATCACCCTCGCGACCGACGCCTACGGGCCGATCGCGGACAACGCGGGCGGCAACGCGGAGATGACGGGGCAGCCTCCCCACGTGCGCGAGCGCACGGACATGCTCGACTCGCTGGGCAACACGACGGCGGCGACGGGCAAGGGCTTCGCGATCGGCTCGGCGGCGCTGACGGCGCTGGCGCTCTTCGCGGCGTACGTGCAGGTCGTCCAGACGCAGCTTACGTCGCAGGCGCAGGACTTCGCGTGGTCGCGGGGCCCCGACGCGGCCGCTCCCTACGTCGTGTACCAGGGCCACCACAAGTTCGCCCTGGTTGATCCGACGGTCACCGACGCCAAGGGCAGGGTGCACGTCGACGGATTGATGGTGGTGGACCGGGTGCAGCTCAACGGGATGCACTTCGACGAGATCTTCCCCGCGGGCAAGGTGATCGAGAACGTCCGCCCGCTGCCCCGGGGCGGCGACGAGTCCCCCACCACGCTCCAGACGGCGCGCCGGTTCGAGGTCGAGGGGGAGGCGACGCACGGCGACCACCCGCACCACTACTCGCTCGAATTGATCAGCACGCGCAACGGGAACCTGCAGGACGTGCTGGCGTTCTACGACGTCTCAATCGCCAACCCGAGCCTGCTGGGCGGCCTGTTCATCGGCGTGCTGCTCACCTTCCTGTTCTGCGCCCTGACGATGAACGCGGTGGGCCGGGCCGCGTACCAGATGATGCGCGAGTGCCGGCGTCAGTTCGGCAAGATGCGTGAGGCGTTCCGCGCCCAGGGGCTCGCCGAGGCGCAGATCGCCGACCCCATGCAGTGGCCCAAGCGGGTCGAGTTCGAGGGGACGCACTACCCCGACTACGCCCGGTGCGTCTCGATCTCGACGGCCGGCGCGCAGAGGGAGATGATCTTCCCGGCGACCCTCGCGATCTTCGTCCCGATCGGCGTGGGGATCGTGCTGAGCGTGCCGGGGGTGATGGGTCTTCTCGCGGGCGGCCTGACGAGCGGGTTCGCGGTGGCCGTCTTCATGGCGAACGCCGGCGGGGCGTGGGACAACGCCAAGAAGCTCATCGAGTCCTTCGGACGGCTGACGGCCGAGAGCGTGGTCAACGATCCGGGGGCCCGCGCCAAGATCCCCGAGGGCGTGCGCGAGGCGATCGTCGCACGCGCCGAGGAGATGGTCCGGACCGGCGCCGGGGCGAAGTACGTCTACGGCAAGGGCTCCGACGACCACAAGGCGACGGTGGTCGGCGACACGGTCGGCGACCCGTTCAAGGACACGTCGGGGCCGTCGCTGAACATTCTCATCAAGCTGATCTCGATCGTCTCGGTGGTCTTCGCGGGGCTGATCGTGGCGTATGGTCCGATCATCAGCGGGCTGCTGGGGCTGGACTGATCGGTCCGGGCGCGGACGGGCGTGAGAAACCCGGGATTCGGCGGGGTCCGCGCCGGGGCGCCACGGATCTGGCGGAGGCTCTTGCGTGCGCGAGGGGGGGCGTTAGACTCGGGCGATGAACCGACTCAGCCGGTGGGGCTCGATCGGGTGCTTCGCGCTGCTGCCGTGTGCGCCGCTCGCGGCCCAGACGTATGTCTGGAGCGATATCACCGCGGACACGACGTGGTCGGCCGGCAACAGCCCGTACATCGTGATCGGCGACATCGCGGTGGGGAGCGGGGCGACGCTCTCGATCGAGCCCGGCGTGACGGTGGCGTTCGCGCCCGGCGTGGGGCTGACGGTCGGCGCCCCCGACACGGGCGTGGGGACGCTGCGAGCGCGCGGCGAGGCGCTGTCGCCGATCCTCTTCACGAGCGAGGATCCGGATCCTCCGCCCGGCGCCTGGCGCGCGATCACGTTCGCGGAGCTGGCGGCGGACGCGGCGTTCGACCAGGGCGGCGTCTACGTCTCGGGCTCGATCCTGGAGCACTGCGTGGTGCGGTTCGGGGGCGGCGCGGGGGCGCCGGCGTCGGTGGTGATCGCGGGATCGGCGCCCTTTCTCTCCGGCACGACGATCGAGCGGAGCGGGTCGCGCGGGCTGCACGCCACGATCGCGCCGGGCCGCCCGCTCAGGGCCGACGGCTGCGCGTTCCTCCAGAACGCGGGCGCGGGCGTGGACGGCGGCGGGGCGTACATCAAGGGGTCGGCGCCGGCGCACCTGCGCGGGTGCACGTTCGCGGAGAACGCCGGGCGCTACGGGGGCGGGCTGTACATCGAGGCCGCGTACTCGACGATCCGGGAGAGCCTGTTCGCGGCCAATCTCGCGGAGGAGCGCGGGGGCGGCGCGTTCGTCTACAACGGGAGCCACGTGACGTTCACGGACTGCGAGTTCAGCGCCAACGCCGCCGAGAGCCCCGACGGGGGCACGACCTGGGGCGGCGGGCTCTACACGGAGGCCAACGACACGTCGGTGTACCGCTCGCGCTTCGCGGGGAACACCTCGTCGGGCAGGGCGGCCCTGGGCGGGGCGCTCGGGTCGTTCAGCCGGCGTCTCTACCTGGCCGACTGCCGGTTCGAGGGCAACTCGGCGCTCGCGACGCAGACGATCGCGCGGGGCGGGGCGATCCTGCAGAACCCCGACAACGGGGGACACGTCGTGCTGCGCTGCGAGTTCGTCGACAACCTCGCGCTCAGCGAGGGGGGCGACGCCGTGGGCGGGGCGATCGAGATCGGGGAGGCCCGCGTGCAGGCGTGCCGCTTCGAGGGGAACGCCGCGGACACCTCCTCGGGGCTGGGGGCGATCAAGGGCGGCGCGCTCGCGGCGCAGGACGAGGCGTTCCTCGCGGTCGGCAACGTGTTTGTCGGGAACCGGGCCGGGAGCGTGGACGGGCAGGGGGGCGCGGTGTACCAGGGGTCGGAGGACGCGGACTACCGGACGAACACGTTCGCGGAGAACATCGCCGGCGCGGCGGGCGGGGCGGTCTTCATCGACGCGCGGTGCTCGCTGGCGGGGAGCCCGCTGCTCTTCAACCGGTTCGATGGGAACAGCGCGCCGGAGGGCTCGGCGGTGCACAACGGGCTCCCCTTCTACGACACGGGCTTCAACGACGTGCCGGCCTCCTACGCGTGCTGGGGCACGACCGACCTGGTCGAGATCGAGGATTCGATCTACCACTACCTCGACGACAGCTCTCGGAGCGTCGTGGGGTATTGGCCGCTGGCGGATTGCGACGCGGTCTGCGTCGCGGACTGGGAGGGGGACGGGGACGTGGACAGCGCCGACGTGCTCGCGCTGCTGTCGGATTTCGCCGCGCAGGACCCCGGCGCGGACGTGAACGGCGACGGGGTGGTGGACACACGGGACGTGATTCTGTTCCTGCAACTGTGGGCGGGGGGCTGCTGAATGGGCACCGGGCTGCGTCGTCGGATGATCATGGCGGCCCTCGCGACGACGGGCGCGGCGTGCGGGGCGTCGCTGGCGGACACGCCGGTCGGGGGCCTGATCCTGGAGGACACGGTGTGGTCGGCGCAGGGCTCGCCGTACATCGTGACCTCGTCGATCGTCGTCGGGGGGGACGCGACGCTGACGATCGAGCCCGGGGTCACGGTGCGGTTCGGGGCGGGCCTCTCGATGCTGGTGGGCTCGACGGCGTTCGGGGGCGCGACGTTCATCGCGCGCGGCACGGGCGAGAGCCCGATCGTCTTCACGAGCGATGCGCCCGCGCCGGCGCCGGGCGACTGGGGGCAGATGGTGCTGGGCGAGGGGCTCGTGGACGCGGTCTACGACGGCGACACCGGCGGGTACGTCTCGGGGAGCGCCGTCGAGCATTGCCGCTTCGAGTTCGGCGGCGGGAGCCAGGCGGACGAGATGCTGGCGGTGTTCGGCTGCGCGCCGCGGCTGGCTCACCTCGCCGTCCTCGACTCGCTCCGGCGCGGGATGTACGTCAACGTCCGGAGCGGGCGGACGCTCCGCCTGGAGAGCTGCGAGTTTCTCCGCAACGGCGACGGCACGCAGACCGGGGGCGGCCTTGCGTTCGGGAGCCCGCACGACGCCCCTCACGTGCTGCTGCGATGCCGCTTCGAGCAGAACTACGGGAACTGGGGCGGGGCGCTGAGCGTCGCCCCCGAGACCGTGAGCGTCGTCGAGTGCGCGTTCGTGGAGAACACGGCCGCGGGACCGTTCGGAGGGGCGGTCTATTGCGCGGACCGTTTCATCGACTTTGCGGGGTGCGCGTTCACGGGCAACTCGTGCACGCGGGAGGGGGGCGCGATATGGAGCGGGGACGGGGAGAACCGCATCATCGACTGCAGCTTTGAGAGCAACCGTGCGGAGGGCGGGATTGTCGACGGCGGCGCCGTCTACATCGATGGGGGCATCAACACGATCGCCCGGTGCGTCTTCATCGGCAACGCGGCCGTGAGCTCCAACAGCAACGCGGTGGGCGGGGCGGTGCGCATGGACACGACCCGGGGGGTCAGCCGGGTCGAGGACTGCCGGTTCGCGGGCAACTCCGCGGTGTCGCAGCGCGGCTACGCGCTGGGCGGGGCGCTGTGGGCGGACGTGACGGACGTGGTCGGGTGCTCGTTCAGCGGGAACGAGGCCGTGGGGGTGGAGCCCTCGGCCCACGCCTACGGGGGCGCGCTGCTGCTGCACGGGTCGCCATCGAGCGTGCGCTTCAGCGTCTTCGAGGCCAACAGCGTGGAGGGGGTCGACGCCGCGGGCGGGGCGGTGTGGCAGGAATCGCTCGGGGGGCAGTACGTCGGCAACGAGTTCCGGGGCAACTCCTCCTCGCGGCGGGGCGGCGCGATCTCCATCAGCTCGAGGTGCTCGCTGCGGGGAGACCCGGCGACCAGGGAGTTCAACACGTTCGTGGAGAACGAGTCGCCCTCCGGGGCGGACATCTACAACGGCGTGGCGTTCGATCCTGACGGCGACAACGACATCGACGCCTCGTACGTGTGCTGGGGGACTTCGGATCTCGACGAGATCGCCGGGCGGGTCTACGACTTCTTCGACGACGCGACGCGCAGCGTCGTCGGGTTCCTGCCGCCCGCGCCGTGCGCCGGGGACTGCCCGGCCGACTGGAACGGCGACGGGCTGGTCAACACGCTCGACTTCGTGGCGTATCTGAACGATTGGTCGGCCCGGGACCCACGGGCCGACCTCGACTGGAACGGCGTGGTGAACACGGCGGACTTCATCATCTACCTGAACCTCTGGGCCGCCGGCTGCTGAGCCCGGGCGCGGGCGTCGGGCGGGACGCGGGCCGGCTCCGGCGGGGCGGCGGGATACACTCGCCCCATGCCGCCTTTCCTGCTGATCCTCTTCGTCACGCTGGGCGCCATGCTCGCCGGCGCGGCCGTGGTGCACGTGATCCCCCGCCTCCGGCCCGCCGGGAGGGCGCTCTCGGAGTGGCTGTGCCGCGCCCCGGGGCTGGACGTGGTGATCACCTACTTCACGGCGGGGCCGATGATCGTCGGGCTGGTCGCCGGCGCCCGGCTGGGCGCGGCCGGCGAGGGAGCCTGGCCGTGGGTCCACGCGCTCGCGGGGCTGCTCGCGGCGGTGCTCGGGCAGATCGCGTCGGTCATGGTGTGGACGGTGGCGCACGAGCTGGCCAACCGGAGGCACGTCAAGGGGCCGCGGATCGTGCACGTGATCAACCGCAAGGTCGGGCGCGTTCGGAATCACGCGGCGGTGTGGTGGACGGCGTGGGCGGTGCCGGTGTTCTGGGTGATCCGGCTGGCGGAGTATTTCGTGTATCCGCCGCTGATCTGGCTGGTGAGGTTCCCGAGGTACAAGAGCGCGGAGTGGGTGAACGTGTCGCGCCACAAGTTTCGCGGGCTCGTGGGGCACGACCTGATCTGGTGCCTGTACTGCGACTGGATGACGGGGGTGTGGAGCTTGGGGGCGGAGATGCTGCGGAACGTGGAGACGTTCTGGTGCCCGATCCGCTTCGATTCGGAGAAGAAGTGCGAGAACTGCCGGCACGACTACCCCGACATCGAGGGCGGGTGGGCGCCGGCCGACAGCGACATGGCCGAGGTGGTGCGGCGGCTGGACGAGAACTACCCGGGGCCGGGGGGCAGGAACACGTGGTGGGGGCACCCGGCGCGGCTGACGGTGAGCGCGCCGAAGAGGAATGAACCACAGATGGACACAGATGAGCACAGATAGAGGCAGGAGACGGCCCGATTCGGCTCGTGCTAATCTGGGTACATCTGTGGTGATGCGTGGCCGATAATGGTCTCTCGATCATGCGGGAACTCGACAAGCACGATCTGTACGAATTGTGCGTGCAGTCGCCGGGGGAGCTGGCGCCGATGCTGCGGGCGATCCACGGTGGCGATCCGCGCGTGCTGGGGGAGGACTTTGCGGGGACGGCGGCGCTGTCGTACCTGTGGGCGGAGTCGGGGCCGGAGGCGCGGGCGGTCGCGGTGGACCTCGACGCGTCGGCGCTGATGCGCCGGCCCGAGCACCCGCGGGTCCAGCGCATTATCGGCGATGTGCGTGCGGCGACCGGCGCGGGCACGCACGCGTGCGATGTGCTCTTCGTGGGAAACTTCTCGATCGGGTATTTGCATTCGCGCGCCGAACTGGTCGGCTACCTGCGTCACGCCCGCTCGCGGCTGAACCCGGCGGGCGTGTTCGTCTGCGAAACCTACGGCGGGGAATCGGCCTTCCTCACCGGCGAGGTGACGCGGGACCACCGGCTGCCGGGCGGGCGGCGCGTGCGGTACACGTGGGAGCAGCGCGAGGCCAACCCGCTGACGGGGATGGTCACCGACGTGCTGCACTTCCAGGTGGACCGGGCGGGCGACATCGAGCTGCGCCTGGCGGACGCGTTCGTCTACCGCTGGCGGCTGTGGAGTGTTCCCGAGCTGCGCGACGCGATGGCGGAGGCGGGTTTCGCGGCGACGGAGGTCTACGACAAGACTCCCGACGCGACGGACGCGGAGGGGAACGCGTACATGCTGCCGGTGAGCGGGGAGGGGGACGTGGAGGACAGCTTCATTGTGTGCGTGGCGGCAAGAGGGTGAACGCCCGGCGAGAGGTTACGTGAGCGTGTTCAGGACCATCCTGGTGTGGCTGCTGAGACCCCTTGAGTGGGTCACTCTCATCGCGCTCTTTCTTGGTTGCACTGGGTGCTTTGGCACGTTTGCGGTCGACCTTTTCGGACTGGGTGAGTCGAAGCCGATAAAGAACATTATCGTGTGGTCCGGGCTTTGCCTCCTGTGGGGAGTGCTCGCCGGATCCTTCTTCTGGATGGTGCGGCCTCGACAGCGTCTCAGTGGTGACCTTGCGCGGGATGAAGCCGCGCGAAGGAATAGGAAACCCGCGACTGCCGAGGAAGTCGAGAAGCTCGAGACCTCCCTCGGGGTGCGCCTCCCGGATGTTCTGCGACGGGAGCTTGCGAGCCCTCGCGAGCCGAGGGGCCGGCGACTCGCCGACGCGCCGCTCACGACGGATCCGGATTCGCTGCTGAGGCTGAACCTGCGATATCGCAAGCAGAGGGCGAGCTCCTCGTCACCGCGGCTCTTCTGCATCGGCATCGATGGCGGAGGCATGGAGTTCTTTGTCGATCCGAATGACACTCCGCCGATCGTCTACTCTTCGGACAGGGGAGAACCGCCTGAGGAAGTCGCGCCACCGTCCGATCTGGACGCATGGATTCAGGCTCAATATGACGATGAGCTCGGAGTCGACGTCGATCCCGGCTCGTTCCGTGAAGCACTCGTGGGCTGGCTCCTGATTTGGGGCGGCATTGTCGGGATCGCAATTGTTATCGCGCTCACGATCTTTGGCTGCCAGACCATTCTCTCGTAGCGTTCGCTGGAACCCGCGCCCGCGCTGTGACGGCGTTGAGCGTCGAGTGCCTGGGCGCTGGCGCGAGCGGTTCCCCCCGACCTGGTGATGATGATCACGGTATGCTCTGTGCCATAGAACTCGATCCGCCCAGCCCTGAGCCACAGCGCCCGCCGATCGTTGCGCCCGGCCGGGTGGTGCCGCGCTGCCGCCGATGTGGCTACGACTTGACGGGACTCCGTGTGGAGGAAGCCTGCCCGGAATGCGGGGCGTCAGTCTGGCCGAGCGCAGACGAGTTGATCAGCTGGGCGAGGCGGGGGGGAAAGGCACTTTCTAATTGCGGCTGGGCGGCAGTAGCGGCCGTGCTGCTCTGGTTTGTGTTCCCACCGCTGGGACTGCTCACCAATGCCGCGGCGATGTACTGGGCTTTCACCGCCTTCCGCATGAGCCCCGGACCAGGGAATCGTCGGCGGCATCGTGCCCGACTTCTCGTTGTGCTGACAATGGCGGAACTGCTCGTCGGACTTGGCTGGAGTTGGTTCTGGTTCGCAGGAGTGCTGACGCCGTAGGGGTCCCTTCTATGCCCGGGTGAGCGGAACCCCGTACGCCGTGAACTCCGGGTCACGCGTGATGATGGCGAGCTCTTCCAGCCGCGACTGCGCAATCTGGATCCTGTCGAACGGGTCGCGGTGGTGCAGTGGCAGGTCGGAGACCGCCAGCGCATGGGCGACCGTCACCGGCAGCGGCTCGATCCGATTCTCAGCGAGCACTTCCTGCAGGCTGCCCGGGTATTCGAGCCGGCCGAGGGTTCGCTTGATCGCCATCTCCCAAGCCCCGGCCGCGCTGAAGTAGAGCGCGTTTGCGCCATCCGCGATGATCCGACGCGCCTCGGCCGAGAGGCGCTCGGGCTCGGCGAGCCACCAGAGCAGCACGTGCGTGTCGAGAAGGTAACCCGTCATCACGACGCCATCCCGAACGCCTCGGCGATGTCGGGCGGGAGCGGTGCGTCGAAATCGGGCCCGATGCGCACCAAGCCCCTCCACTGCCCGCCCGCCCGCGGCCCCGCCTCCTGGCGATAGGCGACCAGGCGCGCCACCGGCTTGCCGGCCTTCGCGATGATGATCTCCTCGCCATTCGCGGCCCGGTCGAGCAACCGCGAGAGATGGGTCTTCGCCTGGTGGGTGTTGACGATTTCCATTGACTTAGTCTATATAGCTTAGTCATATTAGTCAAATGGGCCGCCCCAGGCTGCGTCCGAGAAAACGGTCGCGGGCCCCCGGTCTCCCGGGGGCCCGCGCTCAAATGGTCCTGCGTGGCTGGTAAGCCGAGTTCTGTCGTCGCCGGTGGTTCCCGGCCCGGCCCTTGACGGGGGCTCGGCACGGTTCGGAGAACCGTGCCACCGGGGCGGGCCTTCCGTCGCGAGCGGCCATTTCTCTCGCCGCGCCGTTGCCGGCGCGGTCCGGGGCTTGCGCCCCGAGCACCCTACCCGCCCTCGTCGGCCGGACCGGCCGTCGGGTGCACCCGCCTCGGAGAGGCAGGGGCACCCATGAGGGCTGCTTGGGCTTGCACGCGGTGGGGTTTGCCGTGCCCCGCTTGTCACCAAGCGGGCGGTGCGCTCTTACCGCACCCTTTCACCCTTGCCTGTGCCCCGGATCCTCCCCCGGAGGGGCGGGACCACCCTGGGCCATCGGCGGTCTGCTCTCTGTTGCACTTTCCCTCGCCCCGGACCAGGGGCGGGTGGGTGTTACCCACCACCGTGTCCTGCCGTGCTCGGACTTTCCTCAGTCGGAGTCGCCTCCTTCCGCGGCCGCTTCGCCACGCCGCGAGAGTCTACGCATCGGACGAGGCTTTCGTTCGGGGAGACGATCGCTCCGGGGCGTGGCGGCTGCGCGGACGTTGTGCCAGATGCGCAGGGCGACTCTCGGATGGGCCTCGCGCCCGAACCGTGGCACGCGCGCGGCAACATTGTCCGTTGCTCGGCGCCCAAGGGCGCGGCCGCTCCTCACGCCAGCTTGATCAGTCTGCGCCCGACCCACTCACCGGTGAGCAGGAGCACCAGCGCCGCGAGGACGATGGGGCGATCCCAGAGCGTCTCGATGTCCGGCTCCCCCTCGATCACGATCGAGCGGTTGGGGAGGAGCTCGGGCAGGCGCGAGAGCTCGGCGGGGGGGACGACCTGTGCGCCGGTTCGCTCGGCAAGCTCGGACAGGAGTGCGTGGTCGGCCTCCGGGGCGCGCAGCTCGTCGTCGGGGGCGAGGACACGGAACTCCGCCCGGGCCCCGGAGGAGGCCAGGAGCGGATCGGCGGTCTCGACGACGTACTCGCCCGGCTCGCCGGGCACCCAGCCGGCGGCGTAGGTCGCCGTCTGCTCACCGGGCGTTTCGCCGCCGAGCTTGAGCCTGGCCGGGCCCGCCGCCGCTCCGGCGTCCATGCGCGTGATCTTGACCTCGATCGCGGGGGGCGCGGCGTCGACGAGCGACTGGTCGAGGAGCGTGGCGCTGACGGTGACCGGCGTCTCGACCACGACCGTGGCGGGCGAGGCCTCGAGCACCACCGAGCGCCCGCCGCGCGAGAGGCTTCCCCGTCCGGCCAGGCGGACGAGCGGCAGGTAGAAGCGCTCTGGGAGGCCGCCGCCCCGTGCGTAGCGCCATTTCCAGATCTCGTCGGTGCCGATGAAGACGACGCGTCCGGCGCCGAAGCGCATGGTGAGGACGCAGGCGGAGGCGTCGGCCGTGGCCGAGAGCGGGACGGCGCTGGCGAGCACGTCCGCGGTCGGCTTGATCGCGCCGGGATCGATGCGCAGCGACCAGCGGAGCACGGACCATCCTGTGTCGGGCTCGCTGAGGCTCTCAAGCCATCCCGACGGGGAGGTGTCGCTCATGACGAGGACGCCGAGGCGCTCGGCGGCAATCTCCGGGCGCAGCGTGACGGGCGCAGGCTGGGCGGAGAAGCCGCGGGCGCCCGCGCCGACGTTCGCGGCGAAGGGGAGCAGGTCGCCCAGCGGCGTCGAGGCCCAGGACCACGGGGTCGAGCCCGGGCCGGCAATCCACAGGAGGCCGCCGCCGCGCTGCGCGACATGATCGCGGAGCTGCTCGAGCTGCTCCTGGCTGAAGACGTCGGGGCGGACGTCGCCGAGCACGACGACGTCGAACTCGGACCACTCGCCGCTGGAGCGGGGCACGTGGGGCAGGCCCACGTCGCCCTCCTGGATATAGCGGCGGTCGCTGGCCAGGAGCATGACGCTGGCGCGGACCGACTCCTCGAGGACGAGCAGGTCCTTGACGAAGCGGTACTCCCAGCGGGGGTATCCCTCGAAGTATGCGACGCGGAGGGGCTTGTCGACCAGCTCGAGCTGGACGCTGCCCTCGTTGTTGCTCTCGAGCACGTCCTGCCCTCGGGGGACGACCCGCACGACCCACGCGGCGTCGCCCGGCGCGTCCGGGCGCGTCGCGAGGCGCACCTCCGCCTGTCCGTCCTTCCACGCGTCGGCGTCGAGGTCCTCGCCGTCGAGCTCGCGCCCCGTCGCCGGGTCCACGAGCACGACCCTTGCCTGGGGCGCGCCGCCGGCCTCGCCCCGGGCGACGACCCGTGCGGTCACGGGCACGAAGTCGCCGACGAACGCGGATGTGGGCGCCTCCACGCGCTCGATCGCCAGGTCGATGAGCGCCCTTGCGCTGCCCAGCGGCACCGCGTACACGCCGATGCGCTGCGCCGTCAGCTCCCGCACAAGTCTCGCGTCGGGGGCGTCGCTGGTGCGCCCGTCGGAGATGAGGACGACGCCCGAGACGGGCTGGCCGGAGACGCGGGCCGCGGCGTCGGCGAGCGCCGCGCCGATGCGCGTGCGCGCGCCCGCGGGCTCGCCGAGCCCCTCGCTCGGGTCGCCGAGCTCGTAGGCTCCGGCGTCGAAGCCCAGCCACAGGATCTCGTGCGACGCCGCGATCTGCTCCCATGCCTCGTCGCGGAGCACGTCGCGGAGCTGCGCCTCGCGTTCGCGCGTGCCTTCGGCGTCGGGGATGCGCATGGAGGCGGAGCGGTCGAGCAGCACCAGCACGCGGTCCCGCTCGGTGCGGGAGTTGTCCTTGACGAGGCGCGGCCCCGCCGCGAGCAGGGCGAGGAGCACGAGGAGCAGGCCCCGCGTGCAGGCCAGGATGAGCCGCCCGCGGGCCCTGCCCTCCAGGCGCCAGTAGCTCCAGCCCGCCAGCGCGAGGGCGAGGCCGATCACAGGCGCCCACAGCCAGGCGGGCAGGTCGTGCGTCATGTCGAAGCGCACGCCCTCGTCGCCGGGGCGGAGCCCCTCGAGTCCGAACAGCCTCGCGAGCCACTCGCCCATCATGCCCCCTCCGTCGGCGCGCCCGGCGAGGGACGCGCCGCGTGGCTGACCAGCCTCGCGAGCCAGAGCTCTGCGCACGCGAGCGCCAGCGCCGCCGCGAGCAGGACGAGCCCGGGCCCGGCGTCCGTGGGGCTCCGGCTCGCTCCTGCGGCGTCGCCCGTCTGACGGGCGGCGCCCGTCGTCCAGGAGAAGCGGTCCTTCGATGCCAGGGCCGTCGAGAGCCACGCCTGCACGCGCGCCGGATCGACCGGCCGGGCGTGGCCGGAGGCGGCGTCGGGCTGCACGGCGAGCAGCCCGACCGCGCGCCCGCCCGCATCGCGGGCCTCGTAGACGCCGGCGAGCCGGACCGGCTCGCGGGTCAGGCCGTTGGATGGATCCACCGCCACGACGCGCCCGGTCTGCTCCTGGGGCGCAATCTCCCGGAGCTCCACCGCTGATCCGGGCGCGGACACACGGGGGCCGGCGACCGACCGGCGGAGCCCGCCGCCGCCGACGCCGCTCCGCACGAGCTCCTGGAACAGCGGCACCATGAGGGGGCGGGCGGGGAGATCGGTCCAGGCCATGTCGATCGCGGTCGCGAGCAGGACGACGACCCCCCTGGGTCCCTGGTCTGCGCCGGCCCCGGGTGTCGTCGCGAGCAGCAGCGGACGGCCGTCCTCGGTGAGCAGCAGCCGGCCGCCGCTCTCGCCGCGCACGCCGAGGATTCTGTTGACCGTGACGGACTGCGCCAGCTCGCCGAGTTCCCCCCGGAGATACCAGAGCAGGTCGGCGGCGCCGGGGGTGGCCTCGGCGATTCCGAGGCCGTCCAAGGCGGCGGGCTCGCGATCCAGCTCCCAGGGGAGCGAGAGCGCCGCGGTGGCCGACTCCACCCAGAGCTGAGCGCCCGCGCTCGACGCCGCGCAGAGCACGACCGCGCCGCCCCGCGCAGAGAACGCGCCGAGCGCGTCCCAGCCCGCGGGGCGCACCCGGTCGGGCTCGGCGATCACCGCCGCGTCGAAGCCCGCCAGCTGCCCCGCCTCGACCCTGGCGGCGTCGAGCACGTCGACCTCGAGCTCGGCGCTCTCCGCGGCCTCCACGGGGCGCAGGGCGAGGGAGAGCCAGTCGGTGGGACCGAAGTCGCCGATCCTCGCGCGCTCGCCGAAGCGGCGGGTCCCGATCAGCGCGACCCGGAGGCGCTCGCGCACGTCGAGGACCGCCCACGCGGTGTTGTCCCGCTCGTTGGCGTCGCGGTCGATCACGACGCGGATGACGGCGCGGCCGCCCTCGGCGCCCGCTCCGGGGCGGAGGTCCACGGTCGCCTGGGCCTCGACCTGTCCGGCGTCCCACTGGACGACGGCGGTCCCGGCCTCGGTCGCGCCGCTCCGGGCCTCGAGCATGAGGCGGATCTGTGTGGCCGCCGGGGCGTCGACGGCGGCGCCGGTGCGCATGAGGCGCACGCGGACCTGGCCCGACGCCCCGATCGCGCCGCCGGCGCTTCCCCCCGTGAGGACAACGGGGCGGAGCATCTCGGCGGCGAGGATGCCGACATTGTCACGGGCGGTCGCATCGGGCTCGCACGCGAGGAGTCGCACGCCATCGCCCAGCGCGGGGAGGACGGGCGCGCTGCCCGTGCTTCCCTCTCGGAAGCCGGAGAGAACGGCGACAGTCTGGGCGACACGGGGCTCGTCCGAATTCTGGAGCGACGAGACGAGCCCGACCGCCGCGGCCAGATCGACCGGCCCGTCGTTGGGCTCCACCTCGCGCAGCGTGCGCTCGACCTGGGCGATGTCCGACGTCGGGGGGAAGACGGGGGTGGCGGGCTCTCCCCCGAGCAGGATCAACGCCGCGCGATCGCCCCTCGCCCCGTCGAGGCTGGCGAGCAGGCGCCGGGCGTCGGCGATCGAGGCTTCGAGGGCACTTGCGCCGCGCTCGTCCTCCAGCGCGGAGGCGAGGCTGTTGTCGAGCAGGATGTAGAGGTCGGTCGTGCCCGCGCCGAGAACCCCCGCGCGGCTGAGAAGGGGCCTGCCGACGGCCAGGGCGATCAGGGCGATCAGCAGGCAGCGTGCGGCGAGCAGCAGGAGCTGCTCCAACCGCAGCCTCTGCTGGCGTCGCTTGTAGGCCTCGAGCAGGAACCGCATGGCCGCCCAGCGCACGGGCTTGCGTCTCCGGCGCATGAGGAGGTGGATCGCGACAGGGATCGCGACGCACGCCAGGCCGGCTCCCAGAAGCATCGGATGGAGGAAGGTCAATCAGCCCTCTCTCGACGGACGGTGTCGTGGCGTTGCGGGAAGTGAGATCGGGGCGACGTCAGCCGTGCTTGCTCCTCTTGATCTGCGCGTTCCTTCGCGCGACGAACGCCGCCAGCGGCGGCCCGAGCCAGTCGTGCGAGTCCACAAGCTGGTAGTCGAAGCCGAACCCCCGCGTGGTGCGCTCGACGCTCGTCAGGTGCGTCTCGACGGCGTCGAGGTACGCCTGCCGGATCGACCGGGGGTCCACGCGGAGCATCCCCTCACCCTCCAGCCCCTCGAAGGGGGCGGCGTCGGCGATCTCGAACAGCCTCTCCTGCCTGTCGAGCACCTGGAAGGCGATCAGGTCGTGGCCCTTGTGCTTGAGTCTGGCCATGGCCGCGCGGATCTGCGCCGCGTCCTCGAAGAAGTCGCTGATGAGGGCGATGAGACAGCGGTTCGAGATCTTCGCGATCACCTGGTCGATGGCGCGCCCGAGGTTGGTGGGCCGCTCGACCGGGTGGGTCGAGAGCGCCCCCACCACCTGTCGCCACGCGCCCATCGAGCCCGAGCGGCTCACCATCGAGCGGACCTCGTCGGCGAAGACGACCAGCCCCACCCGGTCGCCCTGCCGCAGCGTGATGTAGCACAGGGCGGCCGCGAGCGCCGTCGCGTGGTCGAACTTGCTCCAGTATCCGCGGTTGTCGAGGCTCGTCTTGCGTCCGACGCCCGAGGCCTCCTCGAAGCTGCGGCTGCCGAAGTCCATCGATCCCGAGGCGTCGACCATCACGATCAGGTCGAGGTTGGTCTCCTGCTGGTACTGCTTGAGGTGGAGCTTGTCGGACCTGGCGTAGACCTTCCAGTCGAGGTGGCGGACATCATCGCCGGGGACGTAGGGCCGGTGCTGGGCGAACTCGACGCTGAAGCCCTGGTAGGGGGAGCGGTGCTGGCCGCTCATCACCCCTTCGACGATCATCTTGGCCCGCAGCTCGAAGGTCTTGAGACGGGCGAGCGTCTGCGGGTGCAGGTAGAGCGACGCGTCCTGCTCGGGCAGTCGCGCCCTGCTTCCGACGGGCTTCTCGGGGTCGTGAGGCACCGGAGCAATGTACCCGCGCCGACGCGACGGCGTTCTCGGGCGCTGCGGCGCACAGAGCCGGGGCAGGCCCCGCACCCTCGGGGGGCGGGGCGTGCCCCGGCCTGGGCGTCGGTGTCGGGGGAGCGCGTCTAGAGCGTGCCTCGCCGGCCTCGCCCGCGTTTCACGTCGCGCTGGTCCCTCGCCGGCGGGCTCGCCTGCGGGGCGTAGCGCTCACGCAGCTGCTCCGCCCTGTCCCGGATGCGGCGCGCGGCGTCGGCCTGCGCGTCGGGAGCGGGCAGCGGCACGGCCCCCGCCGGGCCCCTCCCGGGCCGGCGCTGGGCGGCGCGCGGGTCGGGCGCGCCCTGGGGGCCCTGGCCCGGCTGGAGCCTCCGCAACGCCTCGCCCGGCACGGGCGCCGCGTCGCGCCGAGCGGCGCGGGGCGCGGGGCGATCGGCCGAGTCGGCGTCGACGCGCGGGCCTGCTCGCGCGGCGGGCGGGAGCGCCATCGGGGCTCGTCCGCGTCCATCGGGGGCAAACGTCCTGGGACGATCGTCGCCGGTGATCCACCGGCGCGGGAGCAGCTGCCCGCAGCACGGGCACTCTCCGGGCTCGGAGAGGGCTCGCTGAACGCCTCGCGGCGCCCCGTCGGCCCGCGGCGGGAGCGCGCGGGCACGGCCCTGCCCCGGGGCGACTGCGCGTGCGCCGCGATCGCCGGGGGCGTCCGCGCGAACACCCGGGTCCTGACGATCACGGAGCCGGTCGCGGAAGCGATCTCCGGTCTCTGCGGGCTGCGAGTCCTCCCGCGCGGCGGGGGACGCCGCGCGGTCGGCGGCCCGGTCTCGCCCGCCCCGCTCCTGGCGCGCGCCGTCGCGCGGCGGCTCGATCTCGCGCAGCTGGTCACGCTGGCGCTGGCGCACGGCCGGCTGCGTCTGCGCGCACACCGACGCCGCTATCCCCGCCAACGCCACGGCGCACAACATCATCTGGGTGCCTCGCATGGCAGCGCTCCTTTCGGGCCCCGGATCAGGCCCACGCACGCCAGGCTGAACGCCAGCGGCTGCCCGCCATTGCAGGGGAGCGGCCTCAGTTGCCCTGCGCGAGCTCGGTCGCGTACGTCGCGTCCCGATAATCCGTGACGCCGTCGCGATTGAGATCGAATGCCGGGTCCCCGTCGGAGATCCCGATGATCGCCTGCGCGAGCTCGGCGGCTTCGACGGTCCGCGAACCGTCGCGATCGATCATGGCGACGGCCCGCAGGCGCTGGAACTCCGCCTCGAACGCGGGCCGCGCCGCCTCGCGCTCGGCGTCGTTGAGCTCGCCGTCGCCGTCGAGGTCGTACTGCGGCACGACGCGGTCCCGGATCTCGCGGCGCACCTCGCGCTGCTCCTGCCGCGCCGCCTCCCGCTCGTCGCGCGAGAGCTCGCCGTCGCCGTTGGTGTCGTAGCGGCGCACCAACTGCTGCCGGAACTCCTCGGCGCGGGCCTCCCATTCGGCGCGGGCGGCCGCGCGCTCGTCGTCGCTCAGCTGGCCGTCGCCGTCGGCGTCGAATCGGCTGATAGCCTCGGCGCGCATGCGCTCGTACTCCCTGCGGCGATCGTCCTGGGCGGCGTCCTCGCCGGGCGCGTCGGGCTGCGGGGCCGGCGGCGACTCGTCGAGCACCTCGGGGGGCTCGACCGGCTCTGGGGCTCGCGTCCGCGGCCGGATCTCCGGCAAGGGCTCGGGAGGCGGGGAGGGCTCGGGCTGCGGCTCGCGGGCCTTCGCGAGGGCCACGGGCTCCGGGGCGGCCGGACGCTCGGCGGCCCGCATCGCCCAGATCCCGCCCCCCGCGGCCGCGGCCAGGCCGCAGATCGCGATCACGCCCAGCTTTCGTGCATGCATCGGCCGCTCCTCGCGCACCCCTCGCGCCGCCCCCCGTTTCCGCATGCCCAACGGGCCTTCAACCAGCCTATTGCATCGGCGATGCGGCGCCAACGCGCCCATTCCAGACCGCTCACGTAGTATTTCGCATGCCTGAAACGCCCTCGAGGATCGGTCTGCTCACCGGCGGCGGCGACTGCCCCGGCCTCAACGCGGTGATCCGCGCGGTCGTCAAGGAGGCGGTCTACCACGACATCTCCGTCGTGGGGATCGAGGACGGCTTCCTCGGCCTGATCGAGAACCGCTGGCGAGAGCTCGGGGCCGGCGAGGTCTCGAACATCCTCACGCTCGGCGGCACGATCCTGGGCTCGTCGAACAAGGCGGACCCGCGACGCCATCCCGTCGGAAGGAACGAGGACGGCACGTGGCGCTACGCGGACATGACCGACGCGTGCATGGACGGCCTGCGGTCGCGGGGCATCGAGGCGCTGGTGGTCATCGGCGGCGATGGGACGATGTCCTGCGCCAAGACCTTCGTGGACCGCGGGATCAACTGCATCGGCGTGCCGAAGACGATCGATAACGACCTCTGGGGGAGCGAGCTGACCTTCGGCTTCCTCACGGCCGTCCAGACGGCCACGGAGGCGATCGACCGCGTGCACACCACCGCGGCGAGCCACCACCGCGTGATGATCGTCGAGGTGATGGGGCGGAACGCGGGGTGGATCGCCCTGCACTCGGGCGTCGCGAGCGGCGCCGATGTGATCCTGATTCCCGAGATTCCCTTCGTGCTCGACGAGATCGCGCACGTGGTCCGGCTGCGCTCCAAGCGGGGGAAACGGTTCTCGATTATCGTCGCGTCGGAGGGCGCCAAGCCGCTGGGCGGCTCGCAGATCGTCGAGCGGGTGGATCCCACCAGCCCCGACCCGATCCGCCTGGGCGGGATCGGCAAGTGGCTCAGCGGCGAGCTGGAGACGCGGACCGGCATCGAGTGCCGCTACGTCGTGCTGGGCCACGTGCAGCGGGGAGGGACCCCCGTCGCCGCCGACAGGGTGCTGGCGACCCAGTTCGGCGACCACGCGATGCACCTTCTGCGAAAGGGGGCCCGGAATCGCCTTGTCGTGATGCAGGGGCTCAAGCTCACCGACATCGACATCACCGAGGCGGCCGGGCGCCAGCGCGTCGTCCCACAGGACCACCCTCTTCTCGCGGCGGCCAGGAGCGTCTACACGAGCTTCGGGGACGACTCGGAGCTGTGAGGGCGGCGCCCTCTTCCGGGCCCGGGCAAGAGAATCACCCCAGCGCGGCGAGGATCTCGTCGGCCTTGAGCGCCTGCGGGATCTCCCTGCTCTGGGCCCACTTGACGCGGGGCTTGCCGTCCGGCCCCTTCTCCACGATGACCGTGCCGCGCGTGGAGACGTTGAGGTCGGGCCAGTAGAGCCCGTAGGCCTTGCATACCTCGCGGTGCATGTCGGCCAGCAGGGTGTGCTTGAGCCCGAGCGAGTCGGCCCAGGCCTTCTGCACGAAGAAGCTGTCACAGGAGATGCCGACGGGCTCGGCTCCCTTGGCCTTCCAGCTGGCGAGCTCGTCGGTGATGCACTTCATCTCGGTCGAGCAGACCGAGGAGAAGGCCATGGGGAAGAAGCTGAGCACGACCGGGCCCCGCTCGAGGGCCTTCGAGAGGGACCAGTCGTTCTTGTTCTGGTCCTTGAGGGTGAAGTCCGGGGCCTCGTCTCCGGCCTGCAATGGGCTGTGCCTTGGTGTGAGCTTCGTCATCGGGAGGTCCTCCGTGGTGCGGTTGAGGGCCTGTGGATTCCCGCGGCCTCCGCCCCCACGACCCGCGAGGCGGTATGCTAGCGACGACCACCCCCAGGGTCCGGATCAGGCCCGAGGCCGCGGCGGAGCCGCGGAGGAGAGGAGCCGGCCAATGCAAGGAAGCGGCACGCTCATGACTGCGGCCCTTGGAGAGCGATACCACGAGGTGTGCGAGCGGATCGGGGCGGCGGCGCGCCGGAGCGGGCGGCGGCCGGAGGACGTGATCCTGGTCGCGGTCACCAAGAACGCCGAACCGGATCAGATCCGGGGCCTGGTCGAGCTGGGGCACCGCGACCTGGCCGAGAATCGGGTTCAGCACCTGATCCAGCGGGCGGCGATGGTCGAGGAGTTCCTGCAAAGGGTCCGCGTGCATCCGAGGGGCAGTCAGGACCGGGCGGCACGCGACGCGGCGGCCCGCGGCGTGCTCAACACCGGCGCCCCGGCGCTGCCCGACGCCGTCCGGTGGCACATGATCGGCCACCTTCAGCGGAACAAGGCTCGCAAGGTGGTGGACCTGTGCCGCCTGGTGCACTCGGTGGACTCGCTCCGGCTCGCGGAGGAGATCCAGCAGGTCGCCCTGCGGACAGAGAAGCCGGTCGAGGTGCTCGTGCAGGTGAACTGCTCGCTCGAGGCGCAGAAGTTCGGGTGCCCTATCGCTGCGGCGCGCCCGCTGGCGGAGCAGATCGACACGATGATCAACGTGCGCGTGCGCGGGCTGATGACGATGGCGGCGCTGAGCGACAATGCGGAGGAGGCGCGGGCGGCCTTCGCCCGCTGCCGCGAGTTGTTCGAGGAGATCCGCGGCCATGGGATCGGCGAGGGCAGGTTCAACCTGCTCTCGATGGGGATGAGCGCGGACTTCGAGGTGGCCATCGAAGAGGGCGCCAATATCGTCCGCGTGGGGAGCGCGATCTTCGGCGAGGCGAGGCCGGAGACGGAGGAGCCCGCGGAGTAGAGAGGGCGCGGGGTTGCCCGCGTGGCCTTCGCCGTCAAAGCACGTCGCAGACCACGGCGCCCAACCTCAGCCCTCGGCCGCAGACCTCAAGCCTCAAGACTTCCTCACGCCCTCGCGAGAGAGCCGCCGCGGGAGCGTGTGCTCTCCATGACGTACTGGAGGCTCCGCCCGGGGCAGGCTGTCGGCTTGATCTCCTGGTGCGTGTAGATGCGGCTGACGGGCACGCGGTACTTCCGCATCATGGCGGCCACGAAGTCGTCCAGCGCCTTGGCCGAGGCGTTCGAGGGGGTCTGCTGGTCGTAGTTGCCGAGCATCATCACACCGAGGTTGTGCTCGTTGTTGTCCTTGACGTGGGCGCCCTGGAGCGAGACGGGCCTGGCCTCCCACACGCGGCCGGCGGGGTCGATCACGAAGTGGTAGCCGATGTCCGCCCAGCCGTTGCTCGAGACGTGCGCGCGGCGGATGGCCTCGAGGCGCTGCGCCGCGGCGCCCTGCGACGTGCTGGTGAACGCGTTCATGCCGTCGTGGTGCACGGTGATGCGGCTGACCCCGTTCATCGGCTTGGTGTCCGACAGGATGGGACGGGCCGTGGTCCACGAGTTGCGGGCGAGGACGCCCGGGGTGGCGGCGGGCGGGGTGGCGCCCTTGCCGAGCCATTCGGGCCGGTGGGACCTGAACTCCCAGTCGCCCTGGCTCGTGGGTGTGGTCGCCATGTCGGGCCGGCGGCGGGAGGTGGTCTGGCAGCCTCCGAGAACCACGAAGGCTCCGAGAGCGAGGCCGGATCTGACCAACTGGCGGCGAGTCAGTTCGTGCATGGGGCGCGGTCCATCCCTGGGGTCGGTGTGGAGAGCATGTATCGGCTTGGGCGCGGCGTGCACGTGCAATCTTCCGCCCGCGCGGGCAGAGCATATCCGGTTCTGGGGCGTGCGCGAGAGAGGTGGGCTGCCGGTTTCCACACAGCGGACCGTACCGCCGCCTACCCTCGGGCACCATGCACAAACTGACTTCTGTTCGAATTGCGTTCGCTCCGGCGGCGACGGCGCTCGTGGGCGTGATGACAGCCCAGGCGACGGGCACGGGCTTGCTCCTGGGCGGCGCCGCGTTCAGGCAAGAGGTGCAGCCGGACGAGGACGGGGCGACGCCTCCGGCTCCCGCGGAGGCCGACTCGTTCCTCGTCGGATGGGAGGGGTCGGTCGAGCTGGGGCTGACCGGCGCTTCGGGCAACAACGACCGAGTCAATCTCCGCGCCGGCGCGTCGGCAACGCGGGAGACCGAGACGGAAGCGGACCAGATCTCGCTGACATACTCGTACGCAGAGGACGAGTCGGAGGAGACGGAGAATCGGTTCGACGCCAAGGCTCGCCACGACTGGAAGCTCCGCGACAGCCGCTGGCGGCTGTACGTGGGCGGCTCGTTCGAATACGACGAGTTCCAGGACTGGGACACGCGGGTCTCGTTCGGGCCGGGGGTGGGATACGAGGCGATCGACGACGAGCGGACCAGCCTGCTCCTTCGCGCGGGCGCGGTCCTGACGCGCGAGTTCGGGGGCCACGACAACGCGTGGACCCCCGAGGCGGACCTGGGCTTCGACCTCGAGCACCAGATCACCGAGCGGCAGAGCCTGACGGCGAGCTTCGACTTCTACCCCTCGCTCAAGGAGTTCGGCCCCTACCGCTTCGAGGGCGACGTCGCGTGGCAGGTGCAGATCGACCCGGAAGCGAACCTGTACCTCAAGGTCGGCCTGGAGGACCGGTACGACTCCCATCCCGGCCCCGACAAGAAGCGCAACGATCTCACGTACTACGCAACGATCGGCTGGTCCTTCTGACCGGCCCGACGGAGGTGACAGTCATGATCCAGAACGAGGCCCAGACCCAGATCGTCGAGCAGACACCGGTTGAGCCCGACAGCCTTCTCGCGGCCAGCGCCGAGACTGTCTGGGCGGTCTGGAACGATGGAACGCTCAACGCCGACGACTTCCTCGTGCCTTGGGGCACGTTCGGCTGGCCGCTGGTGAAGGCCGTGATCCTCATCCTGGTCGTGCTCATCGCCGGGCGATGGGTGCGCCAGTTCGTCACGAAGGCCGCGCAGCGGGCCCGCGTGGAGACGACGCTCGCGAGGTTCTTCGGCAATTTGGCGCGATGGACGATCCTCGTTCTCGGGGCCGTCACGATCCTCCAGACCTTCGGGGTGGAGGCGACGAGCTTCGCCGCGGCGATCGCGGCGATCGGCTTCGCGATCGGCATGGCGCTCTCGGGCACGCTCGGCAACGTCGCCGCGGGCGTGATGCTGCTCATCTTCCGGCCGTTCCGCGTCGGCGACGTGGTGAACGCGGCGGGCGTGCTCGGGGTGGTGGACGAGATCGACCTGTTCACCACGACGTTCGACACGTTCGACAAGCGGCGGATCATCGTGCCGAACGGGAAGATCTTCGGGGACATCATCGAGAACGTGACGCACCACAAGGTGCGCCGGATCGAGGTGCCGGTCGGCACGGCGTACTCGGCGGATGTGGACGCCGCCCGCGCCGTGCTGGAGCGGGTGGTGCGCGCCGTCGAGGGGGGGCACAAGGAACCGCCGCCACAGGTCTTCCTGGCCGAGCTCGGGAACAGCAGTGTAAACTGGAAGCTCCGGGTCTGGGCCGACGGCGCGGCCTACTGGGACGTTCACCAGCGGCTCGTCCGGGACGTCAAGAAGGCGCTGGAGGGGGCGGGGATCGGGATCCCCTTCCCGCAGCGGGACGTGCACGTGCCCGCGGGGATCGTGGTGCGGGTGGAGAAGGCGAGTCTTGAGGCTTGAGGCCTGAGAGGGGATGCCGTGCCTTGAAACGGCGAAGGCCCACGCCTCAGGCGGCTCTTGTGCCCGACTCCGTTGCCCATCGGCTATTGCCCATTGCCCAGACCTCGCAGCCACTCGCACCAGATGCTCAGCACGAGCAGCATGTAGAGCCGCTGGGAGTGGTCGCGCCCGTGCCAGGGGTTGAGGCTCGTCTCGCCCGCGGCGTCGTGCTCGCGGAGCATGCGCCGGACGAAATCCATGCTCAGCTCGATTCCGGCGTCGGCGAGTCCGGGGAAGGGGTCGGCGGATTCGAGGTGGTCGTAGAGGAGCTGGCGCATGGAGCCGTAGTCGGAGCGGAACCACTCGCCGATCGGGATGGCGAAGCCCATCTTGGGGCGGTCGACGATGTCGGGCGGAAGGTGCTTCCGCGCGACTGCGCGGAGGAGGCCCTTGCGTTGGCCGCCAAGCGTGAGTGAATCGAGCGGCGCTGAAAGCGCGGACTCAATGAGTCGTGAAGACAGGAACGGCGCCCGGACTTCAAGCGCCACGCTCATGCTAGCCGTGTCGACCTTTGACAGCAGATCGTTCGCGAATTGAATCCAAAACTCGTCTCCCGGCGGATCGTGGGGGTCCAAGCCGCTGTACCACGCAAAGTCCAGCTCGGGGCACAGCTGCCGAAGATCATCCATCGGGAAGATCGACAGCAGATCCCAGTAGCCACCCTGTCGGGCCGCGCGGATCAATCGCACTGCTTTCGAGGCTCGCGACTTCGGATCTCGCTGTGGGAGCATCCAGGTGGGAACTCGGCTCAACCAGGACCGGTGGCGGCGCAGCCGTGGTGCGGCGAGGTACCGCTCGTATCCCACGAACAGCTCGTCGCCACCATCCCCGGACAATGCCACGCGCGCGACATCCCGTACGGCGCGGCTCAACCAGTATGTGGGCAGGAGCGAACTATCGCCGAAAGGGAGCCCCAGTTGCTTGACGAGCATTTCGAGATCACGAGCGGGGTCAGGATCGACATCGAGTGTCGTATGCTCGGTGCCAAGCGTCGCCGCCACGTGCGCGGCGACCCGGGACTCGTCGTAGCGCGCGTCATTCATCCGCACGCAGAACGTCCCTACCCGGCCGGCTGCTTGTTTGGCATAGTGCGCGATCAGCGATGAGTCGATGCCGCCCGATAGGAAGATTCCGAGCGGGACGTCCGCCTCCATGCGCGAGTTCACTGAGTCCATCAGCAAGTGATCTACTACATCGATCGTCAGCGGCGCACCAGATCCGCGCGCCGGCAGCTCTCGTGGCCTGAAGTCCGCGCGATCGTCAGAACTCGCGCCCCACCAGCGGACGTCCACCATCATGCCATGCCACGGCCATCGATAGGCCGAACCGCAGGCGGGATCCTCGGACGCCCCGAAGCGGATCCAATCCGATATCCAATCTTCGGAGGAAGGTCCAGGCCGCGAACCCCAATCTTCGGAGGACCGCCCCGGCGGCGAGTATCTCCTCCGATCCAAGCGAATCAGCGCCGCCGGAACACTGGCGAACGCGCTGTCCGAGGAGGATCCTGAGAAGAAGAGCGGTTTCTCGTGAGCGAAGTCTCGGCCGAGCGCGAGAGTGCCCGCGGAGCTGTCCCAGATGCCCGCCCCGTACATCCCTTCTAGCCGTTCGCCAAGCCGTTCCCCCCACTCGCGCCACCCATGCAGCAGCACCTCCGTGTCGCTGTGGTCCGTGAAGAACTCGTGGCCC
>CAYTAH010000006.1:0-162662 GCA_964435785.1 uncultured Phycisphaeraceae bacterium | reverse complement strand
TCTGCGGGTCGCGGCAGAAGTAGAGCGCGTGCACCTTGCTGTTGATGAAGCGCTTAGTCGTGTTCTGCCCGAAGCGGTAGTGCCACACGCACCAGTTCACCATGTGCAGCCCGCGCTGCTTGAGGTGCACCACGATCTCGGCGGCCCACGTGTCGGGAATGTTCACCCAGATCGCCCCGTCGTCGGTCAGCGCGTCGATGCACAGGTCGAGCCACTGCATCGTGAACGACTCGGCCTTGCCGCTGGGGCGGAAGACGTCCTCGATGTCGCAGTACTCCCTGTCGGGCATCGAGTCCTTCCACTCGTCGTACGCCCGGTTCCAGTTGAAGGGCGGATCGGCGAAGACCAGGCGCACGCGCTTCTGCGCGACCTCCGGCACGCGCGGCAGCGCTTCGCGACAATCACCGAGATACATCGCGACGCTCCCCTTGCCCGCACCCGGAGGCAGCTCACGGGGGGGATCGTCCGTCGCCTTGGGCTTCTTGCCGGGTGCGGTCTGTGTCGCCATGGGCCTCAAGATAGCGCGGGACGAGCCGTCCGTGGGCCGGATGGAGCGGCCGCGCGCAGAAAATCCGCGCGATCGGCGTCCGTTCGGCGCGTCGCGCGATGGCGCAGTCTGGGGGGGTGATCGGCCTCAGGGAGTCGCGCAGTGCACGCACGGACGGCCAAGCCGCACATGGCACCGTGCCGCCCGTGGTGCCGTGCCGCCCGTGGCGGCAAGCGTCAAGCAAGCCGGCGAAGCACGCCGAGCCCGTAGTTCAGCGGGGAGAGGTAGAGGTCGATGCGGTCGTAGAGCCCTTCACCGAGCGGCTTCTCGTCCGGAGTCGGTTCCGGCGCTTCACCGCTCTTGGCCCCGCGACGCGGCCTGGAGGGTGTCTCGGAGCGTGAATCGCGTCCCGTCTGCACGTGATCGAGGACGTAGCGCGGTCCTTCGTGCCCGCCGCACTGGTCGGGGTAGGTGTCGTGCACGACGACGTAGCCGCCGGTGTTGAGAACGGGCTCAGTGACGATGAAGTCCGCGGAAGCGCCGGGGATCGTGTGGTCGCCGTCGATGAACGCGAAGTCCACCCCGCCCGCGCCCATGAGCTCGCTGTGTGCGCCGGCGATGTTCGTCGAGCTGTCGCCGGGGTGGAATCGCACGAAATCCAGCAGCCCCGCCCTCTCGAGCCTCTCCCTGACGAAGTCGAGCCGCCCCTCGAGCAGCTCCGCGTCGCGCCAGGGGCCCTTCTCGATCGGGCCGAAATCATCGAAGCAGTGGATCACCGCGTCCCTGCCGGGGGCGTAGCCGTTCTCGAGCAGCGCGGCCGCCATCCAGTGCGTGCTCACCGAGCAGAACGTGCCGACCTCGAGCACCACGCGCGGACGGGTGTTCCGCACGAGGCTGTGCAGGAGCAGCCCGGCCTCGGGGCTGAGCGAGGCGGGGAAGCAGAGCGGGTGCTCGTAGAGCTCCTTGAGCGCAGTCAGCCAGCGGCAGCCCGGGTTGGTGAGGCAGGCCGGGAACTCCCAGCGCCGCGGGTGATCCTCCGGGCGCTCGAGGTGCGGGAAGTGCGCCAGCCCGGACGCGGGGGGTGGGGGATTCGTGCGTCCGCTCGGCATCGGGCCTCCTGGGGTTGGGCAGGGTCGATGATATTGCGCATGAGTCCTATAGGACCCATACGACTCATGGATTCGATGCGGCGCGGATTCGGGCCAGCGGATTGTCCCGCGGCGTGGGATCTCCGTGGGCCGTGATCGCCGCCCCGACGCGCCGCCACACCCGCCTGAATGCCTCCCGCGCGTCGGCGTCGCCCAGCACGCGCACCGCCTCGCGCACCGCCCTGGCGCGCAGGGCCAGGCGGGGCGCGCACCCGCACCCGATCGGCTCGATGACAGCCGACGCCAGCGCACGGACGACGGCCCGCTCGTCCCCCCGGCGGCACCGGCGCAGGTCGGCGCAGTCGATCAGCGCGAGCTCCGCCCGCGCGGCGCCCGTGTGCACGACGACGAGGTTCGAGGGCTTGGCGTCGCGGTTCAGCCTGCCGGCGCGCGCGAGGCCGGCCGCCAGCTCGCCCAGAGCCCGGGCGACGGCGTGCTCGGCGCGCGGTGCGAGGTCGCCCGCGGCGAGGTGCGCGAGCACGGTCCGTCCGGGGACGTACTCCACGACGAGCGCCTCGACGGGGCGGCCGGCGCTCGCCCCGCGCAGGAGCGCCAGAGGCTCCCCGGCCGCGAACCCGCGCCCGCGCAGCCAGCGGGCGTTGCGCCAATGCCGCCACGCCGGGGAGCGGCGGAGGGCGGCCTGGATCCGTCGGCGCGCCGGCTTCATGAGCGTGCATTTCACGACGCAGTCCCGGCCGAGCAGGCGGGCCCGCCACACCGTGCCCCGCTCGTAATCCTTGAGCACGCCCGCGCTTGGCGCGCCCGCGCCCCAGGCGCCGGCCCAGTCCCCGGCCCCGGCGCGGGCGACCACCCGCACGTTCTCGGACGGAGGGGGGAGCACGCGCGGCATGGTACACCCGCCCGGGTTTGACACGCCCGGCCCGGCCGACGACCATCAATGCGCCCATGTCGCTCTCGGTCGTCATCGTGTGCCGGAACAACGAGTCCACGATCGGGCGCACGCTCGCGAGCGTCGCGGGGCTGGCCACCGAGATCGTCGCCCTCGATTCCGGCTCCACCGACACCACCATCGCCCAGCTCGAGCGCGAGGGGGCGCGGGTCGAGCGGGTCGAATGGAAGGGGCACATCGCAACCAAGCAGATGGCCCTCGAGCGGGCCGCCAGCGACTGGATCCTCTCCATCGACTCCGACGAGAGCGTCGAGCCCGACCTGGCCTCCTCCATCCGCGACTTCATCGCCCGCGACGACCCCAGGGTCGCCGGCGCCCGGATCAACCGCAAGGTCTGGTACGCGGGCAAGCCGCTCAATTTCGCCTGGCAGCCGGAGTGGCGCCTGCGTCTGGTGCGCCGGGCCGACGTGGCCGCGGGCCTCGCGTGCTGGGGAGGCATCGACCCGCACGACAAGCTGGAGATCAACTACCGGGGCGAACGCCAGCCCGCCGAGCCCGCACGCGCCGGACGGCCGCAGGTGATCGTCGATCTCCCCGGCACCCTCCGCCACGACTCCTTCACCAACATGCGCGATCACCTCGCGAACAACCTCCGCCACGCGGAGATCTCCGCACGGAGCCTCGCCGACATGGGCGTGCGCGGCAGCTACTGGAAGCTCGCAACCAGCCCGGCGGGCGCCATGCTCAAGCAGCTCCTGCTCAAGGGCGCATGGCGCGACGGCTGGCGCGGCTGGACAGCCGCGGGGAGCACCGCCATCAACACGATGACCAAGCACGTGCTCCTCATCGAGAGGACCAGGATGGCCAAGGACAAGCAGAACGACGGCGACTGACGAGGTCGCCCCCCGCGATACGCCCCCGCGTCCCCCGCCCACGGGCCCCGCGCGCCGCCCGCCCCACTCACCCGCCCACCGCCCCCACGCCCCCGAAGATCTCCCCCACCCTCCGCGCCCGGTACGCGAAGATCGCCCGAAGGTCCCGCCGCACGAGCAGCCCGTGCGCCAGCCGCCCGCCCGGCACGCCGTACTCCACCTCGTCCGTCATCACCGTCCGCCCGCCCTCGCTCGCGAAGCGGTGCCGATGCCGCCACCACAGATACGGCCCCCGCACCTGCTCGTCCACGAACCCCCGCGGCGGGTCCCACTCCGCGATCCTGCTCCGCCAACGCACCGGCACGCCCCGCACCCGCAGCCGGTAGTCGATCACCGCCCCCTCGCGCATCTCGATCGGCCCCGCCGTCACGATCTCGAAGCGAAGATACCGCGGCGTCAGCGCGTCCAGGTTCGACGCCTCGCTGAAGAAGGGGAACACCTCCTCCAGCGCCCGCGGGATCGCCGTCCGCGCCGTGAGCAGCCAGCCGCGCCCCTCCCGCCGGATCTCGACGCTCACCCGCCCCCCCCGGGCAGCGCCGCGATCACCACCCGGCGGCTCATGTCCGACACCCACACGCCGCCGGGACGCTCGACCGTCACCGCGAACGCCGCCGCGCCGTGGATCTCCACCGCCGGCTCGATCTCCACCACCACCTCGCCGTCCGCGTCCGCGTCGAACACGCCGCCGCTGATCCGCTGCTCGAGCCCCCGCTCGTCGATGATCCAGAGCTGGTACTGCTCCTCGCCAGGGTCGTTCGCCGCCAACCCGCGGAACGTCATGTACCCCCGCTGCGACGACTCGCTCCACGCCACCTCGCCCAGGACCCCCTTCTGCTCGGGGTCGTTCCAGTCGCCCCAAGCCGCCGTGCGCACGTCCGAGGCAGTCTGCAGGAACTCCGCCCGCGCCCGCTCCGGATCGATCGCCGACGGGCCCGCCCGGCGCGACATCACCGCCACCGCGATCAGCAGGCACGCCGCGGCCGCGACCCACCCAGACCACGCCGCCAGCCGCGCCCCACCCCGACCCCCGCCGCCGATCCGCCTGGAGTCCGACGCCGCCTCCTCCCGCAGCGTCGCCACCAGCCGGCCGCGCAGCGCCCCCGGCAGCGGCTCGCCCACCCCCACCATCGCCACCATCGCCGCCGCGGCCGCGCGATCCATCGATCCGTCATCCGCCCCGGGATGCTCCGCCAGCAGCCGCTCCAGCTCCGCGCGCTCCGCCTCGTCGAGGCCGTCCACGGCGCGGCCCGCCAGCAGCTCGAGAACCCGCTCATCGGGCGTGTAGCTCACCGCTCCACCCCCTTCCCGCCGAGGACCGCTTCGCGGAGCCGGATCAGCCCCCGCCGGATGTGCGTCTTCACCGTGCCCAGCGGCAACCCGGTCACCTCGGCCACCTGCTCGTGCGTCAGCCCGTGCAGGACGGCAAGCCGGATCGCCGTCTGCTGCGGCGCCGAGAGCCCCTGCAGCGCCGCCGCCGCCGCCCGAGCATCCTCGCCCAGCGCCGGCGTCGCCGCACCCTCCGCGCGCCCCGACTCGTCCGCCCGCTGCTCCACCCCTTCCGGCAACGGCGACGTCACGCGCCGCTTGCGCAGGCGATCGATCAGCCTCCGCCGCGCGATCACCGCCACGAACGTCGTGTCCGCCCCGCGCCCCGGATCGAAGCGCCCCTCCCGAGCGCTCCGCCACAGGTCGAGCATGATCTCCTGCACCGCGTCCTCGGCCTCGGCGCGGTCCGCGCAGTACCGCCGCGCGATCGACCACACCAGCCCCCCGTAGCGATCGACGAGCGCGCTCTCCGAGCCGGCGTCGCCCCGCGACACCCGCTCGAGCACCGTCTCGCCAACGCTCAGAAGGCTCACCGCGAGAACCTCGTGCAGCCAGGCAAGGCCGCTCACCCAGATCATTGGCGCCGTCGCCACCGTCATGGCGCACTTCCCAACAGCCGTTCCTCGCCCACTTCGTGGCCCCCCCGCCCGCGGATGCACCCACCCGCACCGAAATCCCGCCCTCAAAAACTTCCCGCCCCGACCGCATCCGGCCCCCGGCCGATCGCGATCTGCACGGCGGCCCGCACGCCGCGGGCACGAACCAAACCACAGAGTTCTGGAGAACGATAATGAGAATCCACCGCCTCCCCGCCGTCCTCCTCATCACCACCCTCGCCGGCGCCGCCGCGGCCCAGTGCTCGAGCG
The DNA here is from genome assembly GCA_964435785.1 of uncultured Phycisphaeraceae bacterium. Lineage (GTDB taxonomy): Bacteria > Planctomycetota > Phycisphaerae > Phycisphaerales > UBA1924 > PNC22. Next base: position 157,053 of record CAYTAH010000006.1, on the reverse strand, counting down.
ACGGGCCCACCGCCCGCCAGCAGCACGCCGCCCGCGTCGTCAATGCCTCCTACTCGGCCGAGGCGGACATCGTCGAGACCGCCCGGCAGGCCGGCTCCTTCAACACCCTCCTCGCCGCCGCGAAGGCCGCCGGCCTCGCCGACGCCCTCGCCGGCGAGGGCCCGCTCACCGTCTTCGCGCCCACCGACGACGCGTTCGCCAAGCTCCCCGCCGGCACCGTCGAGTCGCTCCTCAAGCCGGAGAACAAGGCCAAGCTGGCGGCCATCCTCAAGTACCACGTCGTCCCCGGCGCCCTCAACGCCAGCCGCGTCACCCGCATGACGAGCGCTCCCACGCTCAACGGCCAGCGCATCTCCATCAACGCTTCCGCCAACGCCGTCTCCATCGACGGCGCCCGGGTCGTCAAGGCCGACATCGCCTGCTCCAACGGCGTCATCCACGTGATCGACAGCGTGATCCTGCCCGAGCAGCGGAGCATCGTCGCCGTCGCCGCCGAGACCGGCAGCTTCTCCACCCTGCTCGCCGCCGCCAAGGCCGCGGGCCTGGCCGACGCCCTCGCCGCCGACGGCGAGCTCACCGTGCTCGCGCCCACCGACGAGGCCTTCGCCAAGCTCCCGGCGGGCACGGTCGAGACGCTCCTCAAGCCGGAGAACAAGGCCAAGCTCGCCGCGATCCTCAAGCTGCACGTCATCCCCGGACGCGTCAACGCCGCCAGCGCCGTCGGCGCGGGCGTCGCCGAGACGCTCAACGGCCAGGCGGTGGTCTTCGACATCGCAGGCGGGCAGCTCCGCGTCAACGGCGCGGACATCGTCGCCACCGACATCGACGCCTCCAACGGCGTCATCCACGTCATCGACAGCGTGATCCTGCCCGACTGAGCGGGCCACGCCGCGGACGAACGCACACCATCACAAGGAGTGACAGACCATGAAGATCGTTGACCTCATCGCGACCGTTCTGCTCGTCGTCGGCGGGCTCAACTGGGGCCTCTGGGGCGCCCTGGAGTTCGACCTGGTCGCCGCGCTCTTCGGCGGCAACACGGCGGCTCTGGCGAAGGCCGTCTACGTCCTGGTCGGCGTCGCGGCCGCGTACCGCGCCGTCCGGCTGATCGCCCAGGCGCCCGCCTGCGCGAGCCTCTCGCCCAAGACCGCGTGAGGCCGGGCAGCCCGCTCATGGCCGTGCGTGTGGCCGGCCAATCAGGGCCCGGGGTTCAGCCGCCCCGGGCTCTCTTCGTGCGCCCGCGCGGGCGCGTTCACGGCGCGGGCGGGCGCATGGTCCGCACCGGGGCGGTGAGCCGCTCGGCCAGGGACCTGGCGTCGGCGAGCAGACGCTCCGCCTCGGCCGCCAGCGGGTCGTCGGTGCGCTCGAGGGCCAGCACCAGGGCGCGCGGGCGCTCGTCCACCGAGTCGCGGATGGCCTCGCCCAGCGCGCGCGCCACCCCCGGCGCGCCCGGCGATCGGGGTTCGGGCGCCGGGGCGCTCCGCGGCCCGCGGGGCCAGGCCAGGATCGCCGCGACCGTGAGCGCCGCCGCGAGCGCAACCCCGGCGGCGGGCAGCGCCCAGCGCGGTGGTGCGCGGCGCGCGCTCCTCGTCCCCGCCTCGTCCAGCCGGCGCGCGAGCGACGCCCGAGAGCGGGCCGACATCCCGACCTCGCCCGGGGCCTCCTCGCGCAGCCGCCGCTCCAGCTCCTCGTTCCCGACACGCCTCATCGCTCGGCCCTTCCCTCGCCCAGCCGCTCGCGGACCCGCTCCCGCGCGCGGTGCAGACGCACACGCACCGCCACCGCGCTCCGCCCCGTGATCATCGCGATCTCCCGCGGCGTGCGGTCCTCGACGTAGCGCAGCCACAGCGCCTCGAACTCCTCCCGGCCCAGCACCTCCGACGCCACGTCCCACACGCCGGGCCCCGGCTCCCCGTCGGGGCGGGCGGGGGGCGGCGCGACGGCCGCCGGCTTGACGCCCTCGTCGCCGCCGGCGCGCCTCGCTCTCGCGCGCACGACGTCCACCGCCTCGCGGCGCGCGATCGTGTAGAGCCAGGTGCTGAAGCGCCACCGCCCGTCGAACCGCCCGATCGCCCCCCACGCCCGGAGGAACGCCTCCTGCACCACCTCCTCGGCGTCGTGCCGGTTGCCCAGGCGCGCCTGCACGTAGCGGAGCAGGCGGCCGGCGTGCCGGTCGATCAGCTCGTCGAAGCCGGCCCGGTCGCCGCGCGCCGCCGCCGCGGCCAGCGCCTCGTCGCTCGGAGCGCCGACCGGCGCCGCCCCGCCCGCGCGGCCCGGCGCGCTCATCCCCCGCGCGATCTCCCGCGTCGCCGCCACCATCACACCCGGCCGCCCTCCCGACGCGCTCTCACCCCCGCGTCATCCTCGTCCTCGTCTTCCTCGTCGTCGAGATCCGCGTCCTCGTCCTCATCATCCTCGAGCATCCGCAGCGTCTCGCACAGGGCCGCGGCGTCCTGCTCGAGCGAGGCCTCGATCATCCGCCCGTCGGTGGTGATCGCGATCCTGCCCAGCAGGCGCAGGAGCGGGCGCATCTCCTCGCTCTTGCTCATCGTGAGGCGGGCCAGGCCGATCACCCCCTGGCAGACGCCCACGATCGCCTCGGCGTCCTCCTCCTCGCTCGCCGTCACCTGCATCCGCGCGAAGCCCCTCTCGCCCTTCTGCCCGATCGAGAGCGCGAACCCCTCCGTCCGCTTGGCCACGTCGCTCGCCGGCTCCCACTCCTCCAGCTCGCCGAAGTCCCGCACGCCGACGTAGACGAACGCGCCCTCCGCCGGGGCGGCCACGGGCCACGCTTCCAGATCGGCCCGCTCCCCGCGCCCGTCGATCACCCCCACCGCCGCCGCGAGGCGGTCGAGCCCCCCCGCGACCACCCACAGCCGCCCCCCCTCGTGCGGGAGCATCGTCGCCAGCCACCCCTCGTCCTCGTCGATCACGCGCACGGGCCGCCCGTCGAGCGTGGCCGGCTCGACCCCCTCGCGCGCCTCGGCCAGGGCGTCGTCCCACTGCTCCAGGGCCTCCGACCCGTAGATCAGAAGCACCGTCTCCTTGGTCCCCTCCGCCCCGACGCTCAGCTCCCCGTGCCGGGCCGAGGCGCCCAGCATCGGGCCCCCGCTGTAGATCGTCATCGAGCGGATGTCCTCCCCGAACTCGATCCCCATCTCCGTGGTGAACTCGGCCAGGAAGTCCTTCTCGTCGGCCTCCTGCTCGGCGTCATCGTCCGCCTCGGTGAGGTGGTCGAGCAGGTAGCGCCCCAGCTCGGTGGCCGCGGCGTGGCTGTAGTCGATGTGCACCAGCGTCGTCGCCCCCGCGGCGACGTGCTGCTCGTTGACCGGATCGATCGGCGCGCCCGCCAGGGCAAGCGCGGTGATGAGCGTCAGCATGTGATACCTCCCGTTGCGGCCCCGGATGGTGGCCGCAGGGTTGTACGGGGGGAGGCGGGGAGCGTTACGGAAAGGGGAGATCAGGGGGGCGGGCGGACGCGGTAGCGGCGGGTGGGGTCGTGAGAGGGTGAGGGCGGGGTGGGGTGAGGGGGTGTGGAGTGTGGGGTGTGAGGCGCGTGGTGTGCCGCGCCGTTGGAAGGCTCGCTCAGAGCATGGGAGCCTGATGCGCCGTTTGGGTGGCCTTCGCTCGTCCGCCGCTGGCGGACGCTCAGACCATGGCAGCCGTTGGGGTTGGGGCGGCTGGTGCGGGGGCGGGGGGGCGGAGGGGAAGAAGGGGGAGTAGCCCTCTCCCCGGCCCTCCCCCGCGGGGGCGCGGGGGAGGGGGGAGGATCAGAGCCGTCCCGGGGGGACGGGGTGCCCGCGGCTTCAGCGGCGAGGCGGGAGAGCTGGTTGACGGCTTTGCGGGCGGGCTCGTGGTGCTCGTCGGAGACGAGGAAGCGGTTGGTGATGCTGCGGAGGACGAAGGCGGCCTCGGGCATGCAGGCGCGGGCGATGGCCTTGGTGCGCCGGGCGGCCGCGGCCTCGAGCTGCTCGAGACGGGCGAGGAATGCGGGCGAGTTGACGATGTCGAGGAGCTGGAAGAGGGTGAGGTTGTGGCGGGCCGCGATGCCTTCGGTGGGGAGGTCGGTGTCGATGTAGTCGAGCAGCAAGGCTTCAAGGCACTGAGGCATCAAGGCATCGAGGGGGGGAGGAGAGGCATCGAGGCAGCCAGGCATCGAGGCATCAAGGGGTTGGGGATCGAGGAGGGCGGTGATGCGGTTGGAGGTGTCGTGCATGGAGTGGGTCCCCTTGTGACGGGGCCGCGAGGGCCCGCCGGTGTGTAGGTGTGTGTCTCTCCGCCCCATTGTTTTGGGAGTGAGTGGGGAGGGCAAGGAGAAAGGGTCGTAGGTCCGCGATCGGGCGCGCAGATGCGGACATAGGGTGCAGATCGCGCGCGCGGATGTGGGCTTCGGGGTGGGTGAGGGCGTGGGGGACGCACTGGCGGGCCAGCCGCCAGTGGCACCAAGCCGCTGGGGGTGCCGCTGAACACGCTGAAGGCGCGGGTTTACGACCTGTACAAGTTCTATGCTGCACTCGAGGGCGGAGCTGAGGGAGAGGGTCGGGCGGGAGGCCGCCGAGCACGCGATCGCGGCGCCTTGCGCCACAGCCAGGGCCACTACCCCCGCGCAAGTGCATGGCGATTGTGTTCCCACGCCCTGACGCAAAGCCGAGCGATGCCGACTTCTGTCGCGAACGACGTAGGGCCCGCGGAGCTTTCGCGACAGGTCTGTCGCGATTCTGTCGCGATACGGCCTCGATTCTGGTGCTATAGGTGAGAATCGCGACATTCTGTCGCGATTTCTGTCGCGAAAAAGCGGGTGAGACGGGATGAGCCGGCTGAGTCCCGACAACGAGGCTCAAATGTTTGGTATGTATCTGGTTCTTGGGCCGCGCCCCTCGGATCGGATCAAGCCGAGATCCCTCAGTTGCTTGAGCTGCCGCTGGGCCGTACGCGTGTCTATCCCCAGGTGCTGCTCGTACTCGAGCCGGGTGGTGGCCTCCCGGCCGGCAACGAACGCCCAACCGCGTCGCGCCTGCTCGCTCAAGCCGTTCACAGGACGCCCAGGGAAATCGCCCGCGGCTGCATCTGAGCTCCGGAAGAAGGCCAAATTGAGGTAGGGGTCTTCGAACGTGTACCGCGGCCGGCGCAGACCATCGTCGGGCGGAACCGTCCTGAACGTCTGCATCCCGAACCCGCGCTCCTCAGCAAGGTCCATCTTCGCGAAGACGTAGTGCAATCGTGGGTTGCGGCTCAACATCGGCGCCCTGAACTGCTGGAGTTGCTCGATCGTGATCGGCCGTACAGGCCGACCCGGGCTGCGGATCGTGATGGACTCGGGTGTGATGACGAGTTGAATCTTGGCCTGCTGAATGTCGTAGTCGCGATGCACGAGAGCATTGACAATGCCCTCGCGAATCCACTCGGATGGTACGTCGAGGATTCGGCGTCGGCGCATCCGGCTGCGATCGATCACGCCCGACAGGGAGCCCTCGAGCCAGCGCTCAACCTCCTCGGGGATCAGAACCAGAGGGCCGTCGAATTCCCTGACGTCCTCCCGACCATCGGGATGCCGAATTGTCGCGAGCAAGCCCGCTTGAGGGAATGACTCGCGGGGGCTTCTTCCGAAGAGCAAGAGCCCGAACCCGGTCGGGTGTAGGCTCCCGTCGTCATGGCGCTCGAGTATGCCCTGCCTCACGAGGCTGGCGTAGAACTCCGCGTCTGGGAGCGAGCTTGCCCCGACACGCTTGCGATACTCTGCGATCGCCTCCGGCGAGAGATCGCGAAGCTCGATGTTGGGCACCGCCGCATCAAGCGGTGACAGGTCCACATCCGCGGGCGACTTGTCCGCCTCTTCGGCCTTCCGCTCCAAGGCCTGCTTCAGAAACTCTGCATTCTCGCTCCGAATGATCTCCTGGAGATCACGGTCGAACATGTGGACAGTCACACCATTGTCCTGGAGGTACTTGATACCCTTCCGGTCCACCTTGGGATCGGGGTCTTCGACGCCGACCCAGACCTCCTTGATTCGCGCATCGACGATCCGCTCGGCACAGCTCCGCTTCGGAAACTTCCGCGAGCCTTCTGCGCAGGGCTCAAGAGTGGCAAAGAGCTTGCAGCCGTCCAGGCGCCTGTTTCGGTTCTTCCGCTCCAGAAGCGTGAACTCAGCGTGGTCGCCATCCCGGAGCTCTCCGCGGCAGGCGGTCTCCGTGCTCCCATCGGGCCACAGAAGCACCGCGCCGACCAACGGGCTCGCTTTGCCGTCCGTGCGAGCCTCGCGCACCGACTGCCGCATGACCTCAATGGCCTGCTCCATCAGCGCACGCGAAGTTGGAGGCTTCTTGGCCGCCATCGGATGCTCAGGGTAGCGTCGCGCCCCGACAATTCAAGGCTCGCCGTCGGCCGCGGACGGGACGGGCTTGTTTCTGAGCTTGGCCTCGTTCACCGTGATCCGGCCCTTCCGGTGAACGCACAGGTTGATGGCGGAGAGACGCCCGGCCGCGGGGCGAAGCCGCGAAAGACCCGGCGCAATCAGATCCCCGCCTCCTCCACCGCCGCGGCCACGGCCTCATCGATCAGCGGGGCGTGAGCGGCGAGATCGTTGGGGGTCAGCTTGAGTTGGAAGCGGTTCTTCCGCTTGCTCTGCACCGGGACACCCGCCTCCTCGAACCTCGCCTTCCACGCAGCGGCCTCGCTGACGCGGATTCGGACGATCACGTACCCCTTGGTGGGCTTCGGGCTCAGATCCAGCGCGTTTCGGGCCACTCCGTTCGAGAGCAGGCCCACGTAGCGCCGCACGTAGTTCGGCTCGATCGGGCTCCTGGCGTGCTTGCGCACGAGCGCTACGAGGGCATCGCACTCGTCCATCAGCGCCTTGCCCGCGCGAGCGTCCCAGTAGGCGCGGTCCACCGGCTCGCCGCCGGCCTCCTCCTCCTCCTCGACATCGTCGGCCCGCAGCTCGGTCAGGTCGAGCACCTGGACGAAGTTCAGGAGCAGGTGGTCGCCCACCTGCAGCGCGTCGAGCTGGATCGCGATCATCGGGATGCTCCCGGACATCAGGGCCATCACGTTGAGGAAGCGGCTCGTGATGTCCTCGGCGATGATGACGGCGAAGTGCTCGTAGGCCGGATAGCGCCGGCGCTCCAAATCCCAGTACTCGATCGCGCGGATGATGTGGCTGGGGTCGGTCGCCCCGAGCTGGATCTCGACCTCGTACCGCCGGTCGTTGTCGTCGTCCATCAGCAGCACGTCGAGGCGCCCGCCGCCGCTCAGCGACTTCTCTCGGGCCAGAACACGGACATCGCCCAGCCCGAGCATGGATGGATCTGCGCAGATCCGGTCGTGCAGCCACTTCTCGTTGAAAATCGGGTGGCGGCGTAGTGAGAGCTTCTTATGGGGGGTGTAGATGGGAACTGATGACATGTGCAGATCCTCCAGCTTTCGGTTGGCGCGCAGCTTCAGCGCCCCCACTGCTCCTTCAGCCTGTGCGCCTGCTCGCGCACCTGTGCCGGCACGTAATAGCGGTAGCGGTCCTGCGACTCGGTCGTGATCGGCTGAAGTCGGGGAAGCAGAGTCGAGATCTCGATCGGGCGTGTCTCGCCGCGGACCACGATCCTGATGGCGTTCTTCGCGCTCTGCTCGTCGCTCTCCTTCTCGGGGAAGTAGGGCTGGTTGTACTTGCCCTTGAGCTGATCCCTCAGGCAGTACATGTCGGGGTCGAAGCCGGCCTTCTGCACTAGGTCGCGAAGCGCCTCTTCCCAAGCCTGGTAGCCGTCGGTCAGGTCGTCACCAAGCGGCGGCGCCTCGATCATGGCGAGCCGGTCGCGATCAAGGAAACGCCTCGCAAGGTCGCTCAGCGGCCCGTCAGGGTGAGCCTCCCATTGCTGAATCTGCTGAAGGACAGTGAACTCCTCGATGGCGAGGTATTGCGGCACGGTGGAAGTCTCCCCCGCACCCCAGAACTCCGCGATTGCCGGGACCAGCTGCACGTCGGCGCCATCCGCCCGCAGCTTCTTTGCCCGCTCCCACATAGCCTGCAGGAGCTTCTCGAAACACCGCGTGGTCTTGTGCAGGTAGACATTCTGGTACATGTAGAACCGGGCGAAGATGTACTCCTCGATGGCGAACTTCGCCTTCTCCGGCCACACGATGTCGCGCTCCCCGCCGCCCTCCTCGTGGAACTCCAGGGTGTTGATCAGCCGATGCCAGTCGAAATGCCCGTACCCGCTGCCGGTGAACAGGCTGTCGCGCCGGAGATAGTCCATCCGGTCGGCGTCGAGCTGGCTCGAGAGCAGGTACTTCTGCCACTCGGGAAGGTCGTAGTTGTCCTTCTCTATGAGCTGCGCGACCGCTTCAGGCAGCGCCCCGTCAACGCCTCGGAGCACCTTGTTGACCGCCGTACCCTCCTCGCGCACGATCCGCACCGACCACTCCTCGTGGTCGATCCCGAGGCAGGGCTCGAAGAGATGGGAGAACGGGCCGTGCCCGACATCGTGGAGCACCGCGGCCGCCAGCAGCACCTCGCGGGCTCGCCTTGCCCCTGCATCGCGCGCGAGCTGATCTACCCGGTTGAGAATGAGCTGCGTGAGGTGAAGCACGCCGAGCGTGTGCGACAACCGGGTATGGCTCGCCCCGGGATAGGTGAACTCGCTGACGCCGAGCTGGTGGATGCGACGCAGGCGCTGCACCTCGGGACAGTCGAGCAGCGCGACGAGCCATCCGTCCGACGCGAGATCGATCCCGATGTAGTTGTACAGCGGGTCGCGGAAGACCTTGGAGGCCATCAGACCCCGGCCTCCATCACCTCCCGCGCCAGCCGCTGGGCCTCGCCCATTTCCGGCCCGTCAGGTGGCAGCTTCTTGAACTTCCCGGCCGCGGCTCGTGCCTCGTCCCACGTGCGCCCGGGTCGCTTGAAATAGGCGATCGTCGCCGCGAACTCCAGGCGAGAGACCGGCTCCCCGAGCAGCTGAAAAGCCAACCCCTCGAACTTCTCGAACTCAGCGATCGCGGCGGGCCGGCCAGGGGCCTCATCCAGCTCCCGGAGCTGCCGCCGGGCCCGAGGAGAGAGGTTGTACGAATAGGACTTGCCGGCCGCCTGGTTGGGCGCAGCCTCCTCCTCGAGCAGCCCGGATCGGACCATGTCGTCGGTGAGCCGCGCGAGGTCGTGGGAGTACGGGCCGTAGTGGTGGAGCGTGAAGTCGGCGTCGAACGGGCACCCGGCTGCCTTCAGCAGGTACACCACCTTCTGGAGCTTCTTCCGGGTCCAGAGCTTCCCGGCCAACTCCACCAATTTCGCCACCCGATACTTGTCCATACCCGGTCCCCTTCTCGGCGTCCGAACACCAGCCTAACTCGCTCGCCCGGGGTTGTCAAGTGCCCACTGGCTGGGGTCGGAAGATGCTTGTGCAGCATGCACGGGGAGGCACGCCGGCTTTCGGACTCCACCCTCACTGGGGAAGTTAGCGGATCTGATCGTCACGGTTCTATGCTCGGGGCCAGTCGCGGCACAGGTCTCGACACCTCCGAGGAGCAATGCTCCAAAATGGGCGGCTCGCTGCCCGCTGAACCGGGGCGCAACGCACCGGAGTCACATCCGCGTGAACCCGTGGAGCGCGGGAGCGGTCGACGGCTGCCCGCTCGCAACAGCCCGTCCAACTGGCATGCTGGTGCCGCTTTCGCTAGCCTGTACGTCAACCGTAGGAAGCAACGTAGACTGGGGGCCGCCACATGTACATTTCTGGGCAGCGAACTTTCCCGGGGATCTCAACCACGCGGACTCGCTCACCGCGCACGCCGAACAACTCGGACGCGATCTCGAGTGATGGCTAAGGGGAAATAGCCGGATGACGTATTGGCTGAACCTCTTCACCGGCACGACGTGGGCAGAGTTCCAGCAGGCGGGTGCTTCGGTCTCGGGGTTCCGTGACCACAATGGGGCACGCGCTAAGAACATCAAACCCGGTGACACATTCCTTTGCTACCTGGTGGGCGTGAGCCGGTGGGTCGGCCTGCTTGAGATCCAGAGCGAGAGGTTTCGAGATGACACCCGGATATTCGCCGAGGAGGTCTTCCCGGTCCGCTTCCGCGTGAAGCCGTTGGTGATGCTCCCGCCCGAGCACGGCGTGCCGATGGACTCGCTGAGAGGGAAGCTCTCGTTCTATCCCGCAAGCATGAATGGCTCGGCTTGGTCAGGGCGCGTACGGAATTCGCCGACGCGGTACGATCAGCGAGACGGTGACGCGATCGCAGAGGCGGTACGCTCTGCGGCAGAAGCGCCTGTTGCGCGTCCTGTGGACCCCAGGGGCCTTGCCCGCTCAGCCAATCTCTACAAAGTCAAGGTGAAAGCGCCCGAAGGAGAGCTCGAGCGAGTTGTGAGCATCCCGCCGGCAGAAGACGAGCCGGATGAAGCTCCCACGCCCGCCGCCGGCGAGGCTGAGGGACCCACCCATACCGAGATACAGTGGCGGCTCCTCGACCTAGGCTCACAGATGGGCCTCGATGTGTGGGCTCCGGCACGTGATCGCGGTAGAACATGGGACGGGAAGCTGCTGTCGGATGTAGCTCGCCTTCGCGATCGATTGCCCATGCAGTTCAACGAGAATACCAATCGCATAATCGAGGAAATCGACGTGCTCTGGCTGCACGGGCAAACTATCGTGGCTGCATTTGAAGTCGAGCACAGCACGTCGATATTCTCCGGCCTTCTGCGCATGTCCGACCTCCTGACTATGCAGCCGAACATCACGATCAACCTGTACATCGTCGGCCCGGAACAGCGCCTTCCCAAATTCGAGCGGGAAGTCGCGCGGCCCACCTTCGCGGCCCGTGCTCGTCCGCTGCACACGCTATGCAGATTTCTCCCCTATTCCAAGCTCTGCGAGCGACTCAACGAAGCGAGAAACGTCATCCGTTTCCTTCGCCCTGAGTTTCTCGATGAAATTGCTCAGCTGTACGACCCCGAGGGAGCCGTGGACGACTGAACGCATCATCTCGGTTTCGAGGTGAGACGCCTTTTGCCGCGGCCTTGGACAGACTCCGAACCCGCTTCCGAGGGGGCAGCGACCACAGTTCCTCTCGAAAGGTACGCATTCCGTGCAGTCCGGACGCGCACATCCAAACCAGGGGGAGGCGGACCCTCCGAATGGTGGATCGGGACCTCACAATTCTGCTCCGACTGTTCTTGAGACGCTTGGAGCTTCTGCAATGACCAGTTGAACGATCAATGTTCGGAAAATTCTCGGATCCGACGGGCCGTTCTGCTGAACCACGAGTGCCGCACGGTGTCGAAGGGGCGGCTGTATCTGCCGTCGCCGGACTTCATCGACCGGGTGTTCTCCCAGAGCGACCGGTCGGTGAGCACGCTGCGGAACTTCCAGACGCTGCTGGACCACGGGCGGCTGGGGGGGACGGGGTTCGTGTCGATCCTGCCGGTGGACCAGGGGGTGGAGCACTCGAGCGCTGCGAGTTTCGTGCTCGATCACGAGTAATTCAGCCCCGCCGCGCCTCTGCGCCACGCCCCTGACCACCCCTCCCGGCCCCCCTACCATCCTCCGACAGCCTTTTTTTGCGAGTGCGGGAGCCGCGATGCCGAACCTGACGATCAACGTGCGCGAGGTGCTGGGGGTGGAGGCGGACAGCCTTCTGAATCACGAGTGCCGCGTGCCCAAGAGCACGATCCACTGCCCGGGGCCGGACTTCGTGGACCGGGTGCTGCTGCCGACGGACCGCAACTCGGCGGTGCTGCGGAACATGCAGTACATCCTCAACACGGGGCGGCTGGAGGGGACGGGGTTCGTCTCGATCCTTCCGGTGGACCAGGGGATCGAGCACTCGGCGGGGGCGTCGTTCGCGCCCAACCCGATCTACTTCGACCCCGAGAACATCGTGAAGCTGGCGATCGAGGGCGGGTGCAACGCGGTGGCGAGCACGTTCGGCGTGCTGGGGGCGGTGGCGCGGAAGTATGCCCACCGGATCCCGTTCCTGGTGAAGTTCAACCACAACGAGCTGCTGACCTACCCCAACAGCTTCGAGCAGATCCCGTTCGGGTCGATCCAGCAGGCGTACGAGATGGGGGCGGTGGCGGTGGGGGCGACGGTCTACTTCGGGTCGGAGAACGCCAAGCAGGAGATCCAGTACGTCAGCGACATGTTCGCCCAGGCGCACGAGCTGGGGATGGTGACGGTGCTGTGGTGCTACCTCCGCAACCCGCAGTTCAAGGTGGGCGGGGTGGACTACCACGCCGCGGCCGACCTGACCGGCCAGGCCAACCACCTGGGGGCGACGATCCAGGCGGACATCATCAAGCAGAAGCTGCCGACCAACAACGGCGGCTACAAGGCCCTGAACACGGGCGACTCGAGCTACGGCAAGTTCCGCAAGGAGATCTACACCGACCTGTGCGGGTGCGACGAGTCCGGCAACGGCGGCCACCCCATCGATCTGTGCCGCTACCAGGTGATGAACAACTACATGGGGCGCGTGCCGCTGATCAACTCGGGCGGGGAGGCCAAGGGGACGGGCGACCTGGCCGACGCGGTGCGGACAGCGGTGATCAACAAGCGCGCCGGGGGGATGGGGCTGATCTCGGGGCGGAAGGCGTTCCAGCGGCCGATGCGGGAGGGGGCCGCGATGCTGCACGCGATCCAGGACGTCTACCTGGACGAGCGGGTGACGGTGGCGTAGAGGCGGGGGTGAAACCGCGGAGGGCGTGGAGGGCGCGGAGCGGAACGGGGAGGGGAGATTCACCACAGAGGCGCAGAGGGCACAGAGGAGCAGCTTTGGATCGTGTGCTCGATGCCTTGATGTGTTGATGTCGTGATCTTGATGCCTTGATGCCTCGATGCCTCGATGCCTTGACACCGATGCCTTTCTCACGCATTCTGCCTTCCTCTGTACCCTCTGGGCCTCTGTGGTAAAGAACGCCTCTCTCCGCGGGCTCAGCGCTCTCCGCGGTTCCACGGGAATCGTCCATGCTCGCGGCCGTCTTTCTTGATCGCGACGACACGCTGGTCGCCAACGCCGGGCTGCCGGTGGAGGCGTTCGCGGGGGGCAGGCGGGGCGACCTGGCGGACCCGGCTCGGGTCGAGCTGCTCCCGGGCGTGCTGGAGGCGTGCGTCACGCTGCGTGGGGCGGGGTATGCGCTGGTCGCGGTCTCGAACCAGGGCGTGGTGGCGCGCGGGGGAGCGACCGTCGGGCAGGTCGAGGCGACCAACGCGCGGGTGATGGAGCTGCTCAGCGACCCCGAGCAGCCGGGCAACTCGCTGCTCGAGCGGATCTACTACTGCCCGTATCACCCGGAGGGGACGGTCGCGGCGTATGCGCGGGAGCACCCGTGGCGGAAGCCGGCGCCGGGCATGCTGCTGGCCGCGGCGGACGAGCTGGGGATCGCGATCGAGATGTCGTGGCTGGTGGGCGACGCGGAGCGGGACATCGAGGCGGCGCTGCGGGCGGGGATCGCGCCGGAGCGGGCGCTGCGGATCGGCGAGGGGGGCGAGTTCGCGGACTTGGCGGCCGCGGCGTCGTACATCCTCGAGAGACGGTGATGGGTAGCCCGCTCCTCCGAAGCGACGAAGCGACGAAGCGACGAAGCGACGAAGCGACGAAGCGACGAAGCGACGAAGGGAGCGTACAGCCCACTCACCCCTGTCACCCCTGTCACCCACTCACCCACTCACCCACTCACCCACTCACTCCCGCCATACGCTGCCCCGATGACGTCTCCGGCCTTCCGCCCCCACCGCCTGCTGGTCGTGCTGCCCTCGTGGCTGGGCGACGCGGCGATGGCCACGCCGACGCTGCGCCTGCTGCGCGACGCGCTGCCGGGGGCGTTCATCGCGGGGCTTGCGCGTCCGGCGGTCGCGGAGCTGCTGGCCGGCACGCCGCTGGTGGATGAGTTCGTGGTCGAGCGGGTGAGCGGCATGATGGGGCACAAGCACGCGGCCGCGAAGCTGCGGGCGCTGCGGTTCGAGGCGGCGCTGCTGCTGACCAACTCGTTCTCGACGGCGCTCGCGACGCGGATGGCGGGGATCCCGGTGCGCATGGGCTACAGCCGCGACGGGCGGGGCGCGCTGTTGACGCACCGGGTTCGGGCGCCGGAGTGGCCGGGGAGCACGGCGCTGCGCCGGCGGTGGGCGCCGGTTTCGGCGGTTGCGTACTACTACGCGGCGGGGCGGACGCTGCTCGGCGATGCGCCGCCGCCGTGGGAGGAGCTGGACGACCCGATGCGCGTGCTGCCCGCGGGCGCGCGGCTGGAGCTGCCGCTGGGCGATGCCGATCGAGCGGCGGCGGAGGCGGTGCTCGGGCGGGCGGGCGTCGGCGCCGGCGAGAAGCTCGTGGTGCTCAACCCCGGGGCGAACAACCCGGCGAAGCGCTGGCCGGCCGAGCGATTCGGCGCGCTCGCGGCGTGGCTCGGGGCGGAGCACGGCGTGCGCGTGCTCATCAACTCAGGCCCGGGCGAGGAGGAGCTGGCCGCGGAGGTGGCGAGGCTGTCTCAGCCGGGCGCCGAGGAGAGCATGAGGACGCCCGGCTGGGACAGCCGGGCCACCATCATCCTTGCCCACCACGGCCACTCGCTCTCGGCGCTCAAGGCGATCCTCGCCCGGGCGGGGCTGCTGGTGACGAACGACACCGGGCCCCGGCACCTCGCGGCCGCGTTCGGCACCCCCACCATCGCCCTCTTCGGCCCGACCGACCCGCGCTGGACCACGCTGCCCGGGGGGCCGGGCGGGTGGGTGCGGGAGGCGGCGCTGGCCGCCGGCGCCGTCGGCCCCGATCGCTTGGGCCCGGGGGAGATCGCCGACGAGCACCCCGGGCGCTGCCGGATCGACAAGATCACACTGGGCGAGGTCCAGGCGGCCGCAGCGCGCCTTCTCTCCGACCGCCCCGCCGCCGCACCGAATTCCAGGCCCACCCCCGCCGACGCCGCGCCCGGCCCGTCCCCGCTCTCTTGACCACCCCCCCTGCCTCCCTACCATGACGAGCCACGGTGCGGCCACGGCCTCCCCCTGGCGACAATTCGGGGGCGTAGCTCAGTTTTGGTAGAGCGCTTCCATGGCATGGAAGAGGTCGAGGGTTCGAGTCCCTTCGCCTCCACTCGAACGCAAACGCCGTAATCCCAAGCGGGTTACGGCGTCTGTGCTTTTGGATGCCGCGGGAGGCGCCGGGCGCTCGGACGCGATCGCTACTCCCCAGCCCCTCCAAACCGAGGCACTCGTGCTGCGTCAACGCGTGGGGCCCCGCCGCGCAGGCGATCGGCGAGGGCATCGATCAGCGTGGCGGGGAAGACACCACCCTGCTCGAGCACCGGGCGATGACGACACAGGGCTTCGGCGATCTCGGTATCGGTGCGCGGGAGGGTCACCGCGGACGCCGCGCCCGGGGCATCGCCCCCACTGAGCTCGCGCGCGTGAACCATCGTCTGGGCCGCCGCCGCGAGGAGCAGGTGCGGATGGGCCGAGCCGTCCGGCAGCCGGAACTCGAGCGTTGGCGGCGGAGCATTCTCGGATCCCGCCGCGGCCAGGAGGGGCACGCGCACAAGTGCGCCGCGGTCTCGCATTCCCCATCCGACGCGCGTCGGGGACTCCTTGCCCTGACGGAGCCTGACAAAGGATCCGGGGCTGCGGTTGCCGAACGCCATAAGGGCGCCGGCCATCTCCGTGAGTCCGGCGGTCAGCCACCGCGCCGGCTCGCGCATCTGGCCGTCGGGCTCGAGCACTGGCTGGTACCGGCCTTCCTCACCAAAGGCGAAGTGGAAGTGAAGCCCGTTGCCCGCGTGATTCGTCCCGACGACCGGGTCCATGCTGCACCGCAGCCCCTCGCGACGCGCCGAGTTCCGGATGACCCACTGCGCCAGGATGATCGCATCGGCGGCTCGCGGAAGCGGCAGCAGGTCGAGCTCGATCTCGTGCTGCTCCCAGATCAACCCGCCGGGCTCAGACGCGTCGATGTATCCCACCTCGGCGTGGCCGTACTTCACCGGGATACCCATCTCCGCCAGGCAGAGCAGCACCCGCCGGCGCAACTGCTCTCCGTGGATGAAGGGGGCGCTGGCGTGGTAGCCGCCGTCGCTCCTGCAGTGAACGTCCGCATCGATCGCGGACCGGCCGAGGAAGAACTCGATCTCGCCGAGCGCCTCCAGCCGGATTCCGGTCTCCTCGACCAGCCGAGCAAACGCCCGATCGACGATCGTGTCGGGTGACTCCCCGAGCGGCCGACCGTCCGGCCCATCGTGGCCGCAGAGGACACACAGGGTCGCCACCGGCGCGAATGGGTCGAGAAACGCCGTGTCGAGGCGCGGGCGCAGGACGATGTCCGACGCGCCCGAGCTCAGGCCCGAAAAGAGGCTCGATCCATCGGCGCGCTCGCCGGCGGCGAGTATCCGGCGAAGGTGCGCATCGCTCCGCGGTGCAAAGTCCAGCGTCTTGAGCAGCCCGTCGCCACCGACGTGCACCAGGCTGACCAACCGGACCCCGAGGTCGCGGGCCGCTGCCGCGAGTCCGCCGACCGTCCGTTCCTCCCCGGCTCGCCCGAGCCGAGCTTGCAGGTTGGACGCGCCGTCATTCATGTGCCGTGAGGATCGTATCAACCGAAGCTCCGCTCACCCGGCCTGCGCGCCGGCCCCGGGGATCTGCCGGAAAAGGACTTGGCCCCCCGGGAGGACTACCTGGGCTCACCGTGCAAGATCCGCGACACCACTCGCTCGCGCGACGATCGGGACTGCTCGTCTGCGGCCGCGTCGTGACTGGGCCTCGCCGGGGACGGATAGATGAGCGGCGAACTCCCCTCGGAACGAAGATCGGATGGGGCTGCTCACGCTCGCAAATCGTCCCGCTCTCCGCTCCCGCGAGAGCCCTGCGCGCCGAATCACCGCGTCGGCCAACCCGTGGGGCGAGCGCGGACATCGCGCCGTGAGGCTGGAACCGGGACGGAAATCCAGAGCGGCGGACTCTGCGGTGCGAATTCGGTGGGTCCGAGCTGAGAACCGAGATGTCGCGGGCACTCCGCGGCTTCTCGAGCTTTGAGGGTGGGCTCGAGGCTCGGTGGTATACTTCGGCCGCTCGGGACTTGGACGGAGTCCTTGATGGCCGGTGCGCTCCGACATTTCATGGTGGTGCTGCTGGCGGCGGCCCAAGTTGTGCTCGGGTCGAGCGCGACGGGGGCGGTGTGCCTGGGGGCGTGGCGGTCGGGGGACGGCTCGGGGCGCGACGCGGCGGGGGACTTGTCGGCGGGGGCTGACCCGGCGGGGTGGGTTGTCGAGGCGGGGTGCTCGCACGCGGCGGACGGCGCGGCCGGGCCTGCGCCGGTGCAGCCGCACGGGGAGCACGAGGACGAGTGCCCGTGCATCGACGTGGGCGCGCCGGTGGGGCGGGCGTACGACGGGCGCGGGGGATGGGACGTGGTTCGGGGCTGGGCGGCGACGGCGTTGATGCCGGCGCCGGCGTGGGCGAGCGGGTGCGTGGTGGCCGCGCGGCAGGCGGTATCGAGGGCGGCGCGCCCGCCCGGGCCTGAGCCGGGGCTGCGGACGACGAGACTTCTCATCTAGAGCTGGGCGGGCGATCGCGTGGGCCGCGGCTGCTCGGGCGGGGGCCCGGGATGGCGCGGCGGTGGTGGTTTGCGCGCGGTCCGCGTGCGCGGCGCCGGGCGGCGCGGGCGCGCGGGGCGCGGCCGTGCCGGGCACTGATGAGGAGAACGTCGTGCGTTGGATGCTCAGGGGATTGCTCCCCGGGATCGCGGTGGTCCTGCTGGTGGGGTGCGAGACGTACACGGCGCGGCCGCTGGACCTGGCGGCGCACCGGGAGGCGTGGCGTGCGCGCTCGCCGGGGGACGAGGGGGTGGCGGCGTTCGCGGCGCGGCTGGCGGAGGAGGGGGACGCGCAGGGCGGCGCGTTCGACGTGCTTGACGGCTTGTCGCTGCGCGAGGGGGAGGCGGTGGCGCTCTTCTTCAACCCGGACCTGCGGCTGGCACGCGTGCGGGCGGAGGGTGCGGCGGCGAGCGCGGAGTTCGCGGGGCTGTGGGAGGACCCGGAGCTGGGGGTGGACGCCGAGCGGGTGATCGAGAGCGTGCCGGACCCGTGGGTGGTGGGCGCGACGATCGGGATCACGATCCCGGTGTCGGGGCGGCTGGGGGTCGAGAAGTCGCGGGCGGACGCGGAGCACGGGGCGGCGCTGCGCAGGCTCGCGGCGGAGGAGTGGGCGACGCGTGTGGCGCTGCGGAGCGCGTGGCTGGAGTGGTCGGCGCAGGTGGTGCGGGCGGAGCTGGGGCGCGAGCTGCTCGGACGGCTCGAGGGCGTGGTGTCGGTGGCGGAGCGGCTCGAAACGGCCGGGGAGCTGAGCCGCACGGAGGCGCGGCTGTTCCGGATCGAGCGGTCGATGCGCAGGAGCGAGCAGCGTGCGGCTGAGGCGGCGGAGCGCGAGCTGGGGCTTGCGCTGCGGGCGTTGATGGGGCTCGCGCCGGGGGCTCCTGTCGAGCTGGTTCCCGCGCCGCTGGCCTTCGAGCCGGCGGCCGCGGGCGGAGAGATCGGCGGGCGGAACCCGACGCTGGCGGCGCTGCGGGCCGAGTACGCGGTGGCGGAGGAGGGGCTACGCCTGGCGATCCGGGAGCAGTACCCCGACATCACGATCGGTCCGGGGTTCGGGGTGGACGAGGGGGACGAGCGCGTGCTGCTGGGGGTGTCGCTGCCGGTGCCGCTGTGGAACCGGAACCGGCGTGCGATCGCCGAGGCGGGGGCGGAGCGCGAGCTTGCGCGTGCGGCGTTCGAGACGGAGTACGAGCGGGTCGCGGCGGCTGTCGCGGCTGCGGAGGCGCGGCGGGAGGCGGCGCGGGAGCAGCGCGAGGCGCTGGAGGCGGAGATCGTGCCGATGGTTGAGGAGCAGGACGCGGAGAACGTGCGGATCGCCGAGCTGGGCGAGGTGGACACGCTGCTGCTGCTCGAGAGCCTGACGCGCCTTTACGAGACGAAGACGGCGCTGATCGATGCGCGGCTTGCGGAGGCGCTCGCGGGCGTGCGGCTGGAGGAACTCACCGGCCCGTCCGCCCGGGGCGGCGGGGCACAGACGGAAGGAGCCGAGGAATGAGGGCCCTTGCTTGGTTGGTTCTTGCGTCGGTCGCGGCGGTGCTGGGCGCGTGCGGGGGAGAGCCGGGCGGCGAGCAGCCCGGGCAGACCGAGCACGCGGCGGGTGAGGAGGCGGCGCCGACGAACCGGATCGAGGTGCCGGCGGCGGTGCGGCAGAACCTCGGGATCACGTTCGCCGCGGTCGAGCGGCGCGCGGTGGCGCGGACGATCCGCGCGCCGGGGAGGTTCGAGCTGCTCCCGAGCGCGCGGCGGGAGTATCACACCCCGCTCAGCGGGCGCGTGGAGCTGCTCGTGGAGCAGTTCGAGCATGTTGAGGAGGGGACGCCGCTCTACCGGCTGGACTCGCCGGGATGGCGCGAGCTGCAGCTGGAGATCGCCGAGGCCGAGGCGGCGGTGCGCCGGGCGGAGGCTGAGCGGGAGAGCAGCGGCCCGTTGCTCGAGGCGCACGCGCGGCACTCGGAGAGCCTCGAGGCGAGCGTGGAGCTGTGGAGCGCGCGCGTCGCGCAGCTCGATGAGATCCGGGAGGCGGGCGGCGGGCGGGCGAGCGACTGGGCGCAGGCGCAGGCGTCGCTCACCGAGGCGCGGGCGGAGCTTGCGGACGTGCTCGAGCAGACAGCGGAGCTTGACGCGCGGCGGGCGCAGGTGGAGGCGGAGCTTGCGGCGGCGCGGGCGAGGATGGAGCTGCTGCTGGCGAGCGCGGCGACGCTGCTGGGCGTCGGGCGCGGGGAGCTGACGGCGGGGGCGGCGGGCGAGCCGTTGTGGAGGACCGCGTCAGTGGTGGAGATCCGCGCGGCGGCGCCGGGGATCGTGGAGGAGCTGGGCGCCACGAACGGCGGCTGGGTGGAGGAGAAGGGGGCGGTGCTGGTGACGGTGCAGCCCTCGATGGTGCGGTTCCGTGCGCGCGGGCTGCAGAGCGATCTGCTCCGCGTGCGCGACGGGCTGCCGGCGCGGGTGGCGCCTCCGCCGGGGGGGTCGCTGGGGCCGGCGGAGGTGATGCGGGGGACGCTCGCGATCGGTTTGTCCGCGGACCCGGACGAGCGCACGGTGGACCTGCTCGTCACGCCGCGGGAGGTGGCGGAGTGGGCGCGGGCGGGGGTGTCGGGGTTTCTGGAGGTGGACGCGGAGGGCACGGGCGGGGAGGAGCTCGCGATCCCGCTGCGGGCGGTGATCCGGGACGGCCTGACGCCGGTGATCTTCCGGCGCGACCCGAAGGACGCGGACCGGGTGATCCGTCTGGAAGCGGACCTGGGGATCGACGACGGGCGCTGGGTGGTGGTGAAGAGCGGCGTGCGTGAGGGGGACGAGGTGGTACTCGACGGGGTGTACCAGCTGATGCTGGCGACGTCGGGCACGGCGCAGCGCGGCGGGCACTTCCACTCCGACGGGACGTTCCACGAGGGCGAGGACGAGTAAATGCTGAAGCACCTGATCGGTTTCTCGCTCAAGAACTCGGCGGTGGTGCTGCTGCTGGGCGCGCTGCTGCTGGTGTACGCGGGGGTTCGCCTGCCGCGGATTCCGGTGGACGTCTTCCCGGAGCTGAACGCTCCGACGGTGGTGCTGCTGACGGAGGCGGGGGGCCTCGCGGCGGACGAGGTGGAGCAGTACGTGACGTTCCCGGTGGAGACGGCGGTGAATGGGCTGCCGGGTGTGCGCCGGGTGCGGAGCGCGAGCGCGATCGGCCTGTCGCTGGTGTGGGTGGAGTTCGACTGGGGGGCGGACCTGTACCGCGCCCGTCAGCTCGTGAGCGAGAGGATGAGCGCGGCTCGGGAGCAGCTCCCCGAGAACGCGCACGCGGAGATCACGCCGATCACGTCGATCACCGGGGAGATCATGCTGCTGGCGATCTCGTCGCCGGGTGGCGAGGCGAGCGGGCTGGAGATGCGGGCGTTCGCGGAGTTCGACCTGCGGAACCGGCTGCTGGCGGTGCCGGGGGTGGCGCAGGTGGTGGCGATCGGGGGCGAATTGCCGGAGTACCAGGTGCACGTGCGCCAGGACCGTCTGCTGCTCTACGGGCTGACGGTGCAGGACGTGGTGGAGGCGGCGCGGGGTGCGCACAGCACGGCGAGCGCGGGGTATCTGCCGAGCGTCGACCGGCAGGAGGTGCCGATCAGGCAGGCGGCGCGGGTGCGGGGGGTCGAGGACATCGCGTCCACGATCGTGAAGTATCACGACGGCGCGCCGGTGACGATCGGGGAGGTCGCCGACGTGGCGCTCGGTCCGGCGCCGCAGCGCGGCACCGCGGCCGATCGCGGCAGGCCGGCGGTGGTGCTCTCGATCCAGAAGTCGCCGGGTACGAACACGCTGGCGTTGACCGGGCAGGTCGACGCGCTGCTCGACCAGGTGGAGGCGTCGCTGCCCGAGGGCATGGTGATGAACCGCGAGGTGTTCCGGCAGGCGGACTTCATCGAGCGGAGCGTGCACAACGTGGTGGACGTGCTGCGGGACGCGACGATCATCGTGACGGTGATCCTGGTGCTGTTCCTGCTCAACGTGCGGACGACGATCATCACGCTGGCGGCGCTGCCGCTCTCGCTGGCGGCGGCGCTGGTCCTGCTCGATTGGCTGGGGCTGACGATCAACGTGATGACGCTCGGCGGGCTGGCGGTGGCGATCGGCGTGCTGGTGGACGACGCGATCATCTACGTGGAGAACGCCTACCGCAGGCTCAACCAGTGGACGCGCGGCGAGGGGGCGGAGGGGCGGACGCGTCTGGACGTGATCTACGACGCTGCGACGGAGATCGTGAGCCCGATGGTGTTCGCGACCTTCATCATCGTGGTGGTGTTCGTGCCGCTGCTGTTTCTGCAAGGGCTGGAGGGGCGGTTCTTCCGGCCGCTGGGGCTGACGTACATCGTGTCGATCCTGGCCTCGCTGGGGGTGGCGCTGACGGTGACGCCGGCGATGTGCAGGCACCTGCTGCGGGGGCGGGCCGGCGGGAAGGCGCACGTGGACGGTTTCCTGGTGCGCTGGCTGAAGCGCTGGTACGAGCCGGCGCTGCGGGCGTCGCTGCGCCGGCGGGGGCTCGTGCTCACGGGCGCGGGGCTGGTGACGGCGGCGTCGCTTGGCCTCGCGAGCACGTTCGGCACGAGCTTCCTGCCCGAGTTCAACGAGGGGACGTTCACGGTGTTCCTGATGGCGCCGCCGGGGACGTCGCTCGAGGAGAGCAACCGCCTGGCGAGGGGGATCGAGTCGCGCCTCGCCGGGATCGAGGGGATCCAGAGCGTGACGCGCAGGACGGGGCGGGCCGAGCGCGACGAGCACGCCGAGCCGGTGAGCAGCTCGGAGATCGAGGTGACGGTGCTGCCGGGGGTGGACAAGGAGGGGGTCCGCGGGGCCATCGACAGGATCCTCGCGGACGTGCCGGGGGTGACGACGATGGTGGGACAGCCGATCGAGCACCGGCTGAGCCACATCCTCTCGGGCACGCCCGCGGCGATCGCGATCAACGTGTTCGGCGACGACCTGGACAGGCTGCGCACGATCGCGAAGGAGATCGAGGCGGAGCTGAAGTCGCTGGAGGGGACGCGGGACGTGGCCGCGAACCGGGAGGTGACGGTGGTGTCGCTGCCGGTGCGGTATCGCGCGCCGGACCTCGCGGCCGCGGGGCTGACGCCGGCGGACGCCGCGGAGCAGGTGCAGGCGGCGCTCTACGGCGAGACGGTGGCGGTGGCGAACCAGGGGGTGCGCCGGCATGAGATCGTGGTGCGTCTGGCGCCGGAGGAGCGGGAGCGTTTCGAGCAGGTGGGTGACCTTCTGCTGCGGGGTCAGGCCGGGGCGATCGTGCGGCTGCGGGAGGTTGCGGACATCGGGCCGGAGCGGACGAGCAACCTGATCGCGCGCGAGAACGCGCAGCGGAAGGCGGTGATCTCGACGAACGTGGCGGAGGGGCACAACCTGGGCGACCTGGTGCGGGCGGTGCGGGCGCGGGTGGACCCGATCGTGCAGCGGGCGGGGTACACCGTCACGTACGGGGGGCAGTTCGAGGCGCAGCAATCGGCCAGCCGCACGATCCTGGTCGGCGGGGCCGCGGTGCTGCTGGTGATGCTCGTGCTGCTGCAGCTCTCGACGGGGTCTCTGAAGACGGCGGCGGTGGTGATGGTGAACCTGCCGCTCTCGATCATCGGTGGGATCGTGGCGATCTACCTGACGGAGGTGAACCCGCTGGCGAACACGCTGGCGCTCGTGGGGCTGTCGGACCGGCACTACGTGGCGCCGGTGGTGTCGATCGCGAGCATGGTGGGGTTCATCACGCTGTTCGGGATCGCGGTGCGCAACGGGGTGCTCCTGGTGAACCACTACACGAACCTCATGGAGCACGAGGGGCGGGCGCCGGCGGAGGCGGTGGTGCGCGGGTCGATGGAGCGGCTGGTGCCGATCCTGATGACGGCGCTGTGCGCGGCGCTGGGGCTCGTGCCGCTGGCGCTGGCGATGGGCGAGCCGGGGAGCGAGCTGCTGGCGCCGCTGGCGGTGGTGGTGCTGGGCGGGCTGCTCAGCTCGACGTTCCTGAACCTGATCGTGGTGCCGGCGGGGTATGCGCTGGCGCACGGGATCCGGCCGACGGACGAATCACGGGCGCCGCGGGCGGACGCGGGCCCGGTAGGATGAGTACAGCACGAGATTCATCATCAAGGAGACGATCATGCTGAACGGGCGGGAGATCATGCTGGCGTTCATGGGCGCTGCGGGGCTGGCGCTGGGCGGGTGCGGAGAGCACGGCGCCGAGCACGCCGACGAGCACGGCGGGGAGGCGCACGAGCACGCGCCGGGAGAGACGCACGAGGGCGCCGACGACCACGGGCACGAGCACGACGCGGCGGCGGAGCACGACCTGGGCAGCGCCACGATCGGCGCCCACACGGTGCGGGCCGTGCGGTACGGCGAGCTCACGCCGGGCGAGGAGAGCGACGTGGACATCACGGTCTCCGGGGACGCGGCCGGCGCGCCCGCGGCGGTGCGGGTGTGGATCGGCGTGGAGGACGGCTCAGGGTCGATGAAATCGAGGGCGGAATCCGAGGGCGATCACTTCCACGCGCACGTCGAGGCGCCGGACCCGATACCGGAGGGCGCGATGCTCTGGGTGGAGGTCGAGGGGGCCGACGGCCAGACGGCGGCGGGCTCGTTCGCGCTGGGCTGATCGCGGCTCAATCGCCGTAGGTGACCCACTGCTCGATATCGCCGAAGTGCTCGCGGACGGTGGGCATCGGGATGATGCCACCCTGGAAGGCGCCGGGCGCGCCCGTCGCGGCGATCTCCTCGGCGCTATGGCGCTCGTAGCGGATCCAGCCCTTGTGCTCGAGCATCTTGGCCATGAACTCGTGGGGGCCGGAGGCGACCTGGCGGTGGAGGTCGGCGGCCCACTCCTCGGCGTAGGCGAGGTCGACGTCGATGCGGACGCTGTTGACCCCGTAGCGCGGCACCCCGGAGAAGGGCTTGGCGATCTCGCGCCTGAGGAACGTGCTCTCGGCGGCCTCGTCCCAGCGGATGATCATGTCGGGGTCGAGGATTCCGGCGACCCACTCCTCGCCGCCAGAGGCGTTGGCGATCCGCTGGAAGTAGACGTTGCCGACGTGCCCGTCCTTCCAGATGAGATCGGCGTCGGCGAGCCGCTTGTAGAGCTTGACGAGCGCGGCGTGGATGGCGGGCTCGTTGGGGAGAAGGTTCTCGCTGAAGATCGCGTAGGCGCCGTCGGTGCGGATGGCCTCCTGCACGACGAACGGAGTCTCGCCGTCGCGCCCCAGGCGCCCGAGGGGCGTGTCGAGCCCGTCCATGGGCAGGTACGGGATCTCGGCGTCGTGGAGCAGGCGCTCGCCGTGGGCCATGCGGTCGATGATCTCCTCGAGCGGCGTGGGGTCCCACGGGGCGTGGGTCTGGACGAGGTGCATGCCGGGGTCGCCGGGCCCCCTGACCTCGAAGAGGTCGAGCCACTTCGACTCGGTCTGCTCCCAGTTGTGGCGGAGAAACTTGACGACCTTGCCGGTGGGCATGCCCGCGGCGTCGAGGAGCTCGTACGTGGTGGCGAAGGCGCCGACCCCGATCGGCTCGCCGACGAGGGCGAAGTCGCCGTCGGGCAGATCGATGCGGTAGCCGGGCGCGGGCATGCCCTCGGGGATCCCGGCGTGATTCATGTACCTTCGGGCGCGGACGACCGCCCGGTCGGTGTTGGGCAGCGGGATCGGCGCCGCGTCGGCGTCGATGACTGTCCCGTCGTCGCCGAGGTTGACCGTCTCGTCCCTCACTCGCCAGTCGTCGGGATCGGCGGGGGCGGCGGCGTCGTCGCGGGCGCCGGTCGGCGCGTCGATCTCGGTGGCCTCGTCGCGGGGGTCGAGTCTCGGCGGTTCGTAGACCCACTCGGGACGCGAGGCGATCTGGAGGTCGAGCATCTCTCCGGCCTTGATGGCGGCCTCCTGGTCGGGCGTGAGCGCGCGCCCCGCGGCCTTGGCCTGCTCGGCCTCCTCGATGAGGAGGTAGACAAGCGACTTGTCCTTGAGCGGGGCCTGGGCGAGGGCGTCGAAGCCCTCGCGCGCGACGTGCGGCATCCATTGGCGGGCGACCTCGCGCGCCTGTGAGAGGCGCACCGCGGCGACGGCGTCGGCGAGGTCGAGGCGGAAGCCGACGATGGAGAGGCCGAGGGAGACAAAGGGCATAGCCCCGAGCTGCTTCTCGCGGAGATCGAACTGGAGGCGGTCGTGGCCGATCACGGCCGCGGCGTTGATGGCGAAGCGCGTCTCGGCGCGGTCCTCGTTGAGCTGGTAGACATCGCCCGCGGCGACGCCGACGGAGACGGCGCTGGCGGCGGCGAGGATTGCCTTGCCCGCGACATTGGCGCCGACGCCCACGCCGAAGGCGCTGAGGACGGCGAGGATGGCCTCGGTGTCCTCGCGGGCGCCCTCGGCGGCGGTGTCGAGCTCGGCGAGGGTGTTGCTGAGGTTGAGGACCGCGGTGCGCGCCGCCTCGTGCGGCAGCCACTCCATGGTGCGCGCGGCGGGGTCGGAGCGGAGGTAGACGAGGCGCGGGAGCACGCGGGCGACGACGGGGCCGAAGCCGCGACCGGTGAGCCCGAGCAGCTCCTCGATGTCGTCGTCGTCGGCGTCGCGGGCGTGCTCGATGGCGGCCTTCGTCTCCTCGATCTGGAGACGGAGGGCCTCCCTGGTCGCGAGGTATCGGAACGACTCGCGGGCCTCGACGGTCTCGAAGACCTCGCGTCCGGGGCCCCAGAAGGCCCAGAAGAGGGGGAAGTAGCCGGGCTGGTTTGCGGCGCGGCGCTCTGCGAACTGCTCGCGCCCGAAAGGGGTGAGGCCGTCGGGCGAGGGGACGTGCACGGCCTTGAGGAGCGTGGGCGGGACGAAGATGCGCCCGCTCCCGAGCCCGTGGGCGTCGATGGACTGGAGGCGGAGGCGGTCCCACTCGCGGAACTGCCGCTCCATCTCGGGGATGTGGGCGCGGACGAGGGCGGGCTCGGCGTAGAGCGCTTCGAGCGAGCGGAGGCGGTCATCGGCCATGCCGAGAAAGGTGCGCTTCATGAGCAGCATCGCGGCGTGGTCGGCGAGCGTGAAGCTTGTCTCGTGGCGCTGCCAGTTGAAGACGATGGTGTTGGTGATGGTCTCGACGACCTTCTCGTCGGCGAGGTTGAGGTCGGCGAGGTGGACGCCGCTGAAGCGGGCGGCGTCGGCGACGGCCTCGCTGAAAAGCATGCCCTTGCCCTCGCCGGAGCGGATCTGGTCGGGCGTCTGGAGCACGCGGGTCTGGTCGAGCGGGGGCGCGGGGAACAGCATCGTGCCGAGCGCGGCGTGGAGGATGTCGGCGCGGGCGGCGTCGGCCACGAGCAGGCCGGGATCGGCGGGCGCCTGGCCCCCGGGCGCAGCGAGGTAGACGGTCTCGGTGCGCATGAGTCGCGGGTGGCCGGGCACCTTCCGCGCGACGAGGGGCGCGGGGCCGGCGGGGGCGCGCAGCTGGAGCGGCTCGCCGTTGCGGAGCACGATGATGGGGACCTCGTCGAGGGCGAGCGGGTCGCTGGTCTCGAGCTGCACGGCGAAGCGGTCGAAGACGAAGAGCTCCTCGGGGGCATCGGCCTCGGCGACCTCGCGCGAGGGCCTCGGGCGGACGAACTCGAGCGTGCCATTGGTCGTGGCGTGGGGGAGGAACCAGAGGCCCTCGGCGCCGGCGATGGCGAAGGTCTGGATGCCGGGCGGCAGGCCCGGAGCGAGGCGGGCGTTGAGCACGAGGACCTGCATCAGCTCGAAGGCGGCGATGTCGGCGGGGAGCATGCCCTCGACCACCGTCGCCGCCGCGTCGTTGTAGACGGGGAGGAGGGCGTGGTTCTCGGGGAGCCTCTTGCGTGCGATGGCGAGGGGGAGCGAACCGATGCGCGCATACTCGGCGCCGGGCGAGGTGGGGAGGACCTCACACTCGCGCCCGTCGGGGAGCAGGAAGCGGCCCTCGTCGTCGAGCAGGTCGAAGCCGAAGACGCAGAGGGTGACGCCGGGCGAGTCGGGGACGTAGGGCGGGGCGTCGGGCTCGAGCAGGCGCTCGATGGGGTCCTCGGTGAGCGTGGGGCGCACGACGACGGCCGCGTGGATGCGCGGCAGGCGTCGTCGCTCGCCGGCGACGAGGCGTTTGTGCCCTGCGGGCGGCGCGGGCTCGGCGAGGAGGGCGAGGGCGCGATCGGCGAGGCCGGGCGCGAACTCGGGGCGGGTGAAGAGGGCGACCGGCTTGCCGCGGACGGGGACGTCCTCGGCGCGGGGCGTGACCATGACGGGGTCGGTGTAGAGGGCGGGGCGGTCGCGGCCGAGCCAGTGCGGGTGGAGGCGCGTGAGGTGATCCTCGAGGAGGCCCTCGACGCGCCGGGAGAGGCGGTCGAGGTCGCGCTGTCTTCGGCTCTGCGGCCCTTGCTGGAAGTTGGCCTCGACGAAGGCGGCCCAGTCGAGGGCCTTGGCGGCGCAGCGGGTGCGGAGGGATTCAAGGTCGGCGAGCATGGCGTCGAAGGGTGCGCGCGAGGAGGGATCGTCGATGAGGGCGCGCTCGCGGGCCTCGAAGTCGCGGACGATGGCCTCGATCTCGTCGCGCCCGCCGGCGTCGTCGTACGCGCGGCGGAATTCCCAGGCGAGGTCGTCGAGGCGCTTCTGGACGTCGGCGGCGACGGCGTTGGCCTCGCCCCACTCGTGGTCGCTGAGTCCGGTGAGGCGGAGGCGCGAGGCCCAGAGCTCCTCGATGCACTGGACGACGATCTCGTCGAGCTCCTCGCGGACGGCGGGGATCCGGTCGGCGAGCAGCTCGGGCGCGATGGGCGGGCCGGGGGGGCCGTCGCCGTGGGCGGCGTAGGGGTCGTCCTGGTCGACCGGGTGGTAGCCCAGCCAGTCGGTGGTCGAGTCCACGAAGTCTTGGAAGTAGGACTCGGTGCGCCAGTCGCCCGGGAGCCAGCGGAGCTTGGTGCGCATGCGCGCGAGCGAGGCGTCGGTCGCGTCGCGCCTGGCGCGGCTGGGGCCGCTGTCCATCCACTCGATCGAGATGGGCCCGCCGCGACCATCGACCATCTTCCGGCCGGCCATGCGCTCGGCGTAGGCGCGGCGCATGTTGGCGTGCTCGCCCTCGGCCCAGGCGACGACGGCGAGGGCGCGCTCGGCGGCGAGGCGGAACTCGGCGTCGTAGGCCCGGAGGTCGGCGCCGGCCTCGGGCTGGGCGCCCGCGGAGGCGACGGCGAGAAGGAGGAGCAGGGGCATGGCGAGCGGGGCGGCGCAGCGGCGAAGTGCGTCGCGGAGGCGGCTCGCGCGGGCGTGGGTCGCGTGAAGCATGCGATCTCCGGCGCTCAGTGCGGGGTCTTGGCCTTGGGGAGGTTGACGAGGCGCGTCTGGGGGGCGAGGGCGTAGTAGAGGCGCCCCGCGCCGGCGTGGTCCTCGAAACGGATGTCGATGCGTTCGTAGCGGAGCTGCATGGGGCCGGCCCACTCGCGCTCGAGCGCGGCCGCGACCTCGGCGACCGGCTCGGTCTCGAGGACGAGCTCGATGCGCAGGCCGACCTCGGAGGCGAGCAGCTCGCTGTCGGTGGGGTTGTAGGTGTCGCGCCCGGGGACGGTGGGCGCGGGGTCGTGCTCGGGCGGGGGGAGCTCGTTGGTGGCGCCGCCTTGGATCGCGGCGAGCTTCTCGAGCAGATCGGTGAGGGAGGCGCGCGTGGCGGGCGGGAGGGCCGCGAGGCTCGGCGCGAGACGCGGGCGGAAGAGCGCGGTGTCGGCGGCGCCGAGCTCGTTCGTGCGCGGCGGCGCGGCGGAGGAGGCGGCGCCGGCCTCGTCGGGGAGGAGCTGGTACCCGCGATCGGTCTTGCGGAGGAGGAAGGTCTCGAAGCCGCGCTGGGGCGGGCCGCCGCCCTGGTCGATCTCGACGCCCACGCGGACGCGGACGACGCCCGGCCGGTCGGTGGGCTCGGCGGCCTCGAAGCGCATGCCGGGGGTAAAGGGACGCTCGTACTGCCAGGGGAGGCCGGGGTGGTGGGCGTCGGGGCGCTCCTCGCGCAGGAAGTAGTCGCCGCGCTCGAGCGAGGCGGGGTCGAGGCCGCTGCCGGAGAGGTCGTAGTGGCGCGCGAGGGTGGGCCAGTCGGCGGCGCGGAGCAGCTCGGTGGTGCGCTGCACGGCGTCCTGCGGCGAGGCGAAGTAGAGGGCGGAGGCCTGCGTCTCGGCGGCGGGATCGGCGGGGCGGTCCTGTGCGCTCTGGCAGGCTGCGAGGAGGAGGATGGCCGCCGCGGCGGGGAGGAGGGGAGCGTTGCGTCGCATCGTGGCACTCCGAGGCTGGTTGTGCCCGCCGGCGCCGAGGAGACGTGGACGGCGGCGTGGCGGTGCGGGGCCGATGATACTGGATCGGGACTAGTTCGGCATTGGCGGGCGGGGGCATGCTTAGAATCGTGGCGCACCGGCGCAGGCGCGCGCTTGGGCGCGCGGGTTGGCCGGAGCAGGAGGACGCATTATGAGACGTCGCTGGATCCGACACTTCGCGGCCGGGGCATTGGTGGCGCCGTTGCTCGCGGGCGCCGCGTGGGCGCAGGACACCGAGTCCAGGTCCCTGATCAACGGGGAGAACCTCGATGGCTGGCACGCCGATGTGCCGGAGGCGGACGGCAAGCCCGACGCGGCGCCGAGCTTCGTCGTGCGCGACGGGATGCTGGTGAGCCTGGGCTTGCCGGCGGGGCACCTCATCACCGACGAGGAGTTCGGGGACTACAGGCTGGACATCGAGTACCGCTTCCCGGGCGAGGCGGGGAACTGCGGCGTGCTGGTGCACGCGTCGAGGCCGCGGGCGCTGTACGAGATGTTCCCGGCGTCGATCGAGGTGCAGATGCACAGCGGGAACGCGGGTGACTTCTGGTGCATCGGGGAGAACATCAGCGTCGAGAACATGGCCGAGCGGCGGAAGGGGGATCCGGAGACGTGGGGCGGGGGCCCGGAGGACTCGCGCCGCATCCTGAACCTCACCGACGACAGCGAGAGCCCGGTGAACGAGTGGAACCGGATGGTGATCGAGTGCGTGGGCGACCGGGTGCGGGTGTGGGTGAACGGGGACCTGGTGAACGACGGGTTCGAGTGCACGGCGAAGCGCGGCCGGATCGCGATCCAGGCGGAGGGGTCGGAGGTTGAGTTCCGGAAGATGGAGCTGACGGCGATCGGGGAGCTCACCGCGCCGGAGGAGGGCGCGGGCTGGACGGTCGAGGATCCGGCCGACTCGCCCGCGGGGGGGTGAGCCGCGGCGGCGCGGGGCGCATGGGCGGTACACTCGGCCTCCAGCCCCACCGGAGGCCGACGATGCTGCGGACCGCCCTTGCCCTGACCTTTGCGCTGCTGCTCCCGACCGCTCACTGCCAGGATCTTTCCTACGACGAGGCGTTCTTCCCGGGGATGAGCCACGACGAGTCGGTTCCCTCGCCGGAGGCGTTGCTGGGCTTCCCGCTCGGCGAGCGCCCGGCGACGCACGCTGAGATCGAGCGGTGCTTCCGCGAGATCGACGCGGCGAGCCCGCGCGCGGCGATGTTCGGGCACGGCGAGACGTTCGAGGGACGGTCGCTCTTTCACCTGGTGATCAGCTCGGAGGCGAACATCGCGCGGCTGGAGGCGATCAGGGCGGACCTGGCGCGCCTGGCCGACCCGCGGGGGATCTCGCGGGGCGACGCGGACGCGCTGCTGGCGCGCACGCCGGCGGTCGCGTGGCTGGCGTACTCGATCCACGGCGACGAGCTGAGCGGGGCGGACGCGGCCATGGCCGCGGCGTGGCACTACGCCTCGTGCACGGACGGCCCGGTGACCGGCATGCTCGATGACGTGGTCGTGATCATCGACCCGCTGATGAACCCCGACGGGCGCGACCGCTACCTGGGTCAGCTGCGCGAGATGCGTGGGAACGTGCCGACGACGGACGACCAGGCGCGGGTGCACGGGGGGCGGTGGCCGCGGGGCAGGACGAACCACTACATGTTCGACATGAACCGCGACTGGATCATCGGGGCGAGCCCGGAGACGCGGGGGAGGATCGCGGCCGCGGGCTCGTGGAACCCCATGCTCTTCGTGGACGCGCACGAGATGAGCGGGCAGGACACCTACCTCTTCTCTCCGGGG
The DNA here is from genome assembly GCA_964435785.1 of uncultured Phycisphaeraceae bacterium. Classification (GTDB taxonomy): domain Bacteria; phylum Planctomycetota; class Phycisphaerae; order Phycisphaerales; family UBA1924; genus PNC22. The sequence continues at coordinate 125,416 of CAYTAH010000006.1, read as the reverse complement.
CGCGAGCCGATGAACCCGAACCTGCCGGGGTTCCTGCACCGCTGGTCGGGGGTGTTCGCGGCGGATCAGTCGGGCGCTTTCGACGGGCGCGGGTGGCGGTACTACACGGGGGAGTGGTCGGACGGGTGGTACCCGGGCTACTCGGACGCGTGGGCGTCGTTCCGCGGGGCGATCGGCGTCCTGTACGAGCAGGCGGGGGTGGACTGGTACGGCGTGCGGCGGCCGGAGGGCCGGGTGCTGACGTACCGGGAGAGCGTGCACCACCAGCTCGTCAGCACGCTGGCGAACGTCGCCACGCTGCACGAGAACCTCGGGGAGATCAAGCGGGGCTGGCTCGAGACGCGGCGAGAGTGCGTCGACCCGGAGGGGCCGTTCGCGGGGAGGACGTTCGCGGTCGTCCCGGGCGCGAACCGCTCGCGCACCGCGGCATTCGTAGACGCGATGCGGCTGCAGGGCTTCGAGCTGCTCGAGCTGACGGAGGAGCTCCGCGCGCCCGGCACGGACCGGCTCGGGCGCGAGCGCGAGGAGATCGTGCTCGCGCCGGGGACGATCCTGATCCCGAACCGCCAGCCGAACGCGCACCTGCTCGCGGCGATGCTGGAGTTCGACCCTCGGATGCGCGACGAATTCCTCGCCAAGGAGCGCAAGGAGCTGATCCGCAAGGGCGAGACGGAGATCTATGACATCACGGGCTGGTCGGTCCCGATGATGCTCGACGTGGAGGCCTACGAGCTGAGGACGGAGCCGCCGGAGGGCTCGGTGCGCGCGCTCGGGGAGGCGCCGGCGGCGGCGCCGAGCGTGGAGGATCGCGGGGCGGCCCAGGGTTGGGTGATCGACGGCGCGGACGACCAGGCGCCGGCGCTGGCGATGGACCTGATGCTCGCGGGCGTGGCGGTGCGCATCGCGGACGAGGCGTTCACATGGAGCGGGCGGGCGTTCGCCCGGGGGTCGCTGCTGGTCGCGCGCGAGGACCAGGCGCGTGACGACGAGGCGTGGATCGACTCGCTCGATCGGGCCTGCCGATCGCGCGGGCTCGCGCCCGTGAGCGCGGCCAGCGGGCTGGGCGAGGGCGACGTGGCGGACATCGGGGGCGAGCACTTCCGCCTGCTGGCGCAGCCGCGGATCGCGGTGCTGGGCGAGTCGCCGGTGGACGCGTACGACTTCGGGTCGATCTGGTACTCGCTGGACGAGCGGTACGGGCTTGCGGCGACGTACATGCCCGCGGAGAACGTTCGCTACGCGGACCTGCGGCGGTACAACGTGCTTGTGGCGCCGAACGGGGCGGAGGACGCGTTGGGGAGGGCCACGGAGGACGTCCGCCGCTGGGTGGAGTCGGGGGGCACGCTGGTCGCGATCGGCTCGTCGGCTCGGGCGCTGGCGCGGGAGGGGGGGCTCTCGGGGGCGCGCGAGCTGGCGGGCGTGCTCAAGGAGCTGGACGCGTACGAGATCGGAGTCCTGCGGGAGTGGGCGGCGGAGGCGGACGGGATCGATCCGGCGTCGCTCTGGGGACATCTCGCGGGCGGCGGGGCAAAGTTCCCCTGGGAAGGCGTGGACATGGAGCGCGGCGAGGACGAGGAGCTCGAGCGGCGCGACGAGTGGCTGCGCCAGTTCCTGCCCCCGGGGACGATCGTCGCGGCACGGGTGGACGACGAGCACTGGCTGACGGTGGGGTGCGGGGAGTACCTGCCGATCCTGTTCGGATCGGGCGCCGTGCTGATGGCCAAGGGCCCGGTCGAGGCGCCGCTGCGCTACGGCGTGCTCGAGGAGGACGCGTCGCGCACCGAGGCGGGGCGCATCGGGTGGTGCACGATCCCTGCGGGCAAGAACCTTCGCCTGCGCATGAGCGGCCTGCTGTGGCCCGAGGCGGCGGAGCGGATCGCGAACGGCGCGGCGGTGACGCGCGAGGCCGTCGGGAGGGGGCAGGTCGTGCTCTTCGCCGACCCGCCGACGTTCCGGGCGGCGAGCCTGGGGACGGCGCGCGTGTTCATGAACGCGGTGGTGTACGGACCGGGGATGGGGGCGTCGCAGCCGATCGGGCGGTAGCCGCACGCGCCCCGCGACACGGCGAGGGAGGGTGGCATGTCGGTCGTCTTGGGGCTGTGCGGCGTGCTGACGGCGGCTATGGCCTTTCAGGGAGGCGGTGCGATGAATGGCCCGACGTTCGAGGTCGTGGTGCCCCCGGGGCGGGTGGAGGGTCGGGTGGACGGCCGGCTGCTGCTGATGCTCTCGACGGACGGGAGCGCCGAGCCGCGGAATCAGATCAGCGACGGGGCCGCGACGCAGCAGATATTCGGGATGGACGTCGAGGGGTTGGGCGGCGGGGAGAGCATCGCGTTCAACTCGGGCGCGCTGGGGTACCCGCTCGAGCGGCTCGGGGACGTGCCGCCGGGACAGTACTGGGTGCAGGCGCTGCTCCACCGCTACGAGACGTTTCATCGCGCGGACGGGCACGTCGTGAAGCTGCCGATGGATCGGGGCGAGGGTCAGCAGTGGCGGAGCGCGCCGGGGAACCTCTTCAGCACGCCCCGGCTGGTGCGCGTGGCCGAGGGCGAGCGGGTGCGCGTCGAGCTTGCGAACGTGAACCCGCCGGTAGAGCCGCCGCCGGCGGACACGGGGTACATCCGACGCCTGCGCATCGAATCGAAGCTGCTGAGTGCGTTCTGGGGCCGGCCGATGCACCTGGGCGCGGTGGTGCTCCTGCCGCACGGCTTCGACGAGCACCCCGGGGCGCGGTACCCGCTGGCGATCCATCACGGGCACTTCGGGGAGACGCGCTTCACGGAGTTCCGCGAGACGCCGCCGGAGAAGGACCTGGAGCCGGAGTACAGCGAGCGTTTCCGGCTCGAGGGGTACAACATCATCCAGCAGGAGGTGGCGTACGAGAATTTCCTCGAGTGGACGTCGCCCGGGTTCCCGCGCTTCGTGGTGCTGAAGATCGAGCACGCGAACCCCTACTACGACGACTCGTACGCGGTGAACTCGGCGAACCTGGGCCCGTACGGCGACGCGATCATGCACGAGCTGCTCCCGGCGGTGGAGCGGGAGTTCCGCTGCATCGGCGAGCCGTGGGCGCGGTTCACTTACGGGGGCTCGACGGGCGGGTGGTCGGCGCTGGCGGCGCAGGTGTTCTATCCCGAAATGCTCAACGGGTGCTTCGCGGCGTGCCCGGACCCGATCGACTTCCGGGCGTACACGGTCGTGAACATCTACGAGGACTCGAACGCGTACTACCGGGAAGGGCCGTGGGCGCGCGTGCCGCGCCCCGGGACGCGCGACGGGCGGGGGCATGTGACGGCGACGCTGGAGCAGGTCAATCGTCGCGAGCTGGTGCTGGGCACGCGCGGGCGCTCGGGCGATCAGTGGGACATCTGGGAGGCGGTCTTCGGTCCGGTCGGTGACGACGGATACCCGGCGCGGATCTGGGACAAGCGGGCGGGGGTGATCGACCCGGCCGTCGCGGCGCACTGGCGCGAGCACTACGACCTGCGGCACATCCTCGAGCGGGACTGGGCGACCCTGGGCCCGAAGCTGCGGGGCAAGATCCACCTCTACTGCGGCACGATGGACAACTACTATCTGAACAACGCGGTCGTCTTGATGGAGGAGTTCCTGGATCGCGCGGCCGACCCGCCGGCGGAGGCGCTCGTCGACTACGAGTGCGGGTCGGAGCACTGCTGGAACGGCGATCACACCCGCCCGAACGCCATCAGCCGCCTGCGCTACCACCACATGTACGTGGACCGGATGCTCGAGCGGATGACCCAGACGGCGCCGCCCGGCGCCGACCTCACCAGCTGGCGCTATTGAAGCCGGCGACACACCGGACGCCCCGCGAGGCGGACAGGCCACGGGCCGGGGCAGATGGTGCGCCCGCTCGAGCCCGCCCCGGCCGGTTCCGCCGGCCGGACGCCCGGCCCACCGCGGGCTGGGGCGGGTCTCGCGTGGCGTAGACTGGGGCATGCAGGGAGCGGGAAACCCCCCACTGGTCTTGCGGCCGCTGTCGGAGAGCGGGGACGGCGCCGCTCCCCTGACGCTGGCCGGCCCGGGCCCGTACGTGCTGGGGCGGGCTTCGGACGTCTTCTGGAAAATCGCCGAGCCGACGGTCTCGCGCCGGCACGCCTCGATCGAGTTGATCGGGGACGAGTGGTACGTCACCGACCTGGGCAGCCGCCAGGGGACGAGGGTGAACGGAAGACTCGTGCCCCCGGGCGACCGCGTGCCCGTGCGGCACGGGGACCGCGTGAGCCTGGGCGGCTGGTCGTGCCGGTGCGACGTGGGCGGGGGCGGGCATGGCATGACGACGTCGGTGCTGGCGGAGGACGCGGTGGGCAGCGGGCGCGTGAGCCGCTTGTCGCACGGCTCGCTCGGCGGGCTGGCGCAGATGAGGCTGGACGCGTTGATGGAGATCTGCCGTTCGCTCGCCGGGCTGGAGGAGCGGGGCGAGATCGCCGCGGTCATCGCCAGGGGGGCGGCGCTGGGGGCGGACTGCCGCAGGGCGCTGGTGGTCCGTCAGATATCCGATTCGGAGTTCGAGGTTCTGGCGAGCACGGAGCCGGAGCGTCCGGCGGAGATCAGCCGCACGCTGCTGGCCGCGGCGTCGACCGGCGAGCTGGCGCAGCTCTCGGGCGATCTGGGCGCGCACGCGCACTCGGTGCTGGATCTGCGCATCCGGTCGGCGTTCTGCGCGCCGATCATGGTGGGCGGCGGCGTGGAGGCGTACCTCTATCTCGACACGCGGGGCTCGGAACGGCAGCTCAAGGACGACGCGCTCTCCTTCTGCGGCGCCCTGGCGCAGCTCGCCGGCGTCGCGTTCGAGCGGGCGAGCCAGCGGGAGCTGGAGGAGCGGCGTCAGCGCCTGGAGCGCGATCTGGCCGCCGCGCGGAGGGCGCAGGAGCTCTTAATGCCCGAGCGCGGCGGCGCACGGGGCGGGGTGCGGTACGCGTTCGATTCGCTCGCGGGCCGACTCGTGGCGGGGGACCTGTTCGACGTCGTCGAGCTGGGGGAGCGGCGCCTGGGCTTCTTCCTCGGCGACGTGTCGGGGAAGGGGATCGGCGCGGCGGTGCTGATGGCGGCGGCGCAGTCGCAGCTCCGCACGCTCATGCTCTCCGGGGCGGACCTGGCGGGCGCCGTCGCGTCGGTGAACCGCTACCTGCACCAGCGGACCGAGAGCGGCAAGTTCGTGACGCTCATCGCCGGCGTGCTCGACGCCGACTCGGGCGGGGTGGAGCTGGTGGACGCGGGGCACGGCATGTGCTGCATCGCTCGCGCGGCCGGCGGGGTGGAGGAGGTCGTGACGGAGGGAGGGCTCCCGCTGGGCGTCGCGGAGGATGCCGAGTACCGCGCCGCGACACGCTCGCTGGGCAGGGGCGACCGCCTCGTGATCTATACCGACGGGCTCGTGGAGCAGCCGGACAGCGAGGGGATGCAGCTGGGGAAGCGGAGCGCGATGGCGGCGCTCGGCCGGGGCGGGACGCCCGAGGAGGACGTGCGCGCCCTGCTCGCGGCGGTGCGAGCGCACGCGCACGGGGAGCTGGCGGACGATCTGACGATCGCCGCGTTCGCCCTCGCGGACTAGGTTGGGCGGAACGGGCTCGGGAGCTCTCCGGGGGCGAGCTCTCCCGAGCGGAACGAGCGCCCGCCGCTGAAGGGCCGGCCTCCCCATGGGCGCAGACGGACGAACGCCGCGAGGACGAGCGCGCCGGCCTGGATGGCGCAGACGGTCGCCTCTGACGTCGAGAGCCACGCGGGGAGGGGCGCGGCGGGGCTGAGCAGGGTGACCCCCGCGATCACGGCGATGCCCCTGTCCATGACTCTGAGCCCCGCGGCGGCGGCGGCCCATTCCGTGGGAGCGGGGCGCGCACACGCCCCGCACAGCGGTGCGGCGGCGGGTATGTGACTGTTCGCGTTCATGGTGCTCTCGCAGCAAAGAGCGGGCGCGGGCGGTGCGCCCGCGCCCTCGGAGGAAGGAACTGCGTCCGGCGCTCGGGGCGGCCCGGGAGCCTGTGCCCCGCGGCGGGCGTCCGATCGGTCGAGGCCTTGCACATCTGGGCCTCCTCAGGGGCGCGGCGGCGCGCCTTCCGGCGCGTCACTGGTCGTCGTCTACGGCGTCGTCGAGATCGTCGGCCACGTCGTCGAGCGCGTCATCCACCTCGTCCGCGGCGTCCTCCATGGCGTCACCGGTCTCTTCCGCCGCGTCCTCGAGGTCGCTGTCGTTGTCGCATCCCTGGATCGTCCCGACGAGGCCGAAGCAGGCCGCGGCGAGGGCGGTGAGCAGGGTGCGCTTTGCTCTGCCTTGTGTCATAGCCACACTCCTTGTTGCGGGGCGAGCGATCGCCCGGCGCGGTGCGTCAGACGCGGGGCGACCCGCGCCCGACCAGTCCGGCGATGAGCGAGAGCAGGAAGAGCACGACGAAGACGAAGAAGAGCACCTTCGCTATGGTCGCGGCTCCCGCGGCGATCCCGCCGAACCCGAAGATCGCCGCGATGACGGCGACGATGAAGAACGCTATTGCCCAACCAAGCATGACTGGTTTCCTTTCCATCCCCCTCCTGGCGCCGTCCCGCCGCGGGTTTCGCCCCGCGGTACACGGTGACGGCGTCGTTCTGCCACGCCCCAGGATTCGCCGCCCCCCTGAGACGGGGGTGACGCGGGGCTGAAGCGGCGATCATGCTGCACTGCTAATCGTTCGCATCCTCGGCCGCGTCATCGATCGCGTCGCCGGCGGCCTCGATGTCCTCGCCCACGCCCTCGGTCGTGTTGCACGCGGTGAGGAGCGCGGCGCTCGCGCCCATGCCGGCGATGATGAGCGCCGTGAGGAGGTCCCGTCGTGCTTCTTCGTAATTGATTCGCATTCTGATCTCCGTTTCTGCCCCGGACCTTTGCTCGCCGGAGGCAGTAGAACCTTGTTCGCTTGGAGTGGGTGCATGCTGAACCGTGGGTGAAACGGGATTCATGCGGGGTTGTGACCCGCGACGTGAAATGTGGCGTACACTGGATCCGAGGCGCGAGAGGGGGGGTCTGACCGCCCGGGATCGCGGGATCTTGCGGGCGTACGGTGTAATGCGGCTCGATCTCGAGGGTGAAACCATGCGGATTCTGGTGATCGAGGACAACCCGAAGATGGCGGCGGCGATCGAGCGCGGCCTGCGCGAGAACGGCTACGCCGTGGACGTGGCGCACACCGGCTTCGAGGGAGAGGACATGGCGTCGAGCGGGTCTTACGACCTGGTGCTGCTCGACCTGATGCTCCCCGACCGGGACGGCGTGGACGTGTGCCGCATGCTCCGGCGCCGGAAGGTCAACACGCCGGTGCTCATGCTCACCGCGCTGTCGGGGACCGACGACAAGGTGGCGGGGCTGGACGCGGGCGCCGACGACTACCTCGGCAAGCCCTTCGAGTTCGAGGAGCTGCTGGCCCGGATCCGCGCGCTGCTGCGCCGAGGCGAGGCGAGCGAGGGCCGCGTGCTTAAGTACGACGACCTGGAGCTCGACCTCTACACGCGCAAGGCCAAGCGGGAGGAGCTGGAGTTCGAGCTCTCCAACCGTGAGTACACCCTGCTCGAGTATCTGATGCGGAATCCCAACCGCGTCCTCTCGAGGTCGCAGATCGCCGAGAAGGTCTGGGACATGAACTTCGAGCCCGGCAGCAACGTGATCGACGTGTACGTCTCGGCGCTGCGGAAGAAGATCGATCGCGGCTTCGAGCGCCCGCTGCTGCACACGGTGAAGGGCGCTGGCTACCGGTTCGGCGTGCTGGACTAGACGATGGGGGAGGAGACGCCAGTCCACGAGCGGGCCGAGCCCCGGCGCGTCTCCAAGACCTCGCTCCGGACGCGCCTGACGCTCTGGGTCGTGGCGATCTTCTCCCTGATCCACTTCGCGACCACCGGCGTCTACTGGCTCTACCACTCCGAAGCGGTCAGCCGCGACTTCGACGAGCGGCTCGTCGAGCGGTCGCTCGACATCGCGGACCAGATCAGGAAGGACGTGCCGGGCATCGACGGCCTGATGCTGGAGCTCATCGCCAACCGCGCCGTGCACGCCACGAGGTTCGGCAACATCACCGTGGGGGTGTTCGACGCCGAGGGCGGGAGCGTCGTGCAGCGTCCGTCGCTGGCCCGCCCGCCCCCGGGGCTCGACTGGGCGGGGGCGCTCCGGAGCGGCGAGCCGGTCCTGACGCACCTCGGGGTGGGCGTTCTGGAGCGTCCCGACCCGGTCTCGCGCAGCGCCCGCGCCGTCGCGCGGAGCTTCCGGGGAAGAGACGATCGCGAGTACGTGCTCTTGGTGATCATGGGCGACGCGTTCGCCTACAAGCAGCGCGCCGCCGCGGGGCAGACGCTCCTGCTGGCGGCGCTGGTGGGCCTCATCGCCGCCGGTATCGCGGGCTGGTTCATCGCGGGGATCGCGGTGGCGCCCTTCGACCGCCTCCGGGCGCTGGCCCAGCACCTGCGCCCCGAGTCGCTGGGCGAGGAGATCCGGATGGGCCCGGCCTCGGCCGAGGTGGCCGCGCTCACCCGCGAGCTGGAGGACGTTCGGGCCCGGCTTGCCAAGGCGTTCTCGGCCCAGGAGCGGTTCCTCTCGAACGTGACGCACGAGATCAAGACGCCCATCGCCGTGCTCCTCGTCGAGGCGCAGACGCTGGCGACGGAGAATCTCACGGCGGCGGGCGCCGAGTTCGTGGCGAGCGTGGAGCACGAGATGTCGCGCCTCGGCAAGCTCATCGAGGCGTTCCTGATGCTCACGCGCGTGCGCGACTCGAAGGCGATGGTCGGCTCGCTGCGCTGCCGGGCCAACGACCTCGCGATGGACAGCGTGGAGGACTGCCAGCTGATGGCGTCGCAGCACCGCGTGCGCCTCCTGACGCACCTCCTGGACGACGACCTGGTGGACACCGAGGTCCGAGGCGACCAGGACCTTCTGACCACCATGCTCAACAACCTGATCCGCAACGCGATCCGGTTCAGCGATCCCGGGCAGGCCGTCGACCTGAGCCTGGGCGTGCAGGACGGCCTCCTGACGATGGCCGTCTCCGACGAGGGCCCGGGCATCCCGCCCGAGCGCATCTCGACCATCTTCGACCGCTTCTCCCAGACGCCGGAGGGGCAGCGCCGGGGACGGGGCCACGGGCTCGGGCTCGCGATCGCGCAGGGGATCGCGGAGCTCCACGGGGGCCTCATCAGCGTGCGGAACCGCGACGAGGGCGGGTGCGTCTTCGCGGTCTCGCTCCCCGTGAGCGAGCCGATCCTGCCCGACCACCGGCCGCCGAGCATGGACGGCGCGGCGCGGCACGTGAGCGAGAGCGCCGGCTGACCACCGGCACGATGAGCCGTCTTTCACCGTCGCCCAACCCCCATCTCACGCGCCGCCCCGAGTCTTCCCAGGGAGGCAGCCGGCCGATGTGTGCGCAGGCCATGTTCGGGATCTCCGCGCTCACCGCTCTCGTCAGCGGCCTTGCGCTCTTCTGGCGGGGTATGAGCGGGTCGGTGCCCTGGCTCGACGCGGTCTTCCTCGTTACGACGGCGACGAGCCTGTCGATGGCCGTCGTCTTCCTCGGGAAACGCCTGTCGGGAGAGACCAAGGGCCGCTCCGGGGCCGAGCCTCCCGATGGCCCGGAGGGGCCGTGAGGCGCGATTCACCGGTGAGTCACCGGGGCGTCATCCTCGCCCACCAATGTCCTGGTAGTCGCCGTGCGGGCGGGCCGGTCGGCCTCGCTCTCGCGTGCGAAGGACATAGGAGACACTCACATGAAGACTCGGAACCATCGAATCCCGCTGAGCGCCGCGGCGCTGGTCGTCGCGGCGGGCCTCGCCTCGGCGACGCTCGGCCAGGATGTCAACGACTCGAGGCAGCCGGAGTGGCGGACGCAGGAGCACGAGCGGGACGCGCGATCGGCCGGCGTCTGGCGATTCCACAAGGCGAGCACCATCCTCGGCGCCGAGGTGCACAACGCGGCGGACGAGTCGATCGCGACGATCGACGACCTGATCTTCGAGCCGGGGAGCGGCCGGCTGACACACGCCGTCCTCTCGAGCGGCGGCGCCCTCGGCATCGGGGCCAAGAAGGTCGCGGTGCCGTACGACGATCTGCGCTTCGACGCGGCCAACGACGTGTTCGGCTCGGACATGACCGAGGAGCAGCTCGATGCCGCCCCGGAGTTCAAGGCGGAGGACTGGGCCTCGCTCAACCACACGACCTGGATGGACGACCTGCGGCGGACGTTCCGTGACGATGACGAGCCCGAGGACTTCCGCGACGCCGACGCCGACCCCTACGCGGACGCGGTGCGCGGCGCCGAGCCCGAGCGGGTCGAGGGCACGGTCGAGTCGGTCGACTCGCGCTCCGGCGAGGCTTCGGGCGAGGAGGAGACCGTGCTGACGATCAGGACCGACGACGGCCAGACCAAGAAGGTCGTCCTCGGCCCGTCGTGGTACGTGAAGCGTCAGGAGGCGACGCCGTATCGCGATCAGCGCGTCTCGCTCGAGGTCTACCCGATCGCGGGCGACACCGGGGCCGACTGCGTGTGCGGCAAGGTGATGGACGACGCGGAGAGCCTCACGCTCCGTGACGAGGCCGGCTCGCCCGCGTGGCGGTCCGGCGAGCGGGCCGGCGCCGGACGCCTCATGCTCATGAGCGATCTGGTGGGCGCCGAGGCGCTGCTCCCGGCCGACGACGACACCGGCGAGATCCAGGACGTCGTGGTGGAGACCGAGAGCGGGCGCATCGTGCTCGCGTCGCTGGATCCCAACGACAACTTCCTCGGCGTGGGCGACGACCTCAAGGGCGTGCCCTGGCCGTCGGTGCGCGTCGTTGACAGCGATACCGTCCGGATCGACGGGACCGCGGCGATGATCGAGAACGCGGAGGAGATCCCCGACGATGTGACGGTGCTGGCGACGCCCGAGGCGCTCCGCCCCGCCTACGAGATCTTCCACGTGGAGATCGTCCCGCTCGAGGCGCGCCGGACCACCTGGCAGGACCAGGGGCTCGACGGCGCACGCCCGGACGCGGCGTCGCAGGGCGAGGCCGTGGCGGCCCTCCAGCGCGGCGAGGACGTCACCATCACCGGCGAGGTCACCAACGTCACCACCATGCACATGCAGGGCTTCTCGTCGGAGATGACGGTCGCGACCATCGAGACCGAGGACGGCATCAAGACGGTCGTGCTGGGCCCGAGCTCCCACTTCGAGGGCAACCCGCTCATGCTCAGCGCGGGCGATCGGGTCACCATCGAGGCCAAGCAGGCCAACGTGCGCGGGCGTGACCTCGTCGCGGCGTGCACCGTCGACGCCAACGGGCAGGAGACCGCCCTCTGGAGCGGCGGCCGCCCGATCTGGGAGTGATCGCGTAATCCGAGCGCCGCCCGTCCGGAGGGACGGGCGGCGCCTTTGCCGCCGGCTGATTCGTTCGAGGAGACGTCGATGGCTCGCCAGCTTCGGCAGCGAAACCTCATCTACACCAGATCGTCACCGGAACGGGCCGCGGGGCCCTTGCGGCGGGCGGAGAGGCCCGTCGTCGAGGAGCCCGTCAGCTGCGCGCCGGTGCAGCTCGGCGCATCGCACCTCGCCTCGGAGGGGCGCGTCCTGAACACGCCTCTCCTCGCCGCGATCGGCGCGGCCACGGCCCTCATCGGCGCCGGGCTCTTCGCGGCTGTCGCCGGGCTCGTCGCCGGCGGCCTGGCGCTCCTGGTGCTGGTTGCGTTGCTCGTGCTCGCGGGCGCCGCGTGGCGCCGGCACGCTCCCCGGCGTGCCGGGCGCCCGTGTCCCGCAGGGCGCTGAGAGGCGGGGCCCCGGGACCCCTCCCGGCCCCGGGGCCCGCGATTCAGATCGCCGCGAGCCCGGCGGCGCCCGCGCCGAGGAGCGCGAGCCAGACAAGACCCTTGACGAGGAAGAACAGGAAGAGCGCGGCGCCGGCTCGCTTGGTTATCGAGTGAAGGTGCATGGTGTGCTCCTCGCCGGGGCGCGGCCGCTCAGGCGGGACGCCGCTTGGTGAACGGGATCAGCATCGGCACGCGCCGGCGGTACTCGAGGTACGCATCGCCGTGCTCCTCGACCAGATTGCGCTCCTCGAGCTGGATGGCGACCAGGATGTAGAGGGTGGTCGTGACTGCGAAGAGAAGGTGGGCGGCGGTCATCGTCGGCGTGCCCCAGAAGGCCATGAACCATCCGACGTAGAGCGGGTGACGGACGAACGAGTACATGCCCGGGGTCTTGAACTTGAGCGGCGTGTACTCGCGCCCGCGGAAGTAGAGCCACACCTGGCGCAGCCCGAAGAGGTCGAAGTGGTTGATGGCGAAGGTGGCGAGAAGGACGAGCAGCCATCCGGCACCGCCGACGGCGTAGAGCGCGGCGCGGGCGCCCGCGCTCTCGGCCTGCCAGATGATCCCGCCGAGCGGCTGCCAGAGCGCGAAGATCAGCGCGAGGGCCACGCAGGAGAAGAGCACGTAGGTGCTGCGCTCGGCCGCGGGCGGGACGACGCGTGTCCAGCGACGCTTGAAGGCCGGGCGCGCCATGATGCTGTGCTGGAGCGCGAAGAGCCCCAGGAGCCCGAGGTTGATCGCGATGGAGGGGACGAGAGCGCGGCCGGGCAGCGAGTCGAGCGTGATCGGCACGCCGACGCCGACCACGAAGCCGAAGGCGTAGAGAAAGACGCCCAGAAACAGGGTGTAGCAGAAGACCCCGTACGCCAGGATCGCCACGCGTGAGGCCAGGCTCGCGCCGGACTCCCGCTCGGGGACGAGGATGCTCGAATACGTCGTCGTGCTCATGGGAGTGCTCCTTACCGGACGCGTTCGTCCGCGTCCGAGCGTCCGGCCGGACGCGTCTCCTGAGCAAGCGGGCTCTGCGCCGCCCGGCTGCCACGCACCCCCGCCGATTCCCGCTTCCCGGGCCGCCGGGGCGGACCGGCGCCGAAACCGGGCCGGGAGTGGCAGGGCCCGGCCCTCTCCTGCGCTTCCATCGGGGGAGGCGCCCCTGCGGCGCGGCACGTCATGGACACCAGCGACCAGGGAGCATCGGGGGAACAGCGGCCGACCGCCGCGGAGAGCCAGGAGGGGGCGAGCGAGCGCGTCTTCCGGACAAATTTGGAGGCATTTGGCGGGCGGGCGGCTCGCCTCTGCGCCCTGCTCCGGCGCCGACGCATCAGCACCGATTCGTGCTTTCTGGCGCTGACGCAGCTATGGATCCAGCTCGCGCGCTCGCACCGCCGGCTGGATGATCCGGCGGAGGGGGACGGACAGGAAGGGTGATGGAGGGGGCAGCGATGACCGGATCTGCCGGGGCGGCGGGTAGACTCGCCGGCGGCAGCAGGTCCCGCGGATCGCCGAAGGAGGGCCGATGTCCAGCGAATCCAGTGTGGCGGTGACGGAGCTCCTGCGGGCGGTCGGGAAGCGTGAATCGGCCGCCGAGGAGCTGCTCTCGGTGGTCTACGAGCACCTCCGGATGATCGCGCGTCAGCGCATGGGCGGCGAGCGCGCAGGGCACACGCTCCAGGCGACGGCGCTCGTGCACGAGGCATTCCTCAAGCTCATCGGCGACGAGGAGATCTCGTGGGAGAACCGCGGGCACTTCTACGCCGCGGCGGCGCAGGCGATGCGCCGCATCCTCATCGACCACGCGCGCCGGCGCCAGGCCGAGAAGCGGGGCGGGACGCTCAAGCGGGTCCCCCTCAGCGTCGTGGACCTCGCGACCGAGACCGATCCCGAGCAGGTGATGGCGCTCGAGGAGGCGATGACCGAGCTGGAGCGCACCGACCCCCGGGCGGCGTCTGTCGTGCGCCTGCGCTTCTTCGCGGGGCTCGACGTGGAGGAGACGGCCAGCGTGCTCGGCCTGTCGGAGCGCACGGTGATGCGCGACTGGGCGTACGCCCGCGCCGTCCTCTTCGAGCGGATCAGCGGGGAGACCGGCACGTCCCCGGGAGAGGCCGATGCGGGCTGACGGCGAGAAGGAGATCTTCGTCGCGGCGCTTGAGCTCCCGACGCCGGAGCGGGCGGCGTTCGTCCAACGGCGCTGCGGGGACGACGCGGGGATGCGCGCGCGCGTGCTCCGCCTCCTCGAGGCCCACGGGCGGGCCGAGGAGTTCATGGGCGCCCCCACGCTCGACGCGACGCCCGGCGCGGGGCGTCCCGCCGAGGCCGATCCCGGCCTGGGCGCGGAGATCGGCCCCTACCGCCTCGAGTCGGTGCTCGGGGAGGGCGGGTTCGGACGCGTTTATCTCGCCCGGCAGCGGGAGCCGGTCGACCGGCTCGTCGCGCTCAAGGTGCTCAAGGCGGGCATGGACTCTCGCGCCATCGTCGCCCGCTTCGAGAGCGAGCGGCAGGCGCTGGCGGTGATGGACCACCCCGGCGTCGCGAGGGTCTTCGACGCCGGCCAGACCGGCGCGGGGCTCCCCTATTTCGTGATGGAGCACGTGCGCGGCGAGCCGCTGACGGACTACTGCCGCCGCCAGGGGCTGGGCATCCGCGAGAAGCTCGCGCTGTTCGAGCAGGTCTGCCTCGCCGTGCAGCACGCCCACCACAAGGGCATCATCCACCGAGACCTCAAGCCCTCGAACGTGCTGGTGACGACGGTGGACGGCAGCGCGGCGCCGAAGGTGATCGACTTCGGCATCGCCAAGGCCATCGGCCCCCGAGCCCCGGGCGACACGATGATGACCCTCGACGGCCATCTCGTCGGCACGCCCGCCTACATGTCCCCGGAGCAGGTGACCGGGTGCCAGGTCATGGACACCCGCTCGGATGTCTACACGCTCGGAGTGCTGCTCTACGAGGTGCTCACCGGCACGCTGCCCTTCGAGACCGAGCGGCTCGAGAAGACGCCCCTCTCCTCGCTCGCGCAGATCATCTGCGAGGAGACGCCCCCGAGGCCCTCCACGCGCGTGATGCGTGCGGCCACGCCGGAGGCGGAGTCGCGGCAGCCCGCCCGGCAGCTCGCCGGGCGTCTGCGCGGCGATCTCGACTGGATCGTGATGAGGGCTCTGGAGAAGGAGCCCTCCCGGCGCTACCAGACCGCCTTCGCCTTCGCCAGCGACATCCGGCGCTATCTGCACGACAAGCCCGTCGAGGCCGGCCCGCCGAGCGGCCTGTACCGCCTGCGGAAGTTCTCCCAGCGCCACCGCGGCGAGCTGCTCGCCGCGGGCCTGGTCCTCGTGGCCCTCGTGGGCGGGCTGATCTCGAGCCTCGTCTTCGCGGCACGGGCCGACGAGCAGCGGCGCCTGGTGGCGCGGGAGCTGGAGAAGTCCCGCGAGTTCGCGGCGTTCACGATCGACATGCTCGCGGGCGTCGACCCGGCCGTCGCCCAGGGCGAGGACACGGCCATTCTCCAGCGCATGCTCGGGGACGCGGTGGAGCGCCTGGAGCGGGAGCCCCCCGAGTTCCCCGAGGTGGAGGCCGAGATCCGCAATCTCATCGGGACGGCGCGGGACAAGATCGCGGACGTGGAGGGCGCCGAGGAGCAGTTCAGACGCGCCCTCGCCCTGGCGCGCGCCTCAGTCGGCGAGAGCCACCCCACGACGCTCCAGATCTGGCGCGCGCTGGGGCTGACCTACGTGAAGATGACGCGGCTCGACGATGCCCGGCGCGAGCTGACCGCCGTGGTGGACGCCTCGCGCGCCGCGCTCGGGGACGACGACCCCCAGACCATCACCGCGATGTTCGACCTGGGGAGCCTCGAGTACGTCGCGGGGAACTACGAGCGCTCGCGCGCGCAGATGGAGCAGGTCGTCGAGCGCAGGCGAGCCGTGCTCGGCGACCGGCACGAGGACACGATGTCCGCCCGCAACAGCCTCGCGGCGGCGCTCGACGAGCTGGGGGAGTACGAGGCCGCGCTGGCGATCTACCGCGAGGTCCTCGGGTTCCAGCTCGCGGAGCTCGGCCCGGACCACCCGCACACCCTCGGGACGCAGAACAACATCGCCAGCTCGCTGGGCAGCCTCGGGCGCGACGAGGAGGCGGTCGTGCTGCTGGAGCAGGTGCTCGAGGGCAAACGCCGCGTCCTCGGGCCGGACCACCCGAGCCTGATCGTCGCCATGAACAACCTCTCCGGGGCGTACCGCACCCTCGGGCGCCTCGACGAGGCCGAGACGATGCTGCGCCAGGCGGTCGAGACGAGCCGCAGGGCGGCCGGCGAGCGGGACCTGCGCACGCTCATCCTCACCTCGAACCTTGCCGGGCTGCTGATCGCGACGGAGCGGCTCGGCCAGGCGGCGGAGCTGCTGACGCCGGCGATCCCGCAGTGCGAGGCGTCGTTGGGGCCCGACCACCCGCTCGCCCTCACGATGCTCGCCCATCTCGCCAGGGCGCGGCTCGGCATGGGCGAGGCGCAGGGCGCGTCGGAGGTCGCCGCCGAGCTCGTGCTCCGCGCCGACCGCTCGCTCCCGGCCGACGGGGCGGCCCGCGCCGACCACCGGAGGCTGTGGGGTGAGACGCTGCTGCGCGCCGGCGATGCGGCGCAGGCCGAGCGCGTGCTCGGCGAGGCGTACGAGCTCTACCGCGCCGGCGTCGGCGCGCCGGGCGATGCGCCCAAGGCCGCCGCGCTGCTCGCCGAGGCCTGCGATGCGCTCGGGCGCGGCGACGAGGCCGACCGGTGGCGGGTCCAGGCCGCGGCGGACGAGCCCGAGGCTCCGGCCTCGGGCGGCTGAACGCTCGCGGAGCGGGGATTCCGGGCGCGAACGACTTGCGGCCAGCGTCCAAGCATGGCATCATGCGCGCGCCCGAGCGGCGCCCGCCGAGCCGGACGCGGGGGACGCCCGGGAGCTACGTGGGTTCCCGCCCACCCTGTGTTCGAGGCGTGCGCCGCCGTGCGGTGCACGCGCCGGTTTCGTCCGATATTGGGCGTTCAGCAGGGGAACGTTCGCCGCGCGGGGTACGTATAGAGTGGATGGGGGTGTGATCCTTCAGGCCCTCTTGTGCCGAAGACACCCGGAGCCGATACCCCCAGGAGGGTCTGTCCCTGGGGCGGACCCCCGCACGGACGCGACGACCGCCGCTCTCACGGGCGTCGGCCGGGCATGACTCCAGTGGTAGGCCGCCCGCACAGCCGCGGCGGCGGGAGGATGTCATGCTCGACGGCCCGAGGCACCCAGAGACCACGACGCAGGACACCGCGGCGCGCTCGGCGCGTCTGGTCGAGTTGATCGACCAGCACCTCGACCGCCAGCGCTACCTCGACCAGCACTGGTCGGGCACGTTCTGGGAGTACCTGTCCATCTGCGAGGAGAACCCGGCCGTCGCGCGTCACGCCTACCAGCGGCTCTACGACGCGATCATGGCCCAGGGGTACGAGAAGTACCGCCTCTTCAAGAAGGACGTGGTCCGCTACCACTTCTTCAGCGATCCCTTCGACCACGGCGCCGACGCGATCTTCGGGCTGGACTTCGCCCTGATGCAGCTGGTGGACGTGCTGCGCTCGGCCGCGGAAGGATACGGGACGGACAAGCGCATCCTGCTCCTCCACGGGCCGGTGGGCTCGAGCAAGTCCACGATCGCCCGCCTGCTCAAGAAGGGCGTCGAGCACTACTCGGCCACGCCCGAGGGCGCGCTCTACTCCTTCAGCTGGCTGCTCGACGACCACTGCGAGGTGACGCCGGTCGACGGCAACCCGCACGAGGCCCGGCGCACGCACGAGTTCCCGTCGCCCATGCACGAGGACCCGCTGATCCTGGTTCCCCGCAGGGCGCGGGAGGCGCTGCTGAGCAGCATGAACGAGCGGTTCCGGCCGCAGCACCACAACGGCAAGCTGCGTGTCGCCGGCGAGCCCGACCCCTTCAGCCGCCACATCCTCGAGAAGCTGATGCGCTTCTACGACGGCGACTGGCGCAAGGCGATGGACCACGTCCGCGTGCGCCGCATCGTGCTCAGCGAGAAGGACCGCGTCGGCATCGGCACCTTCCAGCCCAAGGACGAGAAGAACCAGGACTCGACCGAGCTGACCGGCGACATCAACTACCGCAAGATCGCCCTCTACGGGTCGGACTCCGACCCGCGCGCGTTCAACTTCGACGGCGAGCTGAACATCGCCAACCGCGGCATCTGCGAGTTCATCGAGGTGCTCAAGCTCGACGTCGCGTTCCTCTACGACCTGCTGGGGGCGAGCCAGGAGCACACGATCAAGCCCAAGAAGTTCGCCCAGACGCACATCGACGAGGTCATCCTCGGCCACACCAACGAGCCCGAGTACAAGCGCCTCCAGTCCAACGAGATGATGGAGGCCTTCCGCGACCGCACCATCAAGATCGACGTCCCCTACAACATCCGCCTCGACGACGAGATCAAGATCTACCAGAAGGACTTCGGGCCGGCCAAGATCAAGAGCGTCCACATCGCGCCGCACACCCTCGAGGTCGCCGCCATGTGGGCCGTGCTCACCCGCCTCGAGGAGCCCAAGAAGGCCGGCCTCAGCCTCATGCAGAAGATGAAGCTCTACAACGGCAAGAGCATCCCCGGGTTCACCGAGGACTCGGTCAAGGAGCTCAAGGAGGAGGCCCCGCGCGAGGGGATGTCGGGCATCAGCCCCCGCTACATCCAGGACAAGCTCTCCAACGCCCTCGTCAGCCGCCAGGCCATCGAGGAGAAGTCGATCAACCCCTTCATGGTGCTCAACGAGCTGGAGGGCGGGCTCAGCCACCACTCCCTCATCACCGACGAGGACACCAAGAAGCGCTTCCGCGAGATCCTCTCCATGGTGAAGGAGGAGTACGAGGACATCATCAAGGCCGAGGTGCAGCGGGCCATCAGCGCCGACGAGGACGCGATCAAGCGGCTCTGCGCCAACTACATCGAGAACGTCCGCGCCTACACCCAGAAGGAGAAGGTGCTCAACAAGTACACCGGCAAGTACGAGGAGCCCGACGAGCGGCTGATGCGCTCGATCGAGGAGAAGATCGACATCCCCGACAGCCGCAAGGACGACTTCCGCCAGGAGATCATGAACTACATCGGCGCCCTCGCCCTCGACGGCAAGAAGTTCGAGTACAACACCAACGCCCGGCTCTACAAGGCCCTCGAGCTCAAGCTCTTCGAGGACAGCCGCGACACCATCAAGCTCAAGAACCTCGTCAGCTCCGTCGTGGACGACGAGACCCAGCAGAAGATCGACGTCGTCAAGCAGCGCCTCATCAAGCAGTTCGGCTACAACGAGGTCTCGGCCGCCGACGTCCTCAACTACGTCGCCTCCATCTTCGCCCGCGGCGACACCAAGCACAAGTAGGGACGCGCCGTCGCCCGGCACGTCTTTACGAGCCCCGAGCGCAAGCTCGGGATGTCGCAGGCCTTTACGAGCCCCGAGCGCAAGCTCGGGTTTCGGGTACCCCGCCCCTCCGGGGCGAGACGCACACGAGCGGTGCCACTACTGTCGCCACTCCTCCTTCTCCTCTTCCTACTGCCTCCTCCGCGACAGTAGTGCTTCCCCAGCGCTGCACGCCCGCCCCAGCGTGACCAGCCCAGCCGCTCATTCCCCCCGATTCCCCCGGAGCGCCGTTGGCATATCGCCCGATCCAGTATTGAACGGTCGGCTGTCGGCTGGTAGCTTCAGGTTGGACCCTGTCTCGGAGGAGCCATGACAGTCAAACCGAGCTGCGCTGCGTTCCTGCTCGTCGCGGCGGCAGCCGTCCTCGCAGCCGGGCAGCCGCAGATGCCACCGGGATTCACCGCACGCCGGATCGCCCCGCTCCTCGATGGCCAGAAGCCCGAGCTCGCCGCGAACGGCCGCCCCGGGCTCACCGGCGTCATCGCCGCCACCCGCAACAGCAACACTGTGACGTTCAGGCTCATCCGGCCATCGGGCCAGATCGAGGTCATCGCCGCTCACCCCGTGCGCAACCAACGCGTGCTCCGGATCCGGTCCGACGACGACGGCGAGGTCGATGGGCTGATCCACTGCACGCTGCACGTCCTCCCCGGCGGCCCGAGAGCGACGCTCTATCTGACGATCGACCCCGCAACCGGCACGGTCGTGGAGCGCTTCCTGCGCCAGGACATCGACGACGTCACCTACGACTTCGAGCTCACCACCGGCGAGCACGGGCTGCCCCGGGGCGCCGTCATGCTCGACCGCTGGGGCTTCCCCACCGAACTCGGATACTTCGAGCTCCCCGCGTACGCGCCGATTGTAGCGGACGATGACTCGCTCCCCCCGGGACGCACCGACACCGACGTCGTAGGCATGCAGCGGGACCGCAGCGGCGCGTACGGCGGCGGCGTGCTCATCGCGGACACCGACGACAACAACGATCTCATCTCCTGCATCTATGAGCTGCGCGACGTGGTGCAGGGCGGCGCGTACAGAACCATCAGCCAGGTGAGTGTCGCCGAACACCAGTACGGCGACCTCGGGATCGCCGGCGCGGGCCCGCTCGGCGGTGTCGTCTACGTCACCGACACGCTCGCAGACGAGATCCAGCAGGTGAGCCCCGCGGGCGTGCACACCACCTGGGCGTCCGGCTTCTCGGGCGTCGATTCGCTCGCCATCTCCGGCGACGGCGCCTCGATGTATGTCGCCGATCAGGACGGGATCTGGCTCATCAGAGAAGCCGGCGGACAGCCCGGCCCAACCGTTCTGAGCCACGAACCCAACGACGCCGGGGGCTCGCGCCTGAGCGGCGATCCCACGACCTTCTTCCGGATCATCCTCTCGGAGCCGGTCAGCTTCTCGGGGGCGGACCTCTCGATCACCAACGGCGCCGGCCAGCCGGTCGGGTTCGACGCCTCCGGCTCGGGCAGCCAGTTCATCCTCATCGGCCTCGACACGCCCCTGTTCGCCGACACGTACACACTCACCATCGCCGACACCGTCACCTCGCTCGCAACCGGCGAACCGCTCGACGGCGACAACGACGGCATTGCGGGCGGCGACGCGGTGCTGGCCTTCACCCACCACTGCCCCGCCGATTCCAACGGCGACGGTCTCATCGACACGCGTGACGTCATCGCGTTCCTGAACGCCTGGGTGGCGGGGTGTCCGTAGCGCCGCCGCGCCGTGGTCGCATCGCCACACCCGGCGGGACGCGGCGAATCCTGCTTCGCCGCAACTATCCCACCAAGCCCCGGTAGTAGACTGCACTCGTGGTGCCCGCCCTCTACGCAATCGGGACGCTCCTCGCCCTCGCCTGGCTCGCCATCACGCTGTGGGCCCTCCTTTACGACCGCTCCCGCGGCCGCCCCCGATGCCCCAAGTGCTTCTTCTCGCTCGAGGGTCTCCACGCCGAACTCTGTCCCGAGTGCGGGCGCCGGGTCGTGGACGAGCCCTCCCGCTACCGCACCCGCCGCCGCTGGGGCCTCGCGCTCCTGTGCACGTTCCTCGTCCTGCCACCGGCAGCGCTCACCTCCGGCCTCGCACGCACCAAGCAGGCCGGCGCCTGGGCCGACATGCCGACAGGTGCGCTGGTCCGCCTGCTCTGGCTCGGCGACGAGGCACTCGAGCAAGAGATCATCGGCCGCGTCCGGGGCGGAGAACTCGCCCGCGCCGACGCCGAACGCCTCGTCCGCTACGCGGCCGGCGCTCTCGGCCGAGATGCCCGACGCGATCGCGCCTACGCGCTCCTCGAAGCGGTTGCACGCAACAGCTACGTCATCACCAACGACCGCCCCGACGCTCTCCGCCCCATGCTCGAGGAGCTTGCGGTCGATCGAACGGTGCCCGCCCTCCTCGCCCGCATGGAAGCCGGCGACGCATCCGAGAGAGCGCGGGTGCTGGTCCTGCTCTCGCACCTGCGCGACGCGGATGAGCGCGCGAATCTCCAGATCATCGCCTCGCTCGCGGACGACGATCCGGAGGCATCCGCGGGCGCGCGCAAGGCCATCGCACGCTCCTGGCACTCCGGCGAGATCATCCGGAGGCTGCCGAACCCACCCCGGTGGTTGATGCGGCTGGACCCGTCTGACACCGGCGCAGCGCAGTGGCTCGGACAGGAGATCCGAACCCGCGCCGCCGATCGGCCCGGCGTCACGGCCTTCGCCCGCGCTCTTGCGACCGGGCGCGTCACACCGCCACCCGAGATCACGACCGACGCGGCCTCCGCGCAAGCCTTCGGCCTCTGGCTCTGGTGCAGGCTTGATCGCGGAAGCGGTGAATGCTGGGAGTCGGTGAAGCAGGCCGCGCGCAGCGAGAGCGACGCACTCCGCGAGGCCGCCTTCGACCAGGCGACGACGTTCCCCTGGTCAGACGACCTCGCCGCTCTGCTCAGGGCCGGGCTGAGAGATCCCAGCTTCCAAGTGCAGTCCGCCGCAGTCGAGAGCGCCGCCGCGTTCGGGACGACCGCCTCTGAACTTGTGCCGGATTTCCTCGAATTCGCGGCCTCGGATCGACGCGGGGCCAACAGCGCATTCCCCGAGGACTTCGCCGCAATCGGCGGAGAGCCCCGAGACCTGCTCGGCGCGATCACCGACCGCCTCGAAAGGGCCAAGATCCGCCTCGTGTCGGACTCCGACGCGCCCGACAATTGGATCCACCCGGACATGGATTTCACCTGGATCGCCAGCCTCGGCCTTCGAGACGAGGCCGCCGCCGAGATCGTGAACTGGTTCATCGAGAACCGGATCGACCTCCGCTACCAGCCGTACAGCGATGTGGCCAACGCGGTTGTTGCCTATGCCGTGCTCACGGGCGATGCGGACTACGCAACGACAGTCGCCCTCTCGCGCGAGCCCGATTTCAGCAGCGGCCTTATCGCGGGCAGTTGGGCGTACGCCGTGTTCGGACTCTGCCGGCGTGGACTCTCCAATGAGGAGATGATCGTCGAGACGCTGGTCACGCGAGGCGACGCCATGCAGCGCAGCGGCTTCCTCCAGATCGCCGGTCTGCTCCCCAAGGAGCGACTCGCGCGTTTCAAGCCGGCGCTCGAGTTGCTGGCCGCCGACGCGGACGACCCCGCGATCGCCGCCGCCGCGACCACCCAGCTCAAGCGGCTCGACTGACCGAGGCGCCCGAACCGCAAACACGCCGAATCCGTACAACCCCGCATGGCCGCCCGCCGCCGCTTCCGCGTCGTCTCCCGCAAGGCCCTTCTCCGCCTCTCCATCTTCTTCGCCCTCGCCGCGGCCGCGGGCGTCTGGGCCTACCTCACGATGGTCCGCATGCCCGGCCGCTCGCATGCCGGCCCGCTCCCCGCCCTCACCGATCCGCAGCGCGACCTCGCCTCCCGCCTCGAGGCCCACGTCCGCGTGCTCGCCGAGGGCATCGGCAAGCGCAGCACCTTCCACCCCCGCCAGCTGGCCGACGCCGCGGCCTACGCCAAGACCCAGCTCGAGGCCGCGGGCTTCGAGGTCCGCGACCACTCCTTCGTCGAGCGCGGCACGGGCGTGCCCAACATGGACGTGACCATCCCCGGCACGGCGCAGCCGGACCAGATCGTCCTCGTCGGCGCCCACATCGACAGCTACCAGGGCACGCCCGGCGCCGACGACAACGCCTCCGGCGTCGCGGCCGTCATCGAGCTCGCCCGCGCCTTCGCCGCAAGCCCCCTGCCCCGCACCATCCGCTTCGCCATCTTCGTCAACGAAGAGCCGCCCGCCTTCTGGACCGGCGACATGGGCTCGCTCGTCTATGCGCGCAAATGCCAAGCCGACGGCGAGAGCATCGTCGCCATGCTCAGCCTCGAATCGATCGGCTACTACTCCGACGAGCCCGGCACGCAGAAGTACCCGCCGCCGCTCAACCTCGCCTACCCCTCGACCGGCGACTTCATCGGCTTCGTCGGCAACGTCGGCTCGCGCCGCCTCGTCCGCCGCTGCGTCGCCACCTTCCGCGAGCACGCCGCTTTCCCATCCGAGGGCGCGGCTCTGCCGAGCTACCTCCCCGGCGTCGGCTGGTCCGACCACTGGTCGTTCTGGCAGATCGGGTGCGAGGCCGTCATGGTCACCGGCACCGCCACCTTCCGCAACCCCCACTACCACCAGCCCGCCGACACCCCCGACACCCTCGACTACGAGCGCATGGCCCGCGTCGTCGACGGTGTCGAGGCCGTGATCATCGATCTCGCCGCGACCGACTGATCGAGCCCCGGAGAACGACACTGCGCCCCGAAGCAGGCGAACAGCGCGATAGTTCTCGCCCGGCGTTGTCAACTCGCTCCTAACTTCATTCAGATCCTCCACCCTCCGACCGATATCCACCACATGGGCGGCAACCAGCCCAGCCGATGCACCGGGATCTTCCGCCGCCTCTGGCGGGGCGAGCTCTACGCGCCGTGGAGGCTGCCCATCCTCGTCGCGGCCGCGCTCGTCGGCGACGCGCTGTGCGTCGCGTACCGATACGGCTGCCAGTCCGACATGGGCGAGTCGGTGAACCACCTCATCGGAGTGCGGCACACGAGAGGCGGGGTGACATCCTCGACGAGCTACCACGTCTGGCGCAACGAGGCCGGCGAGTTTCAGGTGGAGCTCGCCGACTCGTCCACACGTCCGGAGGATGGCATCGCCCGTGTGACGCTCTACGCCCCGGAAGCCACCACCTCGGGCTGCTGGGCTCCGACCAAGCGCCGCCGCGAGCTGTGGGTCGAGGGCGACCCCGGCTGGCCGCCCGCCGAGCGATCGGTCATCGGCGCGCTGATGCTCCAGCGCCCCACGACCGCGCTGGAGCCGCTGGGCTACTCAGAGGTGGCCGCGGCCCGCATGTTCGCCGACAGCACGTTCGTCATCGAAGAGCCCATCCCGGCCGGCTACATTCACACCGCCTTCGCGATCGTGGCCTCGCTGCTCTTCATCTGGTCGCTCACACTCGGCCAGCCGTGGCTCTCGTGGGAGGCTGCGCAGGCCAGGCGCCGCCGGCGGAGCATCGACCGTGCCCGGCGCTCACCGCAGACACCCGCGCACATCGCCACACCCCGGAGGGGTGATCTTCAGTAGCCGGCGGTGGAGGTCGCCGCAGGCGACCGACACCCCCGGACAAGTGGCGCCACGACCAACGCTCCCGCACCCCGGAGGGGTGCTCTTGGCGCGGCAGCGCGACGGAGCGTAGCCGCCGGCCACCCCCAACTCCTCACACGTAGAGCGAAAGAAACACGCCCACGAAGCCCAGCACGCCCGCGAACACGATCGTCGCGATCCCCTGCGTCACCGTCAGCGGATCGACCTTTCGCAGTCTTGCACGACGGTTGTAGATTCCGAGTGCCGCGATCAGATACGCCGTGGAAACAAGGGCGAATCCCACGGTCGCATTGACCAGCTCCTGATCGCCGGTGTATACCCCTCCCAGAGCCGTGCCCAGCCCCAACGAGACCCACGAGAGCAGGCCGAACAGCGCGGCGCCAGCCATTGCGAGAGCGATCCAAACTCGATCGGCCCTCACTTGGCGTTCAGTCACGGGTGGCGGCTGCTCTTTCCCGCACTCTGGACAGAGGGTGGACTCAAGACCCGCGAGGCTGTAGCCGCAGAACGCGCAGACTCTCGCCGGATTGGAGCCTTCTTCGCTCACAGCCGCTTGAGCGCATCCACCAGCCGATCGATGTGCTCGCTCGTGTGCGCTGCCGAGATCTGCACCCGCAGCCGCGCCGTCCCCTCCGGCACCACCGGGTACCCGAACCCGATCACGAACACGCCCATCTCGAGCAGCTTCTTGCTCATCGCGATCGCCTTGGCCGTATCCCCCACGATGATCGGGCAGATCGCCGTCGGGCTCTCCAACACCTCGAAGCCCGCCTCGCCGATCTTCTTCCGCGCGTACGCCACGTTGTCCCGCAGCCGCTGCACCCGCTGCGGCTCGCGCATCAGGATCTCGATCGCCTTGTTGGCGCTGCACGCCACCGTCACCGGCAGGGCATTGCTGAAGAGCGTCGGGCGTCCGCGCTGGATGATCAGCTCCGTGCCGCGCCCGGCCCCGGCGATGAACCCGCCCGCACCGCCACCCAGCGCCTTCCCCAATGTGCCCGTGAAGTAGTCCACCGTTCCGAGCCCGGCCCCATCCACCCCTTCGTCGCTCCGTCGCTCCGTCGCTCCGTCGCTCTCCCCCACCATCCCGTAGTGCTCGTGCGTCCCCCGCCCCGTCTTGCCCATCACTCCGTGCCCGTGCGAGTCGTCCACCACCAGCTTCGCGTCGTACTTGTCGCACAGCGCCCGCAGCTCCGGCAGGTTGGCGATGTCCCCCTCCATGCTGAAGACGCCGTCGGTCACGACCCACGCCTGGCCCGTGATCTCCTCGTTGTCCTGCGCCTCGACCAGCCGCCGCTCGAGGTCGTCGAGGTTCTGGTGCTCGAAGACCGCCTTGAACACCCCCTTCTTGATCGCCGGCGTCAGGCGGATCGAGTCGATGATGCACGCGTGGTTCAGCGCGTCGGAGATGATCACGTCCCCCGCTTCGCAGAAGGTCGGGAAGAGCGCCTCGGTCGCGTTCCAGCAGGAGACGAACGTGTACGCGCTCTCCGTGCCCATGTACCTGGCGATCGTCGCCTCCAGCCGCTCGTGCGGCTCGAACGTGCCGCAGATGAACCGCACGCTCGCCGTCCCCGCGCCGTACTTCTTCAGCCCCTCGATCCCCGCCTGCACGACCTCGGGGTGGTTCGCGAGGCCCAGGTAGTTGTTCGAGCAGAAGCAGAGCGCCTCGATCTCCTTGCCGGCCGCCGTGCGCATCCGCACCACCGCGTCCATCGGCGAGAGCATCGTCTGCAGGTGCTTGTACTGCCCGCCCTTCTCGAGCGTGCGCAGGATCTCGTCGGTCCGGGCGTCGAACGGCTGGGCGACTGTGGCGGCCATGGGCAAGCTCCGCTGGGGGTATCCACCAGCGTAGCGCCCCCGCCCGCGCCCCGGCGCCGCCTACCCCGCCGCCGCCTCGATCGGCCGGCGCAGCAGCGCCGACTGCGCCCTGTACACGTCGAACTCGTCGGGCGCCGCCGGCGAGAACAGGTCGCCCGCCACGTGCTGCCCCTCCGCCTCGGCGATGTACAGGTGCTCGGCCTCGCGCAGGTCGATCCGCTCCCGCGGCTCCTCGAACCTCGCCGGGTCCAGCCCGAACTTGTTCAGCACCGCCACCTCGGGTCGGCAGGGGTCCAGCGGGTCCCACGACGACACGGCGCAGCGCAGCCCGTTGCTCAGCGTCACCAGGCTCCCCGGCGGGAAGGGCGGCACGACATTGACCAGCGCCTTGACCACCATCGGGTCCAGCCACGCCGATTCCTCGCCCCGGACCAGCTGACGCAGCACACGCACCACCGGCGCCGGCGGCGGCTCGGGCTCGCCCTCCGTCCGCGCCGGCGGGAAGCGCATCCGCTCGAACATGTCCGCGGCCGCGATGATCCTCGAGAAGACGTGGACGTCCGTCCCGCTCAGCGGCGCCTCCTCCCCCGAGGCGGTCAGCCGTTTGGGGAAGCCGGAGCCGTCGAACCGCTGGTGGTGGTGCAGCACCGCCGCCGCGGCGGAGGGCTCGACCGCCCCGCGCACCATCTCGAAGCCGATCGAGACGTGGTCGCGCCAGGACGGGTCCACCTCGTCGCTGCACTGCCGCCACCTGCATCGGACCTCCGGCTCGGCGCGCAGCATGCCGATGTCGCGCAGCAGCGCCCCCATGCCCAGGTTCGAGACGTCGCGCGCCACCAGCCCCAGGCGCGTGCGCGACACCATCAGGTACGTCTCCAGCTTCAGACCCAGGAGCAGGCTCAGGAAGCACCCCTGGCCGGCCGAGCGGGACATCGGCATCTCCGCCGAGGCCAGGTCCACGACGAAGACGCCCGCCGAGGGGCTCTCCACCAGCCGCTCCATCAGCTCGTAGATCGCCCGGCGGTAGGGCGTGTACTCCAGCTCGGCCGCGCCCTCGCGCAGCGCCCCCTCGAACGCCGAGCCGATCGCGGCCGTCAGCTTCTGGCCCGCCTGCACGATCGCGGGGCTGATGTGCTCGGCGACGAACTCCATGCCGGGGTACTTGATCCACACCTCGCGCGCCCGCAGCTCGTCCAGGCGCTCGATCGTCTTGCCGTCGAGCACGAACCCGGCCCTCAGCAGCACCGTGTCCGGGCTCCTGGGGTGCACGACCGGCATGGCCAACTCCATGCCCGGCCTTGCCTGGTTCAGCTCCACGCGCAGCATGACAACGCCCTCCTCAAGAGGTGCATCGATAAACTCGGCACATCCTCTCAGCCGCGGGTGCGCATCGGGGTCAGGTAGGGATGCCGCATGCCCCCGTCGCCCGCACAGCCGCGCCAGCTTCGCGCCCGCGCCCGTTACCGGACGCCCTACCATGGGCCATGCCCAGGACGATCGCCGATTCCAACCGCGAAACCCACCTCGCGTGGCTCCTCGCCCTCACGCAGATTCCTACGGCCGCCGGACGCGAGCAGCGCGTCGTCCGCTGGCTGGAGCGGTGGGTGGCCGAGCGGCCGGACCTCGCCCTCAGCCGCGACGCGTCCGGGAACCTCGTCCTCCGCTTCGCGGAGGAGCCGAAGACCGCGTCGCCCCTCTACCTGACGGCGCACCTCGATCATCCGGCGTTCGTCGTCGAGCGGGGGGTCTCGCCCAATGTCGTCGAGCTGGGCTTCCGCGGCGGGGTGATGGACGATTACTTCGTGGACGCCAAGGTCGTGCTGCACGACGCGGACGACCACCGCTTCCGCGGCACGATCGCCGAGCGGGTCGAGGGGCCGAGCCCGAAGTTCAAGCACTACCTCTGCGAGCTGAACCGCGACTGCGAGAGCCTGCGCCCCGGCGACGTGGGGACGTGGGACTTCCCGGAGGCGGACGTGGCCGAGGTGGACGGCGTCGAGTGCGTCCGCACCAACACGTGCGACGACCTCGCGGCCGCGGCGGCGGCGGTCTCGACGTTCGAGGAGCTGCGCCGGCTGCGCGAGGGTGGCGAGGCGCGGGGAGATGTCCGCCTGCTCTTCACGCGCGCCGAGGAGATCGGGTTCATCGGGGCGATCGCGGCGTGCCGGCAGAAGACCCTCGAGCCCGGCGCTCGCCTCATCGCGCTGGAGAACTCGCGGAGCTTCCCCGACTCGCCGATCGGCGGCGGGCCGATCGTCCGTGTCGGCGATCGCGTGAGCGTGTTCACGCCGGAGATGACGGCGGCCGTGGCGAACGTGGCGGAGAAGGTCGCCGGCGGCCCGGCGCAGCCCATCGCCAGCCAGAAGCTGAGCGAGATGCCCAGGTGGCGCTGGCAGCGCAAGCTCATGGCGGGCGGGGCGTGCGAGGCGAGCGTGTTCTGCGCCTTCGGGCACGCGGCCACGTGCGTCTGCCTGCCGCTGGGCAACTACCACAACATGGCCGACCTCGCGGCCGTGCAGGCCGGGACGAACACGGAGAAGCCCACCGTCGGGCGCGAGTACATCAGCGTGAGCGACTATCACGGGCTCGTGGACCTCCTGCTGGCGTGCTGCACCGAGCTGGCCGACCCGGCGAGCGCCCACGCCGCATCGTTCCGCTCCCGGATCGACTCGCTGTGGAGCGACCTCAGGTTCGTGCTCGACGAGGGCGCACTGAGTTGAACAACAGGAGTTCAACACAGGAACACAGAGGCACAGAGTACAACCTCGTTGACCACCGATGAATGCAGATTGACACAGAAGATCCAGTAGAATCCAGACCTCACGCCTCAAGCCTCCCATGCGCGTCGTCTTCAGCCATCCCAGCGCTTTGCTCGCCCAGTCGGCGCGCGACTGCCTCCTCTCCCGCGGCATTCTCTCCGCCGTCGTCCCCCGCACCAACATCACCGCCACCGTGCACGCCTACGACGTCATGCTCTGCTTCTCCAAGCAGTACAACGACGCCAGGAGCATCCTCGACCACACCGACTGGCACGCCGTCACCACGGCACCCGGCCCCGACGAAGGCGAGGACGACGCCCCCGACCTCTCCCTCCTCGACTCCTCGCTCGCCCCCACCTGCCCGTCCTGCGCCGAGGTGCTGCCCCTCGACGTCTCTCTCGAGGCTTGCCCCGTCTGCGGCGGCGACGTCGATGTCGCCGAGCTCATCGCCCGGCAGCACGGCCCCGAGGCTCTCGAGCACTGCTACGGCGAGCAGGAGGTCGCGCTCGACGCCGCCGCCGTCGAGCGCCTCACGCTCCTCTGCCCGCGCTGCCAGTACTCTCTCGCCGGCCTCCCCCGCGCAAGCACCTGCCCCGAGTGCGGGCACGCCTACGACAAAGACCAGATCGTGCGCGACTTTCTGAGCCGCTGATCACTCGCGCGGCCCCGCGCCGCCGGTGATCTGCTTCGCGGCCTCCTCGGTCCACTCCGTCTCGGCGATCTCGCGGTTGCTCTCGTAGGCGATGTCGGTCTCCGTCGCGCGGTCGTAGCGCACGAGCTGCTGGCCCTCGCGCACGACGAACGTGTTCCCCCGCACCACGTTCTTGTACGTCCAGTGCCAGCGCAGCGGCGTGGTGTCGATGGCCCAGAAGAGGTTGTCCTCGATGATGATGCCCGTCGTGCCCTGGTCGAGGAACATGCCGTTGGAGGGCGCGCGCCCCGCGTTGGCGGGCACGTTGTGGATGGCGTTGCCCCGCAGCACGGTGCCCGGCTGCAGGCCGAGCGTGTAGATGCCGCCGCCGTCGGAGAGGGTCTGCATGACGTGGTGGATGTGGTTGGCCTCGATCACGTTGGCGCGGCAGGGCGTGGGCGTCTCGTCCCAGCGCCAGCCGACGCTCACGCCGGTGTAGGGCAGGTCGCGGATCTCGCAGTTGGCGACCGTCGTCTCGGCCGTGAGGCCGATCCAGACGCCGACGGCGCCGAAGAAGCGCCGGCCGCAGCGCTCGATGAGGCAGTGGCGCACCGCGTTGCCGGAGGCGGCCTGCTCCGGGGCGGCCTGCCACCAGGGCTGCCCGTCCACCACGCGCCCGGCCGCCTCGCCGATCATGACGCCGCTCGCGCCCACGCCGCGGACGATGGAGTCGGTCATCCCGCACCCGCGGCAGCCGGCCCCGAACGAGACGCCCGCGCCGCCCACCGACTCGACGATGCAGCGCTCGATCGCGCAGTCGTTCGCCCAGGCGAACTCGACGGCCGCGGGCACTGGGTCGCGGGTGCCGTCGGACCCGGGCGAGTCGCGCTGCTCGTAGAAGGAGGCCTGGCCCTCGGCGTAGCCGTATTCGGGGATGGGCCAGCCGGCGAGGGCGAAGCGCACGTCGCGGATGGTGACGTTGCGCACCGGCTCTTCGGGCGTGCCGGTCACGCGCAGGAGCGCCGTCGCCGCGGGAGCGATCGCATGCACGCTCTCGATCGACTCGCCCGGGAGCGGCATGTAAACCAGCTCGCCGGCGGCGCGGTCGAGCGCCCACTCGCCCGGCGCATCCACGAGCAGCGGGCCGCCCTCGAGGAAGTAGCGCGGGTGAGGCTCGAAGTTGGTGATCGCAAAGTGCGGCATGGAGCAGCCGATGGGGTTCGCGAAGGTCACGGTCGATGAGGCGGCATCGACGGAGGCGATGCGCACGCGCGAGATCGACCAGTCGTGAATGAAGACGACCTCGGAGCGATCGTCGATGAGCGAGGGAGGGACCTCGATGGGATCGAACGCGAAGCTCGTGCGGTTGTCCGGTCCCGCGGCCACGACGCGCGCGAAGCCCTTGTTGGGATGGCGCGCCCGCGTCGCGTACCGCCCGTTCACGTACAGCTCCTCGAACCACCACGAGCCGTCGCGCACCGCGTCGATCGTGGCCCGCCACGTGCCGTCCTCGGCGGCGCGCCAGCCTCCGATCTCGCGCCCGCCGGAGATGGTCGGCGTCATCGCGGGGCTCGCGGGCGCGATGGTCAGGCCATCCCCCACGATCGCGCTGGTCAACTCGAGCGGGCGCTCGAGCGGATAGACCGCCTCGTAGAGCACGATCTCCGCGGGCGAGCGGTCCCCTGCCGCGCGTGCGGCGGCGAGCTTGTCGATCGCGGCGTCGAGCGTGCCGACCGAGCCGGGCTGGATCAGCGGGGCACCTTCTCCGGCCCGTCCCGCCGCGCCCGGCATGACATGGATCTGGAGCTGCCCCAGCGCAGCCAAGGCCGCGACGCAGATCGCGAAGACCACAGGCAGGGGGTTTCTCATGATCAACTCCTCGGTCTGAATGGTACCCGAAGAGGCCCGCCTCACCCCCGGCCGGTGACGGGTGGCCGCGATGCTCTGCGGAGTGCGCCGCGACACGTTCTCGTTTCGAACGCGCTGCGGCCGGCACGGTCTCCCTGCCTTCTCACGCCAACGGCGTGACCCAGCCGCAGCCCAGGGCAACGCCCTGGGGGAGTATCCACCTCGGTCCGCGAATCGGAAATCTGCACCATAGATCCACGCCTGCGCGCGCAATCGCGGTACTCGAAGGATTTCTCCTTGCCAATCACGCCAGGGCCGGCATCATGCCCGCATGGAGCACGAACAGCACGCCGTCGCCCTCTTCCTCGATCCCTCGCTCACCCTCTTCGATATCGCCGAGCGCTGCGCCTGCACGATCTCGGAGCTGACACAATGGGTCAACTCCGACGCCCCGCAGGCAACCCTCGCCGACCTCCGCGCGCTCGCCGACTTCCGCGTCGCGCTCATCGTCGCCGAGGCCCTCCCCGACGCGGCCCGCGTCCTCGCACGCCTCGCCGCGCGCGAGCCCGCAACGCCGGCGCAAGCCGAAACCTCGCGCAAGGCCGCCGGCCAGCTCGTGCGCATGAGCGCACGCGGCTCTGCACCTTCCGATCCCGCCGATCCCAGTGGCGATCCAGACGATCGCGACGGCCCGCGCGACGATGGCGGCCTCGACGACGACTCCCGCCTCGGCCACCGCCCACACGACAACCCCGCCGGCCGTTCCGCTCCCGCCGACCACGCCACGCCCGACGATCTCGCGCAAAGCGCACCGACCGAGACCGATATCTGTCGCGCTCCGCAAGATCGCTCCCGGCGAACCGCCCCGCCATTCACATCCCGTGGCGAGAGATCTCGGCCGAGCTCCGGGAGAGCCGTCCGCACGCCGAGTCAACCGCGCGCGGCTCGTCCCCTTAGGCGCCAGGTCGGCGCCTGCCATGAGACGCAGGCCCTTGGCCCGGGCTCTGGATAGGTCTGATGGCGTTGCTTCGGCAACCGCACGAGTGTGGCGCCCGCACTCACCCTCTCACCCTCTCACCCCCGCACCCTCTCACCCCCTCACGTCGGGCCGACACGGCCCGGCTCGCCTGACCCCGGTCACCCCCGCCACCCCCCGGTTACGATCCGCCCGTGGCCGCCCCAGAGAGGGACATCCGAACGCGCCCCCAGACGGCCGAGGACGAGACCGACCGCCGGCTCGTCATGGCCATCCGCTCCGGCGACGCCGACGCCTGGACCACCCTGATCGAGCGCTACCAGGTGCGGATTTTTTCGGTCTGCGTCCGGATGGTCCGCGACCGCGAGCTGGCCAGCGACCTGACCCAGGACGCCTTCATCAAGATCATCAAGGGGCTCGACTCCTTCGACGAGCGGGCCAAGCTCTCCACCTGGGTCTACCGGGTGACGATGAACGTCTGCTTAAGCAAGCTGCGTTCGGAGAAGCTCCGCCGGCACGCCAGCCTCGAGTCGCTGGGGGCGGGTCCGGGGCGGGACGAGGGGCGCCGGCCCGACCTGGGATTCGCCCAGGATCGGGAACCGGGGGCCGAGAGCGGGGTCGAAGAGGATGAGGACCGGCGACGGGTCGTCGCCGCGTTGGATGTGTTATCGGAGGAGCACCGGGCGATCTTGGTGCTCCGCGACGGTCGAGGCCTCGAGTATGAGCAGATCGCCGAAGCGCTCGATATCCCCATCGGCACGGTGCGGAGCCGCCTCTTCCGGGCGCGGGCCGCGCTCCGCCAGGCGATGGAGCGCACGGGCGGGTAGATAGCGGACGAAGAGGAGGGCCGGGCGATCGGTTGCCCGGCTGCAGCGATGTCACCCAAGGATCCCTTCAACTCCCTTCCCGTCGACGAAACCATCCTGGCTGCCCTGGTCGAGGGGGACCTGGGCGGCCGGGAGGCCGACGCGGTGCGCGAGCGCGTGCTCGCCGCCGACCCGGAGCTGGCCGCGACGATCGAGCTCATGGAGCGCGACCGCGTGATGCTCCGCGCGCTGGGCGACGAAACCCCTCCGGCCGGCCTCGCCGAGTCGGTCGTCGCCCGCCTTGAACGCGAGGCGCTGCTGGGCTTGGCCTCGGGCGAGCCGGCGAGCGCCCGCCCGCCGGTGTCGATGGTGCACGCGGCGCGCCGGCGGCCCTCGGGCGTGGCGCGCTGGATGACGTCTCCGGCCGGGGCCGGCCTGGCGATGGCCGCGGTGCTTGCGCTGGCGGTCGGCGTGACGCTCCAGGTGATCGGACCGGGCCGGGGCGGCTCGCCCTCGCCACGACCCGAACTGATTGACGAGGCCGGGGCCGCGCCCGGGCCTCTCGCGCTGGACGGCGGCGGGGCCGAGCCCCGAGTCGCGGGCGACCGGCCCGCGCCTCCGGCGCTCACGCGCGCCGCCGACGAGGAGCCGGCGGCCTTGGCCTCGCAGACGCCCGAGGCCGAACGGACCTTCGACGACGCCGATCGCGCCCTCGCGCTGCTGGCCGAGGGCAGGCTGCTGGTGCGCGTGCGGGCCGCGGCACCGGAGCAGGCGACGGCAGAGCTCGCGCGGCTGGTCAGCCGCCAGCCCCGCGCCAACGAGGCATTCCGTCTCGCCGACCAGGTCACCGAGCCCGTCGCCCTCGCGATGGAGCGCCGCTTCGCGCCCGCGTCCGTGGAGCACGACCCGCTCATCTACGCGGCCGGCGAGGACCAGCCCCCGGGCGAGGACCGCGCGGAGGTCCGCCCGGCGGAGTCGGCGCTCGAGTCGGTCTACATGGCCGACGCGCGCACGGACCGGGCAGCGCTCGCCTCGCTCCTCGCAGCCCTTTCGCTCGGCGACGGCAAGGCCGCGACGTTCGAGGAGCTGCCCGAGCCGCTCGAGCTGCCTCGCGTGCTCACCCCCGACGCGGTGCTCTGGTGGGGCCGCTCGCCGGGCGAGTGGTCGCGCCGCGCGTACGTGCCTGTGGTGGTCGAGCGCGTCGAGCGGCCGTAGGTCGTACACGTCCTATCTGACGTTTAGGACGCGTGTGCTCGCTCAGCTTGCGACGATGTTCACGAGTCGCCCGGGGACCGCGATCACCTTGCGCACCGTTCTGCCCTCGATGAGCTGCATCACCTTCTCGTCGCCCATCGCGATGCGCTCGAGCGTCGCGGCGTCGGCGTCGGGCGGCGCCTTGATCTTGGCGCGCACCTTGCCCGAGATCTGCACCGCGATCTCGACCTCCTCGTCGCGCAGCATCGCCTCGTCGTGCTCGGGCCAGGACGCGTGGGCGACCGAGCCCTCGTGCCCGAGACGGTGCCACAGCTCCTCGCCCATGTGCGGCGCGAAGGGGGCCAGTACGCGGGCGAAGCGGTCGAGCTGGTCGCGGGTCAGTCCGCCCGCGCTGGTCGCGGAGTTCACCAGCTCGATCATCGCGGCGATGGCGGTGTTGAAGGCGAGCTTCTCGATATCGGCGCCGGCCTTGGCGATCGTCCGGTGCAGCTGTCGCTCGACGGCGTCGTCGGGCGTATCGCGCAGCCTCAGCTCGCCCGAGTCCTCGTCGATCACCAGGCGCCAGGCCCGCTGCAGGAAGCGGAAGAGGCCGATGGTGTCGTTGGTGTTCCAGGGCTTGCTCGCCTCGAGCGGGCCCATGTACATCTCGTAGAGCCGGAACGTGTCGGCCCCGAAGTCGTGGATCACGTTGTCGGGGTTCACGACGTTCTTCA
The DNA here is from genome assembly GCA_964435785.1 of uncultured Phycisphaeraceae bacterium. Classification (GTDB taxonomy): domain Bacteria; phylum Planctomycetota; class Phycisphaerae; order Phycisphaerales; family UBA1924; genus PNC22. Next base: position 89,793 of record CAYTAH010000006.1, on the reverse strand, counting down.
GGCTCTTGGACATCTTCGCGGTGATCTTCGCCACCGGCTGCCCCGTCGCCCGCTCGACGTACGCGCCCTCGGAGACCTCGTCCACCGCGTCGATGGCGACGAGCGACCTGTCCCCGCGCTGGAACGCGTGGCTCGTGATCAGCCCCTGATGGAAGAGCTTCTTGAAGGGCTCCTCGGTCGAGACGTGGCCCAGGTCGAAGAGCACCTTGTGCCAGAAGCGCGCGTAGAGCAGGTGCAGCACGGCGTGCTCCGACCCGCCGACGTACAAGTCGACCCCGCCCTCACCCTTCGTGGCTCCGTTCCCGGCGCGCAGGGATCGCCCCGTCGCCCCGGTCATCCAGTACCGCTCCGCCTCCCCGCCCACAAACCGCTCGCCGTTGCCCGGCTCGCAGAAGCGCAGGTAGTACCAGCACGAGCCCGCCCAGTTGGGCATCGTGTTCGTCTCGCGCCTCACCGGCGCCTCCGGCGGCAGCCCGACCGCCCCCGCCTCGCCGGCGGTGGTCTCGACCCAGCCGGTCGCCTTGGCCAGCAGCGGCTGCGGGTCCTCGCTCTCGATCGGCGCGTAGTCGGCCATGTCGGGCAGGCGCACCGGGAGCGCGTCCTCGGAGACAGGCACGTGCTGGCCCCGCTCGTCCCAGACGATGGGGAAGGGCTCGCCCCAGTAGCGCTGGCGGCTGAAGAGCCAGTCGCGCAGGCGGTAGTTCACGCGCCGCGTGCCCGCCTGCTTGCCCTCGAGCCAGGAGACGATCCGCTCCTTGGCCTCCGCGACCTGCAGACCGTCGAGGAAGCCCGAGTTGATCGCGGGCCCGTCGCCCAGGAAGGGGCCGCCCTCGAAGCCCGGCGGCGGCTGCACCGTGCGCACGATGGGCAGCCCGAACTTCTCGGCGAAGTCCCAGTCGCGCTCGTCCTGCCCCGGCACGGCCATGATCGCGCCGGTGCCGTAGCCCATGAGCACGTAGTCGCTCGTCCACACCGGGATGGCCTCGCCGTTCGCCGGGTTGCGCACGTAGTAGCCGGTGAAGACGCCCGTCTTCTCCTTGGCTTCCATGCGCTCGACGTCGGAGCGGTTCCGCGCCGCCCCGGTGTAGCGGCGCAGCTCCGCCTCGTCGGTCTCGGGCGTCGGGTAGCTCAGCGCCTCGTCCACCAGCGGGTGCTCGGGCGCGACGACCATGTAGGTCGCGCCGAAGATCGTGTCGGGCCGGGTGGTGAAGACTCTCAGGGCCTGCCCGGTCGGGGTCTGCGCCCCGTCCAGGATCGGAAAGTCGACCTCGGCGCCCTCGGAGCGCCCGATCCATTCGGCCTGCTGCGTCTTGGTCGACTCGGGCCACTCCACCGACTCCAGCCCTTCGAGCAGGCGGTCGGCGTACGCCGTGATGCGGAACATCCACTGACGCATCGGCTTTCGGAACACCGGGTAGCCGCCGCGCTCGCTCTTGCCGTCGATGATCTCCTCGTTCGCCAGCGCCGTGCCGAGCCTGGGGCACCAGTTCACGGTCTGGCGGGCCACGTAGGCCAGGCGGTGCGAGTCGATGATCATGCGGCGGGTCTCGGCGTCGATCTCCTTCCACGGGCCGACGCGCGTGCCGCCGGGCAGGTCGCCGGCGCCGGTGTACTCCGCGGCCGCGGGGTTGAGGCGCACCTCGCGCGCCCCGGACTCGAACTCGGCGATCAGCTCGGCGATGGGTCGGGCGCGCTTGCGCTCGGTGTCGTACCACGAGTCATAGATCTTGAGGAAGATCCACTGCGTCCAGCGGTAGTAGCCCTCGTCGATGGTGCCGAACTCGCGCGACCAGTCGTAGCTGAAGCCGAAGCGCTTGAGCTGGCGCCGGAACGTCTCGATCGCCTTGCGCGTCGTCGCCGCGGGATGCACGCCGGTCTGGATCGCGTACTGCTCGGCGGGCAGGCCGAAGGCGTCCCACCCCATGGGGTGGAGCACGTTGAAGCCCTTCATGCGCTTGTAGCGGCTGACGATGTCGGTGGCGGTGTAGCCCTCGGGATGGCCGACGTGGAGGCCGGCGCCGGAGGGGTAGGGGAACATGTCGAGGCAGTAGAACTTGGGGCGCGAGGCGTCGAAGCCGCTCTCGCCGGGGTTGGGCACGCGGTAGGTGCCGCGCTCGTCCCACCAGGTCTGCCAGCGGGTCTCGATCTCGCCGGCGAGCGCGGCCGTGTAGCGGAAGGGCGCGCTGTCCCGGTTGGGCTTGGGTTGGTCGGTCGCCATGGTCTCGCTCGCTCGGTTGCTCGCCGTCACGGTCGTGCGTCCTGTGAGAGGGGGAGCCTATGCCAAAAACAGGGCGGGCCCCGCGCTCCGCGGGGCCCGGTGGGTGAACGGGGATGCCGCGGCGCGTCAGGGGGCGTCAAGAAGGGGGAGTCGGGCGTGGACGGGGCCGCTCATCGTCAGCAGTATATCGGGCGCGCTCCCGCTGGGCCCGAGCCGGAGAGCCCAGATCCAAGGGTCCTCGCGGCGCGGGGGCCCCGTCCTTTACCTCTTCGGCTCGACCTGGCTCTGGGCCTTCTTCTTGGCGGCCGCTTCGAGCAGGAGCTTCTTGGCCTCACCGGCGAGGTAGAACGAGCCGGTGACGAGGATGAGGTCGCCCCGCCCCACCGCTCGCGCGGCGGTGTTGATGGCCTCCTTGAGGGAGGGCTCGACCTGGGCCATCTTGCCGTGGCGCTCGGTGTAGAGCCGCTGCAGCTCGTGCGGGTCGATCGCGCGGGCGTTGGCGGTGCTTCGGGTGAAGATGATCTTGTCGGCGCCGAGGCCGATCTTGTCGATCATGCCGGTGATGTCCTTGTCGGCGGCGCACCCGAAGATGACGACCATCGAGTCGTAGCGGATGTGGGCGCCGATGGCCTTCACGAGCGCGTGGATGCTCTCGGTGGTGTGGGCGCCGTCGATGAGGATGCGGGGCGATTCCCAGACCTGCTCGAGCCGCCCGAGGCGAGGGGTCTTGGCGAGCCCCACCGCGACCGGACGCTCGCGGGTCTCGAAGCCGCGCTCGCGGAGCTTGTCGAGGATCGCGAGCGCCAGGCCGCAGTTGTACGCCTGGTGCTGCCCGGGGAGCGGCACGGGGAGGTGCTCGTGGTTGGAGCGGGTGGTGGCGAGGCAGACGCGCGCGTGGGGGCCGAGCTCGGGGCTGGACTCGAAGCGCCAGGAGAAGTCGACGTCCTCGCCGAGCACCTTGAGTTCGGCGCCGACCTGCTCGGCCACCTCGCGGAAGACGCCCATCACCACCGGGTCCTGCGGGAAGGTGAACGTGGTGACGCCGGGCTTCATGATGCCCGCCTTCTCGCGGGCGATCTGCTCGATCGTCGTGCCGAGGATCTGCGTGTGCTCCAGGTGCACGGCGGCGATGGCGCTGCACTCGGGCGTGATGACGTTGGTCGAGTCCAGCCGCCCGCCGAGCCCCACCTCGACGACGGCGATGTCCACCGCGCTCTCGGCGAAGAAGCGGAACGACGCGGCGGTGATCAGCTCGAAGTAGGTGGCCTGGCCGTGCTCCTTCTCGACGGCCTGGGCCGCGGAGGCCACGTGGCCGAGCACGCGGGCGAAGTCGTCCTCGCTGATGATCCGCTCGCCGATGCGGATGCGCTCGCGGACGTCCACGAGGTGGGGGCTGGTGTATACCCCGGTCGCGTAGCCGCAGGCGGTGAGGGCGCTAGCCGTCATCTCGACGACGGAGCCCTTGCCCTTGCTCCCGGCGACGTGGACGAAGCGGACGTCGTGGTGCGGGTTGCGGAGCTGCTCGAGGATGGCCCGCATGCGGTCGAGCTTGAAGACGTCCTTGCCGATGTGGGTGGGCCGGGCTCGCTCGATGTTGACGTGGCCGTCGAGGAACTTGAGCGCGGTGTCATAGCTGGCGAAGCGCCGCGGACGCAGCGCCCTTCCCTTGCTTCCCACCTTGTCGTTCACGGCCGCCGTTTGGGCTTCGGCCGGGGTGCTTCGTGGCATGGTCACGCCGATTCTAAGCGCGAGCTTGACCGTTCCAAAGCGGAAGTGTTGGCGTTCTCAGCGCCGGCGCGGGCCTCGGACCCCGCTCACGCGTGGTCGGCGCGCGGGCTCGCCCAGGCGCCGCACATGAGCGCCTTCATCTCGCGGACGGCCTCGCGCAGCCCTGTGAAGACGGCGCGGCTGACGATGGCGTGGCCGATGTGCAGCTCCTCGATGCCCGGGAGCGCGGCGATGGGCTCGACGTTGTGGTAGTTGAGGGCGTGGCCGGCGTTGAAGCGCATGCCCGCGGCCCGGATCGCCCCGCCGGCGACGGCCACCTGCTCGAGGGCCGCGGTGAGGCGCTGGCGGCGGAAGTCGCCCCCCGCCTCGGCGAAGGCGCGGGCATAGGGGCCGGTGTGGACCTCGCAGACGTCGAAGCCCAGCTCGGCGGCGGCGCTCACCTGCGAGAGGTCCGCGTCGATGAAGGCGCTGACGAGGAGCCCGGAGCCCCTCAATCGCTGCACGACCTCGCGGAGGCGGCTCTTCTGGCCCGCGACGTCGAGGCCGCCCTCGGTGGTGACCTCCTCGCGCCCCTCGGGCACGAGCATGGCGGTGTCGGTGCCGATGCGGCAGGCGATCTCCACCATCTCGGGCGTGGCGGCCATCTCGAGGTTGAGCTTGATGGCGACGAGCTGGCGGAGCAGCTCCACGTCGCGGTCCACGATGTGGCGCCGGTCCTCGCGGAGGTGGACGGTGATGCCGTCGGCGCCGCCCAGCTCGGCCTCGTGGGCGGCGCGGACGGGATCGGGCTCGGGCCGGTCGGCCCGCGAGTGGGTCACGCCGCGGTAGCGGGCCTGGCGGATCGTGGCGACGTGGTCGATGTTGACGCCGAGCTGGATCATGGACGAACTCTAGCGATGGCGGTACCTTTGATTTTTTGCAAATGATTCTTGACAAATCGAAGGACAATCTTCACAATATTGAAGATGTCTTTTGATTCTGGCAAACAAGGCGAAGTGAAAGAGGGTGAGCACCCTCTGGCGCAGCTCCCCCGCGAGGATCTGGACCTGATCACCGAGTTGGTGCTGCAATCGGGCTCGCTTAAGGGGCTGGCGGAGGCGTACGGGGTGAGCTACCCGACGATCCGGGGGCGGCTGGACCGGGTGATCGAGCGGCTGAGGGCGGCTGTTGACGGCCGCAAGCCGGACGAGATGACCGAGCTGCTCGCCACGCTGGTGGAGCGGGGCGAGTTGAGCGCATCGGCGGCGCGTCGCATCCGGGAGGTCGCCCGGCGCGAGGCGAAAGGAGGCCGGGGATGAGCGAGTGGTGGACGGCGCAGCAGGCGGCGTGGATCGGTGCCATCGGCGGGAGCACGCTCGGCGTGCTCGGCGGGCTCTTCGGGACGGTCGTGGGGATCTGCGCGCCGCGCGGCATCGGGCGGACGGCGGTGCTCGCCGGGCACGCGGCGCTGGCGGGCGTCGGCGTGCTCGTGCTGCTGGCGGGCGTTGGGGCTGTCGTTTCACGTCAGCCGTACCACGTGTACTACCCCCTGCTGCTGGGCGGGTTCATCCTGAGCGCGGTGCTGCTTCCGCTGTGGCCGGTGGTGCGCATGCGTTACCGGCAGGCGGAGTCGCGGAGACTGGAAGCGGAGCAGCTCAGGCGGGGTTAGCCGGTCGCCGGCGTGCGGCTTCGATCGCATCCCCACCGGCGCGACGGAGAGGGTTGCTCAGCTCGGGCCGGCGGAGCGCTCCTGCGGACGCCCACTGCTCACGATTGGACCTGGCGAGCTGCGCGCTGCCCTCAACAACGGGCCGCCGAGTGCGGTCAGAGACGCCACACCGAAGTTCTGAAGGGCGATCGATGACCAGTCCGCGCCCATCCCGGAGGTGGCGCCGAGCCCGCAACCGCATGGCGTCGGTTCAGGAGGCGGGAACACAACCAGAGCGGTGGCGTACAGCCCGAACGCGCCGAAGAGCATCGAGAGGGGCGATACCACGGCTCGTCCATTCGACCCCAATGCCAGCGCCGATAGCGCCACGCTCGTGACGAGCAACTCGGCGAGGATCACCGACCAGGCCGCGCCGAGCGTCCAGCTCTGGGGCAGCAATTCGTGGTCACTGAGCAGTTTGCCGAACTCGGTCACATCGCCCGCTTTGGTGAGCCCGGTGTAGAACAGAAGCGCGCACTCGGCGAGCACGATCGCGACCACGAGTCGGGCGCCCAGCTTGCGGAGCGTTACGCTCATCGCCGTCGCGCCCATGCATACACACCGACCCCGATGAAGAGAATGCCTGCCCCGACGAGCGGCAGATTCATGCGGGGCGGGCGCTTGGGGGCCGGGAGCTCCGGGACTCCTTCCAGAGGCTCGCAGGAACGGCTCACGGCCCCATCCGGCTGCGCCCATCGGATCGTGTCGTCGAGCACACCCGCGCTCGTTGCCAGTTCGACGACCTCCTCCATGTCGAACTCGCGCGGACTGCCTTCGGCGCTTCCCTCGGCCGCGAGCAGCTTCCACCCCGGTCCGCCGCCGAACCGTGTCGCGACCGGGAGCGGCAGCGAGAGGGGCGAATACTCGATGCGTTCGATCGAGTTCTCGTGCTCGATCGCCACGAGCCGGGCGTGCGCATCGACGTGGTAGATGACCCGCTTGTCCGGCGGGCGGTAGTCGCCCTTGAAGCTCTCCTCGCGCACCGTTCGCGAGCCCATCGGGAACAGGAACGACACCTTCCAGCCGCCCTGCGGGTCGAGCTCGATCGATTCGGCTTGATCGGCTCTGGACGCGATGTCATAGAGAATGACGGTCGGGAACGCGCCATCGACGGTGTGGTCGGAAAGATCCAGTCGGCTCCCCTCCCAGCGCGCGACACTGGTATAGGGCTCCTGGTTCCTGTACATCGTTCCGTCGGGCTGCCGGCCGAACACCTTGCCGTGAAAGCACCCGTACCACGACTGCGTCGCCGCGTCGTAGCCAAAGAGCCCTTTGCGCCCTGAGCCTACGTCCTCGAAGGTGGCATGAACCGATCCGCGGCTCGGCAACCGTGCTTGACACCATGTCGAGAACTCGTCCACGAGTGGTTGCGCGCCCCCACAGTCGGGATCGCCCGTGAGAAGGAGGAGACTTGCGATGAGCCCGCATCGGAGCGGCTCGGACGCAAGCACACGGCCCCGAGTGCTCCGTCGCGCTGTCACTCGGGCTCCTCCTCGCAGGTGCGTCCCTGCTCGCACGAGTTGTTGCCAGTGACATTGGACCACGAGCTCGAGTGTTCGTCGTCCTTCGTGATGCAGCACATCCCGCTGCTGTTCGGTGAGCATTGCGTCATGCTCCAGCCGTTCGGCACGGGGTTGTTCGGATCGTCGCACGGCTAGGTCGCCGATGTGCCTTCCCCGTAGGTATAGCAATACCACGTCTTCAGCACGCCGGGACCCGTCTTGCCGGGAGGCCCGCCCTCTTCGCATCCCTCCTCGCAGTAGGCGAACGAGCTGGTCCCGCACTGGGCGCAGCCCAACGGCTCCTTCACGACATAGCACTTGTCCGCGCCGACCGCCAGCCCGGCGGCGAGGCCGAATAGCACCGAACTCGCGAGCACAACTTGAGCTCCTGCCCGTCCCATGATCGCTCCCTTCGTTACCTGTCGCGCCCCTTGACACCGAGCCAGGTCGTGATCACGGGGAATCCGATCCCGCTCGTGTCATCGATCTCCAGGATTCCAGAGGGCAGAAAGTCCGCCCAGGTGCCCGACAGCGCGCTGCCATCCGCCATCGCGATGGGCCCCTGAGGAACACTCGGGTAGCAGCACCACACCGCCGGATACCGCTCGTCCACTGCGCCGACAGCGTAAATCCGGAACAGGAGACCCTTGCCCGAGGGAAAGACCGTCTCGCGCCTGCGCACCCGCACCGGAGGTTCGACTTCCCACAGCGACTGGTCGGGGGTTGTCTCGGGGGTCATCCGGCCGGCGTCGAAGGCCATGCACAGCGACAACTCGAACTGCGCCGCGCTCTGCACACCCCGACCCTCGATCAGGCCCGCCTCTTCCAACGGCTCGTACCAGTACTGAGAGGCCTCTCCCACGGTCGGGCGCGTGGCGTACGGGTATTCGTCGTCGTGCTCCTCGGCGTAGAGATCGATGAGGGCCCCGGACTGCTGGATTTCGGCCAGATAGCCCGTGAGCGTCCCCTGCTGACGGACGCGTCCCAGCGAGGGCAGGAGGAGCCCGAGCACGATCATCACGACTCCGAGCACGACGATCAGCTCAAGAAGTGAGAATGCGGCAGAGCGTCTCGCTCGGCGCAAGCCTTCGCGGCCATTGGATCGGACCCGTCCCACGGGCACAGCTTATCGCCGCGGGGGGGGGATGCAAGGCCACTGCCCGACCCTGGACGCTTTTCCTTGCACACCTCCGCTCCGGCCGGGCGTCTAAGCCGCGTGCCGATAGGAGGCTGAGCAGCGCGTGCCGGAGCCTCGCCCGGAAGTCGATCGCTCCGCTGCGAATCGACAGGTCATCGCCGAGGAGCCGTGCCGGGCGTAGCTACCATCGTCGGTGCGCATCTGCCTGGCGACGAGCGGCACGCGAGGGGACGTTTTCCCGTTCCTTGCGCTCGGGCGCGAGCTGGCCTCGCGCGGGCACGAGGTGTTCGTCGTCACGCATCCCTATTTCGCGCGCGACGTCGCGGAGGCGGGGCTGGAGATCGAGCCGATCGGCGAGCGGTTCGATCTCGCCTCGATGCACAGGCATCCGGACCTGTTCCACCACAGGCGCGCGGACCGGCTGGTTTTCGGCTGGGTGCGTGAATCGATCGTGCCCGTTGTCGAGGGTGTCCGCGCCGTGGTCGCGCGGCGGGGCCCGGACTTGGCGGTGTGCCATCACTTCCTGCTCGGGGCGGCGCAGGCGTGCGAGGGCGCGGGGGTTCGGTGCGTCAATGTGTGCCTTGCGCCCGTGGCGTGGCTGGCCCTGGACGACCCGGTACCGGCGCTCCAGAAGCGACCGGGCCCGCTCGCCTCTCTCGCGGCTCGGGCGCTGATGCCGCTGACGCGACCTGTTGTCGGCGCCATCGGCGACAGGCTCTTCGCGGAGGAGCTGCGCAGGGCGGGTGTCGAGCCCGGGCGCGGCGTGCTCGTGAGCGCGTGGCGCGAGGGGGACCTGAACCTCGGCATGTGGTCGCACCATTTCCGCGCCCCGTGCGCGGACGATCCGGCGCGGGGCATCATCACGGGCTTCGCGTGGCACGACGGGCATCCGGGCGCGGCGCTCGAGCCGCGGCTGGAGCGCTTCCTCGACGCGGGCGAGCCGCCGGTGGTTTTCGCGATGGGCTCGGCGGCGCACCACACCGCGGGCGACTTCTTCGAGATGGGCGCGGCGGCGTGCGCGGAGCTGGGCGTGCGGGGCGTGCTCATCACGGGCGACGAGGATCGCTCGCCGCGGGGGCTGCCCGACGGCGTGATCGCCGCGGCGCACGCGCCGTTCGGGCTCGTGTTCCCTCGCGCGGTGGTGACGGTGCAGCACGGGGGGATCGGGTCGGTGGCGAGGGCGCTGCGCGCCGGGCGGCCGACGCTGGTCGTGCCGCGGGCGCACGACCAATTCAACAACGGCGTGCGGGTGCAGAAGCTGGGCGTCGGGCTGACGCGCCCGTTCCATCGGCTTGATCGGCGGGGGATGGTGCGGGCGCTGCGGCGGCTGCTGGACAGCGAGGAGATGGCGAGGCGCGCCGAGGAGATGGGCGAGAGGCTGGCGGAGGAGGACGGCGCGCGCGTGGCGGCGGACCACGTGGAGGCGTTTTGCGGCGTGCGCGAGGGGCGCGGTCTCGGCGTGGTGTGCGGTCGAGAGATGCACCAGGCGTGAAGGGGGAGTAGAGACGGAGCCGCCCCGGAGGGGCGGGGTGCCCGGGGCGTCACGTCGCGGGGAGCGCCGGGTTCTCGGGGGCCTCGCCGCTGAGGACGCGCCAGACGTCGCGGACGACCCAGCTCATCTCGCGCTTGGCGGCGCGGGTGGCGCCGGCGATGTGGGGCGAGAGGTGGACATTCGTGATCTCCAGGAGCGGGCTGGTCTCGGCGACGGGCTCGGGGTCGTGCACGTCGAGGATCGCCTTCGCGGCCGGGTGGTCGACGCAGAACTCGGCGCACGCGACCGGATCGACGACAAAGCCGCGGCTGGTGTTGAGGAAGACGACCTCCTCGCGCATGCGCCCGAAGGCGTCGGCGTCCACGATGTGGTAGTTGGTCTTGCGCCCGTCAACGTGCACGGTCACGATGTCGCTCTCGGCGAGCATCTCGTCGCGCGGGACGGGGGCGGCGCCGAAGCGCTCGCGCTCGGGGAGCTCGCGCAGGTCGTGGTAGAGGACCCGCATGTCGAACCCCGCGGCGGCGCGGGCGACCTGCGAGCCGATGCGCCCGAGGCCCCAGATGCCGATGGTGCTGTCGGCGAGCTGGCGCGGGGCCTCGAGGGCCTTGCGGGCGGCGTTCCAGGCATCCAGCCCGAGGGCCTCGTGGACGAAGACGCGCGGGCGGAGGGCGTCGAGGATGCTCGCGAAGACGAACTCGACGACGGCGCGGGTGTTGGCCCCCGGCGTGCTGACGACGACGACGCCGCGGGCCCAGCAGGCCTCGAGGTCGATGTTGTCGATGCCGACGCCGGCACGTGCGACGACGCGGAGGCGCGGCGCGGCCGCGAGCATCCCCGCGTCAACGAGCGTGTAGGTGCGGACGATCAGGCCGTCGGCGCGGGCGAGGAGCTGCCCGAAGCGCGGGTCGTCGGCGCGGCAGGGGACGAGCTCGCAGCGCTCGGCGAGCCACGCGGCGGGTCCGGGGTCGAGGTCTTCGGCCTGGATGACGAGGGGGGTGCTCATACGGCAGGATCATTGCGCCGGTGCGCCCCGCGGGCTGTAGCACCGGAAGCCGTCCGGGGCGCCGGGCTTCACGTACAAGCACATGGAGTACTCGTCGGCGTAGGAGCCGTCCCGGAGGCGGAAGGCCCGCACGAACCGGCACTCCTCGACGAAGCCGAGCGAGCGGTAGAGCGCGACGGCCCGGTGGTTGTCGCAGTAGACGCGGAGCTGCACGCGCTCGATCTCCGGGTGTGCGGCGGCCCAGCCGAGCAGCAGCTCGACCAGTGCGCGCCCGAGACCCCGCCCCTGCCACGACGGTCGCACGCCGACGCCGAGCCAGCCCGTGTGGTGGACGCGGCGCTTCGAGCCCCCCTGAAACATCGCGTCGCCGACGACCTCGCCGGCGCTCCACGCCACCAGATGCACCGAACGCGGCTCATCACGCAGTTTCGTCCACCGCTCGGCGAGCTTCACGCCGTCCTGGTCCAGCTCGTCGGCCTCGGCCAGCAGGTACTGCGGCTCCTGGCGGTGCATCTCGAGCAGGTACGGGAGCGCGTGCGCGACTTGGGCGGGGTCGCCGGAGCGGACGCTCACCGCGTGCCCGCCGCGCAGCGTGACCTCGATGGGCGCGACGGTGGCCATGCGGTCAGTGCTTGTCCTTGCCGCCTGGGCCCTCGCCGCCGGAGTCGTCGTCGCCGAAGTCGGCGGGCTCGATGATGGCGGACATGGACCCCTTGCACGAAGCGATGAGCGGGTCCTTGCCGAACGCGAGGATCTGGTCGCGCTTGAGCTCGGCGTGCTCCTTGTGGGTGGTGAGGCAGATGGCGCGGCCCTGCGTGTCCACGGCCTTGGCGATCTGGAAGGCCTTCTCGAGCGGGTGGGCGAAGAGCTCCTGCACCATGGCCATCACGTACTCGTAGCTGTGCTGGTCGTCGTCGAGCAGGACGACGTTCCACTGCCTGGGCTGGTCGGTCTTGGGCTTGTCCTTGGGCGAGGGCTTGGTGCGCGGCGCGGGCTTGGCCGGGCGGCGCTTGACAGGCGCGGCCGGTTTGACGGGGGTCTCACTCACGCCAGGATTCTACGAGTCGGCGTTCGATGTCGGGCGCAGGAACGCCGCCTCGGCGAGATCGATCGCGCGTCCCAGGGCCGCGGCCTTGTTGACCGTCTCCATGTATTCGGGCTCTGGTCTGGAGTCGGCGACGATGCCTCCGGCGGCCTGGATGTGGTAGGTCCAGGGGGAGCCGGGCCCGGCGTAGGCGGCGGTGGGCACGACCATGGTGCGCAGGGCGAGGGCGATATCCATCTCGCCGTCGAGGGAGACGTAGCCCATGCCTCCGCCGTATGGGCCGCGACGGACGGGCTCGAGCTCGTCGATGATCTGCATGGCGCGGATCTTGGGGGCGCCGGAGATGGTGCCGACGGGGAGCGTTGCGACGAGGGCGTCCCAGGCGTCGAGGCCGTCGCGGAGCGTGCCGGTGACGGTGGAGCTGATGTGCATCACGTGGCTGTAGCGCTCGACCTCCATCACCGCGGGCAGCTCGATCGAGCCGGGCTCGGCGACCTTGCCGACGTCGTTGCGCCCCAGGTCCACGAGCATGACGTGCTCGGCGCGCTCCTTGGCGTCGGCGAGGAGCTCGCGCTCGAGGGCGAGGTCCTCCTCTGGCGTGGCGCCGCGACGGCGCGTGCCGGCGAGGGGGCGGTTGGTGATCTGCAGGGTGGTGCAGCCACTCCGTGGCTGCACGGCGGCGTTCGGAGGAACGGAGGCGCAGCCCCGGAGGGGCTGCTGTACCCCGGGCTGCTCTACCCGGCGCACGCGGCAGAGGATCTCGGGGCTCGAGGCGACGAGGATGCACCCCTCGCACTGCATGTAGACCATGTAGGGGCTCGGGTTCACGGCGCGGAGGGCGCGGTAGACGTCGAAGGGATCGACGGGGCTCCGGCGCTCGAAGCGCTGGCCGAGCACGACCTGGAAGATGTCGCCCGCGCGGATGTATTCGAGCGCTCGCTCGACCATCGCCGCGTGCTGCTCGCGGGTGGTGTTGGAGGGCATCGGCGAGACCGGCGCCTCGGCGCCGACGCGCCCGGAGGGCAGCGGCTTGGCATGGCGCTGGATCTGCTCGACGCGGGCCTCGAGCTTCGCGACGGCGGCGGCGTAGGCGTCGCCCGCGTCGTCGGCGGGATCGACGAGCGCGAGCTGCACGACGTGCACGAGCTTGGCGACGTGGTCGAAGGCGACGAGGCCGTCGTAGAGGGCGAAGTGGAGGTCGGCGATGGCGCGGTCGTCGCGCGGGGCGTGGGCGAAGGCGAGCTTCTCGGGCTCGGCGTAGCGGACGGTGTCGTAGGACGCGTAGCCGAACCAGCCGCCGAGCGGGCAGCGGGGGAGGGCTTCGCGCTGCGATGCTGCGGGCGGGTGCACGAGGCGCAGGCGCTGGGTCAGCTGGCGGGGCGTCAGGAGCGGGTTGAACGCGTCGCCCTCGCTGCGCGTGCCGGCGTTGTGGTCGCTGACGCGCACGCCGTGCCCGTACGCGACGACCTCGACGATCGGCTGAGCGCCGAGGATCGAGTAGCGGCCCTGGCGCTCGCCGCCCTCGACCGATTCGAGCAGGAAGGAGGGGGCGGTGCGCTCGTCGGGGGCCACGAGGCGGCGGTAGCAGAGCACGGGGGTGAGCTGATCGGAGAGCAGGCGCGCGGCGATGGGGAGGGCGAGCACCGCCTGGGGCGTCGCCCCGCGCTCGCGTGCGGCGAGGGCGCAGAATTCGCTCTTCGTCAGGCTGGGCATGCGGCGAGAGTGTACCCGGCGGGTACAGTCTGGCGATGCGTCGGGCCACAGCAGCGATCGTCCTTCTCGTCTCCGCGGCGCTCGCCGGCGCGCAGGAGGCCCCGCCCCCCGGGCCCGGGACGACGCCCGCGGCGCCCCATCCGGCGGTGGCGCTGGGGCGTCGCGCGGCGGGCGCGCTGGCGTCCAGGGCGGTGATCCCGCGGGTGGTCGTGGTGCCGGACGCGGCGAGCTACGCGGAGGCGATCGCCTCGTGGACGCCGGAGACGATCTATCCGGTGCTGATCGACGACGGCTCGTGGGAGGCGTCGGAGGACATCGCCCGCTTCGTGCGGGCGTTCCGGCCCGAGTCGGTCGACCGGTGGGCGTTCACCGGGGCGCGCCGGCCGGGGGGCGCGATGCGGGCGCGCCGGGCGGTGCCGGACGCGCGCGAGCTCGCGGAGGGCGCCCTGGCGCGATCGTGGGGGATCGGGCAGGCGGGGAGCGAGGAGGGGAGCAGCGCCCCCGGGGCCGGGGCGTTGCTGCAGCGCTGGCTCGGGCTCGAGAGGGTGCCGCCCGGGGTGATCGTCGCCGACGAGCGCGACCCCGCGTGGGCGGCGGCGCTGGCGCTGGCGGCGGGGCGCGGCCAGCCCATCCTGTGGACGACGCTGCCCAAGCTGCAGGTGGACGGCCCGATGACGGTGGAGGAGGCGGAGCTGCTCTGCGCGCGGATCGAGGAGTTCTGCGCGGCGTGCAACCTGCCCTGGCGGGACCTCGGCGACGCGATCGACGCGGTCACCGTCTGCGCGGCGCTGCCGGCGCGGATCCAGACCAGCGCGGAGGAGTTCGCGGCGACGACGGACAGGCTGGGGCGGCTCGGCGACGGCGCACGATGGGCGTGGTGCGGGCAGGTCTTCGGATCCGAGCCGCAGAGCGCGTACCGGGCGATGTGCTCGCTCTTTCTGCGCCTGGACACGGCGTGGCTGTTCGACGGGTACGGCTCCGGGCAGCCGTGGGTGCAGTGGGACGCGACGGCGGCGGCGAGGATGCTGGAGGAGGCGGGGCTGTTCGTGGCGCTCGATGACGAGCCGCGGAACAAGGTTCCGGACTGGCGTCTGCGCGCCGAGCGTCCGGTGCGTGCGGACGTGATCATGGTCAACTCGAGCGGCAACCGGGGGTGGTTCGACCTTTCCGGGGGGCGTGCGCAGCCGGGGGACATCCCCGTGCTCGACGCGCCGAGCCTGCTGCACATGGTGCACTCGTGGTCGGCGGTGGCGCCGGGGCGGCGGGCGACGGTGGCCGGGCGGTGGCTGGAGCGCGGCGTGTACGCGTACATCGGGTCGGTGCACGAGCCGTTCCTGCAGGCGTTCGTGCCCACGCCGGTCTTCGCCGAGCGGCTCGTGCAGGGTGCGGCGCTGGGCGGGGCGGCGCGGATCGAGGGGCGGCCGGTGTGGCGGATCGCGGTGCTCGCCGACCCGCTGATCGCGCGCGGGGACAAGCCGGCGCCCTCGACGGCGGCGCTGCCGCTGGAGGACGCGGCGCCGGTCGAGGAGTCGATGAAGCAGGCCGCGGGAGCGAAGCGGTACGCCGAGGCGGTCTCGGCCCTGGCGCTGCTCGGGCGCGATGTGGAGGGCGCGAGGCTGTTCGCGGCCGTGGTGCGCGAGGAGCCCGAGGCGCTGGACGCGGATCTGGCGCGCGCGGCGCTGTTCCCGCTCTTCCGCACGGGGATGGACGACGAGTTTGTGCGGGCGTACGGGGCGCTCTCGCCGGAGATGGCCGGTGAGGGCGCGGCGGTGGACGCGCTGTGGCACGTGGGGCGGCGGGTCGCCCGCGAGGGCGGGGACTATCGCGAGGCGGCGCTCACGCTGATGACGGCGCACATGCGCGAGGACCAGCGCGAGGAGGACGCCAGGGAGCTGCAGGCGCTCGGCGGCGGGTGAGGCCGGGCGGGATCAGCGCCGGAACGACCCGGAGCGGACGGCGCCGTCGCTCGCGATCTCGACCCACGCGGCGCCGTCCTCGGCGGTCATCCACCAGGCGCGCCCCTGGCGCAGCGCATTCCACCGGATCTCCGACGCGCGCCCGGGCCCCGTCGACTGGAGGACCACGCGCGGATCGACCGCGCCGACGAACTCGAGCGCCGTCGCGTGCACGCTCCCGTGGTGCGGGAGCTCGAGGATGTCGGCGCGGAGGTCGGCGCCGGGGGCCATGAGGGTGGCCATGGCCTCGCGCTGGATGTCGCCGCAGAGCAGCGCCGTGCGCTCGCCGGCGCGGGTGCGGGCCGAGAGGCGCGCGACGAGGGAGTTGTCGTTGTCGGTCGTGAAGGGCGCGTCGGGCGGCGAGAGGACCTCGAGCCGCGCGCGCCCGAACTCCAGCGAGTCGCCGGCGCTGAGCGGACGGATCTCGACGCCGGCGGCGCGGACGGCGGCGAGGCACGCCGCGGCGGCGCCGCGGGGGTCGCGCTCGACGCGGTCGAGGAACGCCCGGTTGACCCACACCCGCTCGACGCCGAGCTGCGCCATGGCGTCGGGCAGGCCGGAGTAGTGGTCGAAGTTGGCGTGGCTGAGCAGGACGTCGGGGACGCGCCACGCTCCGAGGGCGCGCGCGGCGCGCGGGATGGTGCGAAGGCCGATGGAGGGGCGGAGCGAGCCGCAGTCCCACAGCAGGGCGCGGCGGCCCGAGCGCACGAGGTGGCACGTGCCGTCGCCGACGTCGAGCGTGTCGACGCGGAGGGCGACGGAGGGGTGGGTTCGTCCGGCGGCGTACAGCTCGCCGCCGAGCCAGCCGAGGGCGAGCACCGTCGCGGCCCAGAGGCCGGGGCTGCGGAGCCGGCCTCGCACGAGCCACCAGAGGATGATCGCGGTGAGCGCGGCGGCGAGGGCGGGGGAGATCGCCGGTGCGTAGAGCGTCGTGCCGGGGATCGCGTCGAAGAGCCCGACGACGCGGACGACGAGCCCGGCGAGCAGACCGAGCAGCGCGCCCACCGCCTCGCCCGCCCCGGGGAGGGCGATGCCGACGAGGAGGACGGCGTAGCCGGCCCAGAGCAGCACGGTGACGGCGGGCACGACGACGAGGGTGGCGACGACGGCGGCGGGGCTGACGATGCCGACGGTCCGCGCCACCAGCGGCGTCGCCACGAGCCAGCAGAGGACGCTGGCGCTGACGAGCCTCGCGACGCGGTCGAGCCACCAGCGTCGCGTGAAGAGATCGGGGGGCTCGCGCCGAAACTCGAGGGGGGCCGGGAACATCCGCGCGTGCACGCGGGCGCCGAACCACACGAGCGTCGCGGTGATGCCGAAGGTGAGCTGGTAGCCGAGGGAGAAGAGGTCCATCGGGCGGACGAGGAGGACGGCGATGGCGATCCACGCGAGCAGAGCCCTTCGATCGTAACGGCGTCCGAGGGATTCGCTGGCGAGCCACGCGAGAACGATCGCGCCGGCGCGGAGGATGGGAGCGCGGGCCGGCAGGATCGCCATGTAGACGAGGACGAGCATGGCGACGACGAGCGGCTCGAGCCGGCCGCGGTCGCCCGTCAGGCGGACGGCGAAGAGCGCCGCGCCGGCCATCACGGCGAGGTGGAAGCCGCTGATGGCGAGGACGTGCGCGAGGCCCTGGCGGGCGAAGGCACCCCACACCTCCGAGGCGCCCGACTCGTTCGCCCCCAGGAGGAGCGCGCCGATGGTGGCGCGTCCCGGCGAGTCCTCGTCCTGCCCGAGCAGCCGCTCGGCGCGGGCGCGCAACCAGCCGCGCGCGGCGACGAGGGACTGGCGGGCGCGCCCGATCGCCGAGGGCGAGGGCGGGAGCGGCTCGATGAGCGCCGGGCTCGCGACGATGGCGCCGGCGAAGACGCCGTCCTGGGCCGCCCAGAGGCGCGCATCGCTCTCGCCGGGGTTCGAGGGGCCGGCGATCGGGTCGGCGATGCCGGTCAGGCGGACGCGCCGGCCCGGCGCGACGTCGGGCTCGCCGCCCCGCACGGTGACGCGGACGCGCCCGCGCTGCGGAGTGGCGCCCGCATCCGAGCGGACGGCGTCGAGGGCGAGAGTGAACGCGACGGAGGCGTCGCCTCGGAAGGCGTAGGGGGCGAGGGCGCCCGAGGCGGGGATCCGGCTCGGGCGGTCGAGCACGACGCCCTCGAGCGTGACGATCGCGCCGGACCCCGGGCCGGCGGGCAGGGCCTCGCGAAGGGCACTGAGCGGCAACTCAAGGATGCGCGAGGTGAAGTGGCCGGCGGCGAGCAGGGCGAGGGCGGCGGCGAGGAGCGGGACGCAGACGCGGCGGCCGATCGCCGCCCCGAGCGCGAGCACGAGGGAGGCGGCGCCGAACCACGCGGCGGAGGGGACGCTCAGCCCCGCACGCCACGCCCCCATCGCGAGCGCCTGCCCGCCCGCGAAGCAGACAAAGGCGAGGGTGGCGCGCACGGCCGCGGGGCGGGCGCACTCGGGCTCGTCCTGTTCCGGAAGCGAACGCACCCGGACAGCCTCACGCAGCGGTCCGGGCGCGTCAAGTTCGGCGGTTCGGCGCGGGGGTCAGTTGCCGCCGGCGTTCATGATGTCGTCGAAGCCCTTGGAGACGTCGATGGAGGTGATTTTGCCGGTGGAGTCCTTGAGCCGGTTGCTCCCGCTGTAGTCGGCGTAGAAGTTGAAGCGGTAGTTGAGCTGGCGCTGGTCGCTGGAGCCGTCCACACCGATGGACTTGGCGCCTTGGTCCTTCGCGCCGAAGAAGATGCCGTCGGCGCCGGCGGAGTGGACGATGAAGGCGCCGCGCGCCGACTTGGGCCGGACGGAGCCCGCCTGGAAATTGGTGGGGATGGGGAAGTTGGGGTTGCCGAGCGCGGCGGAGAGCGTCATGTCGGCCTGGTCGGGATCGGCGAGGAGGCTGCCCGACTTCGAGCCCGAGTCGTACGTCTGGTCCTTGCCGCTCTTGCCCATCGCGGTGCTCTGGAGCCAGCCGGCGTTGCTCGCCCAGTAGAAGCGGGCGCGACCGCGGTCGCTGTCCGAGGTGGCGAACTCCTCGAGGTCGGCGGGCTCGCGGGGGCCGGTGGGGTCCTCGACCCAGGCGAGGACCGGGTTGCCGAAGGCATCGACGAGATCGGGGAAGTCCTGGTGGGCCTGGGATCCGACCTGGCCGGACGCCACCTCGAGGTAGCCCTCGACCTTGTGGAGGTAGACGCCCTCGCCGGTGCCGAGGAGGTCGAAGTCGACGCGGACGTTCCCCGTCCCGCCGCCGAAGGGGCCGACGAGCTCTCCCGGGTCGCCCGATCCGACGATCGCGTGCCTGCCGAGGAGGTCGAGCAGGACGTTTTCCATGGCCGTGAATCCGCCGTCGGCGTTCATGTTGCGGGGGTCGCCCATGTCGCCGGGGGTGAAGTAGCCGGGCATCTGGCCGCTGTTGTCCTGGCTGAACTGCATCGCGGCGTCGGTGACCTGGGCGAGGAGGTTGGCGGTGGCGGCCTTCTTCGCCGCGGTACGTGCCCCGCCGAGGGCGGGCACGATGATCGCGATGACGAGGGCGATGATGGCGATGACGACGAGGAGCTCGATGAGCGAGAAAGCGGGCGCGCGCGTTGTGGTCTCGATCTTCCGCATCAGGCACTCCCGTTCCTACGCCTGGAACTCGCTAGAGGACACGCACAGCGGCACCCCTCCGCGAGCGCGGAGGTGACCCGCTCGTCTACCGATTCGCCCGCCGCGGCGGCTGTGTTGCCGCGGAGAGCGAAATCCCGGCCGGCCGAGCGCCGGCCCGGGCCTGTGCAGTCTAAGCCCTCGGCCGGGGGCGGCGGAGAGGATCGGCCCGGCTTGGACAGATGATATATATATGTTCGGTGTAGCCGCCGGAGCGTTCGGCACCACATTACAGACCAAAGCCGCCGTTAAGCTGGTAACTTCCCGGAGCATTAATCCCGTTGAAAGGGGTACCATGGCGGGCCTTCGGGCTGGGTTGACCGACAGGATGTGCTTCGCTGGATCACGTTCGACTCAACGAGCTTGCTGACTCCAACGAGCGGGACGACGCGTTCGCGCGCGCGGCCGATGCGCTCCGCGCGGGGGAGCTGGTCATCCTGCCCACGGAGACGGTCTACGGGCTGTTCGCCAGCGCCGCGAGCGCCCGGGCCACGGCCCGGCTCGCGGAGCTGACGTTCCCGAGGGCCGGCCCGGATGATCGCTACCGCTACACGTGGCACGCTCCCTCGGTGGAGGCGGTGTTCGCTTCGATCCCCGTGCCGGACCCGAGGCACCGCCTGCTCATGCGCCGGCTGCTGCCCGGGCCGGTGAGGTTCGACATTCCTCTGGAGCCCGGCGAGCTCGGGGAGGCGCTGGAGCGGCTGGGCGCGCCGCGGGGCACGCTCGACCACGCGAACGTGGTGGCGGTGCGGGTGCCGAGCCCCGCGAGCACGCGCCGGGTGCTGGAGCTGGCGGGGGTACCGGTGGTCGCGAACCGGGTCGGCTCGGCGGGATGGCTGCCGGACCGGGATCTTTCCGGCGCAATCGCCGGCGGGGCCGCGGAGCGCGCGGGGGTCGTGATGGCGATCGACGATGGGCCGGCGATGTTCGGGCAGCCATCGACGCTTGTGCGGCTGCTCCCCGGCGGGGCGTACCGCGTGGAGCCGGGAGGGGCGTACGACTCACGCATGATCGACAAGCACGCCAAGCTCCGGATCCTGTTCGTGTGCACGGGGAACACCTGCCGCAGCCCGATGGCGGAGGCGATCGCCCGGAGCCTGATCTCCGAGCGCGGCGCGGACGGTCTGGAGATCTCGGTCGGATCGGCGGGGACGAGCGCGGGCGCGGGCTCGCCGGCCTCGGCGCAGACGGCGGGGGCGCTGCGGGCCCTGGGGATCGAGCCGGCGGAGCACCGCTCGCGTCCGCTGACGCGGCAGCTGATCGCGGAAGCGGACCTGATCTACGCGATGACGGCGTGGCACCGGCAGGAGGTGCTGGCGCTGGACCCGACGGCGGCGTCCCGCACGACGGTGCTCGACGCCACGGGTCAGGACGTGCCGGACCCGGTCGGTCTGCCGCAGGACGTTTACAATCAGACCGCGCAACGCCTGCGGGAGCTCGTCGCGCAGCGGCTCGGGGAACTGGACATCCTCGCGGAGAATGATCGATGAAGATCGCGCTTGGGGCAGATCATCGGGGGGTGACGACCGCGACGCAGCTCGCGGAGCGCCTCAAGCGGGGCGGGCACGAGGTCACGGTCTTCGTGCCGCCCGCGAGCGAGAGCTGTGACTACCCCGTCCCCGCCTATCGGGTGGCAAAGCTCGTCGCGTCGCACGACGTGGACCGGGGGGTGCTCATCTGCGGCACGGGGATCGGCATGAGCATCGCCGCGAACAAGGTCCCCGGGGCGCGGGCGGCCGTGGTCCACGACGAGCTGACGGCGCAGCTCAGCCGCACGCACAACAACGCGAACATCATCTGCCTCTCGGGCGACCTGCTCGGGCAGCGTCTGATCGAGAAGGTCGTGGAGGTGTTCATGGCCTCCGACTTCGAGGGCGGGAGGCACGCGCGCCGGGTGAACAAGATCAGCGCGATCGAGCGGGGCGAGGACCCCGACTGCTGCGATGATCGCACCTAGGGGCGGCCGGCGGGCAGGGCGATGGTGCGGTCGCCGGCGGTCACGATGACGATGTCGTCGAGGAGCGCGAGGCGGTTTGGCGGGGTGTCGAAGCGGATCAGTGCGCTCTCGAGGCTTCGCCCGGTGGCGCCGTCGATCACGTGGCAGCGGTAGAGGTCGGACGAGCCGGGGGCGGGGTCGCGCTCGACGATGACCACCGTCTCCGACGCGAGCGCCGGCTGGACAACACCGCCCGGCGGATGCTCCACCGCGTCGGCCCCCACCATGCCGCCGCCGGCCGCGTCGAGAATCGCGCATCCATCGGGGCTGAGCACGACGACGCGCCCATCGGCGGCGACCACGTCCATGGGGCTGGTCAGGTCGAGCCGGCGTGCGAACTCGAGGCGCGAGGCGAGCAGGCGGCCGGAGCGCGGTTCGAGCGAGGCGAGGTCGAGGAGGGATGTCTGGACGAGCAGACGGTCGCCGGCGATCCACGCGGCGGAGGTCTCCTCGAGGACCGGGTCGGCGAGCACCCAGTCGGCCTGGGCGTGCGGGACCGAGAGACCGACGAGCCCCTGGGAGAGGCCGGCGACGGCTCGCTGGGCCCCTGGGATGAGCTTGACCCAGCGCACCTGCCCGACGGCGCCGGTGAAGCGGCTGATCTCCTCGCCCGTGCTCAGATCGAGCATGACGACGATCGGCTCCCCGGCCTCGTCGCCGGAGGCGGGGGTGGAGGCGCCTCCGAGCAGGAGGACGCCCTCGCCCGCGGAGGCATCGTGGACGGCGTGGCAGGCGCTGCGCTTGGCCCAGAGGGCCCTGCCGGTCGCGGCGTCGAAGCCGGCGACGCGCCCGGAGCGCGAGACGACCGCGATGACGGTCTCGTCGAGCGCCAGCACGAGGTCGCGTGCGCTGACCGGCCCGTCGAGGGGTGAGTCGAAGCGCTCGGGGCCGGCGGCGGGGCCTGCGCCCTCGGCGGCCGCGAGCGCTCCGCCGAGGGGCTCGGTGCGCCAAAGGAGGGCGCCGTCGGCGGGCGCGAGGGCGATGAGGGCGCCTCCGAGATCGTCGGGCTCGAAGAGCAGGACCCGGTCGCTGCCGTGACTGACAAGTGAGGGCTTGCGCTCGTAGGGGCTTGTCCAGCGCGGCGCGAGGGCCCCGGCGCGGGCCTCCCAGAGACCGACCTCTCCCCCGCCGAGGAGCATGACGCCGTCGCGCCGGGCGAAGGCGTCGCGCCGGTCGAGGGCGCGCATGAGCGCCCAGCCGTCCAGCGCGGCCGCGGCGCCACCAAGCGGCGGCTCGATGCGGGGGCGCGTCTCGCGCGCCTCGAGCCGGCGGCGCAGCGTGGCGGAGAGCTCGGCGCGGTCAAGGGGGCGTCCCTCCACGGCGAGGGCGAGGTCGGGCCAGTCGAGGTCGGCCCGGCGCAGCTCGCCCGCGGCTGCGTCCACGCGCGCGTGGGCCACGAGCGAGTCGATACGACGGCCGACGACCTCGCCCACGAGGGCCGGTTCGAGGGAAGCCCCGACGGCCTGGATGGCGCGGACGGCGTCGAGTGCCCGGCCGAGTGCGTGGTCCGCGCCGAGGGCCATTCCCGTGGCCTCGCGGAGCCTGGCGGCCTCGAGCCACGCCTCGATACCGGCGACGGCGCGGGGGTAGGCCCTGGCGGCGGCCTCGAAGTCGGACGCCTTGGCCTCGCGCCGACGGAGGGACTCGAGCGCGTCGCGGGCGCTCGCCTCGAACGGTGCGTAGGCGTCGATGCCGTAGGCCCTCAGGGCGTCGTCGAGCCGGGAGATCGCCTCGAGCTCTGCGCGGACGGTCGAGCCTTCGTGCTGCCACGAGGCGCCGGCCATGGTGGGGTCGGCGATGACGCGCTGGCAGTCCGCGACGGCATCGCGGGCCGCCCCGGCGCCGAGGTGCACGCCGGCGAGGACGAGCAGGTGGGTGGCGCGTTCGTCGGGCGTGACGGCCACCATCCCGAGGCGCTCGGCGAGTGGCGCGACGAGGCCCGCGCCGATGGCGGGGGCGTTCTCGGGTCGGTCGCCGCCCTGGAGCATCTCCAGGAGCAGCTGGAACAACCGGCGTTGCCCGGTGCGCACCACGGGCCTGAGGGGGTCGGCGCCCATGGCGGCGAGGGCGCGGTCGACCGGATCGAGCACGGCCTCCGGGCGGCCGGCGCGGTAGGCGAGCTCGGCGAAGGTGACGGCGGTGGAGACGTCGAGGGGGTCGGCGTGGAGGCGCGCCTCGAGGATCTCGGCGGCGCGGTCCCAGACGAGGTAGCTGTGGATCTGGGCGTTGTCGGCCGCGAGAAGCTGGTTGTCGAGGGGGACGAGATTCCCGGAGGCGTCGAGGGTGACCTCGCGTCCGTCGGCGAGGTTCGCGAGGCTGACGACGCCGACGCCCGAGACGAGAGGGAGGAGCAGCGAGTCGCCGGCGAGGGCGACTCGTCCGACGATGCCGGGCTCGGGGATGAGGGGCGAGACGTTGGCGGGCCCGGTCTCGGCGCGGGCGAGGGGGACGGTCGCGACGCGCAGCTGCGAGACGGCGACGAGCCGGTCGCCGGCGCCGAAGACGTAGCTCGGGGAGCCGAGCTGGCGCGCGTCGCGCATGCCGAGGATCGCGCCGGTGTCCAGGTCGATGCGGAGCAGCTGCGAGCGGTCGGGCGAGAGCGCGAGCATGGTGCGCCCGTCGATGACGGGGCGCGACGCGGCCCAGGGGACGCGCTGGGTGGGCAGCCGGCTCTCGACGCCGGGGAGGCGTCGGACCCAGCGGTACCTCCCCGTGCCGGCCTCGATCGCGCAGATGACGCCGAGCTCGTCCACGCGGTAGACGACCCCCTCGTGCAGGGTGGGCCAGTCGGACCATTGCCCGCGCCCGCCGTAGGCGAGCCAGCCGGCGCTGCCCGCGAGGCGGACCCAGCGGGCCGAGCCGTCGGCGAGGTCGATGCCGACGAGATAGGCGCTGGCGAAGCGCTTGGCCATGGGGATCTTGCGGACGGCGACGACGGCCGTATCGCCCTCGAAGACGGCCGGGCCACGGGTGGAGGCGTCGGCGAGCTGCTCGTCGAGCTCGTCGATGTAGGAGGACCAGAGGACGCGCCCGGTCGTGCGGTCCAGAGCGTGGAGGCGGGGGTCGCCGGTGCGCCCGCCCTCGGAGACGAGGCCCGTCGCCGCCAGGAGGAGCCGGCCGTGCGGGGCGAGGGTGGTCGCCTCCTCGATGTCGCGGCTCTGGCGTTTGCGGTAGGCGCGCGCGGCGTACTGCTCCTCCAGGGCCTCGCGCTCGTTGTCGGCGCCGCGCGGCTTGGTCTGCCAGCGCGGCGTGAGGGTGAAGCGATCCCAGGCGCTGATCCACAGGCCGTCGGTCGTGTAGACGGTGTCGTCCACGACGAGCGGGAAGATGTAGGGGAACTCGAGCATCGTGCGCGGGCGCCGGGAGGGGAGCTCCTCCTCCTCGGGCGCGGCGCTCATCGCCGGCGATGGCTGGAGATTCACCGTGCGGAGGGGGGTGCCGACGAGGGCTCCCAGATCGACGGCGTCCCCCGCGGCGTCGGGGGAGTGGACCGGCTCGCGGAGGGGCCGTGGCCACGCGACGGGGTCAGCACTCGGCCCGGGGGCCGAGCCAGCCCACTCCGCCCATCGTGCGGCGGCCTGGACGACCTCTTCTCGCTCGAGGTAGGCCGCGAGGCGCGCGGCGAGGGCCGCGGCGTCCCGCGCGAGCGCCTGGTCCGCGCGGTCGGGATGGTGCTCGATCTGCCGGAGCACGAGGCGGGCGGACTCGAACCTTGCGGCGCCGAGGTGCGCGGCGGCGACGCGGAGCGCGGCCTCGAAGCCGGGCCTGGTGAGGAGTCGGGTGCGCTCGACGTCGTCGTGGCGCCCGGCCTCGAGCATGGCGCCGGCGCGGGCGGACTCGGCCTCGCGGTAGCGCGCGAGGAGCGTCTGGTCGTCGGTGAGCACGTTGTGGACACGCGAGCGGACGCTCTGGTAGAGGGCGGGGTCGTCGGGCGCCTCGATGAGGCGGTCGCCTTCCTCGTCGAGCAGGCGCTGGAGGAGCCGGACCGCCTCTCCCTGGTTGCCGGCGGCGGAGAGACCGGGGAGGCCCGCGAGGACGTCCGAGGCGAGGGTGGAGTCGTCGACGAAGACGGGGTTCTCCTGGGAGCGCGCGGGGAGGGCGACGAGGCAGAGCGCCGCCGCCGCGATCAGCCTCCAGGGCCCATGGGTTCTCGGCACCACCTGCACGCCGCTTCCTCCTGCCGGCCCGGCACGACCGGCCGAGCCCCGTCAGACCGCCGCGGGGGTTGGCGAGGGGTCCGGTCACCCCTCATCGACGTCCCGGGGGAGGCCGATCGACCTTCCCGATGAACGGGCCCGGGATTCAGCCCACCGCCGGTTTGGCGGCCCCCTCGCCGTCGGGGCTGGCGAGGCGGGTGCCATCTCGCTCGACCCGGGTGACGGCGATGGTGGCCGTGATCCTGGCCCTGAGCCTGGTCGATCTGCTTCTCACCCTCACATACGTCCTCCACATCGGCCTGATCGAGGATAACCCGGTCGCTCGGGGTGTTATGCAGACCGGCGGGCCGGGGCTGCTGATCTTCTGGAAGCTGCTGAGCGTGGGATTCGCGGGGGGCGTGCTGCTGCGGTTCCGGACGCGGGGAACGGCCGAGGCCGCGGCGGCGCTGTGCGCGTGCGTCATGGTGTGGCTCACGGCCCGCTGGGTGGGGTACATCGACGCGTCTGCGGGGCTGACGGGGGCGATCGACCAGATGGACCACGTCAGCCAAGGGAACTGGGTGACGCTGGTGGAGGTCGAGCCGGAGTGACGGTGGCCGGGGGGTCTGCTACGCTCCGCGCGTGCCGAAGCCCGCTCACCGCCGTTCTCTCGGATCGATCAGACTCCTGGCGCTGGGAGCGGGCGCTGCGCTCGTCGGGGGATGCTCGGGGACGACGCCGCCGCGGACGACGGTGACGGACGGGCGCGTGCGCGAGCGCTCGTCGGAGGCGGTGGTGGTCGAGTTCGTCGTCGAGGCGGCGAATCCGAACGGCATCGAGCTGCCGATGCGGGACATCACCTACAGCCTGGCCCTGGACGGGCGGCAGGTCTTCAGCGGCCGGCGGGAGGCGCTGGCGACGATCCCCCGCCATGGGACGCAGAGCATCGTGATCCCGGCGGTCATCCCGACGGGGGAGGGGGGGGCCGAGCCGGCGGTGCACCGCTACTCGCTGAGCGGGCGGCTGCGCTACAGCCTGCCGAGCCAGCTCGCGGACGTGCTCTTCGACGCGAAGCTCTCGCGGCCCGGCGTCTCGATCAGGGACGAGGGGGAGATTGACCTGCGGTGAGGGGGCGAGGGGCAGTGGGGAATGGGCGATGGGCAACGGATGATGTGGAGGCGGGGGGATCAGCGGACGAGGGACTCGAGGCGGCTGAGCTCGTCGGGGGACACGACCGGCGAGGCGGCGGGCGCGTCTGACGAGGGGAGCCATTCGTAGATGTTCGCGGCGTCGGCATCGTCGAACCGGCCGTCGGCATTGGTGTCGGGCACGACCTTGAAGTAGAAGCGACCTCCGGCGTCGGCGCGGGCGATCTCCCAAACCTGGGCTCGCGCAGGCGTGAGTTCCCGGATGCGCCGCCCATCGGGCGTGGCGATGATGGCGACGGTGGCGTCGCGGTCGTCGAGATTGCCGTCGGCGTTTGTGTCGTCCGTTGTTGCGATGAAGGCGATCCAGTGCGCGACGAAGGGGGAATTCGGGTCGTCCCGGGTCTGGCCGAAGAAGCTGTAGCGGCTGATGATGCCCCGGCGGTCGAGAACCAGACCCGGCGCGTCGGAGCCGAAAGAGCGGATCACGGCGTTGTGCCAGCGAACGGCTCCGCCGGAGTTGACGTGGGGCACGACCCTTCGAGCCGACGCGTATGAGGCGAGACCGCCACGGGTGAAGGGATCGTCGTCGGCGAAGACGGCCTTGCGATCCTCGACGGCGAATGGGACAATGCAGGCGTCGGCCCCGGGGATGGGGATGGCCATGCCCAGCGCGGCTCGTCCGGCGAGCGGGGCCTGGGTGGGTGTGCGCGAGATTGTGTGGTCATCGCGCCGTTCGATGGATGAGGAGCAACCGGCGAGGAGCATCGCAAGCAGAGTGGCTGTGAATGCGCGCATGGCCTGCCTCCGGTGCGGGGTGTCTGAATGTGAAGGGGGGGAGGCGTGCGGTTGGTTCGCTTCTCTTGGAGCAATGACGGGGAGGATTGCCGTTGCCGCCGGCGCGGGGACGGAACACTACGGTCGTGCCTTGGAGCGTCGTACCGGGTGCTTCGGGCGCCGACAGGCACGACCGTAGTGGCACGCGCGCGGGGGGGACGTGTGCGCTCAGGCGGCGGGGCGGAGGTTGCGGGCGACGCTGGTGCGGTAGGCGGCGACGGCGGGGACGAGGCCGGCGAGCGAGGCGATGATGACGGCGGCGACGATCACGGCGAGGATCCACTCGGGCGGGTAGATGGGGGTGACGGCGATGCCGAGTCGGGCTCGGAGGGCGGTGGCGGTGAGCCCGCCGCCGGCGACGCCCATCAGGACGCCGAGCAGGGCCCCGAGCAGTCCGAGCACGGCCGATTCGGTGAGGACGAGCCCGAAGATGCGGGCGCGGCTGGCGCCGAGGACGCGGAGCACGGCGATCTGGCGTCGGCGCTGCTCCATGGAGTTGTAGAGGGCGACCATGATGGAGATCGCCCCGGAGACGAGCACGACGACGGCCATGGCGACGAGGATGGCGTTGACGCCGCCGACGATCTCGAAGAGCTTGGGGATCTCGCCGGCGGGCTCGGCGACCATGAAGCCCTCGGCGCGGAGCTGGTAGGCGAGGCTGTTGACGGCGCTCGAGGCGGCGGAGCCGGGG
Source organism: uncultured Phycisphaeraceae bacterium (assembly GCA_964435785.1). Taxonomy (GTDB): domain Bacteria; phylum Planctomycetota; class Phycisphaerae; order Phycisphaerales; family UBA1924; genus PNC22. Next base: position 61,865 of record CAYTAH010000006.1, on the reverse strand, counting down.
CGGGTGGCGGCGCGGACGTAGGCGCCGGTGATGCGGCGGTCGGCGGGGGTGACGTCGGCGGGCGCGGTGGTCGCGCCCGCGTCCTCTCGCAGGCGGCGGTCGTGGGCGTGGATGGTCCAGGCGCTGACGAGATCGGTGAAGAGGGCGCGGTCGTGGGCGGAGCCGGTGGGGCGGAGGATGCCGACGACCTCGTAGGAGAACTCGCGGTGGACGTGGGCTTCGGGCGCACCTTCGCGCGTATCGCTGCGCCCGTGGGTGAGGTAGATCGTGTCGCCGAGACGGAGGCCGGACTCGCGCGCGGCCCGTGCGCCGAGCACGACCTCGAAGGGCTCGTCGAACGCCTCGCCGGCGGCGAAGGGCCACGCCTCGCCCTCTGCGGGCTCGAAGAGCGTGAAGAACTCGGGGCTGGTGGCGAGGACGGGAAGGCCCGCGTAGCTGTCACCCTGCTGGGTGGGGATCGCGAAGGCGACGCGGGGATCGGAGGCGATGCGCTGGAAGTCGTCGGTTCCGGCCGGGTTGTCCTCGAGGAAGAAGGCCGCGGGAGCGTTGGCGTAGAAGATGCCGTTGAGGACGCTGACCATCGGGCTCGACTCTTTGCTGACGAGCAGGTGCATGTTGCCCGAGCCGCGCCGGAAGGCCTGCTCGCCGGCGTCCTTCATGCTGAGAAGCACGAGCAGGAGGCCGACCGCCACGGCGACGGTGATCGCCGTGGTGACGGTGGAGAAGAGGCGCGAGAGGAGGCTGCGCCGGATGATGGTGAAGTCGGTGATGGCCATTGGGGGTCGGTTATGCGACGGCGAGCTCGTCGAGGCTCGCGCGGCGCTCGAAGCGGGCGGCCATGGAGGGGTCGTGGCTGACGCAGAGGAGCGCGGCGCCGGACTCGCGGCAGGCGGTCTGGATCAGGTCCATGGCGCCGAGGGCGTTCTCGGGGTCGAGGCTGGCGGTGGGCTCGTCGGCGAGGACGAGGCGGGGGCGGCAGGCGACGGCGCGGGCGACCGCGACGCGCTGCTGCTGGCCTATCGAGAGCTGCTCGGGCGGGGCGCCGGGGCGGTCGACGCCGAGGTGCTCCAGCAGCTCGTGGGCGCGCTTGGAGTGCTGCGCGCGGGGGATGTCGCTGAACATCATCGCGAGCATGACGTTCTCGGCGGCGGTGAAGCCCTGGAGGAGGTTGAAGGTCTGGAAGATCATGCCGATCTCGCGCCCGCGGAGCTCGTCGCGCCTGTGGCCGCGGAGGGCGTGGATGTCGTGTCCGTGCACGAGCACGCGCCCTTCGGTCGGGTCGGTGAGGCCGGCGATGAGGTAGAGGAGGGTGCTCTTGCCGCGCCCCGATCGGCCGGTGAGGAGCACCTGCTCGCCCTCGGCGAGCGTGAGGGACGGGATATCCACGACCCAGTCGGCCCCGCCGGGATAGCGGAAGCGGAGGCCTTCGACGGCGAGGGCTGGGGCTTCGGGCACGGGCTCCTCCGGGGGGTGGGACGGCATCGTAGCAAACGGTGGCCGGCGACCGGAGCACCACCGTCGTGCCGGGGGCGCCCCCCGCATCCTGGAGAACGCGGGCGGGCACGACGGTGGTGGCACGGGAGGGAGGGGCTTGACTCGTCGTGAGCGATCGCCACAATTGGGTGTCCATGAAGCAGTGCCGCGTGCATCACGCCCGCCATCACCACCACGCCCACGGCGTGAGCCGGTGACGGTGCGGGCGGCGCGACGCGGGTAGCGAGCCCAGACACACGACGCCGGCTCCGGTCGGCGTCGTGTCGCTTTTGGGGCGGCGCGCGGCCGGGGTCGGATGGAGAGAGACGGAGACCCCGAGATGGCGAGCAGGACATCGGACGCACACGGTGAAGACGCGGGGGCGCGCCCCGTCGCGAACGGCGAGACGCTGCGTCTCGGCATCCCGAAGGGGCGCATGCACGAGGGCGTGGTGGCCCTGCTCGAGGGGGCGGGGATCAGGCTCTCGGCGAGCGAGCGGGGGTATCGGCCGCGGGTGTCGCTGGAGGGGGTTGAGACCAAGATCTTGAAGCCGCAGAACATCGTGGAGATGCTCGACGCGGGCACGCGGGACGTGGGCTTCGCGGGGGCGGATTGGGTGGCGGAGCTGGGGGCGGACGTGGTGGAGGTGCTGGACACGGGGCTGGACAAGGTGCGGATCGTGGCCGCGGCGCCGGCCTCGATTCTGGTGGATGGTGGCTTGCCGAAGCGTCCGCTGGTGGTCGCGGCGGAGTTCGAGAGGCTGACGCGCGGGTGGATTGCGCGGCGCGGGCTGGAGGCGACGTTCGTGCGCTCGTACGGGGCGACGGAAGTGTTCCCGCCGGAGGACGCGGACTGCATCGTGGACGTGGCCGCGAGCGGGGCGACGCTGCGCGCGAACGGGCTGGAGGTGGTGGACGAGGTGATGCGCTCTTCGACGCGCCTGTTCGCGAGCAGGCGGGCGTGGGAGGACGGGGCGAAGCGCAAGCGGATCGAGGACCTGGCGCTGGTGCTGCGCTCGGTGCTCGACGCGCGGGCGCGGGTGATGCTCGAGCTGAACGTGAGCGCCGAGCGGCTGGACGCGGTGGTGGCGGTGCTCCCGTGCATGCGGCACCCGACGATCTCGCCGCTGCACGGGGAGAGCGGCTACGCGGTGAAGGCGGCCGTGCCGCGGGAGCGGCTGGCGAGCCTGATCCCGATGCTCAAGGACGCGGGGGGCGGGGACATCGTGATCAGCCCGATCGGGCAGGTGGTGCCGTGATGGGGCGGAGCGACGGAGCGACGGAGCGACGGAGCGACGAAGTGGCGTCGCGCGGAGTGCGGCCTGCGGGGCGGGTGGGGAGCGTGAGCGCGTATGCGCCGCCGGCGGCGAATCACGCAGATCTCAGATCTCCGATTGCACAAAAAGACGTGCTCAAGCTCGATGCGAATGAAGGGCGGCGGCCGGACGGGGAGCTGCTCGGGCGGCTTCGCGAGTTGGATGCAGAGGTGCTGAGGAGGTATGCGAAGCCGGCGGCGCTCGAGGCGAAGCTGGCGGCGCGGTTCGGGGTCGAGGCGGCGCGGGTGGTGGTGACTGCGGGAGCGGATGATGCGCTGGAGCGGCTGTGCCGCGCGGCGCTCGAGCCTGGGCGGAAGGCGGTGCTGACGGATCCGACGTTCGAGATGCTGCCGCGGTATGTGCGCCTGGCTGGGGCGGAGGCGGTGGAGATCCCCTGGATCGATCGCGCGTTCCCGGCGGGCGACATCGAGGGGGCGATCGACGGGCGGACGGGAGCGGTGTTCCTCGTGACGCCGAACAACCCGACGGGGGGCGCAGCGAGCGCGGAGGAGATCGTGGCGATCGCGGAGCGGGCGCGGTCGAGCCTCGTCGTGGTCGATCTGGCGTATGTCGAGTTTGCCGATGAGGACCCGACGGGCGCGCTGCTCGGGCTGCCGAATGTCGTGATGACGCGGACGTTCAGCAAGGCGTGGGGGCTTGCCGGCCTCCGCGTGGGCTACGCGATCGGTCCGGCGGAGGTGATCGGCTGGCTGCGGGCCGTGGGCCATCCGTACCCGTGCGCGGGGGTGAGCCTGGCGCTCGCGGCGGCGGCGCTGGACGGGGATCAGTCGCGGACGCGGGAGTACATCGAGCGCGTGCGCTGGGAGAGGGGCGAGCTGGTCTCGCTGCTGCACTCGCTTGGGGCCGGCGCGATGGAATCGCAGGGCAACTTCGTTCTGGCTCGGTGCGCCGACGCGTGGGCTGGCGCGGACACCCTCGCGTCGCGCGGCGTTCTCGTCCGGCGCTTCGGGCGGGACACGCGGCTCGCCGATCGGCTCCGCATCACGTGCCCGGGGGATGAGACTGAGTTCGAGCGCCTGACACGGGCGCTCCAGGAGAGCATCCGGTGAGCCGCACCGCCACGATCTCGCGGAAGACGAAGGAGACCGAGATTTCCCTTGCGCTCGACCTCGACGGGGCGGGCGCGGTGAGCGTATCTACGGGAGTCGGGTTCCTGGACCACATGCTCACGGCGCTGGCGACGCACGCGGGGTTCGACCTCGAGCTCGCGTGCAAGGGCGACCTGCAGGTGGACGACCACCACACGGCCGAGGACTGCGCCATCGCGCTGGGACAGGCGATCGACAAGGCCCTGGGCGAGCGGCGGGGGATCGCGCGATTCGGGTCGGCGTATGCGCCCCTCGACGAGGCGTTGGCGCGGGCGGTGGTGGACCTGGTGACGAGGCCGCACGCGACGGTGAACCTGCCGCTCAACTACGACCGCATCGGCGGGCTCGCGTGCGAGAACATCCCGCACGTATTGACGAGCCTGGCGGTGAGCGCGCGCATGTGCCTGCACGTGGACCTGATCCGCGGCGAGAACGACCACCACAAGGCCGAGGCGGCGTTCAAGGCGACGGCGCTGGCGCTTCGCCAGGGGGTGACGCGAACGACGAGCGCGGGCGCGCCGAGCACGAAGGGGACGTTGTGAAGAGCTTGCCATGAGTGAGGTTGTCGTCATCCGAACGGGCACGGCGAACCTGGCGTCGGTGATGGCGGCGCTGGGGCGGTGCGGCGCGCAAGCGCGGATCAGCGCCGAGCCGCGGGACGTGGACGAGGCGGACCGGCTGGTGCTGCCCGGCGTGGGCTCGTTCGGCGCGGCGATGCAGACGCTGCGGGCGGGCGGGCTCGTAGAGCCGCTGCGCCGGCGGGTCGCGGCGGGGCGCCCGACGCTGGCGATCTGTCTCGGCATGCAGCTGCTCGCGGAGGGGAGCGAGGAGTCGCTGGGGGTGAGCGGGCTTGGCGTGATCCGCGGCAGGGCGAGACGCCTGCCGGCGTCGGTGCGCGTGCCGCAGCTCGGATGGAACGCGGTGGAGGCCGAGCCGGGGTGCGGGACGCTCTCGAGCGGCTACGCGTATTACGCGAACTCCTACAGGCTGATGGAGCCGCCGCAGGGGTGGCGCGTCGCGACGACGGACTACGGCGGGCGATTCGTCGGGGCGATCGAGCGCGGGGCGGTGGTGGCGTGCCAGTTTCACCCGGAGCTGTCGGGCGCGTGGGGGAGAGGGTTGATCGAGCGGTGGCTTGCGGCGGGGCGCGCGAGCGCACAAGCGTGGGAAGTCCATAGGTCGTATAGGTCCCATGGGACCTATGGGGCTGCCGGCCTGTGCCCCCGCATCATCCCGTGCCTCGACGTGCGCGACGGACGGATCATGAAGGGAGTGCGGTTCGCGAACCTGCGCGACGCGGGCGATCCGGCCGAGCGTGCGGCCGTGTACGAGGCGCAGGGGGCGGACGAGCTGGTGATCCTGGATGTGTCCGCAACCACCGAGGGGCGACGGACGGCTCTGGAGACGGTGGCTCGCGTGCGCGAGGTGCTGAGCATCCCGATCACCGTCGGCGGCGGGGTGCGCTCGGTGGACGACGCGGCGGCGCTGCTCGACGCCGGGGCGGACAAGGTGAGCGTCAACACCGCGGCGGTGCGCGACCCCGCGCTGCTCACGCGGCTCGCCGAGCGATTCGGCGCGCAGTGCACGGTGCTGGCGATCGACGCGGCGCGGCGGAGCGCAGAGGGCCCTGAGACGCGGAGCGAACGCGGAGAAGCCCCGTGGGAAGTCGTCGTCCGCTCGGGGACCGAGCGCACTGGCATCGACGCGGTGGCGTGGGCGGCGCGGGCGTGCGCGCTGGGGGCGGGGGAGCTTCTGCTCACGAGCTTCGATCGCGATGGCACCCGGTCGGGGTACGACCTGGAGCTGCTCGGCGAGGTGAGCCGGGCGGTGTCGGTGCCGGTAATCGCCAGCGGCGGGGCGGCGACGGCGTCGCACCTGGGCGAGGCGCTCCGCGCCGGCGCGGACGCGGTGCTCGCGGCGTCGATCTTCCATGACGGGCAGAGCACGGTGTGGGGGGTCAAGGGCGAGCTGCTTGCGATGGGCGTGCCGGTGAGGATGGACGGGGGAGCAGAGGACGCGGAGAAGCGCGCGGACGAGCGTGGAACCGAACAGGGGTCGTCATGCTGATTCCATCGATCGACATCCTCGGCGGGCGGGTGGTGCAGCTCGTGGGCGGGGACCCAGAGAGCGTGAAGGTGGACGCGGGCGATCCTCTCGCGATGGCCGAGCGCCTGGCGGTGCTCGGCGAGGTCGCGGTGATCGATCTCGATGCGGCGCTGGGGCGCGGCTCGAACGAGGCGGTGATCCGCGAGATCGCGCGCCGGCACCCGGTGCGGGTAGGCGGCGGGATCCGATCGGCGGAGGCGGCGCGGGGCTGGCTCGACGCGGGCGCGCAGCGTGTGACCCTGGGGACGGCGGCTCGGCGCGAGATCCTGGAGCGCCTGCCGCGGGAGCGCGTGATCGCGGCGCTGGATGCACGCAACGACGAGATCGTGGTCGAGGGGTGGCGGCGGGGCACGGGCGCGGGAGTCCTCGACAGGATCGCGGAGCTGCGCGGGCTCGTCGGCGGGTTCCTCGTCACGTTCGTCGAGCTGGAGGGGCGGATGGGGGGGACGGACCTCGGGCGCGCCCGCGCGATCGTCGCGGCGGCGGAGGGGGCGCGGGTGACGATCGCGGGGGGCGTGACCACTGCCGCGGAGATCGCGGCGCTCGATGCGCTCGGGGCGGATGCGCAGGTGGGCATGGCGATCTACACCGGGGCACTCGATCCGGCGGACGCGCTCGCGTCGGTGCTGCGCAGCGACCGGGCGGACGGGCTGTGGCCCACGATCGTGTGCGACGAGGCTGGCGCGGCGCTGGGGCTGGTCTACTCGAGCGCAGAGAGCCTGCGGGCTGCCGTAGAGGAGCGGCGGGGGGTGTACCACTCGCGCTCGCGCGGCGGGCTCTGGCGCAAGGGCGAGTCGAGCGGGGACACGCAGGAGCTGGTGCGGATCGACGTGGACTGCGACAGGGACGCCCTGCGGTTCACGGTGCGCCAGCGCGGACGCGGGTTCTGCCACACCGGGACGCGGACGTGCTTCGGCGAGGGGCGGGGGCTGCACTCGCTCGCGCGGAGGCTCGCCGAGCCGGCGGAGAGCCGCGACGCGGGGTCGTACACGACGCGGCTGCTGCGCGACCCAGCGCTGCTGGCGAGCAAGCTGCGCGAGGAGGCGGGGGAGCTGTGCGAGGCCCGGACGACTGAGGAGATCGCGCACGAGGCCGCAGACGTGATCTACTTCACGATGGCCAGGCTCGCGGCTGCGGGCGTGCCGCTGGAGGCGGTGGAGCGGGAGCTTGATCGGCGGGCGCTGAAGGTGAGCCGGCGGCCGGGGAATGCCAAGCCGCAAGGGGCAGACGGAGGTGTGGAGGGCCCGAGGGTGCTAAGCACTGGCGGACGAGCCGCCAGTGGCACCGGAAAGCCGGACGACAGTGGCGCCGGACGTCTGCTGCGCCTGGTGCGTGCGGACGACGTGCCGGCGGTGCGCCGGAGCGCGGTGGACCGGGAGACGCTCGCGGCGGCCGCGGCGATCGTGGAGGACGTGCGCTCGCGGGGGGAGGCGGCCGTGCGAGAGCACGCCCAGCGGCTGGGCGATCTCGCGCCGGGGGCGCCGATGGTGATCGGTCGGGTCGAGCTCGCGAGGGCACTCGACGCGACCGGGCGCGAGGACCGGGCCGTGCTCGAGCGGGCCGCGGATCGCATTCACGCGTTCTCCGAGGCGCAGCGGGCGAGCCTGCGGGAGCTGACGGTCGCCGTGCCCGGCGGCGAGGCGGGGCACTGGATCGCTCCGGTGGAGCGCGCCGGGTGCTACGCGCCGGGCGGTCGGTTCCCGCTGCCCTCGAGCGTGCTGATGACGGCGGTGACGGCGCGCGCGGCCGGGGTGCGCGAGGTGATCGTCGCCTCGCCCCGCCCGGCGCCCGCGACGCTCGCCGCGGCGGCGATCGCGGGGGCCGATGCGCTGGTTGCGGTCGGTGGGGCGCAGGCGATCGCCGCGCTGGCGTACGGGTGCGGCGCGTTGCCCCCGTGCGACGCGGTGGTCGGACCGGGCAACCGGTGGGTGACGGCGGCCAAGCAGCTCGTCGCGGGGCACGTGGCGATCGACATGCTCGCTGGGCCGAGCGAGCTGCTGGTGATCGCGGACGACACGGCCGACGCGCGGACGGTGGCCGCGGACCTGCTCGCGCAGGCCGAGCACGACACCGACGCGTGCGCGGTGCTGGTCTCTACGAGCGCTGCGCTGATCGACGCGGTGGAGCGCGAGCTTGCGGAGCAGTTGGCGACACTCCCGAGCGCGGCGACGGCGCGGGCGGCGCTCGCGAACGGGTACGCGGTGCTGGCGCGGGACCTCGACGAGGCGGTCTCGCTCGCGGACCGGTTCGCGCCCGAGCACCTCGAGGTGCTGACGCGCGATGCGGAGGCGGTGGCGCGTCGATGCCGGCACTACGGCGGCATCTTCATCGGGCCGGGGGCGGCCGAGGTCGTGGGCGACTACGGCGTCGGGCCGAACCACACGCTGCCGACGGGGGGCACGGCGCGGTCGGCCGCGGGGCTGAGCGTGCTGCACTTCGTGCGCACGCGGACGTGGCTGCGGATCGATGAGCGCGCGGCGGCGATGGGTCTGTACCGCGACACGGCGCGGCTCGCGCGCATGGAGGGGCTGGAGGCGCACGCGAGGGCGGCGGAGATCCGCTCGACGATCCGGTGATCGGCGCGGGCCCTCGTCGCTGGGGCGAGCGCTCAGGGCTCGAGACCCTCGGGCACGCCGTTGGGGAACTCCTCGGCGATCGCGCGCTCGATGCGGTCGATGCGGTTGTCGGGGTTAGGGTGGGTGCTGAAAAACTCGGGCGGGCCCGCCCCGCCGCCGGCGTCGCGGAGGATCTCCATGACGCGGATCTGGGCGCGGGGGTCGTAGCCGGCGCTCACCATGAGCTTGACGCCCCAGCGGTCGCACTCGAGCTCGTCCTCGCGTCCGTAGCTCATGTTGACGAGCTGGCCGATGGCGGCCGCGACGGCCGCGGCCTGGGCGCCGCGCCCCTCCTCGCTCGCGGCGACGCCGACGGCGCCGACGAGGCCCTGCGTGAGCTGGAGCTTGGCAAGGCGCTCGGCGCCGTGCCGCTCGATGACGTGGCCGATCTCGTGCCCGAGCACGCCGGCGAGCTGGCCCTCGGTCTCGAGCTGGGAGTAGAGCGCGGCCGTGATGAAGACCTGCCCGCCGGGGAGAGCGAATGCGTTGACGGTCTGCGGGTCGGCGAGGAGGTGGAACTCGAACTCGTAGGGCGTCTCCATCGCCAGGCCCTGCACGAGAAGCCGCTCCCCGACCGCGTCAACGAGGGCCTGTGCCTCGGGGTCGGGGTGGAGCCCGCCGTGCTGCGCGGCCATCTCGGGCGCGGCCGCGAGGCCGAGGGCGATCTCGTCCTGCACGCTCATCGCGACATACTGCGTCTGGCCCGTGATCGGGTTCTTGGAGCGCGTCATGAGGAAGGAGACGATCGAGACCGCGGCGATGACGAGGGCGATCCAGAGGCGGCCCTTGGAGCGGCGTCGCGGCCTGCGACGATCATCGAGCGCGCGGCCGCGCGTATAGAGCACTCTGGCCATGGTGCACCTCCGGGGCTGATTATGGGGCACGATCGGACGCGCTGCGCGCGGCCCGTGGTGAATCCCGGCTCATGCTGCGTACGGCATCGGTGCGGAGAGGGTCATGTGGAGGCGCCCGGCGCGGGCTCCTTCGGGTCCGCGCGCATGAAGAGCGCCTCGCCCTTCTCGATCCTCTGGCCGGGCTTGAGGGACCACGGCCCGCCCCAGCGGGCGAGTGCCTCGAGCGGGGCCTTGAAGCCGGAGTTGGGGTCGTGGGGATCGTTCAGTGGCGAACAGTTCCAGTGGCGCCAGAGCTCGGCCATCTTGAAGGGGAGCGCGGGGAACAGCAGCAACGAGGCGATGCGCACAGCCTCAGCGCAAGTGAACAGGATCTGGGCGAGTTGACCTCGCGCCCCCGGTGCGTCGATCTGCTTCGCAAGTGAGAAGGGACGAGTCTCGTTGATGTAGCCGTCGACCTCCGAGGTCAGCATAGAGCCGTGGTGGAGACACAACCCCAGGTCAAACCGATCGAGGGCGTCTTGCACTGGCCGATGCACGCCGCGGCAGATCGCCTCTACTCGAGTTGCCTCGCCGTTCGTCGGAACCTGCGGCACGGCCCCATCGAAGTACTTCGCGATCATGTTCCCCACGCGGCTCGCACAGTTGCCGATGCCGTTGGCGAGGTCTGAGTTGTAGACCTCGACGAACTTCGCGTGCGAGAAGTCCGCGTCGTTGGCCCCGAGCGGGCCCTGCGTCGCGAGGTACCAGCGCACCGCGTCCACGCTGAATTTCGCGGCGTACGCCTCAAGCTGGTCGATCTCGATGAAGTTGCCGAGGCTCTTGCTCATCTTGCGGCCTTCGGACACGAAGTACGCGTGGGCGTAGACGATCCGCGGCAGCTCTTCCCCGAGCGCCATCAGCATCGCCGGCCACACGACGGCGTGGAACCAGAGGATGTCCTTCGCCATCACGTGCACGGCGGGCGGCCAGTAGCGGCGGCGCGGGCCGCCCTCGGCGGCGGCCGTCGCGGGCTCTCGCTCGTTGTCGACCGCCGTCAGGTAGTTGCACAACGCCTCGATCCACACGTAGACGCGGTGCCCCGGGTCGCCGGGCATGAGGATGCCCCAGTCCTCGTCGCCCTCCTTCACGGCGCGGCTGACGGGGACGTCGTTGAGGCCGGTCTTCAGCCGCCCGAGCACCTCGTTGCGCCGGGCCTCGGGGAGGATGCGGTAGCCGCCGGGCTCGCCCTTGAGCCCCTTGTCGATCGCCTCGAGGAGGCGGGGCTCGTACCTGCTCAGGCGGAAGAAGTAGTTCTTCTCGGTGCGCTTCTCGAGCGGCCTGCCGGTGACGGGGCTCCTGTAGTCGTGCTCCTTGGCGACCGTCTCGGTGAGATACTCCTCCTGCGAGGCGTCGAACCATCCGACGTAGTCGCCGAGGTAGATGTCGCCCGAGTCCAGCAACTCTTTGATGTACGCGGCGGCGCGCGCCGTGTGTCGCCGCTGGGTGGTCCGCATGAAGTCGTCGGCCGCGACGCCCATGAGATCGAAGGCCTTCACGAACTCCGCGGCGTTGATGTCGGCCCACTCCTGGGGCGAGAGACCGCGCTCGCGCGCGGTGGCGACGACCTTCTCGGCGTGCTCGTCGGTGCCGGTGAGGAAGAAGGTGTCTCGCCCCATCAGGCGGGCGAACCGGGCCGCGACGTCGGCGACGGTCGTGGTATAGCAGTGGCCGATGTGGGGCCGGTCGTTGACGTAGTAGATCGGCGTGGTGATGTAATAGGGCTGGGACATGGCGGGAGTGTAGGGGCGCGCCCCGTGCTCCCGGGCCGGGATGTCAGCCTTCGCCGTGCTCGGGAGCGCGCAGCCGCTCGAGCGTGGCCCGCCAGCGCGTGGCCTCGTCCGCCCTCCCCCACTTCTCATAGAGGACGGCGGCCGCCTCGGCGACATATGCCTTCCACTCCGGCGAGATCCCGTCCACCCTCTCGAGCCGGCGCCACGACTCGAGCAGGGCGCTCTCGGCCTCGTCGAAGCGGGCGAGGCCGGTCAGAGCGGCGCCCAGGCGGAAGTGCCCGAGCAGCGTCACCGGGTGCGAGGGGGGCAGGGCGGCGTCGATGCGCGCCACCAGCCACTCGCTCTCGCGGAGGGCCTCGTCCCAGCGCTCCATGCGTGTGAGCAGGCCGATGTACTGGTAGGTGCTCAGCAGCACCTGGTCGTTGCTCTCGCCCATCACGCGACGCTGCGCCGGCAGAGCGGAGGCGAAGAGCGCGTCCGCCTCGTCGTAGCGATCGATGTCGCGCAGAAAGGCGCCGAGCTCGGTCTGGGCGACGAGCGTGCGGGGGTCCTCCTCGCCGTAGCGGCGCCGGGTGGCCTCGAGCACGGCCCGGTGCATCTCGGCCGCCTCGTCCTCGCGCCCCAGATCGTCGAGCACGACGGCGAGGCTCGTGCGGGCGTCGAGCATCTCCGGGTCGTCCTCCCCCACCGACGTCGCGAACCACCCGACCGCGTCGCGGAGCAGGGCCTCGGCGCGCTGGACGTCGCCCGTGCGGTAGCAGAGCACGGCGGTGTTGACCATCGCGCGCGCGGGCATGGGGTTGGTCCGCTCGAACGTGCGCGGCGCGTCCTCGAGGACCTTGTCGTAGTAGCCCCGCGCCTCCTCGATGCGCCCGAGGTCCTGCAGCAGTATCGCCATGTTGTTGTAGGTGATGAGCCGGTTGGCGTGGCCGGGCGGGAAGACCCGCTCGGCCCGCTCGATCGCGCCGCGGGTGAGCGCGAGCGCCTCGTCCCAGCGGTCGGCCTCGACGAGGGCGTTGGCGTAGTTGCCGCGGAAGATGATGGTGTCGGGATGGTCGTCGCCGAGCGTGGCCTCGGCGGTCTCGTAGGCCTCACGGCAGAGCGGGAGCGCCCGGTCGAGGTCGGCGCGGTCGCGGGCCATGATCGCCAGCCCGGTGATCGCGTTGAGGGCGGTGAGCGACCGCCTGCTCTCCACGCGCCCGAGGACGCCCTCGTAGAGGCTCGTCGCTTCGTCGGTCTGCCCGCGGTCCTGGAGCACGGACGCGAGGTTCGCCTCGGCGCCGAGCGTCTCGGGGTCGTCGGGCCCGAGGGCGGCCCGGTGCAAGCCGACGCTCTCGCGGTGCACGCGCTCGGCCTCGTCGAGCCTGCCCAGGTCGTGCAGGGCCACGCCGAGGTTGTTGATCGCGCTGAGCGTGTCCGGGTCGCGCTCGCCCTCGGCGGCGAGCAGGGCCTCGTAGGCAACCCGGAACTGCCGCTCCGCCTCGTCGAAGTGGGCCAGCGCCTGATAGCTCTCGCCGATGACGCCGCGCAGACGTGCGGCGACCGCCGGTCGCCCGGCGAACGACCCCTCGATGGTGTCGCGGGCCTTGTCGAGCATCTCGCGCACGGTGACCTCGCGCCCGCGCGCCTCGGAGGGGCGCACACCCGCGAGCGTGTCGCGGAGGAAGCCGGCGATGGCGTCGGACGTGTCGCGCTCGTTCTCGGCCCGCCTGCGCAGGGCCGCCTCGCGCACGAGGCCGGCGCTGATCGCGCCCGTGGCGACGATCAGCGTGATAGCGACGAGTGCTCCCGCGGCGACGCCGGCCCGGTGCCGGCGGACGAACTTCCGCGCCCTGTAGACCGTGCTCGGCGGCCCGGCGGCGACGGGCATGCCCTCCAGGTAGCGGCGCAGGTCGTCGGCCAGGGCGCTGGGGGACTCGTACCGGCGCGCACGGTCCTTCTCCAGGCACTTCATTACGATCCAGTCGAGGTCGGCCTTGAGCACGCGGAGCAGCGAGCGCGAGTCGGTCCGCATGTGCGCCGCCACCTCGGCGGAGGGCGGGGGGGACGCCCGCGGCGTCTCGACCGAGATCGCCACGCTCCGCTCCCGCGAGAAGAGCCGGGTGCTCGGGCGGGGCGGGTCGTCCTCGAGGATCACCCGCTGGATCTCCATGAGCGTGGCGGCGCGGAGGTCGAAGGGGCGTCGCCCGGTGAGCAGCTCGTAGAGGATCACGCCGAGCGAATAGACGTCGCTCCTCGTGTCGACATCGCTCGTGCCGCCGGCCTGCTCGGGGCTCATGTACTCCGGCGTGCCGACGAGCGAGCCCGCCTCGGTGACGAGCGTCTGGGCTCCCACCGCCGAGAGCGCCTTGGCGACGCCGAAGTCGATGACCTTGGGCGAGGGCTCGTTGCCGTGGAGCGAGACGAGCACGTTGCTGGGCTTGAGGTCGCGGTGGATGATCGCCTTGGTGTGGGCGTGCTGGACGGCCTCGCATACCTTGATGAAGAGCCTGACGCGCTCGTCGATGGCCAGGCGCGCCCGCTCGCAGTAGGCGGTGATCGGCTCGCCCCGGACCAGCTCCATCACGAAGTAGGGCAGACCCGCGTGACCCGACTCGGGCCCGGTGACGCCCGCGTCGAAGACTCGCGCGACGTAGGGGTGGTCCATGACGGCGAGGGTCTGCCGCTCACCCTCGAAGCGGCTGACCACGGCCGCCGAATCCATGCCCGGCTTGATGACCTTGACCGCGACCTCCCGCCGCACGGGCTCGCGCTGCTCGGCCCTCCAGACGACGCCGAAGCCTCCCTCGCCGAGGATCTCGACGAGCGCGTAGTGCCCCAGCCGGGCCCCGCGCCGCAGGGCACCCTCAAACCCCCGAGAGATCCTGGGCGACGCAGGCGGGGGCTCGGAGGCCGGCGCCCGCGACCCGGAGGCTCCATCGACCTCCGATACCGACCCGGGGAGGATCGTCTCGGCCTCGTGGTGGTCGGGGTGAGAGCCGCCGGCGGACATGCGCTCACTTTACGGCCGGCGTCGGGCTCAGGGCGCCGGATTCCTCCCTCTCCGGGCAGAGCCGGCCGGCACGCTCCGCGTCCCTGGACGGCGGCCTCGCACCGCGCCGGAACCGCGTGGCCGCCGCCCGCGCCGTCAATGGACGAAGTTTGCCCAGGGATGGGCCTGGTCGCCTGTGCTGCCGAGGCTCCCGATCCCGGACACGCTGACGATCGGCCCGTACGTGTTGCCGCTGCCCATCGCGTACGAGGCATTCCGGGCAACGTTCTGCGCGACGAAGCACCCGCTGCCGACCAGCTGGATGGCCGTGCTCATGTATGCGAAGGAGTTCTGCAGAGCCGCGGCCTCGTCGCTCAGACGAAGGCCTACCGAACCGCCGCGGAACGCGCAACCCTCCACCACGACGAATCTTCCCCCCTCGAGGCCGGTGTTGTTGAACTGGAGATCGCACGAACGCACGGCGCTCAGATCCTGGGCGTAGAGGCCCACGCCGTTGGACCCGCAGACACATTGCCGACACGAGCTGTTGTTCCCGAGCGAGATGCCGGTCGAGTTGTTCGTGGAGATGCAGCCGCGGACGAACGACGTAGCCGAGACGCGGATCCCGTTCCCGCCGTTCCGGTCTGCGGCGAGGTTCTCGATCGCGCAAGCATAGAGGCTGTTTCCATTGACCCCGTCGGCGCCCCAGCCGGCAACGGTCCCGTTGCGGAGCGAGAAGTTCCGATACTGCCCGGCCGAGGTGATGCCGCTCAGCGATCCGCCGACTCCCTGGAGCGTGAACCCGCACAGGTCCAGGTCGACGTTGTCGGCCTCGATCTGTATGCCGTCCTTGCCGGGCACGCCCTCGATGTGGCCGGTGAGGTAGTAGCTCCCGGGTTGAGAGATCACCTGCAGGGCCGTCGCGCCCGCGGGCAACGTCTGCACCGCCACGCGGGGCTGCACCTCGTCGAGCGTTCTGTACGTGGGCCCGACCGGGCCGGGCGGAGGGTCCAGCGGACCGGCTCGGGAGCTGCGCGTCAGAGCCGCGGCCCCCAACAACCCGGCGCCGGCCAGTATCGCACGACGATCCAACGCTTCCATGGTGTGCCTTTCTGGAACTGAGCGGACCACGCGTGGGCGTTCAAGGGTTCGTCGGATGACCCAGCGCGGGGCGCGGCGATAGGACGCGCGGCCTCAGCACCCCGAACTCCACGCGTTCAGGAATGCGATCACGTCGAGGGTGTTCACCGCGCCGTCGTGGTTGAAGTCCGCCTCGGGCAGACGTGCAGCCCACGCGTTCAGGAACGCCAGGACGTCCAGCGTGTTGACCGATTGATCGCGATTGGAGTCGGAGGGGCAGTAGAGCGCGACGAAGTGCTCGTCGTGGTCGAGATTGATCCATCCGATGTTCTCCGCCCAGGCGTAGCCCCGCAGCCGGAACGTGTCGAGGTCGAGGCGTGCGGGGCGGGGTGGATCGACCATGGCGCCGCCCCCGAAGTTGACCCAGCCGATGTTCTCTCCCCACGCGTAGCCGGACAGATCCCCGCTGAAAGGATCGATGTTGACGCCGCAGTCGCTCCCGTCGGTGTTGCCGTACCGGCGACCGTCTGTAGGCGCCCCGTCGCCCAGACTGATCCAGCCGGCGTTCTCCGCCCAGACGAGCCCGCCGAGAAACCCGCCGTAGTACGCGGCTCCCTCCGATCCCCGCGGATCACCGGCGTCGCGCCAGTTGAACCAGCCCACGTTCTCGCTCCACGCGAACCGGTGCTCGGGGATGACGTCCGACCCCTGCGCCCGGACGAAGCCGCAGAGGGCGCAGAGGGTCGTGATCGCAAGTGTCGCATTCCGCGTCATGCTCGCTCCTGTGCCGCGGCCCCGCGGCGTCAATGCACGAAGTTCGCCCAGGGCTGATCGGCGCCGGCAATCCCCGAGATGTCGCCGACTCCGGCGACGTTCACGAGGGGGCCGTGCGCATTCCCCGGTGAGAGGGCAAGCGGCGCGCCCGTGGCCGCGAACGTGTTCTTCACGACGAGGGCGCCCGCTCCGGTTGCGCTGACTCCCGTCTGGCAGCTCTGGAAGCTGCAGCCCTCGACCCGCGTCGCGCTCGCCGCCCCCTCGACGTGGACGCCGGTCGCGCAGTCCACGAACGTGCTGCCCC
The DNA here is from genome assembly GCA_964435785.1 of uncultured Phycisphaeraceae bacterium. Lineage (GTDB taxonomy): Bacteria > Planctomycetota > Phycisphaerae > Phycisphaerales > UBA1924 > PNC22. The sequence continues at coordinate 45,495 of CAYTAH010000006.1, read as the reverse complement.
GGATCACGTGTCTGGAGCCGAAGGAAGGGACATTGACGCCGAACGTGCAATTCACGGCTCTGCAATCTTGCGCAACGCAGACGTGCTCGAGAGCGAATCCGGTGTGGCAGGAAGTCGCCGTGCACTCGATGAAGGAAGAACTGGCTTGAGAGAAGAACGCGTAGCTCGCGGACTTGGCGACGCACCGGGCCGCAAGGCTCTCGTTGCCTAGGTTCAACATGCCCGGCACCAAGTCCGAGGCCACGCAATCGCTGACCAGCGATGCCACGCCCGAGCGCAGCGCTACTCCCCCGATCCCAAGCCCGATGCGGTGCAGGGACAGGTTGAAGAAGACGCAACCCCGCACCTCCGCGGCGTAGACGCCGTTCTGCGCCCAATCGGTGATGTGGCCGGAGAACACTCGCAACCCCGTGCCCGGGTCGTCCCCCCGTGTGATCGCTGCGAGCGATCCGCCCCCTCCGACGATGCCGATCAACGCGTGCCCCGCGAGGTCGATCGAGACGTCGTCGGCGCGCACCTCGATGCCGTTCTTCCCGGCCTCGCCCATGATGTTGCCGGTGAGGTAGTAGCTCCCCGGCTCGGTGATGACGTGGAGCGCGGTCTGGCTGCCCGGGAGGCTCTGCACAGGGACACGGGGCTCAACCTCGTCGAGCGTCTTATACGTCGAGGAGACCGGCCCCGGCAGCGGGTCGAGCGGTCCGGACCTCGCCGACCGGACCAGCGCCGCGGCCCCCAGCACGCCCGCCCCCGCAAGCAGCATCCGGCGATCCAGTGGCTCCATCACGCAACCCTCCTGCCAAACAAGGCGGCCCGGGGACACCCCGTCCTCAGCGGTTGTACGGCTCCGCCGGCGGCCCCGGCCACCAACGCACAAAGCGCATCCGGGGCCGGTGCGCGGAAGCGAGTCAGCCGGATTGCAGCGAGATTATGATCGGCGGCGCCGCCGGCCCGGGTGCGCCACGCCCTCAGGGTTCGCGCGAGCCCTTCGCGGCCTGCTCAGCCCTGCGGATCCAAGTGTCGCCCTCCGCGGTCAGCCCTGGATCGGCCCCGAGAGCCTCCGCCTGATCCGCGAGCCTGAGCGCTCGATTGGCATAGTCGGCCGACGCCTCCGCGTCCCCCGCCGCGCCGGCGACGATGGCGCGCCCGCACCACAACTGGGCAAGCCTCAGCACGAGGTCCGCCCGCGCCGGATTCCCGTCGCAAAGACGAGCCTCGAGGTCGATTGCCTGGGCGATCAGCACGTCGGCTTCGGACGACCGGCCCTGCGCGAGTCGGATCTGCGAGGCGACGTCGAGCCCGTCTGCGTGGGCCAGCACGAACGTCACGCGATGCGGAGCCCTCTCGACCAGCTCGCGCCCCAGCCCGAGCATTGCGTCGCAGTAGGTCTCCGCGTCGCCCGGTGCGCCGGCCAGCACGTGAAAGCGAGCGAGCCGCTGATTGGCGATCTGCAGGTTGTACAAGGACAGCTCTCGCCCGGGATCGGCCGCGAGCAGCCGCTCGCTCCGGTCCAGCCGGCGGAGCAGCAGCGCTCGCTGCGCAGGCATGCCGCCGCGCTCGGCGATAAACCGCTCCAGTCGGTCGTCGCTCCAGCAGAGATCGTCCAGTAGCCCGATGTCTCCCGGGGCTCGGGCGAGCAGGCGTTCCTGTATCGCGGCGGCCTGGGTGTAGAGGTCGAACGCGGAGCGGAGGTCCGCGCGGTCCTGCGCGAGGTCGCCGCGCTTGATCACGGAGTCCGCGTGCATCCGCCCGAGGGAGAGGTCGTCGGGCCGGGCCGCGCTCAGGATCGCAAGCTCCGCGCTCGCGGCCTCGCGGAGACGCTCGCACGCGCCCAGATCCCGCCGCTCGAGCATGAGGTCGCCCCTTTCGCTCCACAGCCGCGCCCGCGCGAGGCGGAGGTCGGAGTCGTCGGGCAGCTGCCGAAGCACGCTCTCGGTCCTCTCGAGCAGGCTGTCGATCAGCTGCAGACGCGCCTCGCCCGTTCCGGAGAACTGCCCCAGCTGCGCGACCACGTCCACCACCGTCCCCGCCAGCATTAATCGCTGCTCCTCCAGGTTGCGGCTGAGCTTCTGGCGGGAGATCGCGGCGACCGTGCCGAGCGTCACGATCGCCGCGAGCCCCAGCAACGCGGCGAGACTCGACCAGGGACGCCGACGAACCAGCCGGGCGGCGGCGTACGCCGGCGACCAGCGTCGCGCGGCCACGGGCTGCCCGCGCACGCAGCGTCTCAGCTCGTCGGCGAGGTGGGCGGCCGATGCGTACCGATCGTCCGGCGATTCGGCGGTCGCCCTGGCCACGATCGCCTGCACATCTCTGCGATAGCGCGGGGGAAGGCCGACGAGCGCCGGCTGGGCGCGCGGGCCGCACGGCCCAGCGCCGGTCAGCACCGCCGCGAGAAGCACGCCCAATGCGTAGATGTCGGCCGAGCCATCCACCTGCTGGCCCCGCAGCTGCTCCGGGCTCATGAAGCCGAGCGTTCCAACCGCCTCCCCCTCGAGCGTGAGACGCGTGCCCAGCTCATCGCCGAGCAACTTCGCCACGCCGAAATCGATCACCTTCACCCGCACGGGGCGCTCGCCCTGGGCCGTCGCCGCAATCACGTTGCTCGGCTTGAGGTCGCGATGGATGACCCCCGCGAGGTGCGCATGATGGACGGCGTCACACACCTCGGCCATGAGCTCGAGCCGCTGGAGGGTCGTGAGACCCGCGGACGCCGCGTCGATCGGGCCGCCCCGCAGCAGCTCGAAGACCAGATATGGCCGCCCGTCCTCGGTCACGCCCGCGTCGTACAGCTGCGCGATCCCGGCGTGCTTCAGGCGCAGCAGGGCCCCGGCCTCACGCTGAAACCTCGCCGCGACCGAGCGCGAGGCCCCCGCCAGGCGGAAGAGTTTGACCGCGACGTCGCGCTCGACAGGCCCCTCCTGGCGCGCATGCATCACCTCGCCCGACACCCCGTGTCCCAACCGGCCGAGAATCCTGTACCGGCCGACGCGATCCGGAAGCGGCGCCGCGGACGCCGACTCGAGGTTGGCCAGCACGTCGTGCACATGCATCACCGGCGCGGCGAGGAAGTCCCGGACAGGCCCGTCGTCGGCCGCGAGCATCGCCTGCACCGTCAGGCCGACCAGCGCGTCCTCGGTTGCGATCGCCCGCAGCCGGGCCCCGCGCGCCGCCGGCTCCAGGTCCTGCAGCTCCAGGTACGCGCAGCGAATCCGCTCGAACTGATCGGGCGAGGGTGTGGGTCTAGCTTCGTTCATGGGTGAGTCGCGACAGAAGCCACGCCCTCGCGGTTGCCCAGTCCTGCCGCACCGTGCGGTCGCTCACGCCGAGCCGCAGGGCGATCTCGGCGTCGGAAAGCCCACCGTAATAGCGCATCTCGCAGACCTGCGCGGAACGGGGGTGCAGCGTTGCGAGCAGTTCCAGCTCGCTCTCGAGCGCCAGGGCCTCCTCTGCCCAGTCGTCGGTCCCGGCGGCCAACTCCACGTCCTGCTCCGAGCCCCGCCGCCCCCCACCCCGCTTCTGGGCGAGGTGCCGACGCGCGTGATCCACCAGGACGCGCCGGATCGTCGCGGCCGCCAACGCCAGGAACAATTCCCGGTCCTCCGGCTGAACTGTGCCGGACTGTGCGAGACGCAGCCAGGCCTCATTCACGATCGCGGTCGGTTGCAGGGTGTGCCCGACGCGCTCTCGACTGAAAATGACGGCGGCGACGGCGCGCAACTCCTCCACCACCCGGACCGACCATTCCGGAGCATTCCCCGGTGATTCATCGGGCGCCGTTGGCGGGCGTTCGGGATGCGGCGATGGACTCTCCGACACCGAGCACAATGTACCGAGCTCGCCGCTCGCTCTTGGCCCTCCTCAGCTCCCGTCGATCATCCGCCACACCGACCCGAGCACCGAGCCCTCGCCCGTGCTCCGGCCCCCGCCCGAGGGGGCGTTCGCCAGAATGCGGTCGGCGAGGCGCGAGAAGGGGAGGCTCTGGAGCCAGACGGTGCCGTGCCCGCGGAGCGTGGCGAGGAAGAGGCCCTCGCCTCCGAAGAACATGCTCTTGAGGTTGCCGGCTCGCTCGATCGAGTAGTCGATCCCGGGGGTGAAGCCGACGAGGCAGCCGGTGTCCACGCGGAGGGTCTGGCCCTCGAGGCGCTGCTCGATGACGGTGCCGCCGGCGTGGAGGAAGGCCATGCCGTCGCCCTGGAGGCGCTGGAGGATGAAGCCCTCGCCGCCGAAGAGGCCGGCGCCGAAGCGCTTCGTGAAGGCGATGCCGACCCGCGTGCCCATGGCCGCGGCGAGGAACGAGTCCTTCTGGCAGAGGATCTCGCCGCCGAGCGTCGCCAGGTCGAGCGGGATGATCTTGCCCGGGTAGGGTGCGGCGAAGGCGACGCGGCTCTTGCCGCGACCCTCGTTGGTGAAGTGCGTGAGGAAGAGCGATTCGCGGGTGAGCACTCGCTTGCCGACGGCCGCGAGCTTGCTCATCAGGCCCTGGTCGGCCTGGGAACCGTCGCCCATGCGGGCCTCGAAGCCGATGCCCTCCTCCATGTAGTTCATGCTCCCCGCCTCGGCGATGACGGTCTCGCCGGGGTCCAGCTCGACGAGCACCATCTGCATGTCGTCGCCGATCAGCTCGTAATCGACCTCGTGGGACTGCATGCCAAGCTCCTTGGTGGACTTCTACGGGAAGGACCGGCGTCGTTTCACTGGGCGTTGACCCGACCCCTTGCGCGTTGCCCGGGCAGCCTCGAACGCGTGCGAGCATACGCCGAACCCGTCCGTGTGCGGCGTCAGGCCGCGGGCGTGCGACCGGCTTCGAGCGGGTGCGGCCGTTTGGCCGGGGGGCACGCTGGCCATACCCTCTCGACACGTCTCCGGGGAATAGTCCGGTCCGGCCGGTCCTTTACTCCCTGGAATGAGCGGAATCGGAGGCCATGCAGCGAGCCGAGTTCGAGCAACTCGCCCTCGAGCACCTGGACGCGGTGTATCGGCTGGCGCTGCGCCTGACCCGCTCGCCCGAGCGGGCCGAGGACCTGGTGCAGGACACCTACGCCCGGGCCCTGCGGCCGCGGACGGTCGAGGGCTTCGATCCGGCATCGGCGCGTCCGGGGGCCTCGGCGTCGGAGGGGATGCGGGCGTGGCTGTTCACCATCTGCCACAACCTCTTCTACTCGCAGATCAAGCGGGAGGCGCGGGCCCCCGCCGCGGTCGCCGAGTTCTTCGGCGAGGCGACCGGCGGCCCGTTGCCCGACGGGGCGCCCCCGGCCTGGGGCCAGGGGAGTTTCGACTGGGAGCACGTCGATGAGCGTCTGCGCTCGGCGGTCGGTGAGTTGAAGGAGGAGTATCGCGACGTTCTTCTCATGTGGGGGGTGGACGGTCTGAAGTACCGCGAGATCGGCGAGATCCTCGGCATCCCGATCGGGACCGTCATGAGCCGCCTGCATCGGGCGAGGAAGATCCTCGCGGACCGGTTGACGGAGGAGCCAGGGGTCGCCGATGACCTGGGGCTGCGTGTTCGGGAAAGGGCGACGTCGCAGGGGGCGTCGCGGGAGTTGGAGTCGTGAAACAGCCAGGTGAGCACCAGCCCCCGATCCCCGACCTGCCCATCGCGGCGCTGCTGCGCCTGGCCGCGGACGACGAACTCACCGCGGAGCAGCGCGCGCGCCTGGACGCGCACCTCCTCGAGCATCCCGAAGACGGCCGGCGGATCGAGTTCGAGCGGTCGCTCAGGTGTGCGTGCGCGCGGGCGTGCTGTCCCTGCGGCTGCGCTCCGGCGGGGCTGCGGGAGCGGATCCTCGCCCAGGCCGCGACCGGTGGCGCGGAGGCGACGGCGGGAGCCTCCCGCGCGGCGCCGAGACGGCCGGACTGGGGGGTTCGGGCGGTGGTGCGCTTCGGGGCGGTCGCCGCGGCCGTGGCTCTCGTGGCCGTCATGGCGTTCCTGGTGGGGCGATCCGGGCAGGAGCGGGGCGGGCTCTCGGGCCGCACGCTGGCCGCGTCGCTCGCGGGGTTCGTTCTGACGGAGCACGAGCGGTGCGCCGGGGGCGATGCGACGGTTGAGAGCAAGTTCTTCATCCACGATGCCGAGGAGGCGGCGAACGAGTTCGGCGCTCTCGTGGGCCGGCCGGTCAGCCTGCCGTGCGTGCGCCATGCGGAGCTCGAGGGGCTCCGTTTCGTGGACGCCGGCCTGTGCCATCCGCCCGGGGGCGATGCCCTGCACATGCGGTTCCGGAGGCAGGACGCGGAAGGCGGGAGCGGCCTCGTGAGCCTGTGGGTGCAGGAGGACGACGGGCGTCTGCCGATGGAGGACGGGGTGACCTACACGCTCGGCGTGGGGTGCGACGGGGTCCGCGTCTGGCGGCTCGACGGGATCCGGTACGTCCTGGTGTGTTCGCGGGCGGAGGAGGTGCCGGCCGCGTGCTCGGCTCTTGCTTCGCCGCGGGCCACCCAGCCGCTCTAACCCGGTTCTGCCCGAACCATCCGACATTTCGGTGCGTCAGAGGTGGAGGGGCGCCGATAGAATTCGGGTCGGGAGGTGAGCCATGCAAGGGCAGAACGTCCGATATTCGACGCTGGTGGGCCTTCTGGCGGTGGTGGGCGGTCCGTGCGCCGCACTGGGCCAGAACGCCCTCGGCGATGGGCGCGCGTTGGAACGGCCCCTGCAGACGGTCCCCTCGGCCGGAGGCTCGCGCGCGAACATCTTCGCCCGGGAGCTGCTGTTCCGCGAGTCGATCGTCAGCGGGACCGCCCCCGCGGGTCTCTCCTTCCGGGGGGATGCTTCCCCGAGCCGCTTCGAGTTCCGTGGCGAGCTGGGTGAGGACTCGATCTTCGCCTACCGACGGGACAGCCTGTACTCGGGCCTGGCTGGGAGGGGTATTCGCGGCACCGAGGCGCTGCAATACCAGTTCGCCCTGACGACGGGCGGACGCATCCCCACCACGCTGGCGGGGCAGCTCGCCTTCGCCCGCGCCGGGGACGTGGAGCACGGGGAGGATCCGTTCGGCACGCAGGTCCGACAGGATCTGCGCGTTCGCGAGCAGCAGGGCCTGCGCCGGGCCGAGCCGGATGAGGACCTGCTGATGCCGGCGGTGGAGGCGAGCTCTCCGCTCGTCCAGCCGGTGCGATCGGTCTCGACGTACGCGGCCAACCGGAGCATGCAGCCGACGCTCGTCGGCGTCCTTCAGAACAAGACCACGCAGCAGGCGGCGGGCCAGACGGCCTCCCCGCTGCTGGGCGTGCAGACTGTGCCGATCGACCTGCTGCGGAATCCGGCCCAGCCGCAGCTGAACACGCCCCCGCCCACGCTCGAGCAGCCCGGGGGCACGCAGCCTGGGGCGGAGACTCCCACGGGCGCGCCGTCGACGGCGTACGACCAGCTGCTCTCTCGCTTCCAGGACCTGACCGCGCTGGAGCCCCCGACGCCGGGCGGGGAGACGGCCACGGGCGAGGCCCCTCGCTGGGCGACGGATATCGCGGCGGTGCGCAACCTGCTGCGCGGCCTGCCTCCCTCAACGGCGAGGGCGCTGGGCATCCGGCCGGAGGCGGAGCCGGCGGCGGAGGGCCCGGAGGGTCTGACCTCACCGGCGGACCCGGACGCGCCGCGCGAGCCGTCGCCGGTGACGACCTATTCCGATCCCGAAGCCTTTACGGCGGACGTGTACAAGCGCATCCGCGAGGCGGGGGGCCTGACCGACACTCTGATCGCGGTCGAGCAGCCGCAGCTCGACCGGTACGCGGCGTACATGCAGAGCGCTCAGGAACTGCTGGCGCAGGAGCGGTACTTCGACGCCGAGGAGCGGTTCATCAGCGCGATGACCTCGCGGCCGAGCGACGTGAACGCCTCCGTGGGACGGATCCACGCGCAGCTGGGGGCGGGTCTGTTCCTCTCCGCCGGTCTGAACCTCCGCCAGCTGCTGGTGACCCATCCCGAGGTGGCCGGCATGCGCTACAGCGCCCGGCTGCTGCCCTCGTCCTCCCGCCTCGATGACCTCGAGCAGATCCTCCGCGGCGAGATCGATCGCTCCTCGTCGGGCGCGGACGCGGGCCTCCTGCTCGCGTATCTCGGCTTCCAGAGGCAGAGCCCCGACAGGGTCCGCCTGGGCTTGGAGGCAATGATCGAGCACGGCGACGGCGACGACGCCCGCCTGGCGGAGATGCTCCGGGCCGTCTGGCTGGACACCGGGGCGCCCGCGGCGGATCCTTCCGGCGGGTCCGGCGGGTGATCGCGTCGCATGCACCAGAGCGGTGAGAGCGTCGAGAAGTCCCTTCCTCCCCGTCCCGCAGAGGCGAGGCTCACGCTGCGCGATTTCCTCACGGACGGGTCGCTCTCGAGGCTCTGCGCGGAGCTGAGCCGGCTGACCGGCGCGACGGTCGAGGTGCGGGACGAGCTCGATCGGCTGGTGACCGCCGGGCCCGAGGGCTGGCACATCGGCACCGCCGCGGACGGCCTGCCGCCGGAGCGGAGGGAGTTGACGCAGCCGCTGATCGTCGGGGGCTCGCGGATCGGGGCGATCGTGGCGGGCGGCCATGGGGCGCGGCGCGGTCTGGCAAACCTGCTGCCCCTGGTGACGCAGACCGCGGTGGAGTGGTGCCACGGCTTCCTCGAGCTGCGCCACGCGATCGACGAGCTGGGGGTGCTGATCGAGCTTTCCTCGCTCCTGGTGGGGGCGGGCGACGACTCGCGGATGGTCGAGCAGGCGGTCGACTCGGTGCTCCGGGTGCTCGGCCTCGACGCCGGCTCGGTCGTGCTGCTGAGAGAGGACGCCGACGGGATCCTCTCCGAGGACGAGCGCGACCTGCAGCTGGCGTGCGCCCGGGGCCTGAGCGGCGCGTGGCTGAGCAGCCCGGAGAGCCTCAGCGAGCGCCGGGAGTTCGACCGGCTCGCGCTCGCGGGCGAGGTGGTCTCGATCGAGGACCTGCTGGCGGACCCGCGCGTGCGCATCGCCGAGCAGGTCAGGGCCGAGCGCCTCAGGGGGTTCATGTGCGCGGGCCTGGTCTTCCGCGGACGCCCCATCGGCGTGATCCGGGTCTACTCGCGGACGCCGCGCGTCTTCAGCGAGCTGGACAAGCGGCTCCTGCGATCGATCGCGCAGCAGGCGGCGGCGGCGGTGCAGCAGTCACGCCTGATCCGCCAGCGGGAGCGCGACCTCGAGATGGAGCGGCAGGTACGGCTCGCGGCCGACGTGCAGCGGCGGATGCTCCCGCGCTCGCTCCCGAGCGACCCGCGTGTGGAGCTGGCGGCGCGGTACCAGCCGAGCTTCCAGCTCGGGGGCGATTTCTACGATCTGTTCAGCGTCGGGGGGCGCATCGCGATCGCCGTGGGCGATGTCGCGGGCAAGGGCGTGCCGGCGGCGATGCTCATGTCGCTGGTGCGCTCGAGCTTCCGGGCGCACGCCGAACGCGGCCTCCCGCCGGACGAGGTGCTGACGCTGGTGAACCGCGACCTCTGCCGCGACTCGCTCCCGAGCGAGTTCGCGACGATCTGGTACGGCCTACTCGACCCCACCGACGGGACGCTGCAGCTGGCCAACGCGGGGCACGAGCCCCCCTTGATCCTGCGCCGCGACGGGCGCTGCGAGCAGCTTGAGGTGGGGGACCTGATCGCGGGGATCGACCGCGGCCTCGCGTACCGGCTCGGACACGCGACGCTCGCGCCCGGAGAATTGCTCCTGGCGTTCACCGACGGCGTGCCCGACGTGATCAGCTTCGAGGGCGAGCGGTTCGGGAAGGCCCGCCTGCGCCGCGTGCTCGAGTCGCTCGCGACGGAGCCCTCGCGATCGATCGCGCACGAGGCGATCGGGCGCGTGCTGCGTGAACTGCGACAGTTCGGCGGTCTCACCGTCCGCCCCGACGACACGACGCTCGTCGCCGTGTCCTACCTGGGCGGCTGAGACCGCGCACGCTATCGCTCGGCTCTCCTCAGCTCGATGACGATCTCGTCGCGCTCGGAGCTCTCCGAGGGCTCGAGCCTCACGGTGAGGGTGTCCTGCTCCACCGCGTAGACGACGCGCCTGGGGAAGTCCCGCTCGGGGTCCTCGAAGAGCGCACGAGCGGCCCCCACCTCGACGAGCGGCAACGTGAGCGGGCCCGACGCTTCGCTCGCCCACGGTTCGAGCCCACGCCCGAAGTGGCGCAAGCGCAGCACGAGGGCGCCCTCCTCCTGCTCGACGGTGAAGAGCTCGTAGAGGACGGCGCGCCCGTCCTCCACGATCGAGAAATGCCCCACCATCGCGTCGCCGCGCGGGGCGTCCCACACCTCGCGCATGAACCGCCCTTCGTCGTCCGCCTCCCACGCGCCCGCGAGGAATGCAAGGTCCGTGAGCGTGGGCTCGGCCGCGCTCCCGGAGCGCTCCAGCGACCCGCCCAGCAGCATGCACGACACTCCGACGACGGCCATCATCACGGGCATTGGTGCGTCTCCTGTTCTCCGGACGGCCTTTGGCCTGACCCGTCCCGGCACTGTGAGATGTCTGCGATCATTGCGTCGCGAGGCTCTGCGAGAGCATCCAGGCGTTTCCGTCCGGATCGAAGTAGGTGGCGAGCCTCACCATGCCCTCGATGGTGATGGTCTCCCCGTCGAATCGCACGTCCCGGGCCTCGAGCGCGGCCCTGGCCTTGTCGATGTCGGCGACGCCCCAGACGGGGACGGGGCCGGTCGTCTTGGGGCGATCGACCTGCGAGAGCCCGACCGAGACCTTCGCGACGGGCGAGACCATCTCGCACCAGCCCATCCCGTCCATCCTGTAGATGAGCTGGAAGCCGAGTACGTCTCGGTACCAGGCGATGGCCCGGTCGAGGTCGGCCACCTGGGTCGCGATGGTCAGCTCTCCGGTGTAGCCCATGTCGGCGTGCATGTCGGCGTGCATGTCGGCTCCTTTCGTTCTCCGCGGGGACGCTGGGTGCCGGCTCGCGCTTGCGACCGGGTCTGCAATAAAGTATAGTATCTATACTTTTGTGTCAACCCTCATGCTGCTCATCGGCTCGGAAGGATCCCGTGCCCAGAACACCCGTGCTCCCCAGGTGCCCCCCACGCGTCGTGGATCTCGCCCACCGCCGGTGGACGGTGCCGCTCCTGGCGGAGCTGCACGAGGCCGCGGCGACCCGAAACCCCGCCGGGGCTCGCGTCGCGGGCCTGCTCCACAGGCTGGGCGTGAGCCGCGAGAGTCTGAGGCAGACGCTCGACTTCGCGATCGCGCACGGGTGGGTGCTGCGGAATCCGGGACACGGGCATCCGCTGCGTCCGGAGTTCGTGCTGACGGGCGCGGGGGCGTCGCTCGGGCGGGGTTGCGCGGCGGTGCGCCGAGCGGCGGCGGGGCACGAGGGGGCGCTCGCCCGCAAGTGGTCGCTCCCGGTGCTGCACGTGCTGGCGGGCGGGCCGGCGAGGTTCGGGGCGATCCGGGGGGCGCTCGCCGAGCACGGGGTGACCGACCGGGCGCTCTCCATGGCCCTCCGCGATCTGGAACGGCGCGGCCTGTTGTCGCGTGACGTCGTGCGGGATCACCCTCCCGGGGTTCGCTACTCGCTGAGGGGTGGGGGCGCCGCCCTCGCGGCGGCTGTCGCGGCCCTGTAGGCCGGGCCGGGGCGCACTCGGGGGGGGCCGTTGCCGGGCGGGCGCGCCGGCGCCTCGTGGCGCCCCTTTCATTGGGGATGCACTTCGCGGGCTGGGTGACGATCGCGATTGTCGCGCTCGAGGCGCTGATCCAGGCCGCCGTGTGCGTCCGCGTGATCCTCCGCCGGCTGCCCACGGGAGTCGCTGCTTCGTGGATCGTGCTGGTGCTGGTCTTCCCGGTGGTCGGGGTCTTCGCGTACCTGCTGGTGGGGGAGAGCCGGATCGGGCGGAGGCGCGAGAGGCGCGAGGCGGAGATTAACCCCTCGTATCGCGAGTACCTGGCTCGCCTGCGCGCGCGGACGAAGCACATCCCCCGCGAACTGAGCTTCATGGACGCCCGCCTGGCGCGGGAGATCGAGGCGGCGAGCGGGGTGCCCGCGCTCGGGGGCAACGCGGTGGAGCTTCTCGAGACGACCGACCGGCTCTTCGACGAGATGATCGGTGCGATCGAGAAGGCGGAACGCTCGGTGATGTGCGAGTTCTTCATCTGGCACTCGGCGGGACGCGTGAGGGAGGTGGAGGGGGCGCTGATCCGGGCGGCGGAGCGGGGCGTTCCGTGCCGGGTGCTCGTGGACGCGGTCGGGAGCCGCCACTTCCTGCCGCGCGGGCGGCGGGAGGAGCTGCGCCGCGCGGGGGTGCGGGTGGAGGGCGCCTTGCCGGCCACCTTCGGGCGGACGCCGCTGTTCCGGCGGATCGACCACCGGAACCACCGCAAGCTGATCGTGGTGGACGAGCAGACGGCGTTCGTCGGCGGGATGAACATGGCCGATCCGGCGCACTTCAAGGCGCGCGCCGGGGTGGGGCAATGGGTGGATCTCATGGCGCGCGTGCGAGGGCCAGCGGTTGAGCTCTTTGCGCTGATCCTCGCGCGGGACTGGGAAACGGAGACGGAGGAGGATCTGGCCGACCTGCGCACGGCTCTGGAGGCCGGCGTGCCCGAGGCCGAGGGCGAGATGGCGCTGCAGGTCGTTGCCTCGGGCCCGGGCCAGAGCGCGGGGTTCATCCAGGCGCTCGTGCTATCGGCGATCTATGCCGCGGAGCGGTCGCTGACGATCACGACGCCCTACTTCGTGCCGGACCAGCCGATCGTCACGGCGCTGAAGTCCGCGGCCAGGCGCGGGGTGGACGTGGTGGTGATCGTGCCCGAGCGGAGCGATACGGTCCTCACGCACTTTGCCGGTCGAGCGTTCTTCCAGGACCTGCTCGACGCCGGGGTGCGGATCGCCGAGTTCTGCGCGGGGCTGCTCCACACCAAGAGCATCGTAGTGGATGACGAGATCGCGCTCTTCGGAACGGTGAACCTCGATCCGCGGAGCCTGTGGCTGAACTTCGAGCTGACGACGATCGCGTACGACAACGATCTGGCGGCCGCGGTCCGCGAGCGGCAGCGGGCGTACATCCGCGACTGCTCCTTCGTCGATGCGGACGCGTGGCGCCGGCGTCGGCTGACACGCAAGCTCGCGAGCGACGTGGCCCAGCTCTTCTCGCCGCTGCTGTAGGGACGAGCGAATCCCGGGATGGAGGCAACGTCGTATATTGCGGCGATGTGTCCGCGCCGACCCACCAGAGGCGTGCGAGCGGTCGCGGGGATCGCCTGCGTATGCCTGATCGCGAGCCCGGCCTGGGCGAACCCCGGGACGGCCGCATGGACCGGCTTGCTGCTGTTCGTGTTCGGCAATCTCGCCGTCGGTCTGGTCGAGGGCGGGGTGGCGAAGGCGTTCGGGGCGCGGTGGTGGGCCTTCCCGGTGATTCTGGTGGGCAACTACTTCTCGGGGTGGTGCGGGCTCGCCATCGTCTGGGGGGCGGGGTTGTACTGGAGCACCTACGGGGCGCTTGGCGGCGACCCGCTGCGCGACGCGATCCCGGCGACATGGCTGACGTTCGCGGCCCTCACGCTCATCGGCGTGGTGATCGAGACTCCGTTCTACTGGCTCTCCTTCCTGAAGACGGCGCGGCCGCGCCGGGCGAGAATCGTCCGGTCGATCCTGGTCGCCAACGCGATCAGCGCCGTGGGGCTGGCGTTCGGCTACGCGGCCGGCACGCGGGCGAGCCTGGTGAACGAGCTTGCGATCGCCCCTTCGGCCGGCGCGGTCGCGGCGGACATTGCCGGCGAGGCGCCCTGGGTCTACTACATCGCGCCCGACGGGCACGAGGTCAGGCGCGTGCGCCCGGACGGCTCGTCGGACGAGCTCGTGCGCCGGACCGTAAACGCCCTCGATGACGTGCGTCTCGTCGCGCTGCAGGCGGAGCAGTCGCCGGTGATGCTCGCGCTCACGGAGGCGGACGAGGACGAGCCGCTCTACGCCGAGATCGTCGGTGAGCGCGAGATCTCGCCGGGCGAGGGCCGCTGGGGGGTGGTCTCGCTCGACGCCGACGTGGGCGCGACGGCGGGCGTCTTTCCGTGGGACGTCAGAGACGGCGCCTTCATGCGATCGGTCGCACCGCCGGGGCCCGCGGCGGACCTTCGGCCGCCCGAGGAGCGCAGCTTCGACGCGACCTTTCATTGGGACGGGTGGGTGGGTATCAGGCTCAATGGCGAGGGCGTGCCGGCCGACCTCGCGCTGGACAGCCCGTTCATCAAGCGGAGCCTGACGCCTTTCGGCGTGAGCATCCTGCCCGGCGACGTGCTCGTGTTCGAGCTGGCCCACGAGTGGGACGGGTACCACGCGGGCGTCTACATCGCGTCGCTCCGATCGCGGACGATCGCGCGGCTGATCGCGGGGCGGAACCCCGTCGTCGTCTATCCGCACGACCATGAGCCCTGATCAGCCCCGCAGTTTCCAGCGGGAGCGGAGCGTCCAGGCGACGAGGAGAAGCCCGCCCAGGACGCCGGCGGCGTAGCTGGCGGTGTGTGTCCACCAGGCCGCGAACCAGCGGGCGTGCATGGGCCCGGGGATGTTGGCGGCCAGCTCGCCGGTGAGGCCGAGGACGCCCGCTCGCGCGAGCGCGTAGCCGGCGATCCCGGCGCACGCGGCGAGCACGGCGGCGGCCGCCAGCAGGAGGCCGACCGGGCGAACGAGGCGGCGCGCGGAGAGGCGCGGCTCTGAGCCGAGCCTGGCGGCGACGGCGAGGAGCAGCCCGAGGGCCGCGCCGACCCACCATGTGGCGACGACGCCCCAGGTAAGTGCGATGATGGTCAGCGACTCGGAGCCGGTGATACGGGGGTGGGTGACGGTGAAGTATTCGGGGCAGAGGCGGATGGTGATCTGGTCGTGCACGAGACCGTACGCGACGGCGGCGCCGGTGCTGCCGAGGATGATCGCGGCCGGGTGGGCGAGGGGCGGGCCGGCGCTCTCGCGTTTGGCGGCTCCAGGATCAACCGGGGCGGGGTCGTGCTCGTCGGGGAGCTGCATCCGGCGAGCATACCGAGACGGGCGCCCGCGCCGGGCCGGCGTCGGCGGGCGCGATCATGAGAGGATGGACGGAGCCGAGCAATGTTCCGCGCCGGCGTTCAAGCCGTTTCCCGAGCAGGACGAGAACGGTGTAGATCTCACGCTGGTGAGAGAGAACCTGAGGCTCGGCCCGCTGGAGCGAGCGCGTAAGGCCGAGCGGCTTCGAAGGATGGTCCTCAGGATGCACGAGCTAGCGCGGGGGTATCCGCGTCTACTCCTCGTCGTCGTCGGGCGCGTTCCCGTTGGGCGCGACGCCCTGGCCGGTCTGGATGACGCGCTTGGCGGTGACGACGACGCGCTCGCCCTTGCGCCGCGAGTGCTCGATGAGCAGGCGCATGGCGGTGGACTCGTCCACTCCGGCGCGGCGGACGAGGATCCACTTGGCGCGCTCGATGACCTTGCGGTCGGCGAGGCGCTGGCGGAGCTCGTCGTTCTCGGTGGCCTTGGCGATGTAGCGCTTGAAGCGTCCCCACGCGACCTCCAATGACGCGCGGAGCTGGTCGCCGTCGGAAGGCTTGAGCAGGTAGGCGAAGACCCCGCACTCGTCCGCGCGGCGGACATACTCCTCGTCGGAGTAGGCCGAGAGGATGACCGAGGGGATGCTGAGCTCCTGCAGGAGTGTGCGTGCGGTGGAGATGCCGTCGCCGTCGGGCATGCGGATGTCGAGCAGCGCGAGGTCGGGGGGGTCGATGCGGCAGAGGTTGATCGCGTCGCGTCCCGAGCCGACGGGCCCCATGGGGATGTACCCCAGCGCCTCGAGCTGGGCGGTGATCTCGGTGGCGACCAGGTGCTCGTCGTCAGCGACCAGCACCCGCAGGCGACCGGGGTCCGTCCCGGGCGACGATCTCGGGCTGGTGCCGGGCTTGTTGGACGGTGTCAGCAGGCTCATCACTATGCTCCGGATTGATGGCCGGCCCCCCGACCGGCACGGACTCCCCCCCAAGCCTCGCGCGTAATCTGCAGACGAACCCGTCGCGCTCGAACGAGAAGGCGACGGACCCGCGCAGCTCAGACTCGCTGAGCCCGCGTATGAGTCGCAGACCTACCCCCTCCGTGTTGCACGGCGCCGGCGGCAGGCCGGACCGCTCCTCCCACTTGAGCTCGAGCCGCTGCTCCCCGCCGGCATCCTCGAGCGCCCACGAGATCGCCATGGAACCGTCTTCCTGGGAGAGCGCACCGTACTTGGCGCTGTTGGTGAACAGCTCCTGGACGATCATGGCGATGGCGCCGGCGTGCTTGGGGCGCAGCTCGATCCGCGACCCCGAGAGCGTCACCGCGGCGAGGCGGTCGGGGCTCACGCACTGCTCGGCGAGCTTGCGCACCAGCGTCCCGAGCGGGATGGGGGCGCCGGGGTCTGGCGACATGAGCTCGTGCACCTGGAGCATGGCGCGGATCTTGCCGCGGAGCGCCGAGGCGACCTCGCTCACGGCCTTCCCGGAGCGCTCGTAGATGGACGTGAGCCCGAGGAGGCCCGCGAGGTTGTTGCGCACACGGTGCTCGAGCTCGCGGAGCAGGGTTCGCTCACGCTGCAGGGCCGACTCCTTCCACGCGAGGGCCCGCTCCAGCTGCGCCTCGGCCCGCTTGCGCTCGGTGATCTCCGAGCAGACGGCGATGTAGCGGGTGACCTTTCCCTCGACGTTGCGGAAGGGGACGATGGTGCTGTCGACCCAGTAGATGCAGCCATCCTTGGCGCGGTTGCAGAACTCACCGTGCCAGACGTCCCCCCGCCTGATCGTGCCGTACATCTCCTCGAAGTATGTCTTCGGGTGGTAGCCGCTGCCGACGATCCGGTGGTCCTGACCGAGCAACTCCTCGCGGGTGTGCCTGCTCACCTGGCAGAACTTGTGGTTCACGTACGTGAGCCTGCCCGAGGCGTCGGTGATCGCCACGATCCCGGCCTGATCGAGCGCGAATTTCTGGAAGGCCAGCTCCCGGTTCGCCTCGCTCCACACCTGGATCGTCCGCTTGAGGTCGCCCTCGGCCCGTCGGCGCGCGTCGACCTCGGCGGCGAGCTGGGTGTTCATCCTCGCGATGCCCGGGAGCGCCAGAGCCTTGGGCAACACGGGGACCAGCGCCGCGACGGTCGCGATCGACACCAGGGCCGTGAGGACCTTCACCACGGCGAGCAGCCTGTAGCCCGGCCACCAGAACATGACGGCGTCGATGAGGTGTCCGGTGCCGCAGAGGAAGATGAAGGCCACGAACAGCCACCCGACGCCCGGGAAGGGCACGTCGCGCCGCCGGAGCATGTAGAGACCGATGATGACCGGGATGGTCATGTAGGCGAGCCAGATGAAGACGTCCGCGAGGATGTGCGTCCAGCCGAGGGGGCCGGTCCACGCGCGCCCGGAGAGCCAGCGCGCGGTGAAGCCCTCCGTGTCGAACAGTCCCCGCGGCACGGGGGCAGCGGTCGAGATCGGTGGCGCGCCGGCACGAGCGCCCGGCGCGGCTTGCGGGGGCGCGCCGCCGATCGCGGGGCGGCAGGTCGTCGCCACCACGATGAGCATCAGCAGGCTGAGACGGATCGCTTGCATGCCCTCTCTTGTGTCCCCGCCGCGGGGCGGACTCGGCGCTGGTCGAGCGCCGGCCGACAGAGCGGAGTGTACCTCAGCGGTGGGCCGCGGCGCGCGAAGTTTCGCCGGTCATTCGCGCCGATCCGAGGAGCGTCGCCGCGGCGACGCTCAAGATGAGGGGATCTTCATAGAAGCCGCTCTCGATGCGCCCGCGTGCGCGCCGCACAAGCCACTCCCGCACGGAGCCGCCGGACTGCTCGCCTCTGTGCCTGCGTCGGGCGTCGCGCCGTGCTCGCATCTCGGGCCCCTCCCCCTGCGCCGTGCGTCCCCGGGCGTCGTCATCGGGAACGCGGGCTCCAGCATGCTCGGAAGCTCTCCCTCTCCCCGCTGGATCCGCGTTCCCGATGGACGATGCCTCCTCGCTCCCCTCGTTCGGCTCGGCGGTGCAGAAAAAACGCAAGGCCGCCGCGATTGCCCGCGACGGCCTCATGGCCGCCCAACGAATCCGGGTTGTCCTCCCTCCCTCGCTCCGAGCGTCTCTCTCCCGCTCCGAGCGCCCTCTCTCTCCCCTTCGCTCTCCGGGCCGGGCTCTCACCTCCGGACGCCGTGCTATCGGCCGCGCAAGGGAACGGAGTTTAGTCGATCTCATGCACCTGCGCGGCGGGTCCGGGTGGATGATCTGTCGGAAACACTCCGACGTGCGCGGTTCTTCCTAGGCAGAATTGTCGGGCCCGCACGGATGCGTTCAACGTCAGGCGCTTCGCATGCAGAAGGTTGCGCGCATGTACGCCCGCACTAACTCAGCTAAGAAGATATTCACGTTCCGCCGGATCATCCACAATTGATCCACCCGACGCGGGCGCAGGTGCATGAAATCACGGACGGAAGGGGCGGGGCCCGTGCCGGCCAACGACCTACTTCGCGCCGGCGCTCACCTTCACCGCCACGTAGGTGGGCTTGACCCGGGCCTCGAACTCGGGGCGGAACTTGTTCATGATGGTCTTGATCGCCCAGTTGTTGCCGTCCGCCAGGCCGCAGATCGTCGTGCCCGGCATCGTGCCCATGCTCTGCGCGATCTCGAGGGCGAGGTCGAGGTCTTTGGTGCGCGCGTCTCCCTCCTCGATGCGGCACATGAGCTGGTAGAGCCAGCCGGAGCCCTCGCGGCACGGGGTGCACTGGCCGCAGCTCTCGTGCTTGAAGAATCGCGAGATATTGCGGGCCACGGCGACCATGTCGGTGTCCTCGTCGAAGATCGTGGGGCAGGCGGTGCCGAGGCCGAGCACGTTGTGCTTGCGACCGATGTCGAAGTCGAGCTCGGCCTCGTACTGGTCGGTGCCGAGGACGCCCATCGAGACGCCGCCCGGGATGGCGGCCTTGAACTTCTTGCCGGCGCGCACCCCGCCGCAGAACTCGACAAGCGTGCGGAGCGGGATCCCCAGCTCAAACTCGTAGCATCCGGGGCGCTCGACGTGGCCGTTGACGCCCATGAGCTTCGTGCCGTAGCTTGGGGGACCGCCGACGTCGCTCTCGACGCCCTGGGCCATGAACGCCTCGGCGCCCTGGCCGATGATGAACGGGAGGTGGGAGAGCGTCTCGACGTTGTTGATGATGGTGGGCTTTCCGAAGAGCCCCTTGACGGCGGGGAAGGGGGGCTTGATGCGGGGCCAGCCGCGCTTGCCCTCGATGGCCTCGAGCAGGCCGGTCTCCTCGCCGCAGATGTAGGCGCCTGCCCCGCGGTGGACGTGGCAATCGAGTCGGAAGCGGACGCCGCCGGTGTTCGCGCCGGAGTTGACAAGGCCGTTCTCGCCGAAGATCCCGTTGTCGTAGGCCTCGCGCAGGGCCTGCTCGAGCACCTCGGCCTGGTGGTGGTACTCGCCGCGGATGAAGATGTAGGCGCGGTTGAGCCGGCAGGCGTAGCAGCAGATCGCGATGCCCTCGAGGAGCATGTGCGGGTCGTAGTCCATGATGAGCCGGTCCTTGAAGGTGCCCGGCTCGGACTCATCGGCGTTGACGGCGAGGTAGCGTTCGGCGCCCGGCTCGCCGGGCGTCGTGCCGTCGGGAACGGGGGGCAGGAACGTCCACTTGAGCCCGCAGGGGAAGCCGGCCCCGCCGCGTCCCCGCAGCATCGACTTCTTGACCTCGGCGGTGACATCCTCGGGCTTCATCGCGAGGGCCTTGCGGAGGCCCTGATAGCCGCCGGTGCGGGCGTACTCCTCGTACGACACGATGTGCCTGTCCTCGAAGCGCCCGAAGGGGGGCGTGGGGATCCTCTGGCAGAGGACGTGCCGGGGAGTGTCGTCGTACTTCTGCTTGCCCATCGGCTTCTCCGCGGGGACTCCCTGCCCCGGCTGGTGCGCTGCTCGTCCGGGCGGGGGATCCCGCTCCGCCGGGCCGCGGCGGGGCGGATTGTAGGGGCGTGGGGAGGCGGCCCGGGGGGCGCGTCGGGCTCGGCGCGCGACCGAGGCGGGCGGGCATCTGGCGTTTCCCCGAGGCGACTCCGGGGCGCGGGGGGCGTCAACGGGGGAGGCGCGAGACGCTGCCCGGTGCGCGTCAATCCTGATGGCGGCGGCCGGGATTCCCGGCTCGTTCTCCGGCTCCCGGCGAGGGCCGTCTCAGTAGCTGGTCGTGGGGTCAAGGCGGACCTTGCCGCGAAAGACCCAGTAGACGACGGCGGTGTAGGCGATGACGCACGGCATGCCGATGAGTGCGATGAGCAGCATGATCCCGAGGGTCTTCTGGCTGGAGCGGGCGTTGTAGATCGTGACGTGCCAGTCGGGGTTGAGGGAGGACGGGACGAGGTTGGGGAAGATGGCGGCCGCGAAGAGGAAGGCCAGGGCGGCGATGGTGGCGCTGGAGCTGACGAACGCGTAGAAGGGGCGTTTGAGGTACATGGCCCGCGGGATGTTGGCGATGGCGAGGACATTGAGGACGGGGACGATCCAGAGCCAGGGATGGTCGTGGAAGCTGCGGGTGGCGCGGGGGACCTGCACGAGGGTGTACATGGTGGTCAGCACGTAGACCACGAGGAAGAGCCCAAAGGCGCGCCAGATCCATCGCTCGGTCCGCTTCTGGAGCTCGCCCTCGGTCTTGAGGTAGAGGAAGATCGCGCCGTGCAGCGTGAAGAGGAGCACGGTGAGGCACCCGACGGCCAGTGGATAGGGGGAGAGCTGCTCGAAGACGCTCTGGCGGACGACGAGGTCGCCGTCGAGCGGGAGGCCGAGCATGATGTTGCCGCCGGCTACACCGAAAAGGAAGGCGGCGAGAAAGCTGGCGCCGAAGAAGCCGAAGTCCCAGACGCGGCGCCACAGCGGGTGCTCTGTCTTGGAGCGGAACTCGAGGCTGACGGCGCGGAAGATCAGGGCGAAGAGCAGGAGCATGAAGGCGACATAGAAGGCGCTGAAGACGGTGGCGTAGGCGTTGGGGAAGGCGGCGAAGAGCGCGCCGCCGAAGGTGACGAGCCAGACCTCGTTGCCGTCCCACAGCGGGCCGATCGAGTTCATCATGAGGCGGCGGTGCTCGTCGGTCCGCGCGATCGGGTGGAGGATGCCGACGCCGAGGTCGAAGCCGTCGAGGACGGTGTAGCCGATCAGCAGCACGCCGAGGAGGCCGAACCAGACGAGGGCGAGGGCGTCGTGGCTCATGGCGCTCCCTCCGGGCGCGGCCCGGCGCGGTCCTTGGCCTCGGTCATCGACCCGGCGTGGGCGACCCGCTCGGCCGCAGACTCGAGGAAGCCGCGTCTGTCACGCTGCTCGGGCGGCGTGGGGGTCGATGCGGCCTCGTCGGGGCCGTGCTGGATCTTGTCGTTGAGCACGTAGATCCAGATGATGAAGAGCAGGGTGTAGATCAGGCCGAACATGACGATCGACCAGAGCACCTGCCCCGCGACGACGGACTCGCTGAGGCCGTCGCTGGTTCGCAGGCCGGGCATCTCCACGCCGTTCTGCACGCTGGGGTAGACCAGCCATGGCTGGCGTCCGGTCTCCGCGGCGACCCACCCCGCCTGGTTGGCGGCAAACCCGCCCAGGACGGCGAAGACGTAGATCCAGAGCAGCCATCGCGCGCGGAAGACCCGCCCGCCCCTGAGCAGGGGGAGCGTGAGGAGGGTGAGCACGATGAAGAACACGCCCAGCGAGATCATCAGGTGGTAGGACTGGAAGGGCAACCAGACGCGAGGGCGCTCGTCCGCCGGGAAGTCGTTCCAGCCGGTGACGGGCTCGTTGAAATCCCAGTGCACGAGAAAGCTGAGGCCGCCGGGGATGGAGAGGCCGTACCTGATCTCGCCCGTGTCCGCGTCGGGCCATCCGAAGAGGGTGAGGTCGGCGGGGCCGGTGACGAAGTGGCCCTCGAAGGCGGCGAGCTTGGCGGGCTGGGTGCGTGCGACCTGTCCGGCCTGGTCGTGCCCGGTGACGAGCGCGAGGACGCTGAAGACGGCCGCGACGACAACGCCGATGCTGAAGCAGCGGCGGGCGAAGAGCTCGTGCTTGCGCTTGAGCAGGTAGAACGCGCTGATCGAGCAGACGAAGAAGCCGCCCAGGATGAACGCGCCGACGAGCGTGTGGGTCAGGCGGTCGACGCTGGAGGGGTTGAGGACCATGGCCCAGAAGTCGGTGATCTCGGCGCGGAGGGCGGGCGTCCCGTGGATGTCGGTCTGGACGATGTGGTAGCCGGCGGGCGTCTGCTGCCAGGAGTTGGCGACGACGATCCAGACCGCGCTGAAGCAGGATCCGAGGAAGACCAGGAGGCTGCTGGCAAAGTGCATCCTCGGGCCGACGCGGTCCCAGCCGAAGACCAGCACGGCGAGGAAGCCCGATTCGAGGAAGAAGGCGAAGATGCCCTCCGCGGCGAGGGCCGAGCCGAAGACGTCGCCGACGAACCGGCTGTAGGCGGCCCAGTTGGTGCCGAACTCGAACTCCATGACGATGCCGGTGGCCACGCCGAGGGCGAAGTTCAGGGCGAAGATCCGTGTCCAGAACCTGGCGGCGTGCTTCCAGCTCTCGTCGCGGGTGCGGAGCCACTGGGCCTCGAGGATGACCATCGCGAGCCCCAGCCCGATGGTCAGGGGCGGGAACAGGTAATGGAACATCACGGTCCCGGCGAACTGGACTCGGCTGAGGATCTCGACGTCCATGGCGGGCGATGGCCCTCCGGGATGGGGTCGCGCTCACTCTCCGCGCGATGGATCCTTGCGCGCTCGGGTCGCCGGGGCGCGCGGCCGCGGCCGGAATGTTCGGATGAAATCGGACGCTACGCCCGGACGCATCGCAGGTAGCCACGCGGGTTGAGCGTCAGCAGGAGCTTCTCCCGCGACCGGTCCACCTCGAATCGATCGGTCGTGGCCAGGTATTCCTCGACCGCCTCGAAGGGACCGGGGCCCTGGTCGGGCGGGTAGTCGGTGTGGACGGGGTGGCCGTTGATGTCCGAATCCTCGGCGATGGCGTAGCAGCCGGGCGTCACGAGCGGGGCGTAGGCTCGCAGCTCGGCGAGCACGTGGTCGCGGTTGTGCAGGCTGTCGAGGATGAGCATGACGCGGTCGTCGGGAGCGACCATCGCGCGGACCCTGTCCACGGTCTCGGGCGCGATGCTGGAGGCGAGGATCCGCGTGACGCGGGGGTGCTCGATCTCGCCTCGACGCGGCTCGATGTCGATCGTGACGACGCGGGCGTTGTAGGAGGGGTCTCGCGCGTGGATCGCGTCCATGACGCAGGCGAGGTAGTGGGCGCTGGCGCCCCAGGCGGTGCCGGTCTCGATGACGAGCGTGGGGCGGGTCTCGCAGAGGATTTCCTGGTAGATCCACGTGTCTGTCGGCGACTTGAGGCAGCGTGCGCCGAGCCAGGTCGTCGTGTCCCAGAGCCGCCTGGTGTAGTAGAGGGTATGGAACGCGTCCACGATGCGCTGCTCCTCCGGGGTGAGGGAGGGGTGCGCGTGCGGGAGGGTCGGGCGCGGGGCGTCGGTCGGCATTGGCAAGGGTACGTCAGGCCGTGCGCGCGGGCGCGGGAGCGTGGCCGTTGGCGGCCGACGGCGCCAGCGCGGCCGGCGCGGCCTCGCGCCGGGCGCGGCGCTGATCGGCCTCGAGCGCCCGCGTCTCGCGGAACTTGTTGTACTGCCGGCAGAGCTCCTCTCGCCCGAGCAGCTTTAGGAGGCCCTGCGGCCAATCGGTCGCCTCGATGGCGGCGACGAAGTCCGGATCGGACCCGCCGCTCTCCTCGCCCTTGCGGAGCAGCTCCGGCGAGAGCTCGGCTCGCTTCTCCACGAAACCGCCGACGCCGAAGGTCTCGTTGTGCTTGAGCGAGAAGTACGCCTCGGCGAGCACCCGGGGAGGATTCCCCTTCAGGGTGCGCAGCAGATCGAGCACGAGCGGGCGCATCTCGAGCGGCTGGACCGCGAAGGTGCGCGCCCAGTTGGCGACGAGCGGGGCCGCGGCGAGGACGCCCTGCTGGAAGTAGCGGGTGTGGGCGCGCCACACGGCGTCCTCGTCCTCGTCGTGGGTGCGGACGGCGCGGACAGTCCCGTCGATCTGCTCGTAGCGGCGGATGCTGCCGCCGTCGGTGTTCGCGAGCATCTCGAGCGGCGCGCAGTTGTGGATGATCTGGACCATTGTCGCGGGGTCGGTCCGCGCGTCGGGGCCGATCGCGCGCTTGACGACGTTGGGCGGCTGCTCGTTGAGAAGCTGGACGAGGCCGAGGTACCAGCCCGCGACGTGGCGGCCCGGGAACAGGTAGGCGATGTTGTCCTGGATCGTGCCGCGCCAGCCGATGTCCACGACGACCGCCGGGCCGCGCCCGAGGCCCTTGGCGCGGAAATAGGTCAGGGCGGTCTGCCTGCGCCGGTCGCGCTGCTGCTCGACGAGGCGCACGAAAAGAGGGTCGGCGAAGAGGCTTCTGACTCGCGCGTCTTTCCAGGGGTGGGTGATCGGCGGGGCCGGGTCGAGCCCGTGCCGGCGCAGGAGCGGCTCGAAGGGGAGGGGGTAGACGTCGAGCGTCCGCAGCAACTGGCCGATCGACTGCGTCGAGTAGAGCCTCCAGACGCGCATGAGCTCCTTGATCGTCACCTCGCGGAGCGAGGGGAGGAAGGTGCAGAGGCGGCTGACCTCGAGGAGCTCGGCCCGGGGCGGGGGGAGGCCGAAGGGCCGGGCGGGCGCGACGGCCTCGTGCACGCGCTTGAAGAACTCCCCCTCGCGGGTGAAGTAGTGCACCGCGGGTGCGCCGAGGGAGTGGGCCTCCTGCATGGCGCCGAGCACGAGGCCGGCGAAGATCGGGGCGGCGCCGAAGCCGGTCTGGTAGAGCTGGCGCTGACGCGGATCGAGGTCGGGGGGTGGCTCCGAGCGGTCGCGGAGCGTCCGCGTGAGGATCTGGGCGGTGGGGACGAAGTCGCCGCGCCGACGGAGGTCGAACCTCGAGCGGTGCGCGGCGCGTTTGGGCTCCTCGTCGGGGTTGTGGTAGTGGATGGCGCGGACCCCGAAGCGGCGGGGGCTCTCGACGTCGGCCCAGGGGTTGTCGCCGATGTGGGTGTGGTGCTCCGGGGCCGCGAGGGTCTCGCGCTGGGCGTGGGCGAAGAGCCGGCCCTTGATCTTGTTGACGTAGCAGTCGGAGGAGACGAAAACGCGGGAGAGCGGAGCGTCGGGGCAGGCGCCGGAGATGATGCGGCGCAGGTGCCGCTCGCCGAGGTAGAAGTCCGAGAGCCCGACGACGACGTCGGCCCCGTGGTGTCGGAGCATGTGCATGATGCGTCGGTCGGGGTAGACGACGCGCTGCTCCTGCTCAACCTCGGCGATGACGAGCATCTCCGCGACGGCCGCCCTGCGGGCGGGGGAGGTGCGCGGGTGCATGACGTGGGCGAGCCATCGCTCGAAGACTTCTTCGATGGTGTACTCGTTGTCGTGCCCGTCGGCATGCTTCTGCTCGGCGATGGTCGCCTCGCAGCGGACGCGGTGGTCGAGCAGGAGCCAGGGGTCGGCGAAGCGCGGCCGGATCAGGTCTCGCTGCGTCGTCCACAGCAGCCGCGCGGTGAAGAGCTTCACCTCGTCGGGGTGGCATCGCCGACGGAGCAGCGTGTCCCAGATGTCGACGCTCAGGAGCGTGGGCATCGTCGTCTCCGGGCTCAGGTCCTGGGCCTGCGGAATGGGTCGGTCCCGCTCTCGGCCCTGCCAAGGAGCCTGTGCAGCGGCGTGGCCTTGGCGGCGGCGATGAGCTTGTACGACCGGCTGTTGCGCACGCGCTCGAGCACGACGCGCGGGTCCTCCTTGGCGTCGATCCGGTCCCAGCCGGGGCCGAAGCGGGCGTTGGCGAGGGCGCGGTAGAGGCGGTTGTGCTTGAGACGCTGGACCGTCTGCCACGAGCGGGCGCCGAAGATGCGGTCGAGCTCCTCCATGGCCGCGAGCCGCTCGCGCACGCCCTGGGCCACCTCGGCGCCCTTGCCCGCGCTGGCGCCCGCGTGGAGGGGCCTCCCGGTGAGCGGGTCCTTGGCTACGGGGAAGCGGGCCGGCCGGTGGTACATGGGCTCGATGCGCCGGGCGCGGGCGCTCCAGTGCTGGGTGCGCCCGGCGAGGAGGTCCTCGACGGCGGCGACGAACTGCTCGTAGCCGCGCTCGAGCGTGCGGGGTTTCATGAACTCGCGCGCGTAGGCGCTCATGGCCTGCCAGCGGGGCGCGTCGTCGAGGAGCAGGGCCGCGGCGCGGGCGAGCGCCTCTGGCCTGGGGCTGGCGAGGAGCACGCCGTTCTCGGGCATGTCGTAGAGGTTGTTGTCGCGGTGGATGTCCACGACCGGCAGGGCGCAGGCCATCATCTCGAACGGGATGCGCGAGGGGTTGGTCGCGCTGATGCACAGGCCGACGCGGCAGCGGTTGTAGAGCTCGGCGCACCCGTCGACGCCGAGCAGGCCGAGGTGCTCGTGCTCGAAGGGCAGGTCGGGCTTCTCGCGCGTGCCGTAGAGGTAGATCTTGACGTCCGGCTTGTGCCTGTGAAGCAGCGCAAGGGTCTGGATGAGCATCGCCGGGCAGCGGCGCGGCTTCTCGGGCTGGTAGATCGCGCAGACGGCGCGCTCTCGTGCAACGACGGGGTCGGGCCTGTAGACCGCCCCGTCGGCGCAGAAGTCGAAGTAGGTCGCCGGGCAGGCGCACTCGCGGGCCAGTCGCTGGGTAAGCCACCGCCCGATCGTGACGGCGGAAAGCCCGAGGCGGTAGGAGTCCTCCGCCCGGAGATAGCCGTCGGAGACGGGCATGAAGTACGCCTCGTAGTCCTGGACGAAGTAGGCCCTCCTGGCGGCCGTCGCCCTGGCGGCGAATTGGGCGGTGAACCACGCGGTCGCGAAGACGAGGTCGCAGGGCCCCTGCACGTTGAAGCCCAGGTGCACCCGTTCGCTCGTGAAGCCGAAGTACCGCTCGAGGGCGTCGCGGGCCGAGGCGAGGCGCTCCGCCTCGGCGGGGCGTGTCCCGGCGGGGGCGGGCGGGTCCTCGACGTAGAGGTGGCACTCGTGCCCCGCGCGCTCGAGGGCCGCGACGTTCTGCAGAATTGTTCGATGCCCCCCCGAGCCCTCGATGAGCCTGGGGATGAGCCAGGCGATGCGGGCCCGGCCGGGCGTGCGTGCGTCGGTCGCGTCGGTCATGGCTTCTTGCGGCTCCTCTTGGCCGGGAGCGGCTCACCGGTCAGCCAGTCGCGCTCGGCGCCCGGGGCGGTGTCGAGCTGCTCCAGCCGCTCGCGGTGCCCCCCCACGAGCTCCTCCAGATACTCCGTGCGCAGGCCGAGCAGCTCGGCGTCGGTGCCGAGCCGATCGAGGCGCTTGCCCAGCGTCGCCGCGGCCGCCTCGCCTGCGCGACGCGCCTCCTCCACGGCCTTTGCCAGGCCCGCGAGCGACTCGCGCGAGGTCGATCGCTCCCGCTCGTGCGACGCCGCCAGGGCCGCGAGGTGCTCGACGATCTCCCCGAGCTGCTTGTTGAAGGCGCCACGCGACCGCTCGAGCTCGGCCCGCAGCTCCGCGGCGGCGGCCCGCTCGCCGGCGAGCTTCTCCCGCAACCCCGCGTTCTGCTCGCGCAGCTCGTCGTTCCGCTGCTGCACCGCACGCTGCGCTTCGCGCAGCTCGGTGAGCCGCTGGTCCTGCACGGCGATCCTCTCGCGGAGCTCCTGCATGCGCCCGCGCAGCTCTTCCCGCGCCGTCTCCGCCGCCGCGGCCCGGGTCTCGAGCTTGCTGTTCGCCCGCTCGGCCTGCACCGCCCTCGCCGCCGCCTGGTTGAGCGATTCGAGCCGGTCCCCGGCCAGCTTGCGGGCGGTCTCCAGCTGCTGCGCGAGCGTTTCGATCCGAGTGCCGCGCTGCTTGACGAGCTCCGACTGCTTCTCCAGCGCCTCGAACCGCTCGCGGGCGAGGTTACGAGCCGCCTCGAGGTCCGTCCGCAGCTTCTCCGCCTGCCCGACCCGCTCCTGCACTGCCTGCTTCTGGTTCTCGATCGTCCGCATCCGCTCGACGGCGAGCTGCTTCGCGGCCTCGAGGTCGGTCAGCGCCCGCGCGGCCACGGCGCGGTGCGTGTACACCAGCACCTTGTCCTCGATCCCCAGCTTCTCCAGCTCGTCCAAGCGCGAGCGGCCCTTCGGGAAGAGCACGCCGAGCCCCCACGAGTGGTTGAACGCGAACCCCGGGTGCTGCTCCACGATTTCGTTCCAGTAGTCCGTCGACCCGTAGCCGGTGTCCGGCGCGACGTCGTGGAAGAGCACGATCCCCTCCGGCGCGAGCTTGGGCAGCCAGGTCTCGAAGTCCTCCTTCACCGCCTCGTAGGTGTGCAGCCCGTCGATGTGGAGCAGATCAATGCTCTGGTCCTCCACCCTGGGGAGCGCCTCGCTGAAGAGGGACTTGTGCAGCGTGATCTTCTGGCCCGCGAAGTGCTCGCGGACGATCCGGCGCACCGTCTCGAGCACCTCCGGCCCGTACTGCCCGGCGTGCTCCTCCCCCTCGAAGGTGTCCACGCCGATCAGCTCGGTCTCCTTCATCCGCCCGTCCTTGACGGCCTGGGCGAAGGCGAAGAAGCTCGTCCCCCAGTGCACGCCCAGCTCGGCGATCCGCGCGGGCCTCATCCAGCGGACGAGGTCGTAGCCGAACGCGCGGTGCCCGCCCCACGGCCACACCGGGTTCATCTCGCAGACCCGATCGGCCTGGAACGTCGGCTCCCAGTATCGCCACTCGCGCTTAGCCAATGCGGTCCACCCTCACATCACGCACCGGGTTGTTGAACAGGCCGTGGATCGGCTTCTCCGGGCTGATCCCCGAGATCGCGGCCACGCCGTGGGCCCAGCACTGCACCGTGTGGTGTGTCGCGTGCTTGCCCTCGCCCACGCCGAACGTCGCCGTGTACGCCCCCGGGCGCAGCTCGGGCCAGCGATAGTCCAGTCGCACGACGTACCGCCCCGGCTCGGCCAGGTCCACCGCCCCGTGGCGGAGGCTCAGCGTGTTGTCGCCGCAGACGGCGTTCCCGAACCGGTCGTAGATCATCACGCCGAAGATCAGGTCCGCGTGCGGGCGGTCGGTCCGGATCTCGTAGTAGCAGCGGTACGCGTCGCCCGGCTGGAGCGTCTGCACGGCAAGGCCGTCCGAGCCGGTCAGCGCCACCCGCCGGATCACGACCTCCCCCTTGCCGCCCAGCTTCTCCGGGGGCACATCGATCCACGGGATCGAGTCGTCCGGCGCGACCGCGTGGGTGTTGGCGCCGCGCACCTCGCCCTGGCTCGGGGCCTTCCCGCCCCCGAACTGCTCGTTGTGCACGATCCGCGTGTAGAAGCTGATCGCCTCCAAGGGCGGCCCCTCGAAGGCCACCCGCCCGCGGTGCATCACGATCACCCGGTCGCAGTGGTTGGCGATCGCGTTGAGGTCGTGGGCGACGAGCAGGCGGGTCGTGCCCTTGAGCTCCTCGCGCATGTAGCGGTGGCACTTCTGCTGGAAGAACACGTCCCCCACCGCCAGGGCCTCGTCCACGATCAGGATGTCGGGACGCACCTGGGCCGCCACGGCGAAGGCCAGACGCACGTACATGCCGCTCGAATAGGTCTTCACCGGCTGGTCGATGAAGTCGCCGATGTCGGCGAACTCGACGATGCGGTCGTAGAGCGCGGCCGTCTGCTTGCGGGTGAACCCCCGGATCGACCCGGCGAGAAAGACGTTCTCGCGCCCGGTGAACTCCGGATTGAAGCCCGAGCCCAGCTCCAGCAGTGCCGAGAGGCGGCCTTGGGTGCGGACCGAGCCGGTCGTCGGGCTGAGCGTCCCGGCGATCATCTGCAGCAGCGTGGACTTGCCCGAGCCGTTGCGCCCGATGATGCCGAGCGTCTCGCCCCGCCGGAGCGTGAAGGAGACGTCCCGCACCGCCCAGAACTCGCGGTAGTACTTCTTGCGCCAGCGGGTGAGCGCCTGCTTGAGCCGATCGGATGGCCGGCGGTAGATCTGATAGCACTTGCCAACCGAGCGGACCTCGATGGCCACGCCCGCGCCGCCGGGGGGCTCGGGGTCCACCTTGGGCTGCGCGCCCGGCACGGGGGGCGGCTCCACGCCCGCCCCCGAGGGCGCGTTCGCGCGGCGCGGCGCTGACTCCCCACCGGGGAGCGGCGTGTGCGCGTCGATCTCCGCTGCCGCCTGCGCCATTCCGTCCGCCGTGACCCCTTGCTCGACTTCGGGCTCTACTTCGGCCGTCCGTCGGCCTTTACTATACGCGCCGTCGGGACTTGCGCGCCCGATCAAACCCCTGCCGGGAGCCACGCGTCATCGGCGCACCCCACCGCATGACCACACTCACGCTCAACGACCCGCCCCGCTCCTTCGCGCATCACCTCGACCCGATGAGCATGGCCCGATCGCTGTGGCGCAGCCGCGAGCTGACCTGGCAGTTCGCCGTCCGGCGCATCCAGGCCCGGTACAAGGGCCAGGCCTTCGGCCTCGGCTGGTCGATCGCCGACCCTTTGGTGACGCTCGCGATCTACACGTTTGTCTTCGGCGTGATCCTGCACCGGGCCTCGAGCGGCGGCGAGGGCGCCAGCGGCGGCATCGCCCGCTTCGCCCTGGAGGTCTTCGCGGGCATCCTCGTCTTCAACGTCTTCCGTGAGACGGTGGGGGCGGCCCCGACGCTCGTCGTGAGCCAGCCCAACTTCGTCAAGAAGGTCGTCTACCCGCTGGAGACCCTGCCGCTGTCCCAGCTTCTCGCCTCCCTCTTCAACCTCGCGGCCGGCCTCGTCGTCTGGCTCGTCGGCTACGCGATCTTCTCCGACAGCCACTTCCCCAGCCCGCACCTGGCCACGCTCCCGGTGGTGGTGCTGCCCGTCGCCCTGCTCGCCCTCGGCGTCTCCTGGATCCTCGCCTCGCTCGGGGTGTTCCTCCGCGACCTGCGCAACCCGGTCGGGAGCGTGATGCACATGCTCTTCTTCCTCAGCGCCATCTTCTACCGCATCGAGGACGTGCCCGAGGGCTACCGGTGGTTGATCGCCATCAACCCGCTCGCGCAGTCGGTCGAGTCGGCGCGGGCGGTGATGTTCGGCGAGGGCTGGCCGGACTGGGCCTGGTGGGGCGGGACGACGGCGGCGGGGGTTGTGCTGTGCCTGCTCGGCTACGCGTTCTTCATGAAGAGCAGGCGGGCGTTTGCGGATGTGATATGATCCGATCGCGACCGCCATAGCGTGGCGAGGGGATAGCTGTAGAACAAGGTGCCTCGGTGCGTACGACGTGGCACGCCTATCCAGCGGAGGGGCCGATGGCAGAGAGCGTGCTCTTATCAATCGCGAATCTGCTGTTTCCCGAGTCCCGTCAGAAGGCGATGCAGGACCTCACGCAGGCGGGGATTCTCTCGTCCGAGTCCGCGCGACGCATGGGCGAAGTTCTCGGCTCGCCCGAGTACTCGCACCGCGTGATGTTTCGCCATATCGCACCCGTGAAGATCGCCCTCGACCGCTGGATCCGTGATCACCGCTTCAACAAGTTCAGGCCCACCGCCGCCCTCGACTTTCTCGCTGTCTACGGCCGCGCCGCTCCCGAGCTCATCGAGCCATCCTGGCTCGAGGGTCGTGACGTGCTGGACTTCGGCGCCGGGCAGTTCAGTCCCATTTCGGTGGCCGTGATCCTCTTCGTCAACGGGGCTGGATCCGTCACCGCCTTCGAGCCGGGCGGTTGGCGTCCCGATTACGTGGAGACCGCCACCCGCGAGCTCATCGCGGATATCTCCATGCGCCCGGACGCCTACGCTCTCTCGCCCGCAGTTGATGCCGAGACGATTCGTCGGCGCCTGGCCGAGGTCCGCTTCGACCGGCTTTCGCCCCCCCCGCAAGCCGATCTGGGTCCGATCCGCCTCCTCCATCGCTTCGCGTTCGACGAGCATCCATCCGCCTTTGACCTGGTCCTCTCGACCTCTGTATTCGAACATGTGCAGAGCTTCGAAGCGGAGATCGACAATCACCTCACGGTACTTAAGAGCCCCGGGCTCTCGATCAATCGCATCGACTTCACGGACCACCGCCACAGCAAGCCCGAGCACGTGCCCTTTGGTTTCTACCGCGATGGAATGCCGGCAGGCTGCAATCTCCTGCGCGTGAGCGACCTCGAGACAGCAGCGAGCCGCGCGGCGGCGGCGTTCGAGATCAAGGATCGCGTGTTGGCCGACGAGTCGGCGATAGACCGGGCGAGCCTTATGGAACAGTTCCAGGGCTACGACCTCTCATCGCTCAGGACGATGGCCGCGACATTCATTGTGCGGAAGTAGCCCTGCTTACGCGGTCGCCGCGGATCGCGGGGCGCCGGGCTTGGGGAGCATGGCCGCGGGCCTGAATACGACCTTCCCTCGCCACTCACGCTCGGAAACCTCCCGGTGACGCGCATCGATCATCTCATCGGTCAGTGCCGCGGCAAAACGGTCAAACCGCTCCCTCGCGAAGTCATAGAGCTCCTGATCGAGCGCTGTGATGTCGCGGATGCGCTGAAGCACCCGATCGGAGAGTTCCTCCTTCTCGGTCCGCCGGATGTTCTTCCGCGGCTCGGCCTGAGGTCTCGACCACCCAAAGGTGTACGCCAGCAAACGCATCGAGTCATGGAACGCATCTTGGAACCCCACGCATGCGCACTTTGTAATGCGCGCTTTGGCGAGCTCCAGCAGCCCCCGATCGCCCAGCACTCGCTCGGTTTCCTCCGCATCGCGCCACAGTTCGGAGTACCCCTTGAAGTGATCCTCCACGCTGTCGAACGCCATCGTTCGCGTCTGGAAGTTCATGACCTCGCGCGTGCCGATCTTGTCGAAGACATAGTCCTCCAGCGTCATGTCCTTGATGTGGGCGTGCAGCCACAGATCCTCACGCCACCTTTGGTCGTAGAACGCCGAGATGGTCCGCTCAACTGGGTCGCGGAGCATTGTGACATACACTACGGGGCGACCCAGGATGCGCTCGAGGTGGTAGCCATAGTGTCCGCAGAACACGCGCCATTTCTCAAGATCTTCTCGTCTCGCGTCGATGAGGAACGGCAGCTCCCACCGCAGGCTTGAGATCCGGTCCGGCGGGAACTTGCTCTGAATGTACTCGCGCAGGCTTGACCCGGCGGTCTTGTGGATGTGCAGGAAGTAC
Organism: uncultured Phycisphaeraceae bacterium; assembly: GCA_964435785.1. GTDB lineage: Bacteria > Planctomycetota > Phycisphaerae > Phycisphaerales > UBA1924 > PNC22. The sequence continues at coordinate 12,431 of CAYTAH010000006.1, read as the reverse complement.
AGCGTGTCATCGGGGCTCAGGTCGAAGACCGGGGGGGCCGGCGTGGCACCATTGTTCGCATCGCTCATGTGTGAACCCTTGCTCCTGACCGGCCTTTCCGTGGATCCCTCCGAGTATATGCGCCGTCGAGGAACCCGCGATTGCTCTAGCTCGGGATGTACGAAGGGCAGGGCATCGGCGACAGCTCATCCGACCGTTTGAGCACCATCCGCTTGACCTCCTCGTACAGCTGACAGTCGAGTCGCGTGAGCTCGAGCGTGCGCTGCAGGGCGCGGGGCGTGAGGCAGTAGGGGTTAAAGGGCGCTCGGCGGGCATTCAGCCGCTCGAGTCGAGGAGGGGCCGGCCACTCCATCCGCTCGGCGATCCGCGCCGCGACTTCGTCTACCTGCTCGGCGAGGCCGGCGACTTCGATGCTGCCGATCCGCGAGAGCGCCCGATCCAGCATCGCACGATCTGAGTACTTCGCGCGCAGGCCCGGCATGTTCCCGCGCCGGAGGCGCTCGTGCCCGAAGAAGTCGGCATCCACGTCATCGAGCGCGAGATAGCGGCACTGGAGGTTCAGGAGCTCCGCCTCGCCATCGTCGGAATGCACGAACTCCTCGTACGAGAGGTTGCGGACCACTTCGAACAGGGGGTGGATCGGGCGCGAATTGATGTCCCGAAGTGCGAGATGGACCGCGAGACCGGGTCGCGCAGCACGGTCACGATCATCGGCGGACGGAGCAGCAGCGAGGGCAGGTACATGCCGTGGTGCCCGCAGATCAGCCGATACTCCGTCAACCGCTCGCGGGGCAGCTCCAGTAGCTTCGCAAAGACCAGTTCAGGGGCTTCCTCCTCTCCCCGGAAGTGGCTCGTGAGCCACCTTCGCAACGAGGTGCCCGCCGTCTTGGGGATATGGAGAAAGTAGAGCGTTCGGTCCATCGGCCCGTCACCCGCCCGCCAAAAGCTCCGCCAGCAGCCGCGTCCCCCACCCCGTCGGCCCCGCGATGAAGGGACCCTTGTCGCCCTCCACCGCGTGCACGCCCGCGATATCAAGGTGGCACCAGGGGATGCCCTTCTCGACGAAGTAGCTCAGGAACGCGGCCCCCTGGATGGGGTGGGCCTTGCGGTTGGGGTTGCTGTTGATGATGTCGGCCACGGGGCTCTTCATCATCTCGCGGTACTCGTTGTGGTGCGGGAGGCGCCACACGCGCTCGCCGCTGGCCTCCGAGGCCTCCTCGATGCGCCGGCGGAGCTTCTCGTCGTCGCACCACATGCCGGCGTAGGTGGCGCCCAGGGCCACGACGATGCCGCCGGTCAGCGTCGCCAGGTCGACGATGAACGCCGGGTCCTCCTCCTCGCACGCCCAGCACAGCGCGTCGGCGAGCACGAGCCGCCCCTCGGCGTCGGTGTTGGTCACCTCGACCGTCACGCCGTTGCGGAAGGTGATCACGTCGTCGGGCCGGTACGCCTCGTCGGAGATCGAGTTCTCCGCGACGCTGAGCAGGGCGACGACGCGCCGGTTGGGCCTGATCACCGTCGCGATCGCGTGCATCGCCCCGAGGACCGCGCACCCGCCGTCCTTGTCGCGCTTCATGCCCACCATCGTGTTGTTGATCTTCAGCGAAAGGCCGCCGGTGTCGTACGTCATCGTCTTGCCGACCAGCACCGCCGGCTTGCCCGAGCGCGTCCGCCCTTGGGGCGCGTACTCGAGGCGGATCAGGCACGGCTTGCTCTCGCTCGCGGCCCCGACCGTCTTGAGCCCGTTCAGCCGCGCCTCCTCCAGCTTGCTCCCGCTGATCACGGTGCACTTGAGCCCGAGCTGGCGGGCCATCTTCCTCGCCTCGCCCGCGACGAAGTCCGTGGTCGCGATGTTCGGGGGCGTCTGGCTGAGCGTGCGGGCGACGTTGGCGCTCTCGGCCAGGCCCAGGCCGCGCTCGAGCCCCGCGCCGAACGCCTTGTCGCTCGACCGGACCTCCAGGGCGACGGGGCTGTTCTTCGGCGTGGCGCTCCCGCGGAACTCGGTGCAGTTCCAGGCGATGAGGCCGAGCCCCTCGCCGAAGGCGTTGCCGCCCCGCTGCGCGTCCAGCTTCGCGGCCTTGCAGGCGGGGGCGAGGCCGATCTCGACGCGGGACTCCTTCGTCTGCGCCAGGCGGCGCCCCACCGCCCCGGCGGCGGTCCGCAGCGTCTCGGCGCTGAAGGAGTCCTTCTCGCCGAGCCCGACGATGATCACCCGCCCCGGGGCCGCGCTCTTGCCACGCCCCGTCGCCTGCGGGAACGCCTCGACGATCCGCCCCACGTCCCCGGTCGCCTCGCCGCGCGCGAGCGCGTCGGCGATCGCCTTGTCGCCCGCGTAGCCCTCGGCCTTGCCCCCCTTGAAGTGGCCGACGACCAGGACCTGTGCCGTGCCGCGGGAGGCGAATCGAACGGACTTGAACATGACTTCCTCCGTGGGTGGCCCGCCGCGTGGCGGGTGGTGCGGCCCGCCGGTGCGGCGAGGCAGGGAGGAAGTGTAGGGGAAGGGGTCGCACGCAGCGTCGTCGCGGGCCTCCGGCGCGGCTCATACCCTCAGCCATGACCACGCCGCGCCCCAGCGAGATCCCCCAGACGCTCTTCGCTCCCTGGCGGCTCGACTATCTCGAGGCGCTCGAGGCCGACGAGCGGAAGTCGGGGGTCCCCGGCGCGGGCTCCGGCTCGTTCGTGCTCGACTACTGGCGCGATCCCGGCGCCGACGAGGCCAACCACGTGGTCGTCCGCACCGGGCACGGGATGATCCTCCTCAACCGATTCCCCTACGCCGGGGGACACCTGCTCGTGGCGCTCGGCGAGCCCGCCCCCACCATCCTCGACTACGCGCCCCCGCAGCGGGCCGAGCTGTGGCGGCTCGTCGAGCTGGCCGCCGAGCTGATGCAGCGCACGCTGGAACCTCAGGGCATCAACATCGGCATCAACCAGGGGCGTGCGGCCGGGGCCGGCGTGCCGCAGCACCTCCACGTGCACCTCGTGCCCCGCTGGAACGGCGACGTGAACTTCATGGGGGCGGTCGGCAACATCCGGGTGATCCCGGCCTCGCTGGAGGCGATGGCCCGGCGGTACCGCGAGCAGTGGGCGGGCATGACGGGAGCGTGAGGGGGCCGCGCCGCGGGCCGGTCAGGGAGCGCGGAGGACCGGCCTCGCGAGGCTGTCGGTGCTGCTGGCCATCCGGATGTCGTCCACCGTATAGAAGCACTGCGGGTCCACGGCTCGTGCGGCCCTCACGACCTCCGGCGAGAGCGTGCGCCGTACACGCACGAACAGCATGGAGACCGGCCCGGCGCGGCCCTCTCCCTGGAACGCCGTCACGCCGAACCCCTTCTCTCGCAGGTCGTCGGCGAGCTCCTGACCGTGGCGTGTGAACACGCGGATCACCTGGTTTCCGAAGGGGAGCCACCGCTGCATCGTGACGCCGACGTAGCTCCCCGTCGCGGCGCCGACGGCGTACGCCAGCCCGTAGACCGGGACGGTCCGGATCTGCGAGACGACCGCGGAGACGACGAACACCCAGATCGTGACCTCGAGAAACCCGAAGACCCACGCCAGCGCGCGATGGCCGCTGACGACCGCGACCGTGCGGATCGTCCCGAGCGAGACATCGCCGATCCGGGCGACGATGATCAGGGCGCACCAGCCGACGATGGTCCAGTTCATGCTCGCTCCCGTTCGACCGCGCCCGGCCGGGCGCCGCCCCGGAGGGCTCGCCATCGGCGGCCGTTGCGGCTCATCGCTGTGCTTGGTGAGGCAGGGGAACCGGCCCGATCATAGCTGGCGGGTCGCACGGGGCGTGCGCGTCGCATCATGCCGCGGCGCGCAACGCGCAGCGCAGACCCAGCCTGTACGCGCCGCCGCGAGCCCGTGAGTGGGCCACCACGCCCTGCAGCGGCACGCCATCGAGCGCGAGGCTGAAGGTGGCGCCGGGCGAGACCGGGACGTGTGCGCGCACTCCGAGGCCCGCGGCCGAGCGGTCGACGAGGTGGATGCGCGTCAGCCAGAGGCGCCCATCGGGATCCACGAACGTCGCCACGCTCTCGCCGCGGGCGCGGGCGCGTCCGGCGATGCGGCGCTCGAAGCGGAGCGGCTCGTCGGGAGACCGGCCGGCCCGGGCACGCGCGGGCGCCGGCTTCTCGCCTGTGCGCCGTGTCGCCCCCGCCACCGCCGGCCGTGACCTCCGCATGCAGGCGTGATCGGCTCGCGGCGGGGCCGACTTCACCCCGCGTGCATCCCCGCCCCGAGAACCGGCTACTTCCGCCCGTTGCGGAGCAGATCCGAGAGGATGAACGCCAGTTCGAGGGACTGCTGGTAGTTCAGACGGGGGTCGCACGGCGAGGCGTAATTGCGCGTCAGGCAATCCTCGGTCACACCGGACGCCCCGCCGATGCACTCGGTCACGTCCTCGCCCGTCAGCTCGAAGTGCACGCCCCCGAGCACCGTGCCGGCGGCCCGGTGCACGGCGCAGGTCTTGCGCAGCTCCTCCGTGATCGCGTCGAACGAGCGGGTCTTCACCCCTCCCGCGGTGACCATCCCGTTCCCGTGCATCGGGTCGCAGATCCACAACGCCCCGCGCCCCGCCCTGCTCATCGCCTCGATGAGGCCGGGGAGCGACCGTTCGACGTTGGGGGCGCCCATCCGCGTGATCACCACGAGCTTGCCGGGCTGGTTCTCGGGGTTGAGCACGCGCGCCAGCTCGACCGCTTCGGCCGGGTCGGCCTTCGGGCCGAGCTTCACGCCGACGGGGTTGGCGATCCCGCGGAAGAACTCGACGTGTGCGCCCCCGATCGCCCGTGTTCTCTCGCCGATCCACGGGAGGTGCGTCGTGAGGTCGTAGTGGCCGGGGCGGCGCGGCACGCGGCGCGTCTGGGCGCTCTCGTACAGAAGGTTCAGGCCCTCGTGGCTCGTGAAGAACTCCACCCGCGTCAGCTCGTGGACCTTCGCCTCACCCAGGGCCTCCATGAATCCAAGCGCCTCGGCGAGCGAGCGGCTCACCCGCTCGTAGGCCTCCCGCCGCTCCGTCGGCAGGCTGGCGTGGTGGAAGAAGGAGAGGTCCCAGTACTCGGGATGGTGCACGTCGGCGAAGCCGCCGTCGATCAGCGAGCGGATGAAGTTCAGCGTCATCGCCGCGTGCTGATAGCCCCGCACCATCAGGTGCGGGTCGGGTCTGCGGCTCAGCTCGTCGAAAGGGGCCTGGTTGACGAGATCTCCGAAGTAGCTCGGGAGGGTCACCTCGCGCCCGCCGACGCGCTTCGTCTCGGTGGCGCTCGAGCGGGGCTTGGCGTACTGCCCCGCGAACCTCCCCACCCGCACGACCGGCCTGTGCAGCCCCTGCACCAGCACCAGCGACATCTGGAGCAGGATCTTCAGCTTGTTGGTGATCACCTCGGGCCGGCAGTCGGCCAGCGTCTCGGCGCAGTCGCCCCCCTGGAGCACGAACCGCTTGCCCTCCTGCGCCTCGGCGAGAAGCGTGCGCAGGCGCTCGATCTCCCAGCTTGTGACCAGCGGCGGGAGCGCCCGCAGCTTGGCAACGGCGCGGGCCACCGCCTCGGGGTCGTCGTACCGCACCTGCTGCGACTCGAGGCGGGCCCGCCACGAGTCGGGCGTCCAGGCGCCCTCGTTCGGCGCCCCGGAGACCGGAGGCCGGGGTGAAGGGTTCTGCGGCTGGGGCTGCGGCGCGGCCATGAGCTCTCCATTGCCCGAGCGGGGCAAGGCTGATTGTTCGCCCGCAAGCTTCGATCGGGCCGCCCGGCCGCGCGATTTCTGCGGGTTGGCGGTTAGGAGGGACTTTCTTGAGCGAAATCCTCATGGCGGGTTGTGTAACTGACGATTGCCCTTCCGCCGGGGCATTCCTTGCGCGGGATGGCTCCGCGGCACCGGAGTGCACGGACGCACGCCGGGGGGAACCGGACAACCCGCTCCCGCACCCGCCGCAAGGTCGCGGCGACCGGGGGGCACGGGCCGCAAGGATGGCCCGACCAGCTCAGGAGATCAGCAGATGGCAACCAGGACGAGCACCCGCAAGAGCACGAGCAGGCGTCACGGGGCGACCAAGCGGCGCACCACGGCCAAGCGCCCCAGCGCCCGCAAGACGACCCGCAAGAGCACCGGGCGCAAGACGGCCGCCAAGCGCACGGCCAAGGCCCGCAAGACCACCGCCCGCAAGAGCACCGCCCGCAAGAGCACCGCGAAGCGTCGCACGACCAAGGCCCGCAAGTCGACCGCTCGCACGAGCGCGGCCAAGCGCACCACGTCGAAGGCGCGCAAGACCGGCGCCCGCAAGAGCGCGACTCGCAAGAGCGCGGCCAAGCGCACCGGCACGACCGCCCGCAAGAGCAGCTCGAAGCGCCCGGCCGCCCGCAAGACGGCCCGGAGCTACAAGTGGAGCTCCGGCCGGCGCACGACGGCCCGGCGCGCCGTCCGCAGAGCCGCCTGAGAACCCCGGTCACTTCGGGGGACGAGCAACCGGCCGCGATCGATCGCGGCCGGTTGTCTTCTGCGCTGCGTGGCTCGATGTCCGCTCAGGCGCTCGTCGCGGGGGACGCGCGCCCGCCCGGCCCCTCGACCTCCGGCTCGCCCCAGAGGTGGGACGGGATCTCGCCCTGCGTGCCGACTCGCGGCATAAGGCCGCGCGAGGCCAGGTGATCGTGCCACGCCCGCGTGTGCACCTCCCAGAAGTGCTCGAAGGAGTTCGCGAGCGAGTACTTCTGCACGTTCTGGTGGGCGGCGACGCCCATCCGCCTGCGCCGGTCGTCGTCTGCGACCAGGCCCACGATCCGCTCGACCCACGCGTTGTGCTCGGTGGTCGGGATCACGTACCCGGTGCGGCCGTGCTCGACGACTTCCTTGGGGCCGCCCTGGTCGGTCACCAGCACCGGCAGCCCCGAGCCCTGGCTCTCCATCACCACCTGCCCCAGCGTGTCGGTCACGCTGGGGAAGACGAACATGTCGCTCGACGCGTAGATCGTGCTCAGCTCTCTCCCCCGCCGGAAGCCGAGGAAGTGGGCCCTGTGCCTGCGCAGCTCGTGCTGCATCCGCTCGCGGTACGGTCCGTCGCCCACCACGACCAGCTCCGCGTTGAGGCCCAGCTCCGCGAGGCGGTGCCGGGTCTGCCTCCACACGCCGGTCAGGAAGGGGAGGTTCTTCTCGACGCTCACGCGCCCGACGTAGAGCACCTTCACGCTCGAGGGGTCGATCGCCGGGAATCGCTCCCACAGCGAAGCGTCGCGGAACGCGGGCTGGAACGCCTCCGCCTCGAAGCCGGGCATGAGCGCGCAGCACCGCTCGCGGGGCAGCCCGAGCCGGACGAGCGATTCGACGTAGTCCTGGCTCCGCGTGAAAACCGCCCAGAAGGGCTTGTAGAACGCCCGCATGAACTTCTCGCACGCGTAAGTGAGCGCCCGGTCCTCGAAGAGATTGTCCACGTACGACGGGAAGTCGGTGTGGTAGACGCCGAGCACCGGCACGCGGAGCATCTTCGCCGCGAGGAAGCCGATCATGCCCACGGGCCCCGGGGTCGAGATGTGGATGCAGTCCGGCTGGTGCCGGTCGAGGTGCCGCAGGATCGGGACGATCGGCGGGAAGACCAGCTCGAGATTCTGGTACCGCGGCATGCTCGTCGCGAAGACGGGGTCGAAGTTCACGAGGTTCGGCCGGTTCGGGATCTCGAGGCGCGTCGACGTGATCACCTGAAGGTCTCGTCCTGTAGCGAGCGCCCTCTGCGCGACATCCGTGATGAAACGGCTGACGCCGTTCACGTCCCCGAGTGTGTCGGTGAAGAGGCTGACTCGCATCGGTCGCTCCAGCACGCTCACGCCCGCCCCGGGCTCCGCGGTCTCGTGCTCGAACCGCTCGACGAACTCACGCTCCTTGTTCTGGTAGAAGAGGCTGAAGATGTACGGCGCCTGCGCCGCCGACAGGATCGCGTACGAGATCGCGTGGTCGAGCAGGCCCGTCTTGTCCCGCCGGCGAAGAGACCGGAGCGAGGTGTCGGAGAGCGCGCGAGTCAGCTCGGCCGTGAGCTCGTCGGCGAACTGCGCCATCCTCTCGTGGTCCGAGAGGGCGCTGCCGTCGTCCCAGCGATCGCTCGCCAGCCGGTCTCGCAGCTCGGGATAGCGCTCGAGCATGGGGCGCAGCGAATCCCTCAGGGCATCGAGCAGCGGCAAACCCTTTGACCGGCGCCGCCGGAAGACCTTCCGCCGGGTGAGGTGGGCCGCGAGGCGCGCCCGCGACGGGCGCGGCAGGTCCACCCCCGCGAATCGCAGCAGCTTGCTGGCGACGTACCGCCCCCTCGTGCTCTGGCGGTCCGCCAGCCGGTCCGCGTAGTAGTGCGCCCCAACGGTCGTGAGCTGGTGCGCCAGCAGCGAGCTGTGCCCGCCGACCCCGCCGGGCTCGCACCGGCCCGCCATCACGTGGCGGAAGAACTCCGAGGGATCCGCGATCTTCTCCCCGCCGTCGGGACGCACCGCCGTCCACGTCCGACCGATGTTGAGCAGGCCGTGGTCGTCCGAGCCGCCGGTCCTTGCCTTCTGCCAGATCCGCGGCCAGACCGGCCGCACGCCGTGCTCCTTAACCAACTGCTGCACCCTCGCGGGGGTCAGCCCGTTCAGGAAACGGTCCAGGGGCGACCGGTGCCGCTCGGAGTGCGCCCCGTTGAGCAGCTCGAAGCCCTTGAACAGCAGCGCGCAGCGCTCCAGGTGCCACCGGGTCAGCCGCCCGTTCTGCATGTAGAGCGGGTGCGCCACCGCGTGCGCCAGCTGGTGCTCATACAGCCACGCTGCGAAGGCGTACACGTCGTTCCGCAGCCCGAGGCTCGTCAGCTCGTCGTCCTGCTGGGGGCTGAGCCCCCACACCAGGACGTGCAGCTTGCACCGGTCCTCGGGGAAGTGGACGCTCACCTCCTGCCCGACGGTGAAGCCCTCGAAGCCCCGCTCGACCAGCTCCATCGCCCCCCGGATGGTGTCGTGGTCCGTGATCGTCACCAGATCCATCCCACGCGCCCGCGCCTGGTCGTAGACCTTCTCCGGGGGTGAATAGCACTCCGGGACGCCCAGGAACGCGAGCGCGGCCACGGCCGGCCCGTCCGAGGCCCAGGAGTGGCAGTGCGTGTCCATGCGCGTCGTCGGCCGCATGGACGGGGCATCCTCTGTCGAGATCATCCGGCTTGCTCCTCGGCCCGTCCCCCGGCCGGGCGCGTCCGCCCAGGCCGCACTACTCGCCGGTACGCCGTGCGGATCGCGCGGTTCATCGTAAGCGCCGGGGGTGCCCATCGCGGGGGTGATTCCGAGGTCCGGACGGGTCCTTGCAGAGCATTTGCGCTCGGACCCATCGTCCGGACGCGCTCGCGCGAAAGAACGCCACCGTGTTCGAGCCGGGACCGCCGCGGACCACGCCAAGCCTGGCCCGAGAGTCAGGAGCGAGCCCCCGCACCAGGCGTGACGGGCATGCAGGAAGTTACCTCATACCACGCTAGGGAGCAGTCAGGGATCCGAGAACGTCGTGCCTCACGGACGCCCGCGCGCCCGCGTGGAAAAATAGGTCGATGCCCCCATCGCACATATTGAAACCTTTAGACGCGCTCGTGACCCGGAGAGGAACTTGCAGGAGCGGCCGAATCTCGCTCGGTTTTTGAGGCTGAGCTTTCGACGGAGCGAGCGGATACACGCTACACTTCTCCGCTGTGCCCGAGTGCGGCACGACAACGTGTCTCTGAACGCTTGGCCCCCGCAGCGTTGACCACCTGTCCCCCGGTCGATGCGCGGGGGCCTTGCTTTTTTCCGCTGCTCACAATCGCCCCCCGAATGCGACCGCGCGCCACCAAAAATGGCGGACCCCGTGCCGCCGAGGCTCGGCACGGGGTCCTGGCAGGGGGTCGTCCCTCCTTCGACTCCCTTGCGGGAGAGAAACCGCTCCCACAATCGTGCGATTCGCCGATCGCGCGGGCGACGCCGATGGCCGGTTCCCCCGGCAACGCCGCCCGGTTGTGCGGTCTGCGCCGGATAGACTGGGGCCCATGGCCCACCATCTGGCCGTCTTCCCAGGCTCTTTCGACCCGATGACCTTCGGCCATCTGGACGTGATCCGGCGCGGCCGGAGGCTCTTCGACGAGCTGGTCGTCGCCGTCGGACGGAACCCCGGCAAGGACCTGCTCTTCACCGTCGAGGAGCGGGTCTCGATCGCCCGGCACCTCATCGCCGACCTCGTCGCCGAGGAGCCCGATGAGGCCCCGGTCCGGGTGGACGCTTTCGCCGGCCTGACGGTCGACTTCGCGAAGGGGGCGGGGGCCACCGCGCTCCTCCGCGGCATCCGAAATCTGTCCGATCTCCAGTACGAGATCCAGCAGGCCGTGACCAACCGTGAGGTGGCGGGCCTCGAGACCGCCTTCGTCGTCGCGGGGCACAGCTTCGCGTACACCAGCTCGAGCCTCATCCGCCAGATCACCGCGCTCGGGCGCGATCTTGCCCAGCTCGAGCCGATGGTCCCGGCCATGGTCATCGAGCGGCTGCGGGAGAAGAAGCGCCAGAAGCACCCGGTGCTCGAGCGGCTGCTCGCAGACGACGGGGAGCGGTAGCCGCACACGCAGAACGGGCGACGCGGAACGGGCCCGGCCCCGCCGCCCGTTCGTGTGACCGCCTTCGGCTCGCGCCTCCCCCTCTACCATCCGCCATGGATGTCCGCGTCATCTCCATCGGCACACTCGCCGAGCACCCGCTGCGGGACAGGAAGCGCCGCCTCCGCACCGGCCACGCCACCACCACCCTCGTCCGCGCCGGGGACGCCGTGGTGCTCGTCGATCCGGGCCTGCCGCCCGCGGCCGTGGTGGCGCGCCTCGACGAGCGCGCCGGGATCGAGCCCGCCGACGTCACCCACGTCTTCCTCACGAGCTTCAAGGCCGACACCTGCCGCGGCATCCGCGCCTTCGACAACGCCGAGTGGCTCATGGCCGCCCAGGAGCGCGAGGCCGTCGGGGTGCCGCTCGCCAAGCTCCTCCGCGACGCCGGCGACGCCGACGAGGAGACCCGGCGCGAATTGGAATACCAGGTCTCGCTCCTCAAGGAGTGCAAGCCCGCCCCCGACTCCATCGCCCGCGGCGTGGACCTCTTCCCGCTGCCCGGCGTCACGCCCGGGCTCTGCGGCCTGCTCGTCGCCGAGCCGAGCCGCACGACGGTGATCTGCGGCGACGCGATCCCGACGGTCGAGCACCTCGAGCAGGGGCAGGTCCCCAAGAACGCCTTCGACGCCAAGCTCGCCATGGAGAGCTTCAAAGAGGCCCTGGAGATCGCGGACGTGCTGGTGCTGGGGCGCGACAACCTCGTGCTCAACCAGGGTCGGGGCATGGTCTGACTTCTGAGCCCGGGACTTCAGTCGCGGTCGTGGTGGCACGGCTGTCGCAGCCGTGCGCCTGCCGAGGTTCGTAGCATCGGCGGTCACATCGCTTCAGGCCTTCGCGCGCGGCTGAGGCATCCCAGCGACCAGCTCACATCCGCCGCTGAACGGGTTCAACCCCTTCCAACCTCGTCGGTACCATCACACGGTGGCCACCGAGGATGCCCAACGCAGCGCGCTGGCCGAGTACCTCGCCACGCACGATGTCCGCTGCCACCACTGCGGCTACAACCTCCGCGGGTGCACCGAGCCGGTGTGCCCCGAGTGCGGCACGGTCATCGCCAGGCCGGTCGGGCGCGAGCGGAAGCAGGCCCTCCGCTGCTTCGCCTGCGGCTGCGAGCTGGGCCTCGCGCCCCTCGAACGCTGCCCCGAGTGCGGCTCGGACGACATCTTTCTCGGCGCCCACGACCTGCCCATCCGCCCCCACCCGCTCGGCTTCCGCGGCCTGCGCCTGCCCGAGTTCCGCTCGTGGAAGGGCGTCCCGCGGGCGCTGTGGGCCACCGGCGCGATGAGCGCCGCGGCGGGTGTCACCTTCATCGTCCAGCACTTCGACACGATCGTCGGCGCGCTCTCGATGCCGCTGTTCCTGATCCGCCCCCTCGCGGCCGCGGTCGGCGTATTCGCCCCAGCCCTGGCCGCCGCGGGGTGGTATGCCTTCCGCGTGCCGCTCAACAGCAATCCGCCGCCCGTGCGCCGGCGCCTCGCCCTCGCCGTCACGGTCGGCACGGCCACGATCTCCCTGATGTCGTACCTCGCATGGTCGTGAACCCCGCAACCCAACAGCCGGCGCCGCGAGACCCCGAACCTGCACCCCGATAGGGGTGCTCTCCAGTCGGGTGAGGAGCGGGCCCGGCGCGGGCTCGCCCCGAACCTGCACCCCGATAGGGGTGCTCTCCAGTAGCCGGGCGTGGAGGTCGCGCCAGCGACCGACACGCCCGGATCCACGCCCGCGAAAGTCTTGCACCCCGGAGGGGTGCTCGCCAGTAGCGAATGCCATTCAGTTTGCGCCTGCCTGCATGATGTACGGCGCGTGTGCGGCGCGA